>JBMOMZ010000064.1:0-75119 GCA_049324755.1 Pseudomonadota bacterium
TTCCTTTCTGAAACTGGATGGCATTGATGGCCATGGTGGCACCTTCGAGTTTGCCGTTTTCGCCAGTTTCCGCTGCCTTCAGGCGCATTTTCTGCGCTTGTGATGTGGATCGACACTAATCAGGTAAGCATAAGTGTTTATGCCACCTTTCAATCCAATCGGATCAGATTCGATATAGCGGCCAGTTGCAGGATCAAACGTACGCCAGTAGTTGTAATGCAGCCCTGTTTCCGGATCGCGGATCTGACCGGGGAACCGCAGATTGAACTGCAGCGCTAAGCCATTGCCATCCAGATCTTCATTCGCTGGCGTGCTGCCGAATGCATCACTATCCCAGCTCCACACCACAACTTGCGTGCTGTTGAGGATGGCGCGCGGCGTATTCAGTTGGTCCGCTTGGATGATGAAGACGCCACCTTGTTTGATTAACAGAACCGGCATGTCACCCAGATAGACAACTTCGTTTATCAGCGTGCCATCCGCATTGTATTCGCCCATCGTCTGCCCGGCTTCGTCATACGCATAGCGGACATCGCGGCTTTCGCTGCCGCTGACCAGTTTGCGGACGCGCTGGCCGAGGCCGTTGTAGTGGTTGTCGACCACCACGCTGCCTTTCGTGATGCGGCTCAGGCGGTTGGCGGTGTTGTACTCATACGTGCGCAGGCCATCGCTGAGAGTGTTGCCGGCGGCGTCGTATTGGTAGATGCGGCTTTCGCTGCCGCTGATACCCAGAATGCGGTTGCTGTTGCTGGCGTTGTCGTAATCGCTGAGCGCGCCATCTTGCGTCAACGATTCGCGGTTGCCATTGGCGTCGTAACCGAACAGTTGGTTGATGAGGCTGGTGGTGCCGGTGAGGCGGTCCAGCCGGTCGTAATCAAACTGTTTGGCCAGCGCGCCGCTTTGCTGGATCAGACGGCCGGCACGGTCGTAGCTGAGCACAACGGATTGTGACCCAAGCGGGTAGCTCGTCAGGCGGCCGTCGAGATCGTAGCTGCGGCTGTGCAGGGTGCCGTCGCGCCAGCGCCAGCTTTGCACGCCACCAAAAGGTTGGTAGCGCAGGCTGTACAGCTCGTCGTGACCGTTGATGCTGAGCGCTTCGACCTGGCCGGCGCTGTTGTAGCGGTAGCCGATGACCGCGCCAGACGGTGTGGTCTGGCTGGCGAGCCGGCCGTAGCTGTCGTAGGCATAGGCCGTCACCAACGCGGTGCCTGTTGGTGTAAACGAGAACGTTTGGGTTTTGCGCAGCAGGCGGCCGTGTTGGTCGTAGCGATAGGTCGTGCTGCCGCTGCTGTCAGTGACGCTGGTCAGGCGGCCGATACCAAAGTTGCCACCGGCGACCTCGTCATAACCGAAGACGACCTGCACGCCATCGTGATACACGATTTTGCTGACACGGTTGAGCGCGTCGTAGGTGTAGGTGGTGGTGTGGCCACGGGCGTTGGTGCTGGTCTTGACGTTGCCGGCGCTGTCATAGGTTTGCGTGGCGACGCCGGTGTCCGGGCTCACTGTTTGTTTGAGCTGGCCGAGGCCATCGACACCGTAGGCGGTGCTGAGCCGTTTCGGGTCGGTGACCTGGGTCAGCTGATCTTGCGCGTTGTAGGCAAAGTCGGTGACGCCGTTGAGCGCGTCGGTGATTTTGCTCAGGCGATTGAGCGCATCGTAACCGTAGCTGCTGCTGTGGCTGTCAGATTCCGTATAGCGCGTGGTGCCGGTCAGGTTGCCGTTGGCATCGTAGGCATAGCTTGCGACGACTTGATTGGCGGCATTGAGTTCTTGCAGCAGCTGATTGAGCGCGTTGAACACTTTCGAGCGGCGCAGCACCACACTGCCATCGGCCGCTTTCACTTCTTCCTTGATGCGATTACCGGCGTAATCGAGCGCGTACTCGACGCGCTCACCCAGCGTGTTGCTGATGGCAGTGAGCCGGTGCGCGGCATCGTACTCATAAGCGATGAAGCTGGCATCCGGCATCGTCACTTTGATGAGCTGACCGACCTTGTCGTAATCAAAGGTGGTCGTCAGACCGCCGACGGTGCGGGTTTTCAGCCAGCCGCGCGGAGTATAGGTGAGCGTGGTCACCAAGCCGTTCGGGTCGATAATTTGGCCGGGTTTGCCGTGGGCGTCGTAGTTGCTCAGTGTGGTGATGTGGTTGAGCGCGTTGGTGACGCTGGTCAGGTTGCCCTGGGTGTCGTAGGTGTAGCGGGTGATATCGCTGGCATCGGTACGCGGGCCGTCGGTACTAAGCAACCAACTTTTCAGAAAGTTGTACGAGTACTTGGTCGTGCGCGTCACAGCCGTGGCGTTGTCCTTCTCCGAGAACTCCATCAGCAACCCCGAGTAGTATCGGTAGGTCTGGGTACGAGTACCGTCGTTAATCACCTCCGGCAGGAAACCGTTGCTCCACGTGGTGATGACACGTTCATACGGAGTACCAACAGCCTCGCGCCGCTCGGTTTCGTTACCATAGATATTCCGTTTGTAAGTCGTGACGACGCCATTCCGGTCCACCTCCCGGCTCAGCCAACCGTTGCTGTCGTACTCTCGAATCAGTGTGCCAGTGGCGCAATTCGGACAGGGGTAATCTTCTTCGCGCAGCAAGCGCTCACGCCCATTGGCACGATCAATCACCCGCAACTGTTCACGATAGCTCTGTTCATCTTGATGAAATTGAACAATCGTATTGCCGGACTCCAGATACTCGAACGTGGTTTTCCCGGCATGACCCGCGTGTTCGCTCAGGATGCCGCGACCTTGCTGGTCGTAGGCGTACGTGGCGTAGCGATCACCATTTTCATCGATAATGCCGGTCAGGTGGTGTGGAAAGCGCTCATCCTCATACAGGTATTGCCGACGTGGATTGTCGCTGTCGATAGATGGTGTTTCGTCCGGATAAATGACGGCACTCTGGTTGCCGTGGGCATCGTATTCGTAACGATACTGCTGATTGGCCGGATCTGTCAGGGACACCATGCGCCCTTGACTATCGTGACCGACACGCAACTTGCGGCCAGCCGGATCTGTGATGGTGCTCAGCCGGTATTCGCCGTTACCGAGATCGGTCCACTGGTACTGCCAGAGCTTGTTGTCCGGCATGGTTTTGCTGACCACCTTCCCGCCAGTACCAAATGTGTACTTAATGCCGTTCGCGGTGGTCCATTGCCAGCTTCCGCCGAGCTGTCGGACGGCACCATGCGCCCACGTATTGGAGTTCAGGGTCGTGACGGTATTCGTGGCCCCGATAAACAACAAACGGCCACCATTGCCGAAGCGGATTTCAGCTACACGGCCAAACGAGGTTTCTTTCAGCATTCGAAACGAAACATCGTCCGTCCAGAACCAATCGGGATCTGCGGTTTTTTCATTGAAACCGAACGGCTGACTGCGATATTGCCGGGCAAAAAGCAAGCCTTCTGCACCACGATAGTCGGTTTCAGTTTGCAGCTTCTCGCCGGTGCGGCAGGCAATCGGGTTACTCGCCGTATTCTTGCAAGACTCGACTACCGGAATGTCCTCGTAGCACTTCAGGCCAGCCGCCCACCGTACAGTGCTTTGGTTGAGGAAGCTTGGTGATCGATTGGTGTTGGCCCCCATTTGCGGGCAGCGCCAGCAGAGATTGTTGGTATCCGGACCGAAAGGAAAGCCGTCCGGGCAGCGGTAGCTGGTTGTGGTTTGGGAGCCGACGGATTGCAGGGGGCTGTCGTGTTCTTCGGTACTTGTCGAACCGTCACAGTAATACCGAATCCACCGATAGTGGTATCGAAACGTAGAGCCAGTTCCACTTTCCGGAGGAACATCAATAGGACACTGAAGGAGAACGCCTTTGATAGCGAGTATCGGCACATTATCGCAGAGACGCATTCCCTGAGGCGCATTCGTGGCATATTTCTCGCACATCGCGTCCATTGCGGCTTCACGTGTGGGATAAATATAGTCGCTGGCGGAAATAATCGTTTGCGACCAACTTCCGGAACCATGCTTCCATCTTGTTTCAACCACCTTGTCCGCTGACTTGGCGTCGAGCGGGACAGTATCCGCTTGAGCGGTATTCATGGAGGCGAGCAGCAGCACCAGCACAAAAAGGATTCTTGTTGACATCAGTTAACTCGATTACAGCAGAGAACAGAGAGAGTGACGATAAAGACAATTCGGTGGCCGACCATCAACGCCAGTTTTGCACTCATACAAACAACCGGCCTTAAACCGCGGGCTCGGATGATAGTTGAGTAACAACTGCCACGAAAGCGCTACGGACAAATTTTGTGCAATGCCGCGCAAGCAAGGGTGGCTTGTATCAAAATGTATCGCATATTGGTTGAGCTCAAGAATAAATAGAAAGGCGAGTCATGGACTCGCCTTTCTTGTTTTCCCCCGGGTCATGCCGTTGGCACAACCCAGGCTACTAAGACATACGCAACCGCGCTACATCTTCGCCCTCGCATCAATCTTCTTGCGCATCCGGATATTGATCATCTCGACCGTTACCGAGAATGCCATGGCGAAGTAGATGTACGGCTTCGGGATGTGGAAGGCGAGGCCTTCGGCGATCAGGGCGATGCCGATCATGATGAGGAAGGACAGCGCCAGCACTTTGATGGTGGGGTGCTGATCGACAAATTCGCCAATCGCTTTGGCGGCGAACATCATGACGCCGACGGCGACCATGATGGCGATGACCATGACCGGAATGTCGTTGGCCATGCCGACCGCTGTGATGACGGAGTCGAGCGAGAACACGATATCGATGATGGCGATCTGGACCAGGGTGCCGAGGTATTTGGCTTTGCGCAGTTGCGGGCTGTCTTCGGGTTCGCCTTCGACGGCGGCGTGGATTTCCTTGGTGGCCTTGACCAGCAGGAACAGGCCACCGCCGATCAGCACCAGATCCCGGCCGGAGATTTCGTGACCGAGCAGATCGAACAATGGCGTGACCAGGCGCGCGACCCAGGCCAGCGACAGCAGCAGCAGGATGCGTGAGAGCATCGCCAGGCCGAGGCCCAGCAGGCGGGCCGAATGGCGCTGCTCCGGCGGCAACCGGCCGACCAGAATTGAAATGAAGATGATGTTGTCGATGCCGAGGACAATTTCCAGGGCGGTCAGCGTGGCGAGGGCAATCCAGGCCTCGGGGCTGTAAATCCACTCAAACATGATGAACCGTGCGCGTTGGGTGAATCGGCTGTGGGGCATACCCCGGCATGCAGGCCAAAGCTGCGCCGGCACTGGGGTAAGCGGGGCGGCAAGGATACCGGAGGGGCTGGGGCCGGCCAAGGGAATCCGGCATATGACGGCGTGGGCAAATGCCCGGCTGCCGGTTGACCGGGCCTGTGGCTGGCGCCATGCTCGCAGGTCCGGTACGCGGGTGCTGGAGCACGCGCATGCAGAGCGCACTCGCGACATCGGCTCGGGCGGCAGGGTCACCCTCTCCCCGGCCCTCCCCCATCAAGGGGGAGGGGGATACAGGCTAGTGCCAGCCTGCCACGGGACTTCCCGCGGGTGGCCTCTTGCGGGTGGCCTCTTGCGGGTGGCCTCTTGCGGGTGGCCTCTTGCGGGTGGCCTCTTGCGGGTGGCCTCTTGCGGGAGACATCTTGCGAAGAACTTACCGCGGGACGCTTCCAACGGTATGGCAGGGTGGACCATTCTCGCTACCAACAAGCCAATTTCATGCCCTCGCTGGCAGGGCAATAACCGTTAAGACCAGCACCATGGAGGAGAGGGAGATGTCCGAACACGTGTATCCGGTCCCGGCGAGCATGGCGGCGCACGCCAAAGTGACCGCCGCGCTGTACGAGGGCTTGTGCAAACAGCATGGCGAGGAACCGGAACGGTTCTGGGCCGAGCTGGGCCGCCGGCTGGATTGGAGCAAACCTTACACGCAGGTAAAGGATGTCAGTTACGCCGCGGACGATCTGCACATACGCTGGTATCACGACGGCGAGCTGAACGTATCGGTCAATTGCCTGGACCGCCACCTCGCCAAGCGCGGCAACCAGACCGCGCTGATCTGGGAGCCGGACAACCCGAACGAGCCGGCCGAATACCTCACTTACAACGATCTGCATGCCCGCGTCTGCAAGCTGGCCAATGCGCTGAAAAAACTCGGGGTCAAGAAAGGCGACCGGGTCACCATTTATCTGCCGATGATTCCGGAAGCCGCGGTGGCGATGCTGGCCTGCGCCCGCATTGGCGCCGTGCATTCGGTGGTGTTTGCCGGCTTCTCGCCGGAGTCGCTGGCGGGCCGCATTGAAGATTGCCAGAGCAAAATCGTCATCACTGCCGATGAAGGCCTGCGCGGCGGCAAAACCATTCCGCTGAAAGCCTGGGTCGATACTGCGCTGACCCGGAAAGGCACCGAATGCGTGCAGAACGTGATTGTGGTGCAGCGCACCGGCGCGCACTGGCTGGAACACAGTGGCCGTGATCTGCGCTACGAAGCGCTGGTGGAAAAAGAATCCTCGCTGTGTCCGCCAGAACTGGTGAGTGCGGAAGATCCGCTGTTCATCCTGTACACCTCCGGCTCGACCGGCAAACCGAAAGGCGTGCTGCACACCAGCGGCGGTTATCTGGTCTGGGCCTCGTTCACCCATGAGGTGGTGTTCGATTACCACGACGGCGACGTGCACTGGTGCACCGCCGATGTCGGCTGGATCACCGGCCACAGTTATGTGGTCTACGGCCCGCTCGCCAATGGCGCGATCTCGCTGATGTTTGAAGGCGTGCCGCAGTATCCGGATTTCTCCCGGTTCTGGCAGGTCGTCGACAAACATAAGGTCAATATTTTCTACACCGCGCCGACGGCGATCCGCGCGCTGATGCGCGAAGGCGAAGCGCCGGTGCAGAGCAGCTCGCGCGCGTCGCTGAAACTGCTCGGCACCGTTGGCGAGCCGATCAACCCGGAAGCCTGGGAGTGGTATCACCGGGTGGTCGGCAACGGCAAACTCGCGATTGTCGACACCTGGTGGCAAACCGAAACCGGCGGCATTTTGATTTCGCCGCTGCCGGGCGCGACCGCCTTGAAGCCCGGCTCGGCGACCAAACCGCTGCCGGGGGTGCTGCCGGCCATTGTCGATGCCAATGGCGTCATCCAGCACGGTGAAGTCAGCGGCAACCTGGTGCTGCTCGATTCGTGGCCGGGGCAGATGCGCACGGTGTACGGCGATCACCAGCGCTTCATCGATACCTATTTCAAGACTTACCCCGGCATGTACTTCACCGGCGACGGTGCCCGCCGCGATGCCGACGGCTATTACTGGATCACCGGCCGGGTCGATGACGTGCTGAACGTCTCCGGCCACCGTATCGGCACTGCCGAAGTGGAAAGCGCGCTGGTGGCGCACCACCTGGTCGCGGAAGCGGCGGTGGTCGGCTGCCCGCACGACATCAAGGGTCAGGGCATTTATGCCTACGTGACGCTGAAGCAGGGGGTTGAGGGCACACCGGAGTTGGTCGAGGCGCTGCGCCAGACCGTGGCGCGCGAGATTGGCGCCATCGCCAAGCCGGATTACATCCAGTGGGCGCCCGGTCTGCCGAAAACCCGGTCCGGCAAGATCATGCGCCGCATCCTGCGCAAGATCGCCGAAAACGAATTCAGCAACCTCGGCGACATCAGCACGCTGGCCGACCCGTCGGTGGTGCAGCAGCTGATCGACAACCGGCTGGTGCGCTGAGCGCACCGGCATCATGCCAGCGCCGCGGTCGCCAAGGGGTTGGCGGCTGCGGCCGGCGACAAATCTGGACAAAAGCGTCAAACTTTCGTCATCAAATTGCCAAGTTAGCGCGGCGTTTCTTGCACGGGCGCAATGTGCCAAAGAACTGGCACGTCAGAAATACTTGTGCCGGGCAGCGGCGCTGAATATGCTCGGATGCTGCGCCGTGGATTTGGCGCAGACGACTAGCGCTTTCCCGAGCGGCAAAAACCGTCCCCACCAGAACGGGACTCGCACAACACGGAGCTGGAGTGTTACGTGGAAATGTCTGACATCCGCACGATCAAGAAGTACCCGAACCGCCGGCTCTATGACACGGCCATCAGCAGCTATATCACGCTGAATGACATCAAAGAGCTGGTGATGACGTATACCCCGTTCCGGGTGGTCGATGCCAAGACCGACGACGATCTGACCCGCGCCACCCTGCTGCAAATCATTGCCGAGGAAGAAGAAAAAGGCAGCCCGATTTTCAGCACCGACATTCTCTGCCACTGCATCCGGATGTACGGCGACTCCATGCAGGGCATGGCCGGCCGCTTCCTGGAACAGAGCATGAAGTTGTTTGAAAGCCAGCGCCGCGATGCCACCGATCCGGTCAAGGCAATGTGGACCGCGAACCCGATGCAGTTCATGCAGAACATCGCCGAGCAGAACCTCAACATGCTCAAGACCATGCAGCGCAATTTCTTCAGCACCGAACCGGCGCGCAAGAACCCCGAGCCAGAGCCGGGCGAGCCCGCCGACAAGGGCTGAATGCTGCAGCCCGCAAGCCGGAAAAGCCCGCGGTAGCGGGCTTTTTTCGGTCAGCCACTTCGCAAACAGAGCAAAGGACTACTCGTCCGCCCTCGACGACCACGTTGGCGGCAACACGGCAATAATTCGGCCATCTTGCAGTTGATAACACTGGAAATCGTGGTCGGCTGATTGTTGCAGCCAATCCGTAAACGGTAACCAGCCATTGGCAGGCAGTTGCTGCTGTAACCACAGCGCCCGGGCATACGGCTGTGCCAATGGCGATTCTTGTCCGGCACACCATTGCCGCCACGCTGTTGCGGTTGCCCAACAGCCACGCAAATGCGCCGGCGCTGCGAACGCGGCGCGTACCGCACTGGCCGCCAGCGGATAGAACAAGCGGCCCTTGACGATTGCGCGCGTTGTGGCAACCGCGATCCCTGCTTGCTGCAACGTACACTGACCCGCGGCCGTTGCGGCCAATTGCAGTTGCTTCTGTAACTTGGTGAGCTTGCGATCCAGGCGGTCCTGGCGTGCCAATCCCCACCAGCAACCGGGGTCCTGCAGGTCGCCGTCGCCAAAATAAAATTTGACCGCCAACTCCCAGTGTTCCACCGCCGCACTGCGCCGGTCTTGCACCAACAGATCAAACTCGCCGACGGTTTGCAGCTGTTGTTTGACTTGCAGACCACTGGCAAGCAACTGCCAACGGGGATGGGCGTGCAGCCAATGCTGCCACAGCGCTTCGAACCGTCGTCCGAGTCGATGCGGCAGCAGCGCGGGCTCAGGTGCCGGCGGTTGCCATGCCCGCCACAGCGCGACACAGTCCTCGGCGGAAAAGAAACGATGCGGCGCGACCGCAGCGGTCAGCAACGGCGGTGACGCAATGCTCCACGCCAACTCGCCCATGCCGACCGCCGGGTCCACCACGTGCGGATCAGCCCTGCTCGCGCAGCGCTTTCTTGCGAGCGCGAGATTCAGCACGTTCGGCCGAAGCCCACACCGAGGCGATCATGCTGGTCGCCAGCAGCACCAGCACCACGGTCAGCGAGACCGCAACCGGGATCTTGTAAACGTCGATCAGCAGCATCTTGACGCCGATAAACGCCAGCACCAGGGCCAAGCCGTATTTCAGCAGCTTGAATTTGTTCGCCATGCCGGCCAGCAAGAAGTACAGCGCCCGCAAACCGAGAATGGCGAAGATGTTCGAGGTCATCACGATGAACGGGTCGGTCGTGATGGCGAAAATGGCCGGAATCGAATCGACAGCGAAGATGATATCGGTCACGCCAATCAGCACGATCACCAGGAACAGCGGGGTATAGAACCGGTAGCCCGCTTCCTGCACCCACAGCCGCATGCCGCGGTAATCATTGGTGATGCGCAGATGGCCACGCATCCACTTCAGCACCGGGTTGGTTTCCAGATCCGGCTCGGCTTCGGCAAACACCAGCATCTTGATGCCGGTGATCAGCAGGAAGGCGCCGAACACATACAGAATCCAGTGAAACTTGGTGATCAGCCAGGCGCCGATCAGAATCATGATCACGCGCAGGATGATCGCACCAATGATGCCGATGACAATCGCTTCCCGCTGCAACACCGGTGGCACCCGGAATGCCGTGAAGATCATCAGGAAGACAAACAGGTTGTCGACCGACAGCGATTTTTCAATGACGTAACCGGTCAGGAATTCCCCGGCCTTGAGATTGGCGAATTCGCGCCCGGCGGTTTGATCCAGCCAGAACCACAGGCCGACGCAGAACAGCAGCGCCAGGGCAATCCACAACAGCGACCACCACAGCGCTTGCTTGAAGCTGACCACTTCGTCTTCGTGTTTTTTTACGCCGCGCAAATCGAGCGCAACGGCGATCAGCACAAACAGCGCGAAGCCGGACCACAGCCAGACATTACCAATGCTTTCCATGACGGCCCCTTATCCGGACAACAGGCAAGATGACCAAGGGAACCAAGACGGGCGAACAACAGACATGACAGTGATTTCCTCTGGTTGATACAACAACAAACCATCGGCAAAACGCTGTCACTACAAAGACGACCTTTGCCGGATGGCAAAGGTCTCGCTTACACGAACGGCAAACAGCTTGCCTTTCGCGCCTGCCGGGCCGGGGAACAGGTGGTTCCCGTGATGACGACCATCGGCAGTTCAGCTACTCCCCTTTGGGATGCGGTGGTCAGTGTACTGATCTGGTCGACTCGTCGTCAATTCCGACCATGCTGCTGGGGATTTACGTTGGCACTGACGAACGGGATCAAAAAAATGCCGGCCTGGGGAGGGGCCGGCAGCAAAAACACAACACGCAGAGAACTCGATGCAGGCAACTTGGCCATCGGCAGCGGCCCGGAAACGCGGGCTCGCGCCATCACGCACACCCACCTCGACCCGGCATTCGCCCGATCGAGGCCACACCGTCTTTACAAGGACGCGCTGATACCGGCGCTCAGACCTTCGCAGCGGTAGCCGTTGCGCATCAGCACGCCGGCACCCAGTTGGGTCTGCGGGCAGGCCGCATCGCGATTGCTCGGCAGCTGGATTTGGCCGCAGCAGGAGCAACCCAGCAGGCGTACCCGGCCCTTCGAAAACGTTACCCACTGATGTGATTTGCGATCGTCCATTTACTGCCTCCTTGGGTTCGCATTGAACCACGGTCCTCGGTGAAACGGCGCCCGGGATGTCTCGCTGACAGTGTCGCCGTGATGGGAGGCATTATGGGAGGGCGCCGGGCCGGACGCTGCCGGCCGGAGCCGGGCTTTCTGTCTACTTTTTGTCCGATTGCGTGTAAGCCAAAGCTCACAGCGGTGAGTACATGGCCCGACTGCCGTCAAGTCGGCAACCGGGCCCTGGCGCTGGCATGCAGCCCTAACTGACTGAATTTATTGCTGATAGAGCCGCTGCATCATGCCGGCAAACTGGTCGAAGTACAGTGCTTGCGGGCCATCGGACAGCGCTTTCTCCGGTTCCGGGTGGAACTCGACGATGATGCCGTGCGCGCCGACCGCCTTGGCCGCCTGCGCCAGCGCCGGGACCAGATCACGGCGGCCGGCCGCGTGCGATGGGTCGACGATGATCGGCAGATGGGTCAGCTCGCGCAGCACCGGCACGGCGCTCAAGTCGAGCGTGCTGCGGGTCGCCGTTTCAAAGGTGCGGATGCCGCGTTCGCACAGGATCACCTGCTGGTTGCCGCCGGCCAGAATGTATTCGGCGGCCTGCAGCCATTCGTCAATCGAATTCATCAAGCCACGTTTCAGCATCACCGGCCGGTGGGTTTTGCCGAGCTCTTTCAGCAGCGAGAAGTTCTGCATGTTGCGGGCGCCGATCTGCAGAATGTCGGCCTGACGGGCGACCGGCTCGATGTCTTCGATGCTCATCACTTCGGTGATGATCGGCAGGCCATGCCGGTCGCCGGCTTGCTTCATCATGTCGAGACCCGGCAAGCCGAGCCCCTGGAATGCATACGGCGAGGTCCGCGGTTTGAAGCAACCGCCGCGCAGAATTTTCGCACCGTGTTGCGCGGCCCAGGCGGCGCAGCTTTCGATCTGCTCCGCCGATTCGATTGAACACGGCCCGGCCATCACCAGAAAATCACGACCGATCTTGACGCCGCCGACCTCGATGACGGTGTCATCGGGCTTGTGCTCGCGGCTGGCAAGCTTCCAGCCTTTGCCAGCTTTGGCCGGTTTCTTCTCCGGTGCGCTGGCGACAGCGGCCGGTGCCGCCGTTGTGTTCGCCACTACCGCGCGCTCTTGGTCGCTGCGCTCACTTTGCGCCAGTTCACTCTGGGCAAGAATTGCGACCGGCACTTGTGCCGGCGGCAAACGCTCACTCGGGTAACAACCGAGCACTCGCAGCACGCGGGTGCAGCGGGTCAACGCCTGCAGCGCCTCCTGCAAGGCTTCACTTTCGATATTGCCTTCACAATCGAGGAAGAACATCGCCTGCCACGGCTCGCTCGGCATCGGCCGCGATTCGATCCGGGTCAGGTTGATGCCGCGATCGCGGAACACCAGCAGCGCATCGGCGAGCGCCCCCGGTTGTTGCCAGGTCGAGAACATCAGTGAGGTTTTGCTCGGCACCGACACCGGCACCGGTTTCAGCTGCCGCGCCAGCACGACAAAACGGGTTTCGTTGTCGGCGCTGTTGGCGATGGCATCGGCCAGCACGACCAGGCCATGTTGTGCGGCCACGGCCTCATCGGCGATCACCGCCAGCGGTTCAGCACTGCCGACCACCTGCAGCAGTGCCTCGTTGGTGCTGTCGCAATAGCTCAGCGCGAGGTGCTTGGCCTGCAGAAAGTCGTCGCACTGCGCCAGCGCCTGCGGATGGCCGAGCACTTTCCTGATCTGGGTGAGACTGACCCCGGGCTTGGCCAACAGCGAGTGCTTGATCGGCAGGTAATGCTCGCCGACGATGTACAAGTCGCCGTCGCGCAGCAGATCGTACACCGCGCTGATCGCGCCGGTGATGCGGTTCTCGATCGGCAGCACGGCATAATCGGCGTCACCACTGCGCAGCAGCTTCACCACATCGCGGAACTGGGCGCCGGCTTTCAGATCGAGCGCGGCAACGGCGGCAAACCAGGCTTGCGCGGCCAGCGCGCTGTACGAGCCGGCACCACCGAGCACGGCGACGCGGGCAGCATTCGGCAGCGGCTGCAGCGTTGCTCGCTGCGCGCGCAGCGATTCTTCAATCACGGCGTGGAAAATGCGGGTCACGTAGCCGGGATGCAGGCCGAGCTGCTGCGCCTTTTGCACGTGCTGACTCAGCAGTTTTTCTTCCCGGGCCATGTCGCGCAGCGGCAGCTGCGAACCGATTTTGCTTTCGGCAACCGAACGGGCGAGTTGCTGGCGTTTGGCGAGCATGTCGAGCAGCTCGTTGTCGAGCGCGCTGATTTGTTCGCGCAGGTGCTGCAGTGGCGGTGGCGTTGTGGTGCCGGCTTCGGTGGTCATGTTGTGCTCCGTTTCGGGTTCGTTGAATTTTTTTTGCTGCTTCGTGAATCTCGTTGTTTGCCACTCGCTCGGGGTTTTACTCCCCTCTCCCCTCGTGGGAGAGGGGTTGGGGGAGAGGGGGCCTCGCAGCTCGCAAAGGCCGTCGACTCCTACCATTGCCGGGTCTCGCCCCGGCGGGCGACGTCCTTTCTTGGCGCAAGAAAGGACGCAAAGAACATTGCCCTGCATTCCTCGCCGCGCGAAAAACGCGCGGTACCCTGCGCGACTTCATTCCGCTCAGGGCTTTTCTGACAGGACTCCTGTCCAGTCAGAAAAGGCTTCGGCTTCCCTGCCTCGCCCCTTCGCTTTCGCTACGGGCGGTTAACCCGAGCTCCATTGCGTTGCTCGGCTCGTCGGACGGGCGAAGTAAAACTTCACAAATCCAGCGATGTGCCACAGTCGAAATTTGTTCCCGGCAGTTCCACCATGCATGTGCCCACACAGGCCGCCGGAATTTGTTCCTGACAATTCCGCCATGCCTGCGTCCATGCAGGCAAAAAAAAACCTCCCCGGTGGGGAGGTTTTTGGCATCGCGTGGCGTTTTTGCAGTCGCGCGTCAGCCCTCCCCGGTTGGCTGGAGAGTAAAGCTAAAAAAGTAGGACTGCGGACGTGTGTTCATGGCGTTGAGACTACGGAGCGGGCCAGCCGGGTGTCAATCGCGTGGATTATGGTCGTTGGTTATGAGCAAGCGCTGATGAGCACTAGGCACTCTTGTTGATGACTGACCAGATCGCGCCGAACAAATCGGTGAACACCTGCCACCACGGCATCAGCGGCAGCGCGATCAGGGTTGCCGTGGCAAGCACGGTTACCGTGACCGACAGTTTGTGGCTGATGCTGCGCAGTTGCCGCGCGGCCCAGTACAAGGCGAACACCAGCGCCAGATGAAAGGCGGGTGGCCACAGTGACGCGAGCGGCAGGTTGAGTGAGGCGCCGACCGCGATGCCGGGCAAGAGATACGCCGGCGCCCAGAACAGGCCGCCGAACAGATTGGTCGGCCAGTACCAGCGCCACGGGAATTGCAGCAGGCCGGCGACGAACGGCAGCACGGCGCGGATCGGCCCGACGAAGCGGCCGAGCAACAGGCTCATGACGCCATAGCGGATGAACAGGCTTTCGGCCCGTTTCAGCAGCGGTTTGTGGCCTTCGAAAAAGCGCGAATTCTGGATGCGCTCGCTGTGGCGGTGGCCGAGCCAGAAGCCGACCGCCTCGCCGATCACGGCACCGACATAGGCCGCCCAGACGATCGGCCAGAACGGCAGGTGGCCGGTGCCGACCAGCGTGCCGAGACCCATCAGCAGCAACCAGCCGGGCACGAAGAAGCTGATGATGATCAGCGATTCCAGAAAGGCGACAACCGCGACCACCAGCGCCGCCCAGTGCGGATTGGCCGTGGTCCAGGCCAGCAGGGATTCCACCATTGCGAAAGCGATCCGGTTCCAGCAAACGGCGGCGAGCCTACCACAGCCCGTTGACCAGCCCACGCCTGAGGCCGCTGCAGCCGGGGTCGCAGATTGGCGGGCCGGTGGTATCCTAGCCGGCCTTTTTTTGGCCCAACCGGTTTTGCCCCCAGCCGGGCGCCTTGCCGGCCCAGCGGCCGGTACCGACAAGTTTCGAGGACCAAGACGTGAGTGATCGCCTGAAAGTGCTGCCGCAATACCTGATGCCCAAGCAGCTCTTGACCGTGCTGGCCGGCAAAGGCGCCAGTGCCGAAGCCGGCAAGCTGACCACCTGGGCGATCCGCAAGTTCATCGGCCGCTACGGCGTCAACATGGCGGAAGCCGAAAACCCGGACCCGGCCAGCTACAAAAGCTTCAACGACTTTTTCACCCGGCCGCTGAAAGCCGGCGCCCGGCCGCTGGCCGGCAGCGCGCTCGTGTGCCCGGTCGATGGCGCCATCTCGCAGGCCGGCCCCATCGCCGGCGATCAGATCTTCCAGGCGAAAGGGCACCAGTATTCGACCAACGCCCTGCTCGGTGGCGATCCGGATTTGGCGGCGCAATTCCAGGACGGCCTGTTCGCAACGCTGTACCTGTCGCCGAAGGATTACCACCGCATCCACATGCCATGCCAAGGCAAGCTGCGGTTGATGCGTTACATCCCCGGCGATCTGTTCTCGGTCAACCCGCTGACCGCGCGCGCGGTGCCGGGCCTGTTCGCCCGCAACGAGCGCGTCGTTTGCGTGTTCGACGGCGAGCATGGCCCGTTCGTGCAGGTGCTGGTTGGCGCGACGATCGTCGGCAGCATGGCAACGGTCTGGCATGGCGTGGTCAATCCGCCACGACCGGGTGTCATCACCGAATGGCGTTACGATGATCAGAACATCGTGCTCGACCAAGGCGCCGAAATGGGTCGCTTCCTGCTCGGCTCGACCGTCGTCGCGCTGTTCCCGAAAAACGCCTACCGGTTGAATCCGGACTGGCAACCGGCGCGCGCCGTGCGGATGGGGGAATTGATGGGGACCGGGTTCTGAGTTGGTGGTTGGTGGTTGGTGGTTGGTGGTTGACGAAGCGTCGTTGTGGGAGCGGCTTCAGCCGCGATTGTTTTCGTGCGAGCGGATTTATCCGCGATGATTTTGGTGTTCTGCTGCTGAATAGCGATTGGATTCGCTCGACGTAGCGGCCGCAGTTGATTGCGGCTGGCGCGAAGCGGCAATCACCCCACCCTAACCCTCCCCTTGGCAGGGGAGGGAACTGTACAGCTCCCTCTCAGACTCGCACGCGATTCAAGGCATTGATCGCTGCTTACAATGCAACTGAACATCCCTCCCCTTTGCAAGGGGGTGCGAACGGGCACAAACACCGTCAAAGTTCACTGTCGCCGTTCGAACGGGCTTCGCTCTGCGACGCCCTGGGCGGTTAGCAAGGGTCGAGCGGAATAGGGCGCGCAGCGCCAACAAATTTTTTCCACCAACCGCCAACCACCAACCACCAACTGACCACCGACGACCGCATCAACGCATTTCCGACCGCGCCACCCCACACGCCTGCCGCTGCTGCGCGACCGCCACCACTCTGCCGACAATCACCAAGGTCGGACTCGGCAGCTGCGTCTGTTGCTGTCTGGCGGCGATATCGCCCAGCGTGCCGATCACGAGCTGTTGCTGCGGCGTCGTGCCCTGCGCGATCAGCGCGACCGGCCAATCGCTCGGCAGGCCGCTCTGCTGCAGCGAAGTGCAGAGCTGCGGCAATCGCGCCAGCCCCATGTAGATCACCAGCGTCTGATCGCGGCGTGCCAACACTTCATTGCTCGCCGGCAATTCACCGTGCTGATTGCAGCCGGTCAGAAACAGTACTGACGAGGCGTAATCGCGATGGGTCAGCGGTATGCCGGCGTAGGCACCGCAGCCAAGCGCGGCGGTGATGCCCGGCACCACTTCCACGTCGATGCCGGCGCGCCACAGCGTCTGCATTTCCTCGCCGCCGCGGCCGAACAGAAACGGATCGCCGCCTTTCAGCCGGACAACGTTGAGTCCTTGTTGTGCGTACTGCACCAACAAGCGCTCGGTTTCCGCCTGCGTGACATGGTGATCGCCGCTGCATTTGCCGACATAGTGTTTGTGCGCGCGCGCCGGGATCAGCGCCAGGATGGCCGGTGCGATCAGGCGGTCGTACAGCACGACATCGGCTTGGTTCAACAGCCGCAGCGCTTTCAGCGTCAGCAGCTCCGGATCACCGGGACCGGCACCGATCAGAAACACTTTGCCGTTTCGATTGCCGCCTGCTCGTGATGGCGACCGGGTGCGTGCCGGCAACCAGCGCGACCACCATGATGACGATGCCAACGGTAACGACGGTGAAAACCTTAAGCTGATCATGCCGGCACTCCCGTTATCGGTTCGCTGTCGATCAGCCGTTGCAATGCCGGCAGACAGGAACCGCAATTGCCGCCGGCCTGACAGGCGCGGGTCAGCGCGGCCGGGCTCCGGCAGCCGGCGCGAATGTGTTGGCGCAGCGTCTGTTCGCCGACCGAAAAACAGGCGCAGACGATCGCGCCGGTGACCACCGTGCCACGCGGCGGCCGGCCGGACAGTAGCGCCTTGCGCTCGTCGCTGCTCAAACGGTTTTGCCCGAACAGACTCAGCAGCCATTGCCGATCCGGCAGCTGCGCGGTCGGCGCAATGAACAGGCAAGCCTGCAGACGATCGTGCTGCACCCAGGCGGCGCGATAGGCGGCGCGGGCCGGATCGCCCCAATCGAGCCGTTCGCCCGGCGGCAGTTGCCCGGCGAACAGATCGTGTAACAACTGCTCGCGCTCGAAAGCCTGGCCGTCGGCCAATTCGTAACGGCTGCAGCCGGTCGCCGGGATGCGCAACCAGTACTGGCAACGCGGTGCCTGCACTAACCGTTCGCGGCTCAACAAAAACCCCTGCCAGCGCATCGCCGCCGGCTGCACGCGCACCGGCGTGTGCTTGAATTCCGGCTGGCCGGAACGCGGATCGCGATCCGGATTGACAACGGCGCCGATCCGGGCGGCTGACGCAAACTGTTCATTCCAGTGCATCGGCGCAAACACCGAACCGGGCCGGATGCCCTCATCACACTGCACGCGCAACAAGGCTTCGCCCCACTGGCTGCTGACCGTGGCGAATTCGCGATCGCCGAGCGCATAGCGCGCAGCATCCTGCGGATGGATCTGCAGCAGCGGTTCGCCCTGGTGCGCGTTCAGTTTGGCGGCGCGCGCCGTGCGCGTCATCGTGTGCCAATGATCGCGGACGCGACCGGTATTGAGCGCCAGCGGAAACGTTTCCGTCAGCGCATTGGCCGGCGCCCGCGGCGTCAGCGCCAGCATCTGCGCGCGGCCATTGCCGGTGACAAACACGCCGTCGGCGAACAGCCGTTCGCTGCCCTGACCATCGGCCTGCACCGGCCATTGCACCGGCGCCAACTGTTCATACTGTTGCGCATCGAGCTGGGCCAGCGCGCCCAGGCGCAAGGCGCGCTCGCCGTGGTTTTCGAATTCGGTCAGCCGGGCGTGCTCACGAAAGATCTCGTGCGCGCTCTGAAACGAAAACGCTTCGGCAAACCCGAGCCGCTTGCCGACTTCGCAGATCGCCCACCAATCGGCTTTCGCTTCGCCCGGCGCCGGCAGAAACGCCCGCTGCCGCGACACCCGCCGCTCGGAATTGGTCACCGTGCCGCTTTTCTCGCCCCAGGCGAGCGCCGGCAGGCGCAGCTGCGCGCAGGCCAGCGTGTCGGTGTGGCGAACGAAATCGGAAACGACGACGAACTCGCAACGTTTCAGCGCCGCGCGCACGCGATCGGCATTCGGCAGGCTGACGACCGGATTGGTCGCCATGATCCAGACCGCTTTGACGTTGCCATCGGCCATCGCCTCGAACATATCGACCGCTTTCAGTCCCGGTGCCGACACCAGATTCGGCGCTGACCAGAACCGTTGCAGCAGCGCCCGATCCGATGCCGAAAAACTCAGGTGCGCGGCCAGCGTCGAGGCCATGCCGCCGACTTCGCGACCGCCCATCGCATTCGGCTGGCCGGTGATCGAGAACGGTCCGGCGCCGGGCTTGCCGATCCGGCCGCTGGCCAGATGCACATTCAGAATCGCGTTGACTTTGTCAGTGCCAGTGCTGCTCTGGTTGATCCCTTGCGAGAACCCGGTCACGACCCGCGCAGTCGCGGCGAACTTGCGATAGAAACGCAGCAGCTCGTCTTCGGCGATGCCGCAGTGCTGCGCGACCGTGGTCAGGTTCGGCGTCGCGGCGCGCGCGGCCGCGATGCTGTCAGCCCAGCCGTCGACATGGCGCTCGAGAAACGCGAAATCGAGCTGGCCGTACTGCGCCAGATGCACCAGCAAACCGCTCCATAGCCAGCTGTCGCTGCCCGGTTTGATCGCCAGGTGCTGATCGGCAATGACGGTCGTTTCGGTCCGGCGCGGATCGATGACGACGACCTGCATTGCCGGCCGCTGCTCCTTGGCCGCTTTCAAGCGCTGGAACAGCACCGGATGACACCAGGCCAGGTTCGAGCCGCTCAGCACAACCAGATCGGCCTGCTCCAGATCGGTGTACGCAACCGGCACCAGATCGGCACCGAACGCGCGCGTGTGGCCGGCCACGGCCGAGGCCATGCACAAGCGCGAATTGGTGTCGATATTGGCGCTGCCGATGAAACCTTTCATCAGCTTGTTGGCGACGTAATAGTCTTCGGTCAGCATCTGGCCGGAGGCGTAGAACGCGATCGCCTGCGGGCCATGCTCGGCGCGGATGCGGGCGAATTGCTCGGCAATTTTGTCGAGCGCGTGGTCCCAGCTGAGGCGGCGGATGGTGCCGTCGGCCTCGCGCCATTCCGGATACAGCAACCGATCGTCCGGGCCGAGCGTATCGGCCAGCGCCGAGCCTTTCGAACAGAGCCGGCCGAAATTGGCCGGATGCTCCGGATCGCCCTGGATGCTCAGGCGACCATCCGGACTCTGCTGGACGATGACGCCGCAACCGACTCCGCAGTACGGACAAGTCGTGCGCGTCTGCCGGCCGGAGGGCAGCAGGTTGGTCGACTCCCATGCGCGCCGCGTAACCGCCATTGCTCAATCCACCGTGTTCAAGCGCGCGCGCGATTCCGGCAACGGTTGCAGGCCGAGATAGACTTCGCCGGCGACCACCTTGACCGGAAAGCGCGGCACGCAGCCGATGTCCGGCGCTTTGGCCGTGCCGCTGTTGAGATGCACCTGCCAGGCATGCAACGGGCAACTGACCAGACGACCGTGCACGATGCCTTCGGACAGCGGGCCGCCGCGATGCGGACAGCGATCGAGCAGCGCGAACACTTCATCGGCGCTGTTGCGGAACACCGCGACGTTGCCGTGCGCGGTGCGCACGACGCGGGCGCCAAGTGACGGAATGTGCTGCAGTGCGCCGACCGGGATCCAGCCCGGTTCTGCCCGACCGGCATCGCTCCGGCCGAGCAGGTTTTCGAGTGGGGTACCGGTGGGGCTGGCGTAAGCAGGCATGGGGATCTCCTTCAGCTCAAATCGACGATCGGAATGAATTGTTCGCGCGCCACCGGCTGTGCCAGCTCCGCCCACGGATCTTTCTGGAAATACGACTGCGCATCGCGAAAGCGCTGCGCCAGCTGCCGCCGGCTGTCGGCATCGTGCACGACCCGCTGCTGCACGTAAGCGAGGCCGACCCGCTCCAGATATGGCGCCGTCCGTTCGAGATACCGGCCTTCATCGCGATACAGCTGCATGAACGCCAGGCAGTGTTCTTCGACCTCGGCCATCGTCTCGACCCGGCACAGCACTTCGGTGCCGCGCAGCTTGATGCCGCCATTGCCGCCGACATGCAGCTCCCAACCGGATTCGATCGCGATCACGCCGAAATCCTTGATCGTCGCTTCGGCGCAATTGCGCGGACAACCGGACACCGCCATCTTGAATTTGTGCGGCGTCCAGGCGCCCCAGGTCAGTTGCTCGAGGCGGATGCCCATGGTGGTCGAATCCTGCGTGCCGAACCGGCACCATTCGGAACCGACGCAGGTTTTGACGGTGCGCAGCGCCTTGCCGTAGGCATGCCCGGAGACGAATCCGGCTTTGTTCAAGTCGGCCCAGACGCCGGGCAGATCTTCTTTCTTGACGCCGAGCAGATCGACCCGCTGACCGCCGGTGATCTTGACGGTCGGGATGCGGAACTTGTCGACGACATCGGCGATCGCGCGCAGCTCGCTGGCGTTGGTGACGCCGCCCCACATCCGCGGCACGACCGAGTAGGTGCCGTCCTTCTGGATGTTGGCGTGATTGCGTTCGTTGACGAACCGCGCCTGCGCGTCATCGACCGCTTCGCCGGGCCAGCTCGCAAGCAGATAGAAATTGATCGCCGGCCGGCATTTGTCGCAACCATCGGCATGACGCCAGTGCAGCGTTTCAAACACCTGCGTCAGTGACAGCAAACGCTGCGCGCGAATCGCCTCGCGCACGTCGTCGTGGCTGTAATCGGTGCAGCCGCACAGCGGTTTTTTGCTGCTGGCCTGATAGCCGTCGCCGGCCGACGCCGCCAGCAGCTGTTCGACCAGCGGCGTGCACGAGCCGCACGAGGCCGAGGCCTTGGTGTGCGCGCGCACGGCCTCCAGCGTTTGCAGTTTCTGGCTTTTGATCGCCTCGACGATGGTGCCTTTGCAGACACCGTTGCAATCGCAGACGGCGCGATCATCCGGCCAATCGAGCACGGCCGGCTTGCCGTCACCGTCGCCGAGCGGCCCACTGCTTGGACCAAACAACAGCGTGTCACGCAGCGTCGCGACCGAGCTCTGCTCTTTCATCAGTTGGAAATACCAACTGCCATCGGCGGTGTCGCCGTACAGCACGGCGCCGATCAGCTTGTCGTCGCGCAGCACCACCTTCTTGTAGACGCCGGCGCCGGCGTCTTGATAGACGATCTGATCACAACCGTCGCTGCCCTGGAAATCGCCGGCCGAAAACAGATCGACACCGGTCACTTTCAGCTTGGTCGAGGTCACCGACCCCTGATAGGCGGCGTCCGGATCGCCGGCGAGCCGCGCGGCGCAGACGCGCGCCTGTTCATACAGCGGTGCGACGAGACCGTAGCACTGGCCGCGGTGCTGCACGCATTCACCGACGGCATAGATGTTCGGATCGGAGGTCAGCATGGCATCGGACACGACGACGCCGCGCTCGCACAGCAGACCGCAGTCCTTGGCGAGCTGGGTGTGCGGCCGGATGCCGGCGGCCATGACGACCAGATCGGCCGGCACGGTCGAGCCGTCGGCGAGTTGCACGGCCGTCACGCGCTCGCTGCCGAGCAGCGCGGTCGTTTGTGCCGCCATCTTGAACGCGATGCCGCGCGCTTCCAGCGTCTGCTGCAGCAGCGTCGCCGCGGCGGCATCGAGTTGGCGCTCCATCAGCGTCGGCATCAGGTGCACGACGGTCACCGTCATGCCCTGTTTCAGCAGACCATAAGCGGCTTCGAGGCCGAGCAGGCCGCCGCCGATCACGACGGCATTTTTATACTGCCGGCTCGCCGCCAGCATCTGATCGACATCGTGCAGATCGCGATAGCTGACCACGCCGGGCAGCTCGCGGCCCGGCACCGGCAGAATGAACGGCAGCGAACCGGTCGCCAGGATCAGCTGGTCATACGCCTGCACCAGACCATCGTCGGTGCGGACGACGCGGGCATCGCGATCGATCACCGTGATCGGCTTGCCAACATGCAGCGTGATGCCATGCTCGGCATACCAATCGATCGGGTTGATCAGGATCTCGTCGGCGCGTTTTTCGCCGGCCAGCACCGGCGACAACAGAATGCGGTTGTAATTGCCGTGCGGTTCGCTGCCGAACACCGTGATGTCGTAGCGATCCGGCGCCAGCGTCAGCAGCTCTTCGATCACTTTCATGCCGGCCATGCCATTGCCGACCAACACCAGTCGCGGCTTCATTGCGTCTCCTCCCGAAAACAAAAAACGGCGACCATTGACCTGCAGGAACTGCAAGTCAGTGGACGCCGTTGTCTGGTACAGCCCTTTGCAATTCGGAGGCCAACTCCGATTCAGCGCCGTGCCCATCACAATTTTTCAAAGCCGTGCTGATGGAAGCCACATCGCCGGCACCGCGCCGGTGCAGTTCTGCACAGTGCCGGTGCAATTGGACCATCCACACAACACCACCCATCGCGCCAACGCGACGAGATCGATACGTGTTCGGCTCGATGCAACGGCATTTTCTGCACCAGCGCTGGCCAGATTTCCCGATGTGCACCGTTCCGGCGCCCCAAAACAGGCAGACCCGATCCGGCCCGGTGTTTGCAACCCGTTTTAGTAAACGGTTGCACAGCAATAACAAGACATCGATTACAACAAGACGTCGACAACAAGGACTGAGCGATGCGGGTACTGGTGATCGCCGACAGCAATGACCGTATTGATCCGGCGGTGACGGCCTTGCGGCAGGCCGGCATTGAGTCGGTGCAAGAAATGGAAGGCGCCATCGGCCTGCTGCGCCGGGTTGCCGATTTTCAGCCGGATGTCATTCTGATCGACACCGCGTCGCCGTCGCGCGACGTGCTGGAATCGCTGTGCGTCGTCAACAGTCACGCGCCACGACCGATGCTGATGTTCACCGCCGATGACAGCGACGACAGCATTGCCGCAGCGCTGGCGGCCGGCGTCACCGTTTACTCGGTTGAAGGCATCAACTCCCAGCGGCTGGGACCGGTGCTGCGGATTGCCATGGCCCGGTTTCTTCAGGATCAACGGCAATCGGCGCAACACCAGATTGCGGTACAGCGGCAACAGCAGCGGCAAACGATTGATACCGCGAAAGGCATGTTGATGGCGCGTGAAGACATGACCGAACAGCAGGCCTATCAATGGCTGCGTGAGCAAGCCATGCAAAGTCGGCGGTCATTGTGGGAGCTGGCCAGCGAGCTGCTGCGACAATGGTCGCGCTGAACGAATTGGCTCGCCAATATTTGGGGCGGCAACTTGGTGCAACGCGCATCAGACTGGTGCGTGGAGGTCTCGCCACCACCAAACAGTGACGCAACAACGCGCGGAGAACGCGCGTCTACTGGCATGAAGCAACACTGGCACAAGCCTTGCTGTGGCATTGGTGACAGTCATCATGACTGGCATCACGATACCCTGCAGTCGATGCGACGCTACACGCAGCATGACGCGCATCACTACGCACTTCACGATTCAGGACAACGGCGTCCGACGCTTCGCAATCCGCGAGGTATCGGCCGCCGTTTTTGTTTTTGGCGAATGATTTTTGGAGACCGACCATGGCCGACACCGTGTCACCCGAACCCCGCCAGCCAACCGCGATGGCAGAGCCTTTCGATCACTCACGACGCCGGTTTGGCAAATCCCTGGCGGCGGTGGCCGGTGCGCTCGCGGTCGGCGGTACCGCGACCACGCCACGGGTATGGGCCGCCGGCAGCGACAAGCCGGAGAAAACCCGGTTGCAGATCGGATTCATTCCGCTGACCGATTGCGCCTCCGTTGTGGTCGCCGCGGCGATGGGCTTCGACAAGAAATATGGCATCGAGATCGTCCCGAGCAAGGAGGCGTCGTGGGCGGCGGTGCGTGACAAACTGCTCAATGGCGAACTCGACGCCGCGCATGTGCTGTATGGGCTGGTATACGGTGTTCATCTGGGCATTGGCGGCCCCAAAAAAGACATGGCCGTGTTGATGAACCTGAACCACAACGGCCAGGCCATCACCTTGGCCAACACGCTGCATCAGCGTGGTGTGCGTGATGGCGCCAGCCTCGCCAAACACATCCGAACCAACCCACGTGAGTACACCTTCGCGCAGACCTTTCCCACCGGCACCCACGCGATGTGGCTGTACTACTACCTTGCCAGCATCGGTGTGCACCCGTTCAACGATGTCAAAACCATTGTCGTGCCGCCACCACAAATGGTCGCCAACATGCGGGTCGGCAACATGGACGGATTTTGCGTTGGCGAACCGTGGAATGCCCGCGCCATTTTCGACAGGATCGGTTTCACGGTCACCACTTCGCAAGCGATCTGGCCGGATCATCCGGAAAAAGTGCTCGGCACCACGGCGTCGTTTGTGCAGCAGTACCCGAACAGCGCGCGCGCCCTGACCGCGGCGCTGCTTGATGCGTCACGCTTTCTCGACGAGCCGCGCAACCGCGCGACAGTGGCCAAACTGATAGCCGGCAAAGCCTACGTCAATGCCCCGGTCGATGTGATCGAAGGCCGCTTTCTGGGCCAGTACGACGATGGCATCGGCGGCCGCTGGCAGGATCGCCACCACCTGAAATTTTTCGCCGACGGCGCCGTCACGTTTCCGTATCTGTCGGATGGCATGTGGTTCCTGACCCAGCAGCGGCGTTGGGGCCTGCTGAAAACCGAACCGGATTATCTGGCCGTTGCCAGCGAGATCAACCAGCTCGCGCTGTACAAACAAGCCGCCACCGCCGCCAAGGTAGCGCTACCTACCGACGCCCTGCGCAGCAGCACCTTGCTCGACGGCAAGATTTGGGATGGCAAGGAGCCGGCCCGTTACGCCGCCAGTTTTGATCTGGCCGCCACCGGAGTGACCGCATGAACACGACGCGACACCTGTCCGCTGTGCCCGATCGCGCGAGTGCCGCGATGCTCAGCCCGCCCCGTCACGACAGTGCGCAACAACGGCTGGCCGAACGCCAGCGTGAGATTGCCGAACGCGCTCAGCTGCTCGCCAAACACGAAGCGGAGTTCGCGGCCCGCGCGCAGGCCAATCAGGAGCAACTGCGCCGGCTCGTGCGCGCGGTGTTGCCGCCGGTGCTCGGCGTCACGCTGTTGCTGGCGTTGTGGTCATGGCTGGCACTGCTGCGTCCGGACTTGCCCGGACCCGAGCAAACCTGGCAGGCCGCGCAGGCACTGTTTGCCGATCCGTTTTACGACAACGGCCCGAATGATCAGGGCATCGGTTGGAACATTGTGCAATCGCTGGCGCGGGTCGGCATGGGGTTTGGGCTGGCGGCGGTTATTGGCATTCCACTCGGCTTTCTGATTGGCCGGTTTGCCTTTGTCAGCGGCATGTTGGCACCAATTGTCAGCCTGTTGCGACCGGTATCACCGCTGGCGTGGTTGCCGATCGGCCTGTTGGTATTCCAGAAAGCCGATCCCGCCTCCATCTGGGTGATCTTCATTTCCAGCCTGTGGCCGATTCTGCTCAACACCGCGCAGGGCGTGCGCAGCGTGCCGCAGGATTATCTGAACGTGGCGCGGGTGCTGAACCTGAGCGAATGGAAAGTGTTCACCCGGATTTTGTTTCCGGCGGTGTTGCCGCATTTGCTGACCGGTATCCGCTTGTCCATCGGCGTTGCCTGGCTGGTGATCGTCGCGGCGGAAATGCTGACCGGCGGCATCGGACTCGGTTTCTGGGTCTGGGACGAATGGAACAACCTGAACGTCGCCCACATCATCATTGCGATCTTCATCGTCGGCTTGGTTGGCCTGGCGCTGGAGCAAAGCCTGGTGCTGCTGGCGCGGCGTTTTCAGTATCAATAGGACAGCATCAATACAACAGCATCAGTGAGACGGTCATGACTGCATCCAGCCCCACCCGCAATCGTTTTGTCAGTGTCGAACATGTCGATATGATTTTCAGTGGCCGTCAGGGTCGGTTTCATGCCTTGGCTGATGTCTCATTAAGCATCAGCAAAGGTGAATTCGTCAGCTTGATTGGCCATTCCGGTTGCGGCAAATCGACCTTGTTGAATCTGCTCGCCGGCTTGCAACTGCCGAGTCGTGGCGTGGTGATTTGCAACAACCGGGAAGTGGCCGGGCCGCGACCGGAACGGGCCGTGGTTTTCCAGAATCATTCGCTGCTGCCCTGGCTCAGTTGCTTCGACAACGTTTACCTGGCCGTGGAGCGGGTGTTCGGTGCGCGCGAAAACAAAGCGCAGCTGCGCGAGCGCACAAACCGTGCGCTGGCACTGGTCGGCCTGACCGCTGCCGCCAGCAAGCTGCCGCAAGAAATTTCCGGTGGCATGAAGCAGCGCGTGGGCATTGCCCGCGCGCTGGCGATGGAGCCGCAAGTACTGCTGATGGATGAGCCGTTCGGTGCGCTCGATGCGCTGACCCGCGCGCATCTGCAGGATGAGTTGCTGCGCATTGTCGCTGGCACGGGCACCACCGTGGTGATGGTGACCCACGATGTCGATGAAGCGATTTTGCTGTCGGACCGCGTGGTCATGATGACCAACGGTCCGGCCGCCACCATTGGTGAGATACTGTCGGTGCCGTTGCCGCGACCACGCGACCGCCTGGCATTGGCACAGTTGCCGCTGTATCACCAGTTACGGGCGCAGCTGCTGGCCTTTCTGTATCAGAAACACCGACATCACGACGTTGCCTGAGCGCTGGCGACCGCCCCCGTCCCGTCAGGCGATCTCCGGCAGGCGCTGAGACGCGGACACGGCGCTCGTGCGCCGAAACTCGCTCAACCACACCGGCACCAGGGCCGGCGCCATTGCCTTGGCGTAGACATAGCCTTGCACGGTATCGGCGCCGTGGCTGCGCACAATCGCCAACGCGGCCGGGGTTTCAACGCCTTCCACGGTCAAATGCAAGCGCAGATCCCGCGCCATGGCGGACAGGTGTTGCAACAGCACTTGCCGGTTGCGGTCGCGCTCCAGGGTGCGAACAAAACTGCGATCGCATTTGATGCCGTGAATCGGCAGATCAACCAGCACGCCGAGTGAGGAAAAGCCGGTACCGAAATCGTCCATCACCACGCTGACACCGTGTGCTTGCAGTTGCCGCAACACCTCCGCCAAACCGGCGCCGGCAGCCATCAGGGCATGCTCCGTTATTTCCAGTTGCAACCAGCCGGGCGGGATATGCAAAACCCGCAGCTGGATTTTCAGCCACGGCAGAAAATCGGCGGCCAGCAAACTGTCGGGCGCCATGTTGACCGAAATGCCGGCGCATTGCGGTGCGAGGCTGCGCCACGCGGCCGAGTCGTGCAGCGCGCGCAGCAAAATGGCGCGATCGATGGCGATGGTTTGCCCGGCCCGCTCGCAGGCGAGCAAAAACAGTTCCGGCGATAGCGGTCCGAGCGTGGGATCTTGCACGCGCAGCAAGGCTTCGAACCGGATGCGGGTCGCCGGCTCCTGCTGTGGCACCAGCGGCTGATAATGCAGATGCAAGGCGTCCATGCGCTGCAGCAACGGCAGCCGTTCGGCAATCAGCGCCAGTTGTTGTTCCAACTCGGTTTTGCTCGGCGCCGGCATCGTACGCAGCAAGGCCAGTGCCCGGTTGTGCAGGCGTTGACGAACGCCGTCGACATGCAAGGACAAGGTCTGATAACCGGCGATCAACACCACCACCAGCATCAACACCGGCAACATCAGTTCGTTGCCGACCTTCGGCGCCAGGCTGTCGACACGCAGCGGCAACACGTTGGCCAGCAGCCAATGCAGCAGCAGCACCGTCAAGGCCGCCAGCGTTTTTTCCCACCACGAAAACGGCCGGAATGCCGTCGCCATTGCCCGCAAGCGGGCGACACGGTGACGCAGCGACAACACCACCGCCAGCACCGACGCAAGCAGCAGCGCGGCCAGCGCAAACGGCCAACGCACGGTACCGCTGAGCGCGCCATAGGACGCCATCAAGCCGGCATGAGCGAACAACATGCCGGTCGCGAGCCCGGCCGCTGCCAGGGCAATGCGTTCCGGTCGCCGGGTGCTGGTCAGCGCCGGCACCGTCCAACGGGCGGCCAGCATCATCGTGACCAGCGCCAGCAACGCCGGCAGCAAACGGACGTCGCGTCCGGCCAGCACCGGGTAATTGAGCAGACCCCCACCATCGAGCGCCCAGACCAGACAGCCGACAGCGACCGCCGTGCGGGCAAACGCCGCCTGGCGTTCGAGCGGTTCGACCGCCAACGCCGCCTGTTCAACCAGGCGCTGACAGAGATGGACAACAAGCAGGGCAAAGGCCAGGAAGATCAGGCTGCCCGGTCCCGATGGGAACGGCAGCACCGCCAATTCGGCGGGCAACGATGACGACGACACAACCTACCCCGGTTATCCGGCAGGCATGGTGGCATCCCGTCCGACCCTGCATGCTTATGAGACTCCGAGCCAGTTTATGTGCTAATGGACTAACGCACCAGATGTGACCGGGTTCACAGACAGCGGTTGTGGGCAGGGGGACCAGCCGGCGCGGTGCCCTGCTGGCCTGAGCAGGCGAGGCAGGCCGGTGCTACTCGGTTTCCCTTGAACGGCTGGACGGATTGCGC
Organism: Pseudomonadota bacterium; assembly: GCA_049324755.1. Classification (GTDB taxonomy): domain Bacteria; phylum Pseudomonadota; class Gammaproteobacteria; order Enterobacterales; family Permianibacteraceae; genus Permianibacter. Next base: position 29,185 of record JBMOMZ010000064.1, read on the forward strand.
CGGCGGAACCGGCGCTCGCAACGACGTCTACTGCGGCCGCAGCGTCACACCGATGGCGATGCGATTCTCGGCGTTGTTGTAGTCGATCAGGCTTTCGCCGTAACCACTGAACAGATAGATGTACCAGCTGGTTTGCTCCGAACCCGTCGGAAAACTCCAACTCAATTCGATGGCGCCTTTGCCGGTTTCCAGGTTGCCGCGCACCATGCCGTTGAACAGGTGTCGGCAGACCTTGCCATCGAGACAACGCCGGTAACGCAGCTCGGCATCACCGTAGTAATCGTCGATATCGGGGTTGTCGTCGCCTTCGGCGTCGAGCGGATCATCTTTCTTCTTTTCCGGCAGCCGGTACCACGCTTTCAGCCAGATCACGTCGTCATCGCCTTCATGGAACATGGCGCCATAGACCTTGTTCCAGCTGCGCGACTCCGGCACCCGTTTGCCATTGGATTCGTGCTCGATACCGACATCGAATCCCCACTGACGGGACAGCCAGTTGCCGGGCTGAAACCGCGCGAACACTTCCGGGTTGTAATTGGTCTCGCGAAACGGCGCCGACTCTTCGCTGTCGTAGGCCTGCCAGAACGAGCGCTGGGTATAGCCGAAAAACAGCGGCCCGCCCAGGATGCGCGCCTTGAAGCTCAGCTGGAACACCGTCTCGCTTTCGCTGCCGGTGAAGCGCTCGTTGTAGCTGAACGGCGCGATGAACATGTCCTTGTGAAACGACACCCCGCCCTTGCTGTCGATGAATTGCAACAACGCGTGCCGCTGTGATTCGACGACTTCGTCCGCTTCCGCCGTAACTGTGGCATCGGCCGCGCCGGTAGCCGGCGGTTCGCCCGCCGGTGGTTGCTCGGTCTTTACCGGTTCAGCATTTTCGGGTTCAGCATTCACTGCTGCCAGGTTCAGTGCTGCTGCCGGCTGCCAGCGCGCCGGTGTTTGCGCCATCACCACCGACGCCGCACAGAGCAGCACCACCAGCAAAATGAGCACCCGTCGCATACTGCTGTTCATGTTGTTGTTCCTGCGTTTTTCTGGTTATGGCCGCTGCGGATGCGAACCCAGGCGGCCATGGCACGTGCACGGTGCTCAGGCACGCCGAATCGGAAAACTGATCACCTCGTCGATATGCGCAGCACCGAGCGCGAGCATCACCAACCGGTCGACGCCGAGCGCCACACCGGCACAATCCGGCAAGCCTGCCGCCAGCGCCTGCAGCAAGGCTTCATCAATGACGCCGGCCGGCAAGCCGCGGGCAACGCGGGCGGCATTGTCGGCAATGAAGCGCCGGCGCTGCTCGTCGGCATCGGCGAGTTCATGAAAGCCGTTGGCGAGTTCAATGCCGTTGACATACACCTCGAAACGCGATGCCACCGCCGGGGTTTCCGCCCGGATGCGGGCCAGCGCCGCCTGCGACGCCGGAAAATCGAAAACAAAGCAAGGCCGCTGACGACCGAGCTGCGGCTCGATGCACACGGAAAACAGCAACTGCAGCATGGCATCGCGGTCAAGTTCGCTACCGGTGTAGTGGCCGCGCGTGCGGCACAGCTGCGCCAGCTCGGCATCGCTCACCGTGTGCGGATCAATGGCAAGATTTTGCTGAAATGCCGCGCCATATGACAGGCGTTCGCCCGCGGCGCAGCCCAGCACTTGCTGCAGCAGCGCATCGACCTCGGCCATCAGCCGATGGTGATCGAAACCGAGCCGGTACCATTCCAGCATGGTGAATTCCGGATTGTGGTAGCGACCGGACTCGTCGTCGCGAAACACTTTGCAGATCTGGTAAATGTCACCATAGCCCGCACACAGCAGCCGCTTCATCGGAAACTCGGGCGACGTGTGCAGAAACAGCCGGCGACCGGCCGCACCGGTGCCCGGTTCGCGCCAGCGCGTTTCCAGAAAACCCAATTGAAGATCGGTGATGCTGGCCGCCGACAGGACCGGCGTTTCCACTTCGAGCACCTGACGCTCGGCAAAAAACTGCCGAATCGTGGCGAGAACAGCGGCCCGGCGGCGCAGCTGCGGCAAGCTGGCAGCAGGCTGCCAGGAAAGCGGCGTGGTCATGGTGGCTGCAAATTGATGACAGCGAAGGTTGACGATTATATCGGAGTGTCCGCCACCGGGCCGACAATCCGGTTACGGCCGCCGGACTTGGCGGCATAAAGCCGCTCGTCCATTTCGGCAAGCCAGACTGTGGCCGAATGGCCACGCCATTCGCTGATGCCGGCACTGAACGTCACATGCAGCCGGCCGTTGACCCCGATGAAATCAAAACTGCTGAATTGTTCGCGGATATCGTCAAGCAAGGCCCACGCGGTGGTCAGATCGGTTTCCGGCAGCACGACCAGAAACTCCTCGCCACCGAGCCGGCCGATCAGATCGGATTTGCGCAGCCGTTGCCGCAGCAACTGCGTCAAACCTTTCAGCACGGTATCGCCAACCTGATGGCCCTGGCTGTCATTGACCTGCTTGAACCGATCGATATCGATCACGGCGGCACTGAGCGGTACCTGCAGCCGGCGCGCTCGGGCAAACTCGCGCTCGACGCCAACCATCAATGCGCGCCGGTTCAGCACGTGGGTCAGCGGATCGGTCAGCATGGCATTGCGCAGCTCGCGGTAGCGGCGGGCGCGGATCTGCACCGACTCAATGAGATGCGTGGGCTGGATCGGTTTGACCAGAAAATCGTCACCGCCGTCACGCATGGCACCAAGCTGGACGGCGCGGTTGGCTTCCGAGGACAGGAACACCAGCGGCACCCCGAGCGACTGATTGTCCATCCGCAAAGCGCGCGCAATATCGGGCCCGTCCCAACCGGGCATGTAGAGATCGAGCAGGATGAGCTCCGGCGCGAAATCCTGCACCACGATATCGACCCGCAGCACATCCGAGCAAATCTCGACTTTCATGCCGGCGCTGCGCAACACCGCGGCGTGGTAGCTGGCAACGCTCAAGTCATCGTCCACGATCAACACCCGGTAGGGCGCCGCTTGCTGATCGAACTCCGGCCGCTCCAGCACCTCAAGCAGATCCGGCAGATTGAGCGGCTTGGCCAGCACCGCCCGCGCACCGAGCTTGGCCGCTTGCAAACGCAGGGTGAAATCCCGGCGTGTCGACACCAGCAGCAAGACATGCCGCTGCCAATCGATGGCGTTTGTGGATGCGAACAACGGACAGTCGAACGGCAATGCGGCCTGACAGTCGACGATCACCAGAAACGCCTGTTCCGGCCGCTCGCCAAACAGGCGTTGCAAGGCCGCCGTGTCGACGACGCGATGCACCTGCAGCTGGAATTTCTGCAGCTGGCTCAGCAGCTCGCTGCTGTGCGCACCGTCCTGCGCCAGATACACCAGCTCGCGCGGCAACGTGCTCAGCTCGGCAGCCGCCGGCGCAACGGCTGCAGCCGGATGCGGCAACTGCGCCAGCGCCATCATGCTGCGCAGCTGGGCCTGGAACTCCAGCGCCGCCGGCAACGGCCCGTCGCGCACCTGCTGCTCCAAGTGACGGGCCTGCTGACTGATTTGGGGAAAACCAAAGGTGCCGCCGGCACCGACCAGCGAATGCAAGGCGCGTTGCAACTCGGCTCGCGCCGCCTCATCACCGACGCTGGCACGGGCGAAAATTTTGCTGAGTACATTGCAGCGCTCCGGCAGCTGGCGAGCGAATTGCTCGCGAAATTCTTGCAGCTGCTGCTCCGGTGTCATGGCCATGGCTTTCATCTCTCGCAACCTGTCAGCACTGGTCCGCGCTGGCGAGCTGCCACGCCTGCCAGTGACGGCGCAACTCGGCAGCAAGCTGCATGGGGTCGAACGGTTTGGACACCACCGCGATGGCGCCCTGCTGCTGTAACGCCGCGATTTCCTGCGGCTGGGCTTTCGCGGTCATGAAAATGGCGGGGACATTCCGCAACGCGGCTTGCTCGCGCAGCAGGCGCAAGGTACCGGGCCCGTCCAGGCCCGGCATCATCACATCCAGCACCAGCAGTTGCGGCTGCACCTCGGCCGCGCGCGCAATCGCTTCCTGGCCAGAGCTGAACACGGCAACCTGCATGCCGCCGATGGACTCCAGCGCAATACGGACAATCGCCTGAATATCGGGCTCGTCCTCGACGTACACCACTCGAGTCAAGGTGTCGGACATGACAACAGGGTTCCTCTGGTCGGGGCGAGACAGTGCGGGTCGCCGCGCGGCGTGCTGGTACAGCAAGGCATAGTCCTTTCCAGAATAGTCGACCGCCGTCGTTCGTGCCGACGCCAGTCTGTACTAGGCTTGAGGGCACCCCCCGGTCCGATTGGCTCGTTTCGTTTGCGCCAGCGCACGCTCCTGTTACTGCCCGGTATCGCGCTGGCGTATTTCCTGCTCGGCCGGCTCGGTTTGCTACTCGCGATTCCGCCCGGCTTCGCCACGGCAGTGTTCCCACCGGCCGGGCTGGCACTGTTCTGCCTGATCCGGTTTGGCCCGGCGGCGCTGCCCGGCATCTGGCTCGGCTCGGTGATCATGAACCTGTCGACCGCCTGGCCGGCAACCGGCCTGCCCGCTGCGGCGCAGCTGCTGATGACGGCACTGATCGGCGCCGGTGCCGCCGGACAAGCCGGGTTTGGCTGGTGGCTGCTGAAGCGCCATGTCGGTTTGCCGCTGGCCTGGGATGACGAGCGCGCGCTGCTGCGCTTTGCCCTGCTGGGCGCCAGCACCAGCACGCTGGTGGGTGCTTCGGTCGGCATCGCGAGTTTGGTCGGCGCCGGCCAGATTGCCGGTGACGAGGCTGCCTTCAACTGGCTTACCTGGTGGGTCGGCGACAGCATTGGCGTCGCGCTGATCACGCCGCTGCTGCTGCTCGCCACCGACCCGGCCGGCAGCGACAACCGGCAACAGCTGCGCGCCGTGCTGCTGCCGCTGGCGATCACGTTCAGCTTGGTGACCGTGCTGTTTGTCCGCGCCAGCCAGTGGGAACAACAGCAGATCCAGCAGCGCTTTCTCGATCTCGCCGGCCGCATGGAACGGCAACTGCAGCGCGCCTTTCAGGAACACCTCGACAGCCTGTATCAGATCGAGCGTTTTTTCTCCGCCAGCCAGGCCGTCAGCCCGGCCGATTTTGCCGCGTTTACCCAAGCCGAAGTCGACAAATTCAATGGCCATGTTTCGCTCAGCTGGGTGCATCGGGTGCCGGCATCGGAGCGGCTCGCTTATGAACGTGACATGCGCCAACAGCTCGGCAGCAATTTTCAGATTTGGCAGCGCGACGACAACGGCATGCAAACACCGGCAAGCCCGCGGGCCGACTATTTTCCGATCGGCTACATCGAGCCAGCCACCAGCTCCTGGCTGATCGGTTTTGACAACGGCGCCGAGCCGATCCGGCGCGCCTTGATGGAAACCACTTTGATGCGCGGCAACGCCACGGCCTCACCGCGCATCGCGCTGCGCCAGCTCGATCAACAGGTAGCGGCAGTACTGGTTGCCCGGCCAGTGCAGCGGCGCCCGGAAAACGATCGCAGCAGCCTCGCCGTGGTCGGCATCCAGATTGCCGCGACCGTGGACTACGCCTTGCGCGAACTGGCCCACGACGGCATTGCCTTGACCCTGCACGACAGCAGCGATGGCGCCGCCGAACCGCTGTTCACCAACCTGCCTGCCGAGGTTCGCACCGAGCCGGCGTTCCAGCACACCATCGACTGGCCGTTTGCCGGCCGGATCTGGCGGCTGACCATCTACGCGCTGCCCAATTACGTGCGCGACACCCATTCCTGGCAAGCGTGGCTGGTGATGGTCGGCGGCATGGTATTCACCGTGCTGATCGGCGCGATGCTGCTGCTGGTCCACGGCCGGGCGCTGCGCGTACAACGGCTGGTGGAACTGCGCACCGCCGAGCTGGCGCGGCAACAGCAGACCCTGCAGACCATTTCCGACGGCGCCGCCGACGCCATCCTGCTGCTCGATCAGGACGGCTGCATCCAGATGGCAAATCCCGCCGCCGAGGCGCTGCTGCAACACAGCGCCGTGCTGTTGCGCGGCCAGCCGCTGTCGCGCTGGTTGCCCGATTGGCAAGCGTGCTGGTTGACCGACGCGGAACAACACAGCCAACAAGGCCGCTGGCACGAGACCCGGCTCAGCCAGCAGCAGGCACCACCGCGCGATGTCGAGATCGCCCTGACCAGCTTGCAACGAACGGGAGAACGCCGCTATTGCTGCCTGCTGCATGACGTGACCGAGCGCATCGCCCACGAACGGCTGAAGCGCGAGTTTGTCGCCATGGTCAGTCACGAATTGCGCACGCCGCTGACCTCCATCCGCGGCGCCCTCGCCTTGCTCAACAGCGGTCAGGTCGATCGCGACTCCGAGCAGCACCGGGAGTTGCTGAGAATTGCCACCGAAAACAGCAAACGCCTGCTGCTGCTGGTCAATGATCTGCTCGATTTCGAGAAGCTGGAAATCGGCCAGTTCGAATTGACGCTGCGCCCGGTGGCTGTCACGCCCTTGCTGCAGCAAACGGTTGACGAGTTGGATGGCCTGGCCCTGAGCCAATCCGTGACCGTGCAGTTGCAAAATGATTTGCCCGAGCAAACCGAGCTGATGCTGGTGCCTGAACGATTTGTCCAGGTCCTGGTCAACCTGCTGTCCAATGCCATCAAGTTTTCAAGCAAAGGCAGTGTGGTGCAACTGCGCGCCTTCGTTGATCACGACGAGGTCTGCATTGAAGTGATCGATCAGGGCATCGGTATTGCCGCCGATAACCACGCTTTCATTTTTCAGAAGTTCTGGCAGGCTGATGCCTCGGCCAGCCGCAAACACAGCGGCACCGGCCTCGGCCTCGCGATCAGCAAGGGTTTGACCGAAGCCATGGCCGGGCGCATCGGCTTTTGCTCGAAGCCAGGCCTCGGCAGCACCTTCTGGTTGCGGTTTCCGCAAGTAAAACATAGCGAATGACAAGCATGACCACGACACGGCTCTTGCAACGCTGGATCTATCGCCGCTCCATCGCCGGGATCATTGCGACCACCTGTTTCGCACTGGTGCTGGCCGCCGCCTGGGGTTTGCAGCAGTTCAGTCAACGCGCCGATACCGCGCAACTGGAAGGCTACAGCCGTGATCTGCGCACCCTGATCTCCCAGCGCATGCTCGGCCACGAGCAGATCTTGCGCGGTGGTGTTGGCCTGTTCGATGCGAGCGACGGCGTCACCCGCAACGAATGGCAGCAATATGTCAGTCAACTGAAACTGGCCGAGCGCTACCCGGGCATTCAGGGCGTCGGTTTCAGTGAGCGCATTCCGGCCGCGGAGTTGGATCGGCATGTTGCCCGCGTCCGGGCCGAAGGCTTTCCGGATTATCAGGTGCGGCCGGCGGGCGCGCGTGTGGATTATTCCGCGATCATTTACCTCGAACCGTTTACCGGTCGCAATCTCGCGGCCTTCGGTTATGACATGTTGTCGGAACCGGTCCGTGGCCAGGCCATGCGCCGGGCGATGCGCACCGGCGAAGCCAGTCTGACCGGTGCCGTTACCCTGTTGCAGGAAACGCATGGGACAGTGCAGCCCGGCTTTCTGATGTACGTGCCGGTCTATGCCCATGGTGCCGATTTGTCGACCGCAGACACCCGGGCGCGCGCCACGATCGGCTGGGTCTACAGTCCGTTCCGGGCCTACGATCTGATGCAGAGCATGCTGCGTGATTGGGGCCAGGCAGGCCTCGGGGACTTCGCCTTGATCGATGGCCTCGACACCAAAGACCCGACCGCAATACTGTTCCGCAGCGACGCCGACGCCGCCGTCGACTGGCACACGCTGCGCTACACCCACAGCCAGATCTTGCATCTGTACGGCCGCGACTGGACGCTGGTGAGCTGGCTGCCGGAACAGCAAGCTGCGCAAAGCCGTTCCGTGATCGCGGCGCTGCTGCTGCTCGGCAGCGTCATCAGCGCACTCATCTGGCTGCTGCTGCGCACGCTCGCCAACCGGGAAGAGCGCGCCAACCAGATCGCGGACATCATGACCGCCAATTACCAGAAGAGCGAGGCTGCGCTCACCGCCAGCGCCCAGCGCTCGCGCGCCATCATCGACAACGTCGCCGATGCCATTCTGATGGTGGCCAGTGACGGGGCCGTGCTGCAAGCCAACCCGGCAGCCGCGCGGCTGTTTGGTTATGAAGGCGAGAGCATGACCGGCAGCACGCTGCAGCAGCTGTTACCGGCGGTGCCACAGGAACAATTGCAGGCGCTGCTGCGCGACGCCAGCCAATCGGCCGGACAAGCGACCACCACGCCGCTGCGCGAACTCGAAGGTCGGCGCAGAAATCAAACCAGCGTGCCGATCGAAATGGCGCTGTCGGTGTTGCCGCAAGCGGTGCCGGAAACCTTCATTGCCGTCTGTCGCGATGTCACCGCCCGGCGGCGTGTCGATCGGCTCAAACGCGAGTTTGTTGCCACCGTCAGTCACGAGCTGCGCACACCGCTGACCTCGATCGCCGGGTCGCTGGATTTGCTGGTCTCCAATCAATTCGCCAGCTTGCCCGGCCCGGTTCGCGATCTGCTGCTGATTGCCCACCGCAACAGCAAACGGCTGGCCGAACTCATCAACGATTTGCTTGATATCGAACAGATCAGCCGCGGCCAGCTGACGTTGTTTCTGGAAGACGTCAACGTGCAGAGCAAACTGGCACATGCCGTCGCCGGTATCGAACCGTATGCGCATTCGCTTGGCGTGATTCTGCAACAGGCCGACTGTAACCCGACCTGGCAGGTACACGCTGATCGCAAGCGACTGAATCAGGTCTTGACCAATCTGCTGTCCAACGCCATCAAGCATTCGCCGCCCGGTAGCGTGGTGGTGGTGCGCGCAACCGCTGCTGCGGATCGCGTTCGCATCAGCGTCGAGGATCAGGGGCCGGGCGTACCGAAGGAATTCGAAGCCCATCTGTTCCAGCAATTTTCCCGCGCCGATTCCAGCGATCATCGCCGGGTCGGCGGCACCGGTCTCGGTCTTGCCATCAGCAAGGAATTGATCGAGCGCATGCAGGGCCAGATCGGCTACCAGGCCCTGCAACCGCGCGGCGCCTGTTTCTACATTGAGCTGCCGCTGTTGCCGGCGAGCGCGCAATAAAAAACGCGGCCGTAGCCGCGCTTTCTATTGCTGCACCGCCTCAGGCGCGCGAAATGTATTCGCCGGTGCGGGTATTCACTTTCAGCTTGTCGCCGATGTTGACGAACAGCGGCACTTTCACGACCGCGCCGGTCGACAGTTTGGCCGGCTTGCTGCCGCCACCCGAGGTGTCGCCACGCAGGCCCGGATCGGTCTCGACCACTTCCAGCACGACGTGGTGCGGCGGCAATACCGAGATCGGCTTGCCGTTCCACAGCGTCACTTCGCAAACGTCCTGCTCGCGCAGCCAGTCGATGGCATCGGTCATCGCCGATTTGTCGGCGGTGGTCTGCTCGAACGTGGTCGGGTTCATGAAGTACCAGAACTCGCCGTCGGTGTAGCTGTATTCGAGTTCGGTGGTGACGACGTCAGCGGCTTCCAGCGTGTCGCCCGACTTGAAGGTGTGTTCAACGACACGACCGGTCAGCAGGTAGCGCAGCTTGATGCGGTTGAAGGCCTGGCCTTTGCCGGGTTTGACGTATTCGTTGTCAACGATGGCGCAGGGCTGGCCTTCCATCATCACTTTCATCCCGGCTTTCATTTCGTTGGTACTATAGCTGGCCATAAGGTCCTCGATTTTTTGCAGCAATGCCGGCATCGGGTGTCCGTGGCCGGCAAACAGGTGGTACAGGCGAAAAAATGGCCGACATTCTAGCCAACTCGCCCTCAAAAGGGCAGATCACGGCCATCCCGGTTGCGCCGATTTCGGTTGATCCGGAACAAGCCCGCGACTGGCGGCAGACCCTGAAAGACGCCATCGAGACCGTCGAGGAACTGCTGACGACCGTGCAAGTGCCGGTCTCGGCGCTGCCCGAACGGTTGCAGGCGCAAACCGACTTCGCGCTGCGGGTACCGCGGCCGTTCGTCGCCCGGATGGCCAAGGGCGACCCGGACGACCCGCTGCTGAAGCAGGTGCTGCCGGCGCCGGAAGAGCTGCAGACCGCCCCTGGCTACAGCCATGACCCGCTCGACGAGCAGGAGACGGAAATCCCCGGCCTGCTGCACAAGTACCGGTCGCGGGTGCTGTTGATCACCACCGGCGCCTGCGCCATCAACTGCCGCTACTGCTTCCGCCGGCATTTTCCCTACGACGTCAACCGGATGGGCCGCAAGGGCTTTGCCGCCGTTGCCGACTACATCGCCCGGCACCCGGAAGTGAATGAAGTGATCCTGTCCGGCGGCGACCCGCTGGCGGCGCCCGACAGCTACCTCGCCGAGCTGCACGCGACGCTCGCCGCGCTGCCGCAGCTCAAGCGCTTCCGGCTCCATACCCGGCTGCCGATCGTCATTCCGGAGCGGGTCAACGACGAGCTGCTGGCGTGGCTGGCCAGCCCGCGCTTCCAGACCGTTGTGGTCATCCACAGCAACCACCCGAACGAGATTGACGCCGAGGTCGCTGCCGCCATGCAGCGGCTGCGCGGCGCCGGCATTACCCTGCTGAACCAGGCCGTGCTGCTGGCCGGCATCAATGACCGCGCGCCGGTGCTGGCCGAACTGTCGGAAAAATTGTTCGCCTGCGGCGTGTTGCCGTACTACCTGAACCAGCTCGATCAGGTCCACGGCGCCAGCCATTTCGCAGTGCCGGATGCCCGCGCCCGCACCATCGTCCGTGAACTCCTGCCCTTGCTGCCCGGCTTTCTGGTGCCGCGGCTGACCCGCGAAGAGGCCGGCAAGACCAGCAAGACCCCGCTCGATCTGCAGCTCGGCTGAACCCGCCCACCGGCTGGCCAGCCGCTCCGCACCCGCACTTTGGCCGTTCGGCTGACAAGCACCGGGTTCTGGGCTATTTGTTAAGTGCCTGAATTGCAAGCCGCACGGGGCGGGACCCCGGCTGGTTTTTGTACGGAGATACGATAGTATGCGGGGCGACGTGAAGTGGTTCGGTAGGGATACCGATACGTGAATAAAGCAGGGACCCAATGAGAACAGGACAGCTCGGCCTCAGTGTTCGGGAACGCGGGGCAGCGCGCCAGACCCAGGTGCCGCTGAACGCCCGCGCCGTTTCCGCGTGGCTCGACGCTTTACCCATCGCCAATATCGGCGAAAGCTCCCGACAGGTGTACCAGTTTCTGGTCGATATCAACGGCGCGCCGCTGGACGTCGGTGAGCGACTGAGAATCATGCAGGCGCTGACCAAGGTGGTCAGCCACATCACCGACGCGCTGCGCAAACACTACATCGGTCAATCGGTTTCGCTGAACGAAAAGCAGCGCAAAATCGCCGCGCTCGCCCAGGCCATGCAATCGGAAATGGCCATCGGTTACAAAACCGTGGTCGAAGACATGCTCGGCGAAGGCCATCAGCGTTACAACGCGCAAGTGCTGGTGCCGGCGCTGTACTACGCCGTGCATTATCTCAGCCTGGTGTTACTGCGCTGTTACCAACTCTACTCGCAGCAACCGGCCCGGCTCTGGAAAGAGCTGCACGCGCTGTACCATTTCGCTGAACAAAATGGTCTGCACCGGCAAACCGCCATCAGCGATTACAACGAACTGACCATTGAAGCAGCCTATCTGCGCATCGTCCTGACCGCCTGCGCCAATCCGTACCAGCTGCGTCAGCGCGAAATCGAGCAGGTGTTCGACGCCGCGGCGACGCTGTCGGCGGAAGCGCTGCTGCAACCGTACAGCCCCGGCAAGGATTTGTTTTATCTCGATCTGGACAGCGATCTCGGTCCGCAAAGTCACAGCCTGAACCAGCACAAACCGGGGCCACAGTGCCGCAGCGTACGGCTCGATGCGGTGCTCGCCAAAGTGCAGGATGACCTGCGCAGCACCAGCGGCCTGATGCTCGGCGTTGCCAAGAATCCGGTGCAGCAACTGGGCGCTACCTTGCTGCGTCATCTGGTGCGCGCCTACGGCAACATGGCTTCGCGCTCGTTTTCCCGCACCGCGGCCAGCGGCACCATCCGGGTCGCGATTGGCCTGTCTGCCAGCCATTATCTGTTATCGGGCGAAGACCGGCAGAAGCCGGCCGCCGCGATGCCGCACGAGGGCCACGATCTGCAAGCCCTGGAAGGCAGCCTGCGCAACGCCACGCTGGTCGACGATGATCGTCAGCACAGCCGCATCCTGCCTGGTGGCAAAAAGCCGGCCGGCGGACCGACCGACCCCTGGGAAAAGCTGTACCGGGTAAAAGAAGGTTGGGATGCCAGTCACAAGCCAGCCGAGGTCAGCGCGACAAGCCCGCGCAACTTCACCGAAAATGCCAACGTCAGTTACGAGTTCCAGATCGCCGCGATGATCAACATCAGTCCCGGCGGCTATTGTCTGGGCCTGCGCGGCAATGTGCCGGCACAGACCCAGACCGGCGAAATCGTCGGCCTGATGGAACAGGACGAGCAAGGCGAACTGCACTGGAATATCGGCACCATCCGCTGGATGAAACGGATTCCGGACGGCGCCCTGCATCTCGGCATCCAGCTGATCGCGCCCAACGCCCGGCCAGTGTTGACCCAGGTGCGCAACAGCCAGACCAGCGGCAGCGCTTACCAGCGCGGCCTGCTGTTGCCGGCATTGAAAGGGATTGGTCAGCCCGCCACCTTGATCACCGCACCGCTGCCGTATGCGATCAAACAGAAAGTCCGGATCAAGGACGGGGACAGGGTGTACGATGTGCAGCTCACCAAGCAGGCCGCGGCCAGCGCCTCGTACCGGCAGTTCCACTTCAGTGATGCCTTGAGCGGTCGCGACCCGGTCGATAGCAGTAACAAAGCCAGTGACGGCGACAATTTTGATTCGGTGTGGGAGTTGCTCTGACGCCATTCGCTGGCCACCAGCCTCCCGCCCGGACCCAACCAGAGCAAGTCGGGCATGTCGAACAAGATCCGTACCATTCATTTGCTGTTGCTCGATCCGTCCTCGAATGACGCCGAGCACACCACCACCTTGCTGCGCAACAACGGCTTCGCCGTGCGCGCCACCCAGATCGTCACCGAAGATGAGTTGAAAGCGGCGCTGGAAAAACAAGCCTGGGACATGCTGATCGCCAAACCCGCCGCCGGCGAGTTTACCGTCGAAAAAGCCCTGCGCATCATCGAGCATTACAACCGCGACACCCCCATCGTACTGCTGACCGAAGCCTACAGCAGCGAGCTGCTGGTCGAGATGCTGCGACTCGGCATCAAGGACGTGGTACCGATCAGTGAGGAAGAACGGGTCCGGCTGGTGGTCGGTCGCGAGCTGCTCAATGTCGAGGACAGACGGCGGCGCAAGCAAGCCGAAGCCAGCTTGCGGGAAACCGAAAAACGCTGCGATTTGCTGCTGGCTTCGTCACGCGACGCCATTGCCTACATTCACGACGGCATGCACATCTACGCCAACAAGGCGTACACCGAACTGTTCGGCTATGAAGATCCGGACGATCTGGCCTCGATGCCGATCATGGACATGATCACCGACGAGTACCACGATCAGTTCAAGAGTTTCCTGCGCGAATACGCCACCAACGCCGACATCACCGAATTCCATTTCAAGGGCCAGCATGCCGACGGCGAAACCTTTGACGCCGTGCTGACCCTGTCAGCCGCCAAATACGACGGCGAAGAGTGCACCCAGGTGCTGATCCGCCGCGACGCCGACAGTGCCGTGCTCGAACAAAAATTGAAAGAATTGTCGGCGGTCGACTCGCTGACCGGCCTGTACAACCGCCAGCATCTGGTCGAAAAGCTGGCACTGGCCAGCGACCGCGCCAGCAAGCAGGAAGGCATGAGCGCGCTGGTGTTGATGGAACTCGATCAGTTCAACAACATCAAGTCGCGGTTCGGCCTCACCGGCACCGATCACCTGATGCGTGATTGCGCCGATTTTCTGCGCCGCAAACTCGACGAGGACATTCTGCTGGCCCGCATCGGCGACGACGGCTTTGCCGCGCTGGCCTCGGTCGCCAACCCGGATGCCGGCCGCGAACTCGGCGAGCGGTTGGCGCGCGAATTTGCCGCCCATCTGTTTGAAGTCGAAGGCCACACGGTCAAGACCACCTTGTCGGTCGGTGTCATGCCGATCGGTGAAAACGCACCGGATCCGGAACAACTGATCGGCAACGCCCACGCCGTGCTGGTGATGGTCAAACAGAAAGGCGGCAACGGTTGCAAGATGTTCAACCCGAGCCTGCTCAATGCCGGCGATGCCGACCGGCATGTTCTGCTCGCCGTGCAGGAAGCGCTGGATACCGGCCGCGCCTATCTGCAGTTCCAGCCGATCATCAAGATGCACGGCAAGCCCGGCGCCTATTACTCGGTGTTGTTGCGCATCAAGGACGAGAAAGGCAACCACGTCAGTCCGGAGCAAGTGTTCCCGGTGGCGGAACAGGCCGGCATTGCTTCGAAACTGGATCGCTGGGTGATCACCGAAGCCATGCGGGTGTTGGCCGCCTACAAAGGCAAGGATCAACCAAAACTGTTCGTTCAGCTGTCCGGCGCGGCCTTGATGGAAGAATCCCTGCCGAGCTTCATTGGTCAGAACCTGCGGGTCAACCGGCTCGAACCGAACGCCATCGTGTTCCAGATCAGCGAGCTCGATGCCAACGAGCATTTGAAGCGTTGTCTGGCCTTCCTGCAGGGCTTGAAGAAAGTCGGTGGCCTTGCCTGTCTGGCCGGCTACGGCAGCACCGATCACAGCGAGCAGTTGCTCAAGGATGTGATCGTCGATTTTGTCCGCTTCGACGGCAAGTTTGCACCGATTCTGGCAACCAACCAGGAAGCGCTCGGTACCGTCAAGCGCCTGCTCGATCTGGCCAAGGACGCCAACAAGCTGGCGATTATTCCGCGCGTCGAAGACGCCGGCTGTATCGCCACGCTGTATCCGCTCGACGTCGATTATGTGCAGGGCTTCTTCCTGCAACCGCCGATGGAAAAGCTGGACTTTGATTTCAGTGCATCGGAGTTCTGATCGCTGGTGAAGCCACGTAAACTTGATGGCTCCGTTGAGCTGACCCAGACCCCCAAGTACGACATCAAGCCACTCTACAAGTGGCTGCTTGGTTTGGCATTCATTGTTCTCATCGGCATTCCGCTCGGACTTATGGCTGAGTCAGAGTGGCCGCGGCTGCTTGCCCAGTTGCAAGATCCGGCTCGACTATTGCGTCTTGTCATCATGCTGGTATTGGGCAGCGTACTGCCGATACTCGCATGGCGGATACAAAAACAGGAACGCCTGTTGATTGACGATCAGGGCATTCGTTACAACGCTCCGTTTTCATGGTGGCCAACGCACTCGTTCCAGTTGCGCTGGAGCGAAGTCGATCAAATCGTATTTGTCTCAGGTCGTCGACCGGCACTGGAAGGCGAGCTTCGGCTCTTCAGTTCACGCGGCATGCAGCGCTTGTTTCCGTTTCGGTGGCACTTTCAGGAGGTCGATTGGGCCGAACGGTCGCCACTGTTGCAGTTGCGGCAAGCCGATGCGGAAACAATGTTTGCGCGCTGGGGCAGGTGCTGGCGGCCCGCAATCAATCGGTGACGGTGGAAACCGGGACTTCACTCGGTTTTGACTTGTTCAGCCGCACCGTCAGCAAAGTGTTGGTGATCGGCATCATCGCACTGCTGTTTTACGCGCTGTTCGATGCCATGGCGCTGGAACAGCATTATCTCGATTTCCAGCCGCTGACCACCTTGTTGGTGCTCGGCAGCGTCACTGCGGTGGTGACCATTCCCTTGCTGCTGGCCGACAAAGTGCCGGTGCCGGAAACGCTCGGAATTGCTGTGCTGTTCGGTCTTGCGGTCGGACTGGCGGGGCATAGCGGGCTGCTGCGTATCAACGCGCTGACCGACCCGGCTGGCGGCATTAGCATCAGCTATGTCCGGCTCGCCGCCGATCGCTTTGCCGCTGCCGGTTATCCCGATATCGCGATTGATCCGATCGAACCGTTTTGGGATGCCGTTGCCGTTGGCGGTTATTACGAATTCCGGCTTTACCGCGGCAGCCTCGGTTTCTGGCAGCTGGATGAAACACCGGTCAATGACGCGATGCGCGCGTACTATCGGCGCCAGCGCGGCGAAACCGATTAAGCCCAAGTCGGTATTTCGCAGCGCCGTCCGTCGTACCGGGCTCGCATCTTTTGTGCGCTGCCGGCACCGCCTCTGCGTTGGTCCGGCTACGGCAGCAGGCTTTGCTGCAACGCGGCCAGCGCGCGCATGTCGCTGACATCGAGCGCCACATGCGCGGCCTGCCGCAGTTTCGGTTTGGCCCGGAACGCCACGCCCAGTCCCGCCGCCTGCAACATCAGCAAATCGTTGGCGCCATCGCCCACGGCCCAGATCGCTGCGCTGGGCAACTGATATTGCGTCGCCAGTTCAGTCAGCGTTCTGGCTTTGACTTGCGCGTTGACGATCTCGCCCTGCACGGCACCGGTCAGCGCCTGGCCATCATCGAGCAGGGTGTTGGCGCGGACATAATCGAATTGCAGTTGCTGACCGATGTGGCGGGCAAACGGCAGAAAGCCGCCGGACACCAACCCCAGTTTGATTCCCTGCGCACGGGCAAAGGCGGCAAACTCCGGCACGCCGGGATTGCACTGCAGGCGGCGTTTGACCGTGTCGACTGCGGTCAGCGACAAGCCGTTCAGGGTTGCCACCCGGCGCAGCAAGGAACCATTGAAATCCAGTTCGCCACGCATCGCCGCTTCGGTGATCGCGGCCACTTCATCGCCACTGCCGGCTTCCTTGGCGAGCTCGTCGATCACTTCCATAGTGATCAGCGTCGAATCCATATCAAACAGCACCAGCTGCGCCGGCAGCGACTGCGGCAACAGCCCGATATCGATGCCGATCCGTTCCGCCAGCTGTCGACACCATTCGCGTGATGGCAACGCTGCTACGCCCAGCCGCAGCAGGTCGTGTTCATGCCAGCGGCCGGCACGCAGCACCCGCACCTGCTGACCGTCCTGACGCAGCTGCTGCACCAACGCCTGCAATGCCGCCCCGGAAATGGCCGGCGCCACGAGCAGCACTTCGCCGGCATCGACCTGCTCGGCATAGGCAACACCGGGCAGCGGCAACGGCGCGTTCGGCCGACTCGCCAGCAACGGCGCGATGGCAACAGAGGGGGCCGACTTCGACATGAAAACTCCTTCAAACCACGGCGCACAGGACAACCACAGCAAAAACCGACCGCACACACCCGGCCACTTGCGCAAAAAACAGCCGGCACCACAATGCCGCGTCGCCGCTTGGCGCGCTCACCCGGAAGCTGGCACACTTGGCCGGCCTGTTGTTCCGACAGGCCCCTGTTGTTTCGACAGGACGTTGCGACCGGCCCTGCGGGGCGACGAGTTTACCCCAAGCGTATGCCACAGCCCCGACAACGTTATTTGCCTGCCCAAACGGTCGAACCGACACCGGTTTTGACCTTGGCGCACAAGCTGGCGTTTGCCATCGGCGGCCTGATGGCAGTGATGCTCGCCGCAACCTGGGGACTCATCAGCACCACCGTCGAAGATCTGCTCGCCGACCACGCCTTTGCTTACGGCCGCCATTTGGCCGAACTGTCCGCCGGCTCCGCCGCCGAACCCTTGCTTGCCGAAGACAAACTGCAGCTCGGCGTATTGCTGAACACCTTTGGTGACGATCCCTACATCGTCAACGCCGGCGTTTACGATCGCTACGGCCGCGTGCTTGCCAGCACGGCGCCGCTGCCGGCGTTGCCGGTCCCCCAGCTGGAATCGCTGACCCAGACCAACAGCCTGCCGGAACGCGCCAGCCGCACCATCATCCTGGCCGAGCCGGTGCGGTTTCAGGAAGTGAAAGCCGGTTATTTGCTGCTGACGCTGGACCGGGAAATTCTTGAGCAACCGCTGCAGAAAAGTTTGCGCAAGATCGGCATCGCCAGCGCCCTGATGATCACGCTGGCGATGATCGGCGCCTACCTGCTCGGCAAGAAACTGGCGCAGCCAATCGATCGCCTGGCGCTGGCCACCCGCGCGCTGCGCGAGGGTCGCTTTGAACTGCTGATCAACGAGCGCCGCGATGACGAGATTGGCACCATCATCGGCGCGCTCAACGACATGGCGCAGAATCTGCAAAAACGCGTGCAAACGGAGAAAACCCTGACCCGGTTCGTGTCCTCGGCGGTGGCCAACCGCTTGATGCAGACCGAAGGCGGCGTCATGGCCGGCCAGCATGTGGTCGCCACCGTGGTCTTTGTCGACATGGTCGGCTTCACCGCACTGAGTGAAAAATTGCCGGCCCAGCGCGTCGCCCAGCTGCTCAATTACTATTTCACCCTGGTCAACCGCGTCGCCAAGCTGTACCAGGGCAACGTCGACAAATACATCGGCGACGGCGCCATGCTGGTGTTCGGCGCGCCGCAAACCGACACCGAGCATTGTTTCCATGCGCTGTGCTTTGCCGAGTTGCTGATGCAGCTGATCGAACGCACCAACCAGCGCCGGCCGTCCTGGCTGCCGCCGATCAGTTTCCGGCTCGGCATGCACACCGGCGACATGATTGCCGGCAGCATGGGCTCGGAAGATCGCATGCAGTACACCGTGGTTGGCGATTCGGTCAATCTGGCGGCGCGGCTCTGTTCGGTCAGCAAGGCCGGCCAGATCATTCTCAGCGAAGAAGTGCTGAACCAGCCGGATATCCGCAACCGGGTCGCCGTCGAACCGCAGGGCAATGTGCAACTGAAAGGCAAATCGCTGGAGACTTTCTGCTATCGTTTGCACGCGCTGCACTCGCCGTTCCAGCAATTGATCGACCGGCAAGTGCAGCATCTGCACGAACAACTGCCGGCGCTGCCTGAATGACCTCACGACTGCTGTTGCTTTGCCTTGTCCTGCTGCCACTGGCCGGCTGCGGCCTGATGCCGGCCCGGGTCAGCGACGACGAGCGCCCGGCCAGCGCAACCAAGCCCGATTTGAGCGCCGAACTGCAGGCCGCCGAAACCGCGCTGGCCGCGACCCCGCAAGACAGCGTATTGAAAGAGAAAGTGGCGGCGCTGCGCAAACAGGTCAAAACCCTCGAATCCGAAACCCTGGCCAAAGCCGAGAAACTCTGGGCCGGCCAGCAGCCGGGCGCCGCCCTGCATGAACTCGATCAGGCCCTACGGGCCCTGCCAGCCAGTTCCGCCTTGCAGCGGCGCCGCACCTATTACGCCGAGCTGCTCGAGCGCCGGCTGGAATTGCCGCGCGCCGAACAGAAGTTGGTGCGCGGCCGTTATGTCGCCGACTCGCTGCGGGTGGAGCGGCAGATCGCCAATCTGGCGCCGGGCAGCAACAGCGCCACCCTGGCGGCGCTGGAGCAGGAACGCAAGGCGCTGGCGGACGAGGTACTGACCATCGGCAACAACGCGCTGGAGCGCCGGCTGTTTGGCTTTGCCCGCTGGGCGTTCAACATCGCCGGCGATCTGGGCGTTGCCGACGCGGCCAAGCGCCTGGCCGAGGTCAACCAGCGCGAGAAGCAGAAAACCAAGAAGGTCACTCCGGTCGAACTGGAGCCGGAGCTGTCGGAACAGCAGGTGCTGGAAGGCCGGCTCGCCATGCTGAAGAAGCAGCTGGACGAAGCACTCAGCAAGCGCGACGGCCTGCGCGCCCGCAAGGCGCTGACCGAGTTGCAGCAACTGTTCCCGACCGAGCCCAGCCTCAGCCAGTATCAGCAACGGCTGAAGCCGCTGGTGCAGGAGCAGGCCAACAGCCTCGAGGCCGACGGCAACCGCCGCTACCGCGACGGTGACATCGCCGGCGCGCTCGCGGCCTGGAAACAGGCGCTGGCGCTGGCGCCGGAGCACAAGGAATTGCCGGGCCAGATCGCCCGGGCGGAGAAGGTCCAGGCCAACCTGAACAGCCTGCGCAACCAGAACAGCCGCTGATCCGGACGGCAATGGGCAGAACGCGCCATCTGCGACTACCATTAGCCGGTCACTGCCACCAACGGGAACCCGAATGCGCCGTTCTCTCCGCCGCTCGCGTTGGCGCCATGGCCTGGTGCTGACCGCCGTCAGCGCCGCCCTGCTAACCCCACCGAGCTGGGCCGACAGCGCCCTGGAGCGCATGCAACTCGCCGATGGCGTGGTGCTGCTGAACGGGGTCGGAGTCGCCAAACAGCTCAACGAAGAGCTTTACGTCGTCACCCTGTACGCCACCCGGCCCAGCCGGGAGCCGCTGGAATTGCTCGATGCCCGGCAACGGCGGCGGCTGCAGATCCGCATTGTCGCCGACCGCATGTATCCGAGCGGCGTCGCCCGCCATTTCCGTGATCTGGTGTCGCTGAACAACCCGCGCGACGAGCTCGGCCGCGAGGCGAAAAACCTGAACCGCTTCTATGGCCTGTTCCAACAGGGCTTGATGCGGGGCGACGAGCTGGTGCTCGACAACGTTCCCGGCAAAGGGCTGCTGGTCAGCATCAACGGCCAGAAGGTTGCCGACTTCAGCAGCCCGATGCTGTTCGATCTGCTGCTGCGCTGTTTCATCGGCGACAAGCCGCCGACCCTGCAATTCCGCGCCAGCCTGCTCGGCGATCAAGACAGCGCTACGCGCGCAGCAACCCTCGCCCGCTTCGCCGCGCTGCAGCCGCAGGAAGAGCGGCTGCTGATCTACGCCAACGTCAAACTGCCCGAGCGCGAGACTGCCGAGCCGGCCACCAGTGAACCGGCCCGGCCGGAACCGAGCCGGGTCGAGCTCGCCAAGACCGAGCCGGTCAAAGCCGAGCCCGCCAGAACCGAAGCGGCGCGCGCAAACCGGAAACCAGCAAGAGCGACACCGTCGCGGAAACCAGACCGCCAGCGAAAACCGAACCGGCGGCCACGGCCAAACCAGCCGACAAGCCGATCGACAAACCGGTGAGCAAGCCGCCGACAACCGTCGCCGATAACGGCATTGCTCCGGGCGCGACGACCGCGCCGGTACAAGCGCCAGCGCAGAAACAACTCAGCGCCGACGAAATCAGCGCGCTGTTGCAGCGTTACGAAAGCCAGTTGCGCGATCGCCTGCTCGCCGGTCTGGAATATCCGCGCCGCGACATGAAGCGCAAATACGGCATCACCCAGATGGCGCGCCAGAAAGGCAAAGTCGTGCTGCGCCTGCACCTCGATATCGGCGGCGACATCAACGCGGCCTGGTTGCAGGAACGGACCAACGAACCGATTCTGGACAACACCGCACTGGCGCTGGTCGACAAGCTGGCGCCGTTCCCGCCACTGCCGAAAGAACTGCCGGAAAGCGCCTACGAATTCTACGTCACGCTGGAATTCGACCCCGACCGCTAAGGCATAAACCCGCAGCCGTTGTCCGTATTGGCGCACAACGGCTGCCGTTTCTGCCGCTGGTCACCGCCTCAGCCTCCTGTCAGGCTCCTTGCCCATCACCGCAGCCGCGGTGATCGTCCGCCGTGTGCCTACAAGCCACGATCGTGCGTCTGGACCGCTCTCGCGCATCTGGACTTGGTCTCGACAGAAGGAATCCGTCATGAATCTGCTCAAAACCCTGCTGCTGTTCACCGGCACCGGCCTGCTGCTCGGCAGCAGCCTCGTCACTGCCACCGAGCTGCGCAAGCGCGCGCTGCCGGAACCGGATCTGCTTGCACCGAGCAAAAAAAGCAGCGCAAAAATCGCGGCAACTGCCGCGCCCGTTACACGCGCCGGACTCAGTCGCGACGATGTCGGCGATCCGGAATCATTCGGCAACCACCTGGTCTGGCTTGGCCTTGCGCAAACACAAACGGTGTCACTGCGTGCCGACTGCAGCGGCGCCGATCCCACCTACGAACGCTGCATCACGCTGAACGCACAACCGGTCAGCACCAGCTTTGATGAGCAGAAGCTCGACTATCTGGTCATCCCCGGCGGCTCGTCGCTGTCCTTGCTGTGCCAGTGGATCACGCCGTTCTGGCAGTATCAATTCCACAACCAGACCGGCGTCGCCCAGCCCAACGCCCGCATCACCCTGATGCCGTATCTGACGATCTACAACGACGTGCTGAACGATCCGGCCGCCATCGATCCGGGCACCGGTCTGCCGTACGGCGGGCAAATGGAGCTGGGACTTGCCATGACCCACATGGAATCCCGTTCACTGGCGGTCAATGAACGGCACCTGCAACGGATCAATTATTCCCGCGTCTGCATCGGCGGTATTGTCTCGCGCTATGGTCTTGAAAACATGTTCGGTCTGCCGCCACATCTGGCCGACGCGTTTCTGCAAAAAGACACCACCATCCTGTTCAACCTGCGCGGCAGCGCCACGCTGGTGACGGACGCCACGCTGTTCTACGGCGCGCGCATCATTGGCGACCAGAAACCCTGACGCTATCCGGCAGCAAGACAGCGTCCCTGCGGTGGAACGCTGTCTATTGGTGGGGCTTTCTCGCCACGCACAAAACGGCATTGCGAACTCAATGCGCGACGGGTTCGATCAGTCCCTCCTGAAGCAGGCGACCCGCCAGAATCAGCTGACTCTCCTGTTCAACACCCGGTAGCTCACCGACAGAAAAGCTTTCGGCTTCGGCAATGAAATTGATCACAGGCTCCACGCCGGGCGGAAAAATGACGACCTTTCCGTCCAGAACCAGCCGTACCGAATCGGGTTTCCTGAAAACTTGATACAAGCAGCTGCGGCGAACCTTGAAGCGACTTTGATGGGTAACAACTGGCTTGTGGATAGCTGAAAAGATGCTACCCGTTCGAGACGGCGTCCGCTGACGGATGAACGACGAGTAGATGCTCTCCAAGGCCTCGTTGAGATCGAGCTTGTCCACGACGTTATGCAGGGTTTCACGTAACGGCTCCAGACGGTCAGTGCCAAAATTCTCCCTGAACAAGGCAACGCCGCGTAGCCCGTCTTCCTCCAGCGTCGCCTTCTTCAACGCATGCATGACCAGATCCCGAACGGTGAAACTGCGCATGCCGATGGTGATATGTAGCGACAATTCATCCGTGCATTTCGCGGAATGGATGTAACCTCTTGGCAGGAACAGCACATCGCCAGGACGCATGGTAACGTCCCGAATCAAGCTGGCCTGCTTCACCCAGTCTGGCGAATACTTCTGCTCTTCATGCGGGAGTCGCAAGGGACTGTCATATACCGACCATTGCTTGCTGCCTGCCACCTGCAAAACCAGTACGTCATGCGTATCCCAATGCGGCGAAAACCCCTGCGAGTTGGCTGGCGTCAGGTAGACATTTGCTCGAAATGGAATATGCAGATCCGCCTCACACTGCGTCAGCAGCTGCCCAAGCGGCAAGTGATGACGATTGAGATGCTCGAGAATGATGGTTGCCCCGGCCGAAAACTCTTGCAGAACCGCATTGCGGTTCGCCACTGAATCCTTGGCGAACTCTTCGAACTTGAAAACGCGCCCACTCTTCGCCAACCGGATATCCGGCTGTCGCAAGACCCGTGAACCGATAATCTCATCCAGCTGCTCCAGTGACAGTAGTGAGTCGAAGTAACCTTCGCGGTTACGCGGCAAATAGAAGGCTTTGCGTTCCCAGTATTCGCTGAAGAACTGCTCAACGGTTAACGGTGCTATCAAGCCAGCAAACCCATCGAGCCGGCTCTTGGTGAAATCGTCTCTCGCGGCCAACTCAGTCAGGCTACCGTGCATGTCACATGCTCCTTTTCGACCAATGTCCTCATTTCTTCCATAACCTCACCCAGGTTCGTGATTCTGCTGCGCGGGTCTTGCGCCAACATCTGCTCGATTCGCGCGGTAATCATTTTCGGCACAGGTTCACCTTCGGCGGAATGCGTCGCCGGTTTGTGGCGACCGTCACGAATGGCCTGGCTTAGCTCTCGAAAGGTCTGACCGCGAAACGGCGGTCGCCCTACCAGGACGAAATACAGCACAACACCGAGCTGATACACATCAGACGCATAGGTCGGAACAGCAGTGATGGCCTCAAACCATAGTCCGGTCGTGCGTTCCGGCGGTATAAAGTGGGCGGCACCACCGATTCGCTGCGGGGCACAGGTTCCCATCTTGAAAGAACAATCCAGATCAATCAGGGTCACCTGGTTGCCAGGACCGACCATGAAATTGGAGGTATGAACGTCGCCATGAACAATATGACAGCCATGCATGGCTTCGATAAGCGCAACAATCTGCTGGCACAACTGTAGTCGATGTCGAAGTGTGAGCCTGCCACACAGATAACTGGTCAGTTTCTCGCCGTGAAGGAACATCATGGCAAAGCACGGGTAGGGCGACAACGAGAAATCGAGAACGGGAACGATGCCGTGATGGCACTGCATTTCCTTCAGATTCTGGTATTCGTTTCGTAAACGAAGCGCCAGGTCATCAGCATAACGGCCAGAGCCGGATGCAAGTTTTGACAGCTTTATCACGCGTTCCTCACCATGGCAATCAAGCACATGGTAAACGCCATCGAACTTCTTATCCTTGAATGCGCGCAATAGTCGATAACCCATGACTTGCAAGACATCGACTGCTGACGGGACCATGTCATTACTGACGGCAAGCTGCAACAACGGCGTTCGCATCATGGCAACGCCAAAGTCCAGTACATTTTGCCTGGAGTACCCCTCGGTACTCATCTGTTCCGCAACCTCACCCAAGCTAACTGGTTCGCGGAACCGCATCAAAAAATCGTGGCTTAGTTGGTCGAGACTATAAGTCGTTGTCGCTGCACCGCGCGTTATTCTCGCCATCACCTTTTCACCATCACGCTCGAATACGGCTTCAGCTGCCAACGTCAGCACCGACTCAATGTTTACAACTGCACTCATTACTCGATGCTCCGCTCACGCCACAACAAGGGATGCCTTTTCAGCACACGACTCCGTCAGCCGTCCGGCCGACAACAACAGCCTTCTATTCAGGCGCAAGCCATCAACCGGCTCGTGGCTTGTGTAGATGATGATTTTGTCATCGGCATAGTGGTTCAACGTGTGGATGATCTTGTTTTTGGAATCCGCATCTACCCCGCGAAAAATCTCATCAAAGATCACAACATCAGACTCGCTCAGCAACGCCCTCAAAATGAGCAGCTTTCTACGTTGGCCGGTCGAGAGATTTGCACCATTATCGTGAATCAACGAATCAACGGCGAGTCGATTGGGATTGATGAAGTCATCTGCGCCAATCAGCCGGGCATACCGGTATATATCGGGTGTTCGTCGCGAGTTGTGGAAGACCACATTGAATTGGAGCGTCTCATTGAAGATCTTGTCTTCTGCTCGGATAAGCGCCACTCTGGTATAACCATCGTTTCGATTAACAGGTGAGCCATCCTTCTGATAAAACGAAATGTCGCCATTGACGCCTTTCTGCAGCAACCCGGATAACACCTTGAGCAAGGTTGACTTCCCGGCGCCATTTCCCCCCTCCAAAAGCACCCGATCGCCTGCATTCAGGGACAAGTGCGGGACAGACAACTGGAAACCCCTGCCTGCGTAACTGTAATGGACATCCTGCAGTTCGACTGTCGCTATCTGCGGGCAAGCATCGGAAGCAACCGTCGCAGACGGAAGTTCTGCAAGATCAAAAAAGCGGTCAATGACAACCGCCTGCTCCTGAAGATTCAGCTGCGTCTTCAACATGCTCCGCAGGGCAACAAATGCCATCTCGGCCAGCGCAACCAAGGTAAATATCTGGCCGATTGACAGTTCGTTGTGCAGAACGTGCGCCCTTGTCGCCATCAGGATAATCAACAGCGAGCCGCAAATTGCCAGGAACCTGGGGATATAACCAAGCAGCTGACTGGCAATCTGGCTCTGTTGCTGCACTGCCAGGTACTCCCGCAGCCCATCCTGCTGAGTTTCGAAAAAGCGCTGCTCCAGGCGATTTTTCTTGATCGTCGGATGCCCCTCAACCACGTTCATATGGGTTGTGAGCATCTCCCCTTTCTTGGTGAATCTTGCCGCTTCGAGGTAGCGGATATAGGCCGTAGTTTTCTTCAGCAAATAATAGTAGACGGCGGCAACGCCAATAATGACCAGTGCCGCGCTCTGGTATGTTCGGAGCGCAAGCAGCACTGCAACCACCACAACGAATATGCTGAACAGATAGTCATTTATATACGCAGCAATAACACCTTTTATGCGAAGAGCGTCATTGATGCGTTGACCAAGCTCACCTCGGCTGTAGTTGGATATGGTTTCGCTCGGAATTTGCAGGATCGACTTGTTGTAGCCGTCCAAAAGCCACTTATCGAGAGACTGGCCAATACGTATCTCAAACAGACTCTTTACAACCTGCTGCCCCAGCTCGAAAGCCCGGATGAAAAGCAGGCAACTGACAAAGACATACAGAGAGCCGAGTTCACGAGTGGGAATGACTTCATCGATCAAAATCTGGTTGGTGTACACAACAAGCATGGAAATCATCCATGCCGTGACTCCGATCCCGATAAAGTAGCGGATGTCATGTCGGATCGCCGGCACCCCCAGCACCTTCGATAGCAATTTCGGAACCCCAGTCTGAAGTGGCGGCTTTGTCTCATTCACAGTGGACGGCGCGTCAACCAGTGACAGCACAACGGGGCTCTTCAACATCAACTCAGTCGGTCGGAAACGGAACGTCTTGAACCTGGACGGCACGATCGAATCATCCTCACAGGCCAACAACTCTGTCAGGAGCCGCCGGCCATCGCTCTCGTCCGCACCAGGAAGTTTTTCCGTTATCCAATCGAAGTACTGCAACTTGTTGTAGTGACTGACGAGTTGATCCCTTGGCATCTGTGGAACCATTTCCAACCCGTGTCGCCGCATGGACTGCTCAACGGTGGCAGTAATGTAGGCATACGCAACTGATTCGTCGGTCGTTGTCGACACCCGGGCGAGCCGTGCACAAAACTGTGCCAATGGTTCGCAGCGAAATTCGCCCACTGCGGGATCCATGAGAATCACTTCATCGCCAACAACGCTGTGTACAAAAACATAGTGCTTGTATTGCGATGCCTGAACCATTGCAATGCATGGCACTGCACGCTGCAAAGTCTCTGCCGACAGTTCCGCCAACTCCAGAACCTGATATCGTGCACCGACTCCCTTTTTACCCAGGTACGCTCGCAGTTCCTCGAAGCGGCTACCTTCCTCATCAAGCAGGATGTCGTCCCTGATTCGGTGCCTTGGCAGTGGTTGCCCGTACAAGCGAAGAACAGATTGCAGCACGGAAATACCACAATCGTTCTTTGACATTTGTCGCTCGGCAAATGGCGCCAAACGACGCAATATTGCCTGGCGTTTGAATCGAGTAATTGCCCGCTTCATTTCAGCTCAAACTCAACTTCTTCAAAATGTATTCATACAGGGATATTTCGCCGATGATGAGCCTTGACTTCAAGGCATATCCCATCTTGAGTTCGACCCCGCTGCGGTCATGAATGGCGACTTTTGCAATGTATCCTGGCCTATCAAAATTATTCGAGACAATCTTATCTTGGCTGAGCTGGATGATTCGCCCACGAACAACACCATATCGGTAGTGATTCCAGGCATATAACTCGAGATTCACCGTTTGCCCGATACGCGCGTCCTTGAACTGCTCGTCATTCATGTTCAGTTCTGCTTCCAGCTCACTGCTGCCGCTGTGAATGACCAAGAGCTCATCGTTGGCCTTAACGATATTCGCACGCTTCACCGCGTCAGAAATGGCGATCACTACCCCATCCATCGGTGCACGGACGATTAGTCTCTGCGCCTTCTGTTCGGCGGTCCGAAGGCGGCTTTCCAGCTTGTCCTGCTCATTTTCTGCTTCAGAAATCGCTTCTACTGCCTGTCTCCACTGTGACTCGAGCTCCAGATTCTCCTTCTGAAGCAACCCGATCTCGATGCCGTAACGCGTAGCCCCTTCAAGGTACTGTAACCGGACACTTTTGGCCTTTACGGCCAACTCATTCATCTCTCGCAGATTCTCGTTTGCATCTGTGAGAATGGACAACTTATCAAGAGTGGAGAATCTGGGGTCATTAATATGTTGTGAGGCATTATTCAGCATTCGTTCCGACAGCGCCTGGATCTGCTCCATCGCCACCACGCTTTTCTCAGCAACCGTTACGTCAATTTCAGCCTTATCGTTGTTGATTGCCTTCAGCTGACGTTTATCTCGAATGATCGAATTATTGACATCTATCTTTTCTCTTATTATTTCCTGACGTCTTGCCAGAGCGGCGCGACTTATCTCCTGCTGCCTGATATCGGCACGAATCTGCTGAAGTTCCGCCAGTGCTGCTTCAACATCAAACTCGATGAGCACATCACCCTTCTTTACAGCTTGGCCCTGACCAACCAAAACACGTTTTATATGACTCTGCACCTCAGCCAGCATCCTGATCGGCGGCTCTTTGGAAACGATCTTTCCACTGACATCGTCGACATAATCAC
Source organism: Pseudomonadota bacterium (assembly GCA_049324755.1). GTDB lineage: Bacteria > Pseudomonadota > Gammaproteobacteria > Enterobacterales > Permianibacteraceae > Permianibacter. The sequence continues at coordinate 57,588 of JBMOMZ010000064.1, forward strand.
TTACGGTGAAGAGATTCAATAGCAGAGCAGCGATCAGGAAGAACGCAGCAATGCTGACAACAAGAATTCGTTCAAGATGATGATGGTGCAGCCAGTTCATATCAACACCGCCGCCGTATTCGGGTAAATCTGATGCTTCACCCAGCAGGAGCGCATTCCCGCCTCGACGGGAAAAACGTGGATAAGGCCTCATCCGCAATACCGCACCTAGAACGGATGAGGTACATCATGTGAGGCTTGACAAGCGTCCCGGTTTTTCGACCGTTGAGCCTGAAACCTGCAAAGCGTGCTGGACGCTCAGCTCATCCGATCAATGGAGCGTGGTGATCGTCCAGATTTCGAACGCCTCGTTGCGATCGTCATTGACCATGCCGGCCTTCTCGTTCACTTCGGTGACGATGTCGACGTTGCGCAGATCAAGCACCTTCTCTTGCTTCTTTTCCATTTTTCAGTTCCTTCTTGACAGAGTAAGAAAATCTCGAGGTTGATTGACGATTCTTTGCGATTCGTCAAAGCAAAACTCGATTGACCACCACACTTTCGAAAAAGCGAGTGCGCGGCGGAGTTTTATGAAGTTCGAATGAGGCCGCAACAGCGCTCGCAAACGCGGCGCCAGCAATCCGGCGGGTTTTGATCATGGCGACCCGCCATGTCGGCGAGTGGCGGCGGAGTGTGAGTGGTCACAATAGATTTTTGTCGAAATTTGTACGCCAGTATATGAATTTGTATGTGTACGTACGAACCAGTTATCGGGACTGCGCCCCCATCCTCCGGATTGAATACAAGTTATTGATTTGAATAGACAAAGGTCGAGGCTGTGCTTTTTTCAGTGCGAGACCGAAGCCCATTACTGGTCTATCCAGTGAGTCCGCGCCGGCGTTGACTGGCGCCACCGGAGAAGACAATTCAGCCGCGGCGATCGCGGCCGTTTTGCGCCAGTGAAACTTTGTGGTTTCCGTTGTGGCTGATTGCACCGGTGGTGTATCCGGCATCTGCAGCGAGTCGGCCACAGCCACTTCTGCATCGATGCCATCGCCTCGCATTATGGGGTCGAAACCATGTTCGGCTTGCCGTCGCATCTGGTGAGGCGTTTCTGCAAAAAGACGCTGCCAGCCTGTGCTAAGGCACCGGCATCATCGGTGCTCAAAAGCCGTATAAAAAAAGGCCCGCGGTGCGGGCCTCGCCTGCTTGTGCCATCGGACAAGCGCTCCCCGTCAAATCGCATCCGAGATGCATGGCGCTGCCGGGTGCAAGCGCTTTCATTTAAAGAGGCAAACGCTCACCGGAAAATGTGCCACGTTGCAGCCGGCCATTTTCGACGATCAACACTTCGCCCCGCTGGCCTTTCTTGATCGAACTGTCGATGGCGATCACTTTCTGCTCGAACAGCGACAATACGGTCGGCATTGAGGTGTGTCCGACAATGATTCGATTCACCCCGAGCTGTGCGCTAATGGCATCGACCTGTTGCTGGCTCAGGCGGTCATCCAGAAAATAACCGCGATACCAGATCGGGCCATCGGCTGCATGCAGCATCGACAAGATCGGATCGGTCGCCATCGCTTCCTTGCTCATGCCAATCGACTGCCGAAACCGGCGGTTGATTTCCGGCAACGGCAATTTCTGCGCAACAAAACCCGGCGAGATGCCGGCGTGCATGAATAACATGTCATCAAGCTGGCGCACGGTGTCGCGGCTGCGCAGCCACTGTCCGAGCACACTGTCCCCGTCAAACAGGCCCGCATAGGAGCGGCCAAGCAATTCGGCTGCGCGCAGGTACTTGCCATTGACGTAGCGCAGATCATCGCGCAGCACCATGTATTCATGATTGCCGAGCAGGAAGTGCAGCCGACCGCCGGCAGCGCTCGCCTGCTGCTCCAGCGCATACAGCAGCCAGAAAATTTCCGTGACTTGATGACCGCGGTCGAACACGTCACCGGTCATCATCAGCTGACCATCGCCAAGCGCCCAGTTGCCGTTGGCGTCGATCACTCCATGCCGGAATAGCAACGCCTTCAGGGTGTCGTACTGGCCGTGCGGGTCTGACACTGCGATCAGTTTTTTCAGGGTCGGTATTGGCTGCTCGCTGTCGAGCGGTGCCGGCAGCTGTACCTCAATTGGCCGCTCATAAGCGCAGCGGACCGGGATCGTCACCGGTGCCGGACCGAACTGCTCGCGAATGACTTCGCCGGCACATATCCAGCTGGCTTCGATACCGTTTGCATTGCGGCGCAAATAGGGACCGTCATCGAAACGATCGGTAACGGTAAATTCGCTATCACTGATCCGCACGGCTTCGAGGCCGTGCTTGCCGTGGCGAAAGGACACTTCATCCTTGCCGGCATACGCGGCAACGCCGAGTCCGAGCAGCAGCAGCGCGGCGATAGTGATGGTCCGTTTCTGCATGCATCCCTCCTGACGAGAACCGTTTCGCAGTATTTTGTATTGCCACGAACTCGCCATGCGCGAGCCACGGCATCGCTTATAGAGCAATCACACGATCAACTCAAGCGCGTTTCGGTAGCGGTATCTTGTCCGTGCCTGGTTCACTCACCACACAAAAAGGAAAAACGCCGCAACTGCGGCGTTCTTCTTTCCTGCTGATCGGACTCAGGCTTTCGTCTCGACGGCCAGGCCATCCACTTTCTGGAAGCCGCGCGGCAGCTTGTTGCCACGGCGGCCACGCTCACCGAGGTAATGTTCGATATCGCTCGGTTTCAACGTGAACGTGCGTTTGCCGCTCTCGATGATCAAGCAGTCTTTCTTGCCCAGCACGACCATGTCGACCATCCACTCTTCGCGTTTGGCGAGTAGCGCGGTGTCGATACCGAGCATCTTGTTGCCTTTGCCTTTTGCCATTTGCGGCAATTCGCTCAGCGGGAATACCAGCAGACGACCGTCGTTGGAGGCGCAGGCTACCAACTGATTGGCGACATCGGTGACCCGTTTCGGCACCAGCACTTTCGTGTGTTCCGGCACCGTCAGCAAGGCCTTGCCGTTCTTGTTGCGCGCGAGCATGTCTTCGTAGGTGGTGACAAAACCGTAACCGCCGTCGGTCGCGACCAGATAGGTGTCCCTGTCTTCGCCCATCAGCGTCGCGATGAAGCTGGCGCCCGGCTCCGGAATGAAGCGCGTGGTCAACGGTTCGCCCTGACCACGGGCGCTCGGCAGTTCTTTCGCCAGCACCGAGTAGCTGCGCCCGGCACTGTCAAAGAACACCGCCTGCTGATTCGACCTGCCCTGCGCTGCCATCAGGAAGCCATCGCCGGCGCGGTACGACAAACCGGCAGCATCGACTTCGTGGCCCTTGGCGCAACGCGCCCAGCCCATTTGCGACAGCACCACGGTCACCGGTTCGGCCGGGGTCAGTTCTTCTTCGCTCAGTGCACGCGACTCTTCCCGCTCGACGATCGGCGAGCGGCGGTCATCGCCGTATTTGTGCGAATCGGCGATCAGTTCCGAACGGACCAGATTCTTCATGCGCTGCTCGCTCGCCAGCGTGCGCTGCAGATTGGCCTGCTCCTGCATCAGTTCCATCTGCTCGCCGCGGATCTTCATTTCTTCCAGCTTGGCGAGATGACGCAGTTTCAGATCCAGAATTGCTTCGGCCTGGATGTCGCTCAGGCCAAACCGCGCCATCAATTCGGCTTTCGGATTTTCCTCTTCGCGGATGATCCGGATCACCTCATCGATGTTCAGGAACGCGACCAGTAAACCGTCGAGGATATGCAGCCGTGCCTCGACTTTGCCAAGCCGCCATTGCAGGCGCTTGCGCACCGTTTCGGTACGGAAGCTGAGCCACTCGCTCAGCAGCATCTTCAGGTTCTTGACCTGCGGCTTGCCGTCGAGACCGATGACGTTGAAGTTGGCGCGGAAACTCTTTTCCAGATCGGTGGTGGCAAAAAGGTGCCCCATCAACTCGCCGGCATCGATGCGATTCGAGCGCGGCACGATGACGATGCGGGTCGGATGCTCGTGATCCGACTCGTCACGCAAGTCCGCCACCATCGGCAGCTTCTTCGCCAGCATCTGGGCGGCAATCTGTTCGATCACCTTCGCGCCCGAGGTCTGGTACGGCAGCGCGGTGACAACAATCTCACCGTCCTCGACCTCGTACTTGGCGCGCATCTTCACCGAGCCTTTGCCGGTCTGGTACATCTCCAGCAGCTCTTTGCGCGGCGTGACAATTTCGGCTTCGGTCGGGAAATCCGGCGCCGGCAGGCGCAGGCACAGCTCGTCGATATCGGCGTTCGGGTGGTCAATGAGGTAAGTACAGGCGGCAACCACTTCGCGCAGGTTGTGCGGCGGAATATCGGTGGCCATGCCGACCGCGATCCCGGTGGTGCCATTGCACAGCAGATTCGGCACCCGCGACGGCAGATTGATCGGCTCTTCCAGGGTGCCGTCAAAGTTCGGGCCCCATTCGACTGTGCCCTGACCAAGCTCGTCGAGCAGCAGATCGGCATACTTGGACAAACGCGACTCGGTGTAACGCATCGCCGCGAACGATTTCGGATCATCCGGCGAACCGAAGTTGCCTTGACCGTCAATGAGCGGATAACGATACGAGAACGGCTGCGCCATCAGCACCAGCGCTTCGTAGCAGGCGCTGTCACCGTGCGGATGGTATTTACCGAGCACGTCACCGACCGTACGCGCCGACTTCTTGTGCTTGCTCGCCGCATCCAGGCCGAGCTCGCTCATCGCGTAGACAATGCGCCGTTGCACCGGCTTCAGGCCGTCACCAATAAACGGTAGCGCGCGATCCATGATCACGTACATCGAATAATTCAGATACGCCTGCTCGGTGAAATCGGCAAGCGAACGGCGTTCGACGTCACCAAACATAGATTCCGTCATGAGTTCCTCATCGTTTGATCCAGGAGCCGGCAAGTCGTCCGGCTCCACTGCCACATTGGTTTACTGCGTTATGGACTCTTGCTTTTCTTGTCTTTATCAGCAGCTGACTCGGTAGCTGGTGCATTGTCCTTGCTGTTTTCCTGTGCCTTCAGGAGGTTAGGGTCAAAACTCGACAACTCCAGTTTCCAGCTTGCACCACCATCACCAGAATGCGAGACAAGCTCAAAACCGTGCATGCCTTTGGATACCAAAAATAGTCCGTTATTCGCGGTCTGATAGAAGTTGTCTGAAAGCACCGACTCTTTGCCTCGTTTGTTCCAGGTTTTTGCGTTATCGGTGGACACGTAAATGCCCTCATCGCCGAAAACGCCGCCGACAACGGCCAGGGCGTCATCGTTGAGCCAGATTGGCGCTGCCACCTCTACCGAGTATGGCGTCTTGATGGTTTTCCACGCCCCTGAGCAGCTATCTGCAATATGCGACTTGGCAAATATCCCGGCAAAGCCGCCACCCGGTGACGTCAGCAAGCCGATTTTCCCTGTTGTTGGATTTACTTTCAGATCGACCACGGTGCGCTTGTCCGGTACCGCAAGACTGGTCCACTGCTCGGTCGTGTAATCAAAGCAACGGACTTCCGGGTGAATGGAAGAGGCAAAGACCACACCATTAGGCGCCTTTGCAGCCCAGGCATTACGCATGCCTGACCAATTGCTAAAGCTGACATCGTCCGCAAACAGCGATGTCCACTGACCATTTTCCAGCGAAGCCGCCGTGAACAATTCCGCCTTGTTATCGTGGTTGACTCCGACCAGCCAGCGACTGCCGCTGGCATTGCTGTCGAGGAAGAAAATGCGACCACGGGGCAAGTTTCCAAGCGATACCGCTTCTGCTTTGCCATTCACTACCTTGTAAGCCTCACCGGCATCGGTGAGAGCCAGTACCGCGCCAGGCTGGTGACCGGTATAGGGCGAAACAAAGGTCACGGCATCGTAGCTTCCGGTTTGCGCAAGAACGCGCCAACGTCCCTCTGCATTGCGCGCCAACACTTTCCCCAGCCGGGTTCCGGCAACAACTTCATTCGCACTGGTTTCAGCGATGCTGCCAATGCCCTGCGTGTAGATGAGCGCATAGGCTTCTGCGACGTCGTCCTCCGGAATGGCTTCAATCCATCCACCTGCCTGGCTGCGGTTCAGGAGCGGCTCGTCAGCGAAATAGCGGTCAATCAGCCATTTGCTGCTCGTGTATTTGTGGCTGCGACCAACCAGCACTTTGAAATTGGCTGCAGTCAACACGATCATGCCAAGGTCTGTGGTTTTGCCTGCGTCTACCACGATATCGCTGAGCAACGAGCCACCGCGAAGGTTCAGGTATTTGAAGCCAAAAGAGAGCTCAATGACCTTATAACGGCCGGCAGGCAAGCTTCCGAAGAACAACGAAAGGTCGCGTGACTTCGCGCTCATCTGGTTGCTCAGGGTGAATTCCGGCGGCAGCACCTGGCTCGCTTTTTTACCCGGCGGCAACGGTGCATCCTGGGCCTGCAGGCGAACCGTCATCAGCTGCCCAACCTCCCCCGTATTTACCACCGACGAAAGTACCAGCACACCTTCGTTTTTGGGATCAGCCTTGTAAGCGTCAAGACTGCGGCCGGGCGTTACGGTCGGTACGGCAACACAGCCAGACAACAATACCAGCAGCAGTGCCGCGCTTACGTTCCACAAAAAATTGTGACGGATCGACATGTTGTTTCCTTTCTTATGCCTCTTGTGCCCAACCGTCTCCCGTTGGAGGCCGGCGCTGCATTAAACCAAAAAAGGGGCCCGAAGGCCCCTGTGTTTTTCGCTGCCGGCGCTCACTTCTTGACCGGGCAGGTGTTGATGCCAATCAGCGAGTACAGCGGGCAGAAATTGAACAGGCCGGTGGCGAGCGGCAGCACACCAATCCAGGCCCATACCGGGCCGCCCAGCAGCGCCCAGGCGATAACCCCGATGCCGGCGCCGATACGCAACAGTTTGTCGATGCCACCTACATTGGCTTTCATGATGGTTTCCTCCGTTTGCGGCGCGGCAACCGCCAGATGACCCTGCCGACGACACTGTTAGCAAACACAGTACGCCCGTCAGCAGGCCCGGCCCCTTGCGCCATATCAAACCGGTCAACCGATGCGCCGCCCCGGCGGGTAGGGATGGGCAATCGGCTTCACCTCGTATGCCGACTGGGGCGGCAGCGCTGACGGGGCATCGACCGGCTGGTGCGTCTGCACGATTTCCAGCCGCAGCGTGAGCTGCAGCGCCACCGGTTCCGGTTCGCCATTCCGGTCTACCGGCAACCGGGGGCTGCCCGCTTGCAGCAGCCAGCGCACCACCACCACGACCAGCAGCAGCACCATCATCAGTGCCAGCACGCGGTCGAACAGCGTCATGGCGATGCCTTCAACACGTCCTGCAGATTGGCCCGCAGACTGCCCTTGTTGCCAAACGGCCAGTCGCCGCCGTATTCGATGTCATCAACCCGCCAGCCTTGCTCGGTCCAGACCAGCAACAGCACATCGCGCCACTGCGCCGGCGGCTGGCCGGGCGGCGCGTAGGTCAGCAACACGTCACAGGCGGCGGCCTCGGCCACTTCCTTGCACGCTTTCACCTCGACACCGGTGGCACCTTCAAACAGCGAACTGAACAGATCTCCCTGCACCAGCGGTGGCTGCGGCTCGGCCTGGGCGGCGGCATAGCGGGCTTCGGCCGCATCGGCCTCGGTGAGCAATTGCAGCAAACCGGCCGAGATCAGCGGCGCAAGTTTCGCCCGCGCCGGCGCATCCGGCACGCCGCCGGGCTGCAGCGTCAGATAGGCCTGATAAAAATCACTGGCGGCCGGTTGCGCCGGAGGCGGCGGGGTTTGTTCACAGCTCGCAAGCGCCAGCGCGGCAAACAGGGCCGGGCCGCAAAACCTGAAGCGTCGTGTCAGCATGGGCGCACCCTCCGTTCTGCCGAACAATCTGCCCGCATGTTAAGCGCATTGGCTGCGCCCGCTGCGAACCCGCCTGCAGTTTTGTTTCGTGAAAAGAGAACCGTTCAAGGTGCCGCGCGACCATTGCGCAACGCCAACGGCCAATCCGCTCACACGTACAGCTCGGCCAGATGGTCCTGGATATGCAGCCAATGCGCGAGCCGGTACTGCCGCGCATCCAGATTGCCATAAGCAAAGTGTGGCGCGAGCGTCGCCGCATGCGCCTCAAACCGCTGCCACGCCGTAATGAGCCTAGAGAGACTTGTCTCGGTATCCGTTTCCTTCGCAAGCGATGGCGCACCGGGAATGGGCTCGGCGAGATGGTGCGTCATCGCACCGGCAGCCGCGAAGGCTGCGTACGCCAGCGCGCCAGCACTGTGCTGAAACCAGGCGGGCTTCAGCTCCGGATAACCATCGAGCGAAAACTCGATGCTTTGCGCGAGGTGGGCAAACACCTGCGCCGGTGTCCACGTGCCGCGGCTTTGCCAGCCAAGTCCCTGCATTGCGCGCAGCTGCGCCAACACATCGCGTTCAGCCACTTCCTGCAAACGCCAGGTTTGGGCGAGTTTGCCGGCGACCACCGCGCCGGTCAGCAGCGTTGCCGAGGTCCACAAAAACCGACGTCGATTCATGCTCGCTCCTGCCCTCATTTGTACGCGACAAAGTACACGACATCGCCGAGCAAGTAGTGCAGGCGCTGCCGCGAGTAACGGTTGGTGGCGAGACCGCGGCGCTCATTGAGTTTGGTGTAAACGACGCCAGCCATTGCCACCACCTGGCCGATCAGCACCAGCAACAACACGACCAGCAACGGCAACAACGCCAGCAGCAACGGTCGGCTTTTGGTCATCTGCAGCCATTGGCTCGATAAATCAAAGGCCTTGTCGGCAGCGAAGAAGGTAACGCCGGCCAGCGCGGTGATCAGCCACCAGGGAGAGGAACCCAGCTTCGACAGCCAACGCAAGGACAATACCTGAAAGAACAAATGATTGGCCTGATCGAACTCGCGTCGCTCCATGCATTTATCCAGGGTTTCCTCGACATACTTGATGGTATCCCGCACTTTCTCAATGCGATACCGGCGCAGATAACGTTGCAGCATTGCCCGCTTGGCTTGCGCTACGGTCTTGCAGGTCACGCCGCAGATCCGGCTGACGCGCTGACAGGCCAGGCGGTTACGATGACGCCGGGCCAAACCCCAGCCAACACCTGTCGCAACGGTGAACAGTGACAGCAAAAAAACAAACAATAACCCGTGATAAAAGAGCGCCATGGAAAGCGAGAGCGCAAGCAACGCGATAGCGGCCAGCGCCAACCACATCCTGGCAACCCGCGGCACTCCGCAGCGCTCATAGCTCTCGAAACAACGCCAGTAACGGTTACTGAGCCAAACCACGTGACGGATCATGACGGCCTCCTGGTCAATTTCGGCAGTGGTGCTCACTTGGCCACCACTCGCTTCACCTGCCACTCCTGCTGGTTGCAGATAGAACTTGCCACCTGCGTTACGGCTGCAACCCGTGCCACAATCCGCGCAAAGCAAACAGCAAGATCCCGACCGCACTGCATCCGTTCAGCACGCGCAACCAATACGGATCGGTAACGACGCGGCGCACAACCTGCGCGCCGAGCACCAGGGCCAGCGCCACCGTGCCAGTACCCGCGGCAGCGGCGAGGGCCAACAGCGACGCTGGCAGCGCATACGTCGTCACCACGATCTGGGTGGCATAGCTGGCGAATGCCAACACCGTCAACGGATTGACCAAGGTCAACAGCAGGGTGCCACGGTAATAGTGACCGGCATTGCGCGGCGGCGCGCTTTGCATCGGCGGCTTGCGATACAGCTGCCATAACATGTGCAGCGCAAACAGCAGCAGCACCGATGCCGCGCCTGCTTGCAAAGCTGCCTCAAACCGTAACACCAACGGCACGATGTGCTGGGCCAACGCAAACGCCGGCCAGGCAAACAGCAGATCCGCCGTCGTTGCGCCCGCCGCGCACGCCAAACCGGCGCGCGCGCCATGCTGCAAAGCCGTATTCAAAATCAACAGGGCAATCGGGCCAATGGCAATACCGAGCAACAGCCCAAACAGATAGCTTTCCAGCAACGGCATGGCAATTCCACTGGCACGGCCGCGACAATCGCACGGCAACAGAGGCGGATAGCGCGGGATAGTAGCAAACCGGTCAGCCTTGCGGCTTTTCCACGCCACAACCGACATCGTGCTGGCAAGCCCCGCCACCCACCTGATGGCCGCAAAACGGCAAGCACGCCAGGACTGCGCCGCACCGCACACTGCCACGGCACACGCCGCCGAGACTTTGCACAGCCGAGGTGTGCCCGTTTAAGGTGTGCCCATTTAAGGTGTGTCCGTTTTATGTCACCCACCATTGTCTGAAGCCCTTCGCACTTGGCCGCCAGGCGGTCTACGATCACAGACCAGAACCCACCAGCCCAGGCGACGGTGACCCTGTGCGGCGCGAAACTTACCTCTACCGGGCCGCGTTGGCCATGTTCCTGCTGGCAGGCGTCGGCGGCGCCTGCATGCTGCTTGTGCACAGCATCCACCACACGGCGAGTTGGCCGACACCGGTGGTACCGGCCATCTTCGCCATCGGCGGCGCGGTGTTCGCTGCGCTGCTGTTGCGCTGGCCAAGCAAGCTGGTGCAGATCGCGCGGGCGGCGATCTGGGTGTGCATACTCACCCAGCTCATCGCGTTGACACAGTTGTTGTTGCCGTCGGCGTCAGTGACGGAGCCCTGGCTGGCGCGTATGCCGCCGGCCGAGATTGTCTTGTTTCCGCTGATGATGTTTGCCGTGATTTTTCTGCCGCGACGCGAAGGCCGCGTCACCGCTTTGGTGGCCTGGCTGAGTCTCGCCATCCCCGTGCTCGGCAAACTGTTGAGCCAGCCGGCCGATCTGCAAACTGCGCGCGGCTTGGAACTGCTGGTGGCGCTCGGTCCGGTCAGCGCCAGCATCCTGGTGCTGATTCCGCTGTTTCATGGCATTGAGCGGCATGTCCGCAACCTCGAAGGCGAGCGCAAGCGAATGCAGGAACTGGCAGAGCGCGACGCCCTCACCGGCTTGTACAACCGGCGCGCCGGCGAAGCATGGATCAAGGATGCCATCAAGGAACGCAAACCCGGGGTCGGTTTGATCCTGTTTGACGTTGATCGCTTCAAACAAATCAACGATCAGCACGGCCATGCTGCCGGTGACGAGGTGCTGAAAGTCGTTGCCGGCCGCTGCAGCAGCGCCATTCGTGACGACGACGTTTTGATGCGCTGGGGCGGTGAAGAGTTTCTGGTGCTGCTCCGCGGTGTCGACCGCGCTGCGCTGGCGGTGGTCGCCGAAAGCCTGCGCACCGTTTGCCGACGTCAGCCCATCGGCAACGTTGGCACCGTCACTGCCTCGTTCGGTGCCACCCTCTGGCACGCCGGCGAAGCGATAGAGGAAACGCTGAAACGCGCCGACGCCGCGATGTATGCCGCCAAGACGGCTGGGCGGGATCGGGTGGTGGTCGCCTAGGAAAAAGGCCGGCATTTCGCGGCAAGACCAGTCAGCACGGTCGGCTCGTTGCGCTAAGGCGGTGTCAGTGCGGCGGGCAGCAAGCCTTGCACCGCCGCCATGCCGAGCAACATGCCAAGTGCATTGTTCACCACATGGCAAACAATGCACGGCCAGAGCGACCGGCTACCGAGGTAGAGCAACACGATCAACAGCGACATCAACGCAGTGCTGATTGCTTGTGCCGGCATCAGATGCGAGACGCCGAAAATCAGTGAGCTGATCAGCATCGCCAGCCACACCGGTCGGTGCGTTGCCATCCATTGAAACAGGAAGCCGCGAAAAAATATTTCCTCTGCCACCGGCGTGATCACAATGGTGGTCAACATCAATGCCAGCATCAGCGGCCAGCTGGCATCGAACCAGCCATATGGCGATGCCATGAACCGGGCCCAGTCCGGCAATGCCGCGACCATCACTTTGGCCAGTAACAAGCGCAACGCAAAACCCGCAACCGCCACCACTACCGCCAGCACCAGCCAATTGCGCGAGCACCGTACCAAGCCGAGATCACGCCAAGATAACTGATGCCGCTGCAGGGCCAGCCACCACACCGCGGTCAGTAGTGCGATCGCCTTGAGCCATTGTGACAGCAACAGAAAGCCGGGCAGCGGCCGGCCGGCACTGCCGACGTGGGCGGCGAAGCCTATGGTGTAACGCACGATCAGCATGTGCGCGGCACTGAAAGCCGCATAGATCAGAAAGAAGCCCAGTAGAACGACCAAGCCGTCACGATAGCGCCAAGGGCCCTGCAATCTTGAGGTAAACATGGCGACTCCGCCGTCAGGAAACACGGCGGCAGCACAACAGAAACAACCTCCACGCCCAAGTGCTGCGCTGTCGACTCGATGTCAATCAACAACCAACAATCCGGCCTGGCGGGCAGCCTGCACCGCTTGCTGTCGACTTTTGACGCCGAGCTTGCGAAAAATGGCCGAGTTGTAGGTGCGCACGGTGGCAGGACTCAAACCGCATTCACGGGCAATCACTTTGTCGGACTGCCCGGCCGCCAAGCGTGACAGCAACTCGCGCTCCCGCGGCGTCCAGACAATATCCGGGGTGGCGTCGCCGTTGTCAGCGGTCGTCGGTGCCAGCTGAACCGCCAGCAGCACATGCGAGGCTGGCAGAAAGCGAACACTGACCGATTGGCCGGGCCGTAGCGCCGGCAGCTCAACGCCGTCGGCGGCAAACAGCTGCTCCGCCACCAACAATTGATAGCGCAGTGGCGCGAACCAACCGATACCACGTTGCGGCAACACCACGCTGCTGCCGTGCACAGTCGCCACACGGCCGCGCTGGCGATCCTGCCATAGCGCGCGCCACCGTGCCGGCTGTTGACGCAGCAGCCAGCTCCAGCCGAGCAGTAACGCCAGCAGCAGCCAAGCCTGCCCCCTGTCCCAGGGTGCCGGCATTTGCATGCGTAGAGCAAGCAGCACGAGCACACCCAGCAGCAAACCCAGTAACAACAGAGTTGCTGCCGCACACACCCACAATCGCTGCCGCAGCAACTTCCGTTCGGATGCTGTCAGCGTTGCCTCTCGTTCGGTAACGTCTTCTCGCTTATTGTCCAAGATGGACCATCCCATTTCGCGCCCCTGTGCTGGCTCGCTGCCATTCACGCCCCATCAAGTCGGCTGCACAGGCGCAATGCCTCTCGTCCCCATGCGCCAGCGCATGAATCATGCACGCCTGAATCGGCGTCCATCAACACCGATCGGGAAACGCGCCAATACCGAGCAACCACCCAACATTGCTGAGAAACACCGCCAGCGCACCCGCCTGGAGCCCACGAATGGCGACTCCGGATGTCGCCGCTGCCCCAGCGCCACGCCAGATCGCGCCCGGCCGGCAATCCCCCATTTTTTGCCGCGATCAAAAGTAGAGGTTAAGCGGCCATCGCCTTCGTGCAGGGTTTGGTCGCAGCGATGTTTTGGGTTTTGCCAAGTAAACCGCGCCTGACAACGAGGTTAAAGAAAGACGCGTTGTATCCACATACCGGGGCTATCGCGGGCGCTTATCCACCGTACGCACGGTATGATGGCAGCCCTGAGTATCGGGTGAGGTCTGCTCCGCATGCGAACCGTGACGGGCTGGCGGTGGTCGTCGAAAGTCCGCGCACCGTTTGCCGGCGTCACCCCATCGGCAACGTTGGCACCGTCACCGCCTCGTTCGGTGTCCCTCTGGCACGCTGGTGAAGCCATCGAAGAGACGTTGCAACGCGCCGACACCGCCATATGTGCGGCAAAAAAAGCAGGACGTGATCGGGTGGTGGTTTCGTAACTGGACACCAGCCGCCCACCGAACCGTGTGACTGCACCAAAGGCGAGAGCGCACCGTACTCAACATCAGTGCAGTCGCCAGAATGAATGCTTCAACCTGCTTTACGCGGCGACGGCAGAGCGTTTCCGAGAGTGAATTGGAATTGAAGCTACAGGACAGCGTTGATGGAGTCCGGTCAAACCCATTGTTCTCGTCGCACGCCAAGGTGTGCATCACACACCTTGGCGCGTCTGCCGCGCTCAGGGCAACAGGACCGTTCACCTGAAGTGAGATTCTCCACCGGCATGAACAAAGGCTACCCGTACGCTTTCGATTGCACCAGCCTGGCACAGCGAGCCAATGCCAGTTCGGCCACGAAAGCGCCGGCACGGCGTTCCGTGTGCAGGCAAGAGTCGCTACACTGCGCACCCTTTTGTTCCGCGAGCCGCCCGCCGTGTCAGACACCGAATTGACGCCCGCAGTGCCTGCCCCGTCGCCGGCAACCAACGCCCTCGATCACAACACCGCCCGGCCTTGTCCCGCCTGCGGTCATTCGCACAACAGCCCGTACTGCCCGCAATGCGGCCAGCGCCGCAGCAAGCGGCTGGCAACCGGCGCCGTGCTCAGTGCCGCGTTCAACGCCATGTTGTCGCTTGAAGGGCCGTGGCTGCGCACCATCAAGGAGCTGTTGCTGCGACCGAGTGCCCTGATCCTTGCGTACATCGCCGGCGCCCGCCACCGCTATGTCAATCCGGTGCTGTTCGTGCTCGTCAGCTACTCGTTCTTCTTTTTGCTCAGCCACTGGCTCGGCATCGACCCGTTCGCCGAAGCTGCAGATCTCCATCGGCTCGACCAATCCATCGTAGCGTTCATCACGAATTACAGCGGCCATCTCAGCATCGTGATCGCATATCCCACCGCCATGATGATGCGCCGCGTCTGGCCCGGCACCACCACTGCCGAACGTTATGTCGCGCTGCTGTACGCCCAGAGCCTTGCCGGTATCGCCAGCCTGTTGGTATTGCTCAGCGCACCGGTCGTGGGCCGCTACGATATGAACGCCAGCTATCTGGTGTCCTTGCTCGCCACGCTCTACGCCTACGCCGGCGTTCACGCCTCGCGCTGGCGTTCTTTGCTGATCGGCATCGTAGCGTCAGTCGGTTTTATGGTCATGATGATGGTCATCGCCGTCGTGGTGGGTTTTGTCGCCGGGGTGTTTACGGGTTTGGCCAAGTAAAACGCTGTCAGGCGAGGTGTCCTTCGCCTGACAGCGAGGCAAAAAGAAGGACGCGTTGCATCCTCATACCGAGCGTAGTGCGAGGCGCTTATCTGCCGTACGCACGGTATGATGGCCGTCCGGTGAGGCCGAATGAGATCTGCCCCGTATGCGAACCGTGACGGGCTCCTGCCACTGTGGCGCCGTGCGCTTTCAGATTGTCTCGGATTTTCCCGAACTCACGACCTGCGACTGCTCCATCTGCCGGCGCAAGAATGCCTTGATGGTCAAGGTGCATGAAAGTCAGTTCACGCTGCTGGCCGGCGAAGAAGCGTTGACCGCCTACCAGTTCCACACCCACACCGCCACGCATTACTTCTGCCGCACCTGCGGCATCTATCCGTTTCACCGCAAGCGCGTGACGCCGGATTACTACGGCATCAATGTTTTCTGTCTGGAGAATTTCGATCCCACCGGCATTCCGGTACGGGCAACGATTGGCGCCGGTATGGCCTGAGGCCCGCCGTTCGTGATCAAAACGGTGGAAGGCTACGCGAATTGAATTGACGAACCGCGATCGCTCCTCACTTACGGTCCATCATGGCTCTTGCTGCACCGATAGCCAGGAACAACACAACATTGGCAATCAGCACAGCCGCCACACCCGCCTTCATCACGCCAATCACCAGACCCGAAACCGCCGTCGACATGCCGGCCCATAACCAGCCACGGTAGCGCCCCGTTGACCGGGCTTCCTCCTGCCCCGCCTTGTAAAACGCCACGGCGATCACGCAGGCAACAATGAAGGCGGGATCGTAGAAAATCATCGGTGTCCTCCATTTACTTCCGTCATTGTGGCCGGAAGGATGGGCGGCCGGGTAAAGGCCATTCCCTGATTGCCTGAGGCTCAGGCAGCGCTGAGCACAGCGGGCGTAACGACTCAGCAGTCGTTTACCGCGCACGTGAACGCTCCGCCTAATGGAAACGATCAGCGTACGCACGGTTTTACAGCGGAGGAAGCCTTTCGCGACTGTGTACCACTCAATGGGGCTTGTCCGACACACGCGCGGTCCCGCAGCAGGTCACACATCCTCGTCAGACTCGGGCGTATCACCGGAGTCGCGTTTTTCTAGTTTGCCAGCATTTTTTTTTGCGGGAATTCACGTTCTTGCCCAGCATTTGCTCCAGACGGTCTTCCGCTCGATCACGAAGATCTTCGCTCACGGCTTCATTCATGACCTTCTCCAGTACGGCACGATTTTCTGGATCCGCACGCATAGCCAGTAACGTGCACACATACTCGAGCGCCGCGACCTCATGCGGTTCTGTTTCTGCCAATGAAGCCAACAAGCGTTTACGCAATAAGGCAACCAGTGCCTCATCGGTCATTGCCACTTGGCGAGCCCGGACCAGCGCCACACGAAAATATTTCCCGTCTGCACTGGCCAGTATGCTGGCGAACAACGGATGTGGACCTGCATAGGGCTGCGCTTGCGTCGCGCTATCAAGCCAAACTTTGTCCGCAATCCAGACCTTCTGCTTGATGTCCCAGCTGAACACAACGATTCCATGACCGTAATAATGGGCCATCACCGCATCGGTACGTGCTTTAACAATCAGCACACCACTAAGATGAAATTCTTGCGAGCCGATATGGTCAGGCATACCCAGCTGGGCGATTAACTCCGGCAATGAGCGTCCCTTCAGCAAGCCATCCATCTTCACATCACCTGCGCGACGGCCAGCCGCAATCTCTGCTTGCGCTTGCGCCCGAACAGCAGCAAGGTCGACAGTACCTTTTGCATAGGAGCCATTTCCGCGGTCAACCAAGCCGCGTTTTGCTGAAATCAGTTCGCGGACAATTTTCTTGCTTTCGATCGTCTTCGCGCTGTAATCAATGACTTCCAAGTACCGCGCATCGCCCAGCTCGCCGAGCGCTTTCGCATACCAAGCAACAGCATCTTCATCCTGCTCACTGAAGCCGCTATCCGCAGCCTGATACAGCCGTTCAGCAACGATATCGCGCAGGTCTTGTTCAGCCGGTGCCAACATATCCAAAGTTCGGACAACCAGACGCGTATCGGCCGAGCTGGGGCTAGTAAGGAGATAGCGCTTGATTGTTGTTATGGATTCGGAACCGTCTTCAGCGTGCAGGCCGACACTCAGAACCGACACCACCAAAGCGACAATCGCAGCCTTGGCGCGATGCATTGAAAACACCTTGTTCATACAGGCTCACTGGTTATTTGACAACAAATGGTAAAGGACATTTGCTGCGGAAACGCTTCGCAACTCTGCTCTCGTTCGGGGTATTAATATGTCGTACACGCGACCGTTACAGCTTAGGGCAGTCCACAATATGCCCGACAGGCGTTCCCGTATCGGGTCTTTCAATCCAAAAGCGAACGCTGAACTCATCACCCGCTGCCCGGACAACATAGGACTGTCCTGACTCAACTGTCAGCTGAATGCAGCCGCTAGCCGATCGCACGTACATGCCCATATTTTTTCCTGATTAGTGTCGATCCACATCACAAGCGCAGAAAATGCGCCTGAAGGCAGCGGAAACTGGCGAAAACGGCAAACTCGAAGGTGCCACCATGGCCATCAATGCCATCCAGTTTCAGAA
>JBMOMZ010000065.1:0-71943 GCA_049324755.1 Pseudomonadota bacterium
GTATCGGTTCAATCGTCGGTTTGATTTGCAGGCGATGGTGCCGCGATTGCTGGTGGCTTGTGTCGCTGGTACGCCGATGACGGAAAATCAGCTTCGATTCAATGATGTGGATCGACGCTAATCAGGTTGTTTTTTGGCGGCTCGCAGGAGGGATGGCCATGGAAAAAAACAAGCATTCGCGGCGACTGATGCTCGGTGTCATCACGGCGCTGGCGGTTGGCATCGGGGTCGCGCTGTGGCCAGCGAAGGAAAGTCCGCAATCGGAACGGGCGTTGACGCCAGCACCGAATGCTGCGCCAGCAGCCGGTTCGGACGCGGTACCGGCCGATTTGCGCGAGCACCCGGTCGTGCAGGCCTATCAGGCCTTCAGCGAGTTTCAGCAGCACAGCCGCGGTTTTTTCGACAACGCGGACAAACTGAGCGAGCAGGAAAAGCAGGCGCAGCTGCGGCAACTGCTCGATGGCACCAACAAGTATGAGCAGGAAGGCAAGCTGGTGCCGATGGAAGCCTTGTTGCTGAAGCTCGCCATGCTGCGCTACACGACCCGTGGCGACGACGACTACAAGGCCAAAGCGAAAAGCCTCATTGATCAGTACAAGGCGCAGTCCGATTTGCGCGAGCAGGCCTGGCTCGCCAATCCGGATCCGAACTTCATCGATTACAAACGGCAGGAAGCCGACATCGTCAAGGAAGTGATGGCGATGACCGTGATCCCGGACGGCCTGTCGCGCGATGAATACCTGCGCCAGCGGCTGGAGCAGGCGCGGATCGCCACCATGGGCGCTGACGCAGGCAAGCCCTAGCGAACTGCTGCGTCACCCGGGCAAAATGACTGCAACAGAAAGGGCGCCAATGGCGCCCTTTCTGTTGGTTCACCGCCATCGTCAGAGCAACTGATCCAGCGTCCAGTACAGCAGGTTGAACGGCTTGGCATAGTCGGCATTCGGGCTCGATTCCGAGGCATCCATGACGGTGCCGCTGCCATTGAGCACGTTGTTGATGAAGTGATCGAGTTCGAGGCCCTGTTCCTGAATGTCGCCGTTGGCGAACTCGATGATGGTGGTGCAATGGCTTTCATTGACCGCGCGGTACTGCGGGAAATAGCCACCGAAATTGCTGATGCCGTTCAGCGTGTTCTTGAGCCGGTTGGTGTCGGTGGCCCAGCGGGCGTGGATTTTCGCTTCCCGACTGGCCTGGTCCGGATCGTTGTAGATGTCCTCGTAGAAACGCTCATAGGAGTACGAGGAGTAATTCAGATCCTGCCAGAAATGGGTGTGGCCCATGCGGTCACTGCCCCAGCGCTGCGACAGTGCCGGGTAAATTGTGCCGAGATCATTCAGGTTGAGGCCGTAGCTGCCGAGTTCGCTCTGCATGTACGGCAGCGGTCCGCTGTTCAGGCCCCAGACGTTGCGGATGTGATTCTGCAGCCGCACGCTCGGATACAGATTCGGGTCGCCGTTGACCGGGGCACTGTAAACCGGGCCGGAATCGTCGATCAGGAAGCCTTTGCTCGGCGCCATGTCGCGGCGGATGTGGGCGTAATTGGTCAGCGAGCCGGCACCGCCGGCGCTGCAGCCGGTGGTCAGCAATTGCGCCGGCCGTTGCAGATTGTCTTTCAACCACGACAATACCGCACGCATGTTGCGCAGGCCGTTGTGGTGCCAGACCAGCGGCGCGTTCTGGCCATTGGGATCGTTATACACCGCAACCCGGTCACCGGAATAAATGTCGCCGGTGCAGTACGGCACATAGATCATGTTCCAGTTCTGGGTTTTCGTGCGCGTCCATGGGTGCAGCCGCACGACGAACGGCGACACCAGACTGGCGCCCGGATTCATCAGGCTCATGTAGTCATCGGGAATGCCGTTCGGATTGCGGGCACCGCGGATGCCGCTGGCGCCGGTGCAGCTTGCGTAATCCCAGCAGGCGCCACCGCCTTCGAGATAGATGATGGTGTTGCTGGTGTTCGGCACCCGGTTGACGAAGAACTTGTACGTCGAACCATTGCCGCAGACCGCGCCGGTTTCCGGCGCCAGTTTCACCGTTTGCCAGGCGTAATAATTGGTCGGTGAAAAACTGGTGAAACCGGAGGGATTGGCGAGCAGCGGATACGGTCCGCTGCGCTGGGCATCGGTCACTTTGTTGTCGGGTTTCGGCGCGGAAAACAGGTTCAGAAAGGTTTGCCAGGCGCTGTAGTCGCCGATTTCGGCGGCCGCAGGCAGGGCAGCAAAGCAGGACACAACAAACGACAGGAGTGCAGTGTGCCAGGCGCCCCTTCGGCGCATGGCGTTGGTTCTGGTTTTTGACACAACAGGGTTCATGACGGGCCTCCTCGCACAAACAAAAACACCGCGCTGGTGCGCATGGCGTCGCAACAGATCGGGGATCAGGGCTGGCAGGCGATCAGCTTCGGCAGGAACAGGTGACGGGCGCACCCGGCCGAAGCACGGCGGTCGCGGTCACCGCACACTCCGGAGCTGTGACCTCTGGCCAGCGTAGAACATCTCGCACTTTGGTGCACGTTGCGGCGCAGCACGGCGCGATGACCGTTCTGGCAGGCTTCGGGGTGAGCAACTAGAGTGAATGACAATGCAGCCGACGCAGCACGGACGGGGGCCGCTGATGCTCGGGATGGTATTTACCGAATTATTGGAGATGGTTGAGCAGCGCTGGTCACCGGCCGTGGTGGATGCCGCGCTCAGCGAGGTCCGGCCGCCGAGTGGCGGCGCCTATACCGCCGTTGGCTACTACCCGCAGCCCGAGCTGATGGCGCTGCTGACGGCGCTGGCCGGCCATACCGGACTGAGCGTGCCGGTGCTGCTGCAAATGTTGGGCGGCCATCTGTTTGGCCGGTTCCAGCACTTGCATCCGACGCTGCTTGCCAACAAGTCGGATTGCTTCGCGTTGCTTGCCAGCGTCGACAACCACATTCACCGGGAGGTGCGTTCGTTGTACCCGGAGGCCGAATTGCCAACTTTTACCGTGCTGGAGCAGGCGACCGACAGGCTCGTACTTGAGTACCATTCCGCCCGGCCGCTGCCAGATCTGGCAGAAGGCCTGATCCGCGCCTGCATCCAGCATTACCAGGAGCCAATACGGCTCGACCGCACGGAACTGACCGGCCAGGACGGCAAGGTCGGCGCCCGCTTTGATCTGATGCGTTTCTGACGTGATGGCTTCATGACCGATCTCCCGCCCGATTCCGCCGACAGCGAACTGCTGCTGCGCCGACTGCAACGCGAACGCGAAGCCCGCAAGCAGGCCGAACAGCTGCTGCAGGAAAAATCCCGCGAACTCTGGCAAGCCAATCAAACCCTGACCCAGACACTGGCGGCGATGGCCGATGCCCAGCGCCGGCTCGGTTTGGCGCTGTGGGGCAGTGGCGAGATGGTCTGGGAGTGGGAAGCCGCAACCGACATCATGCGGCTGCACTATTTCAGCCTGCCAGATGGTGAAGAAACCATCGAAACCGCGCCTTGGTTCGAGCTGGTGCAGCGCATTCATCCCGATGATCAAGCTGCCACCGTGCTGGCCTGGAATGCCCATTTGTTTGGTCACGCGCCGCACTATGCCGCCGAGTACCGCGCGCGCAGCGAGCAGGGCTGGCGCTGGATCCGCGCCCATGGCCGCGCCACTGCGCGCGATGCCCGCGGCATGGCGCTGCGGATCAGCGGCACCCGCAAAGACATCAGCGAGCAACGCGAATCGGATGAAGCGTTGCGGCTGCTGGCGACCGCGTTCAGCAATCATCGCGATCCGCTGTTGGTGCTGGCCGTCGATCACGGCGTGCTGCAGGCCAATCAGGCGGCCGCCGCGTTGTTCGGCGTCGAGTTGGGCGCGCTCGCCGGCATGACGCTGGATGAGCATTTGTTTGACGATGAGCGGTCGCTGCCGTGGTCGATCTGGCTGACCCAGCCGCAGTGGCGCGGTGAACTGCGCTTTCGCAACCGGCAGGGCGCCGTGACGCCGGTCGAGGTCAGCACCACCCTGATGCGCGACAGCGCCGGTGCGATCCAGCATCTGATTCTGTCATTGCACGACATCAGCGAGCGTCAGCGCGCCGCGGAAAGCGTTGAGCGTTTGAGCCGCTATGACGTGCTGACCCAGCTGCCCAACCGGCAGCAATTCCAGACCACGCTGTACGAGCGCCTGAGCCGGTTGGCGGCACACGAACAGATCGCGGTACTGATTCTGGATTTGGACAATTTCAAAGACATCAACGATGCGCTTGGTCACCAGACCGGTGATGCATTATTGCTGCTGGTGGCTGAACGCCTGCAGCAAACGCTGCGCAAGCGCGACGTGGTGGCACGTTGGGGCGGCGACGAGTTTGCCATCCTGCTGGACTGCGTCGATGACGAATACCGGGTGGTCGCCGAGAAACTCATTCAGGTGATGAACGAGCCGATCCTGCTGGCCGAACAGCACATCACCGTCACCACCAGCATTGGCATCACGCTGGCGCCACAGCAAGGCATTGACGTCAACCAGTTGTTGCGTCAGGCCGACGCGGCGACCTACGCCGCCAAACGTGACGGCCGCAACCGGCATGCGCTGTTCCGGCCGGAAATGAACGAACACCTGCTGCACCGGGTCAAGCTCGGCAATCTGTTGCGCCGTGCCGTCGACAACGGCGAATTCACCTTGGCGCTGCAACCCAAAATTGAGTTGGCCAGCCGGAAAATTGTCGGTGCCGAAGCGCTGCTGCGCTGGGAGCCGGATGAACTCGGTCGGGTGCCGCCCGCCACCTTCATTCCGCTGGCGGAAGAACTGGGTTTGATCATGCCGATTGGCCATTGGTTGATCCGCGAGGCGGCCGGCTTGCTGGCGCAGTGGCAGCGTGCCCGGCAGCCGATCAAGCTGGCGATCAACCTGTCGGGCCGGCAATTGCGCGACGAGCGCCTGTTTGATGTACTCAATGAAGCCATCCGCCTGTGCGATGCGCCGCGCGAAGCGCTGGAACTGGAAGTCACCGAGTCGATTCTGCTGGAAGATGTGGCGTTTGCCCGCGAGCGGCTGCAGCGGCTGCGCGACAACGGCTTCACCATTGCGTTGGACGATTTTGGTACCGGCTATTCCTCGCTCAGCTACCTGAAAGAGCTGCCGCTGGATCGGGTCAAGATCGATCGCAGCTTCATCTCCGATCTGGATCTGTCACCGCGCGGCCGGGCGCTGCTGTCGTCGATTGTGTCGTTGTGCCGGGCGCTGTCGTTGCAGGTGACGGCGGAAGGGGTGGAAACGCACGCCCAGCTGGAGCTGGTCGCAGCCGAAGGCATTGACGAAGTGCAGGGGTATTTCTTCTACCGGCCGATGGCCATGAGCGAATTCAACCGGTTGCTGTCGTCGGCGGTGCCGTCAGATAGCGAGGCGTGAACAAGCCCTGGCGTTCGTACTGCTGAATGTCGATGCCGAAACTCAGGTTTGGATGGCTCTCTCGGATACGGTAGGACTGGCCGTTGCGATCGCGCTGCACGTTCATGTCGACATAGCGCGGCTCGCACGGCTGCTGCAGTTCATCGCGCACCAGCACAATCGCCGGTTTCAGGCGCGCCTTGGCGTTGACCGCCACCACCACGCCGAGCTCGCCGGTGTGCAGCTCGACAATGCTGCCGACCGGATAGACGCCAATCCACTCGATGAATTTCTCGACCAGCTCGGCGTCGAAATGGCGGCCGCGCTCTTCCATCAAAATGCGGAACGCGCGGTTGGTCGAGCGGGCGGCGTCGTAGACCCGGTGCGAAGTGATGGCGTCATAGCAATCGACTACCGCGATCAGGCGGGCAATATACGGGATCTCGTCCGCCGCGATGCCTTGCGGGTAGCCACGGCCGTCCAGTCGTTCGTGATGGCTGCGGGCGGCGATCGTGGGCCAGCTACCGACCGATTGCGCGCTCAGCAATTCATAGCCAAGCGCCGCGTGTTGCTTGACATGCTCGTACTCGCTGCTGGTCAGCCGGTCCGGCTTGTTCAGGATCTGCTGATCGAGCTTGATTTTGCCAACGTCGTGCAGAAGCCCGGCAAGGCCGATCTCTTCCACTTCGTCGGTACGGTGGCCGAGGTAGCGCGAAAAACCGGCGGCCAGCACCGATACGCTCAGGCAATGCAAGGCGGTGTATTCGTCGCGCGATTTCAGCCGGGAAAACCAGATCAGGGCGTTCTCATTGCGCACCAGGCTGTTGATGCATTGCCGTACCAGCAAGCGGCAATCCTGCACCCGGATGGCATGTCCGGACAGTATGTCATCGAACACTTTCTCGACCACGGCTTTGCCATGGGCATGGACGAAGCCGGCGTGCTCGGCTTCTTCCGCCAGGCTGACTTGTGGCGTCAGGCTGTGGCGATCGCCGTCATGGGTCTGACCTTCCAGCGGCACCAGTGACAGGCGACTGCTTTTCGCGCCGTTGATCGCGCGTGACTCGTCGATGAACACGTACTCGCAATGCAGCTGCACGGCCAGCACATCGTCCTCAGACAACAGCGGGAAGCCCTGAAACAGGAATGGCGTTTCCGACCAAGGCCGATCCAGCTCGCACACGAACATGCCCGGCTGCAAGGCCGTGACGGCAATTCGCTTCTTGTACAACTCGGTGTGCGTGGTCATGGATCTCGGGAAACCTTGCTCAGCTACTGCGCTGCGTCCGTTGTCAGCAACCTACTATACCGTAGCCGAAGTCGAGGCTGCCTGTGAGGAATTCCCTGTGATTAAATGTCGGCCTCAGATAGAGGTACCAGAACCATGACCACTCACACGCTCCTGAACACCCGTCTCGACGGCCATCGCGCCCTGGTCTGCGGCAGCAGCCAGGGTATTGGCCTTGCCACTGCGCGCATGCTGGCCGGACAGGGCGCAGCTGTGACCCTGCTGGCACGCGATGCCGGCAAACTGGCTGCCGCGCTGGCTTCGTTGCCTGCGGATGCCGGTCAGCAGCACCACTCGATTGTCGCCGACTTTGCTGAACCTGCTGCAGTGCAGCGCAGCCTCACCGATTACCTGGCGCGCGGCGAGCGCTGCGACATCCTGATCAACAACACCGGTGGTCCGGCGCCCGGCCCGGCGCACAGCGCCACGCCCGAGCAGTTTCTGCTGGCGTTCAACCAGCATCTCATCTGCAACCAGTTGTTGGTGCAGGCGCTGCTGCCGGGCATGAAAGCCGCCGGTTATGGCCGCATCATCAATGTGATCTCGACGTCGGTGAAGCAGCCGATCCCGAATCTCGGGGTCAGCAACACCATCCGCGGTGCGGTGGCGAGCTGGGCCAAAACGCTGGCTGGCGAGCTCGGCCCGTTCGGCATCACCGTCAACAACGTGCTGCCCGGCGCCACCAAAACCACGCGTCTGGAAGCGATTTTCAACAACAAGGCCCAGAAAGCCGGCGTGTCGGTGCAGGACATCGAAGAAGAAGAAAAGCAGACCATTCCGCTGCGCCGTTTTGCCGAACCGGAAGAGCTCGCCAGCGTGATCGCATTCCTGGCCTCGCCGGCAGCAAGTTATGTCTCCGGCATCAATGTGCCGGTCGACGGCGGTCGCACGCTGTGTTTGTAAACGCGCGCTGTCTGTAAAAGAAATCGCCTCCGCCGTCAGGGGGCGAGCCGAGGTTGGGGCATCCCGCTCACTCACTGGTGTACTGCAATGACCGATATCCTGAACTACATCAACGGCGAACTCGTGCCGGCACAAGGCCAGAGCTGGCTCGACAACTACGAACCGGCGACCGGTGAGACCTATTCCCGCATTGCCGACTCCGACGAGCGCGATGTCGAACTGGCCGTGCAGGCCGCGCAAGCGGCATTCCCGGCCTGGAAACGCACCAGTCTCGATGAGCGCGCCCGGCTGCTCAACGCCATTGCCGACAAGATCGAACATTGGAACGATGCGCTCGCCGAAGCCGAGAGCATGGACAACGGCAAACCGATCTGGCTCGCGCGCACGGTCGACATTCCGCGTGCCGCGCACAACTTCCGTTTCTTTGCCCATGCCATCACCCAGTGGTCGAGCGAAAGCCACACCATGCCGAACGTCGCCATCAATTACACGCTGCGCGATCCGATTGGTGTGGTTGCCTGCATCAGTCCGTGGAACCTGCCGCTGTATCTGTTCAGCTGGAAAATCGCCCCGGCGCTCGCCGCCGGCAACTGCGTGGTCGCCAAGCCCAGTGAAGTGACTCCGATGACCGCGTTCCTGCTCGCCAATATCTGCCGCGAAGTCGGCCTGCCACCGGGCGTGCTCAACATCGTGCACGGCCTCGGCAGCAAATGCGGCAATGCCATGGTCGAGCATCCGCAGATCAAGGCCATCTCGTTCACCGGCGGCACCAAAACCGGCGAGCACATCGCCCGGGTCGCCGCGCCCAAGTTCAAGAAGCTGTCGCTCGAACTCGGCGGCAAGAATCCGACCCTGGTGTTCGCCGATTGCGATTTCGAGCAAACCGTCAATGAGGTGGTGCGCGCCGCGTTCAGCAACCAGGGCCAGATCTGCCTGTGTGGCTCGCGCATCTATGTCGAGCGGCCGATTTACGAAAAATTCCGCGATGCGCTGGTGGCCAAGGTCAACAACCTGAAAGTCGGTGACCCGATGGACGCCGGCAACCAGCAAGGTGCGGTGGTCTCGAAAGCGCATTTCGACAAGGTGCTGAGCTACATCGCGCTCGCCAAGCAGGAAGGCGGCCGCTTGCTGACCGGTGGCCATGCCATTCAGCCAGACGGCCGTTGCCAGAACGGCTGGTTCATTGCGCCGACGCTGTTCGAGAATCTGGCGCCGGATTGCCGCAGCAATCAGGAAGAGATTTTTGGACCGGTCGCAACGATTACGCCGTTTGATTCGGAAGACGAAGTCGTTGGCTATGCCAACGGTACCGCGTATGGTTTGGCGGCGAGTGTCTGGACGACTGATCTGAAGCGGGCGCATCGGGTGGCGGGTTCTTTGGAGTCTGGCATTGTCTGGGTGAACTGCTGGCTGCTCAGGGATTTGCGGACGCCGTTTGGGGGCGTGAAGCAGTCGGGGGTTGGGAGGGAAGGTGGGGTGGAGGCGCTGAGGTTTTTTACTGAGGCGAAAAATGTGTGCATTAAGCTTTAATTGAAGTAACTCTTCGCCGCACTGCAGCAAATGCAGTCCTGCTGCAGCCTGTTTTCTTTGTAGTACCATGCAGCACTCAGACATCAAACAAGATTGGAGCAACGATAGACCATGGATTTCCAGACTCGCATTCAATCGTTAGCTGACAAAGCTCGTCGGATCAAAGATGGCCTTCAAACTGAAGAGGCCACGAAGACTGGATTGGTAATGCCATTCTTGGCTGCATTAGGGTACGAGGTTTTTGATCCGGAGCAGGTCATTCCTGAATTTGTCGCAGATGTCGGTACCAAGAAAAATGAGAAAGTTGATTACGCCATTAAGATTGGAAACAGGATTTGCATCCTGGTTGAGTGCAAAAAAGCAGGAGCTCCGTTGGATATTAATCACGCGAGTCAGCTTTTTCGCTACTTCGCAACCACTGATGCTCGAATCGCACTGCTAACTAACGGAATTGAATACAAACTATTCACCGACCTTGATGCTCCGAATCGAATGGATAGCAGGCCTTTTCTTGAAATCAATTTGCTAGATCTGGATGAGTCGTTGCTGCCTGAGCTAAAAAAACTGTCGAAAGATCACTATGACGAGGAAAGCTTGCTCAATACGGCTGGTGACTTTAAGTATCTTCGGTCAATCAAATCAACCCTTGGCAGCTTCTTCAAAGATCCCAGTGAAGACTTTGTTCGTCTTGTGTGTAAACCAATAGTCGACGGGGCATTTACCACCTCAAAGAGGGAGCAGTTTACACCTCTTGTCAAGAAGGCGTGCAATCAGTTTCTCAACGAATGGATGAAGGAGCGATTATCAACAGCGCTCAATGTCGGATCCCTTGATCCTAAACCGCAAGTTGAGGCGCAATCTTCCGAGCAGCCAACGCAGGAGCAAGAGTCTGAAGTTGTGACAACTGGTGAGGAGTTTGAAGGATTCTTTATCGTTAAGGGGCTGCTCAGGAAGAAGGTGGATTCAACGCGTATTGTCATGAGAGATACGCAGTCCTACTGCGGGATTCTTCTCGACGATAACAATCGAAAGCCTCTGTGTCGCCTCTATTTCAACCGAAAGCAAAAATATATTGGAGTTTTTAACGAAAAGAGAGAGGAAACAAAGATCGCAATATCAACTCTTGATGAAATCTACGCCCATGAGGACCAAATATTTAAGGTGTTGGCGTTTTACCTTTCTGAGTAACGATTTAGTGATCTCGGTAGTGCTCCCTCCCCTGCCAGGGGGAGGGGCGGGGTGGGGGCATTGCCGCTCCGCTGGTTCGATTATTCCGGCAGCGATGTAGCCGGATGGTTTGCCGGGACTCGCCCCGGCGGGCGAGTGACTTTCTTGGCGCAAGAAAGTCACCAAAGAACATTGCCTGTATTCCTCGCCGCTAAAACAATGAAACCGTTTTAGCGGTGCCCTGCGCTACTCCATTCCAGCTGGGGCTTTTGTGACAGCACATCCTTGTGCAGTCACAAAAGGCTTCGGCTTCCTGCCTCGCCCCGTCGCTTTGCTCCGGGCTGTTAACCCAGCCTCCACTCCGTTGCTCGGCTCGTCAGACGGCGGGAAAGGCAAAGGCACGCTTCGCGCAAAGATGAAAAACAAACTCCGTCGTTCCCGCGCAGGCGGGAACCCAGCGTCTTTACTCCCTAAAGAAGTCACTGGCCCCCCGCCTACGACTCACAGGGATGTGGGGAGTGTTGCAAAACGTCTGGAACGTTTGCGACCGCGGGGATGACGAGAAAGACAAGAAAATGTCGAAGCCTCCCACACCAGCTAGAACCCGGGGCCCCCATTCGCGCCAGCCGGCGATTTGTGGTCAGTGGCCGGGTACGCCGGCAGGGATAGCCGGCGTAGTGCTGATAAGGCAGGATGCCGCATCAGCACGTGCCCATAGCCACTGACCATGAAGCGTCGGGCGGTGCTTCCGAAGTAAACGAACGGTTCTGGCGCGTGGGGCGTGTTCTTTTGCTTACTTTTCTTGCACGAGCAAGAAAAGTGAGGCGCCCGCCGGTGCGCCAACCGGCACTCTCAGACGACAAGCGGTGTGTGAATTTGCGAGACGTAAATCCGTGGGGTAAATCTGCAGCAAATTGCCTGTTGCGAGAGAGGGGGCGCTAGCTCACCGACCGCTCAAGAAAATTCCGCAACAACCAATGCCCATGCTCCGTCAGAATCGACTCCGGATGAAACTGCACGCCTTCAATCGGCAGGGTCCGGTGGCGCAAGCCCATCAGGTAATCACGCGCGTCGTCGCGTTCGGTCCATGCGGTTTCTTCCAGCTCAGCTGGCAGGCTGGCGCGGTCGACCAAGAGCGAGTGATAGCGGGTGGCGGCAAACGGTGACGGCAAGCCACGGAAGACACCGACATTGGCATGGTGAATCGGCGAGGTTTTGCCGTGCATGACTTGCGGCGCGCGCACGACGTGCGCACCGAACACTTGCGCGATGGCTTGATGGCCGAGGCAGACGCCGAGGATTGGTAGCCGGCCGGCGAAGTGCTGAATCGCGGCGAGCGATATGCCGGCTTCATTCGGACTGCAGGGGCCGGGCGAGATCACCAGCTGTGTCGGTTGCAGCCGTTCGATGTCGGCCAGCGTCAGCGCGTCGTTGCGGACAACCCGAACCTCGGCGCCGAGTTCGCCGAAATACTGGACCAGGTTCCAGGTGAACGAGTCGTAGTTGTCGATCAGCAATAACACGGGGCCGCCCTGCTGCCGCTCAATGCGGCAGCTTGTCCAGTTGCGCTTTCAGTCGGGCCAGCGCTTCGTGGGTCTGTTCCAGCTCGCGCAGCAGCGCAGCTTTGCTGGGCGGCAGATGGGCGTCGGCGGCCGGTTCGCCTTTGGCATCGTACAGGTTGTTGATCACGACCGCGATGAACAGGTTGATGACGACGAACGTGCCGATCACGATGAAGCTGATGAAATAAATCCACGCCCACGGGTAATGCGCCATCGCCGCTTGCATGACGGCGGTCCAGCTTTCCAGCGTCACCAGCTGGAATAGTGTCAGCAAGGCGGTGCCAAGGGTGCCCCAGTATTCCGGCGCGACGGTGTGGAACAGGTGAAAGCCGGCGACGGCATAGATGTAGAAGAGGATTCCCATCAGCATGATCACGTTGGCCATGCCGGGGATCGAACGCACCAGCGTCGAGACGATCAGCCGCAGTTCCGGCAGCGCCGAAATGAGCCGCAGCACCCGCAGCACGCGCAGCAGCCGTGCCAGCGTTGCCAGGGGACCGGTGGCCGGGATGTAGCTCAGCGCGACAATGGAAAAATCGAACAGGTTCCAGCCGTCACGGAAGTAGCGGCCGAAGCTGGGCGCCACCGCCAGCAGCTTGAGCAGCACTTCCAGCGTGAACAGGCCAAGGATGATGTGGTTGATCTGCAGCAGCAGGTGATGCTGTTCCGCGCTCAGCTGCGGCAAGGTCTCAATGCCGACCACAATGCCGTTGAACACAATCAGGCCAATGATGAAGCGCTCAAACCATTTGGCGCCGACTAGGGCGGCGGCGCGCTGCGACCAGGATGAAGAGGTTTCCACTACGGCAGACATGACAGGTTCCGTTATCCGTTCGGTAACGGCCGCGGCGCGCGCTTTAGTCGCGCCAGCAGCCGGCAAGTTGGCTGAAGTGATCGATGATGACATCCGGCGCGCAGGCCGTGATCGGCTCGCCGTGGTTGTAGCCGAAACTGACCGCGATGTTGCGCATGCCGGCGGCGCGCGCCGCGTCGATATCAGTGCGCGAGTCGCCGACCATGATGCTGTCGGCAATCGCGACATTCAGCTGGGCACAGGCATGCTGCAGCGGCAGCGGCGACGGTTTTTTCTCGGTCAGGCTGTCACCCCCGATCAGCACGGCAAAATGGTGCCGGATGCCGAGACTTTCAAGCAGCGGCGGCACAAAGGCCATCGGCTTGTTGGTGACGACGGCCAGCGCGATGCCTTCGCTGCGCAGCAGCGGCAGGGTGTCGGCGACGCCGGGAAACAATTGCGAGCGTTCGCACAGGTGTGTCTGGTAGTGCTGGAGAAAACGGTCGTGTGCTTCCTGCAGCAGCTCGGCCGAGTGCGCCGGCGCATTGCACCAGCGTGACGCTTGCAAGGCGCGCTCGACCAGCTTGCGCGAGCCGTTGCCGATCATCCCGGCGATGGCCGCGTCACCCAGCGCGGGCAAGCCGTACTGCGCCAGCATGGCGTCCACGGCGGCGGCCAGATCCGGCAGGCTGTGCACCAGCGTGCCGTCGAGATCGAACAGCAGGGCGCGCGGCGGGCGCCAGCGGCGGGCTGACAAAACGGCTCAGCTCACGGCCGCCAGTTCACGACGCATGGCGTCGATCACGGCGCGGTAATCAGGCTGGCCAAACACCGCCGAACCGGCGACAAAGGTGTCGGCACCGGCGGCCGCGATTTGGCCGATGTTGTCGACTTTGACGCCACCATCGACCTGCAAGCGGATCGGCTTGCCACAGCGATCGATCCGTTCGCGCACGGCGCGCAGTTTGTCGAGCGCGGTCGGGATGAACGATTGACCGCCGAAGCCCGGGTTGACCGACATGATCAGCACCAGATCCAGTTTGTCGAGCACCCAGTCGAGATAGTGCAGCGGCGTCGCCGGGTTGAACACCAGACCGGCCTGGCAGCCGTTGTCCTTGATCAGCTGAATGCTGCGATCGATGTGCTCGCTCGCTTCCGGATGAAAGCTGATCAAGCTGGCGCCGGCTTTGGCGAAATCGGGAATGATCCGATCGACCGGTTTGACCATCAGATGGACATCGATCGGCGCGGTGATGCCGTGCTTGCGCAGCGCGCTGCAAACCAGCGGGCCGATGGTCAGGTTCGGCACGTAGTGATTGTCCATGACATCGAAGTGCAGCCAGTCGGCACCGGCGGCGAGCACCGCATTGGCGTCGTCACCGAGGCGGGCAAAATCTGCCGACAGCAGGGAGGGGGCAATCACGTAAG
The DNA here is from genome assembly GCA_049324755.1 of Pseudomonadota bacterium. Lineage (GTDB taxonomy): Bacteria > Pseudomonadota > Gammaproteobacteria > Enterobacterales > Permianibacteraceae > Permianibacter. The sequence goes on from JBMOMZ010000065.1 coordinate 14,024, forward strand.
GAACAGAGGCCATGGTCGCGCCAGGTCGGAGAAGCGGGGCCGATATTCTACGGAGGGTGCCGGCGACCTGCCAGCAGTTGCCGGAACCGGTACGGCTTCGTAAAGTGAGCGCGCACTGGCGACCATGAAGCTCGCCGCCGTTGAGTGAGATACGGGAATGCCGATAATCAAAGGGCAGTGCCATTGCGGGAATCTGAGCTGCACCCTGACGGTCCCTGACCACGTTACCCATTTGACGCTATACGGTTGTACCTGCAGTTATTGCCGCTTGCACGCCTGCAGTTGGCTCGGCAATCCGGCCGAGGCGCTGACGCTCGGGGCCGAAATGCCGGAGGAAGCAGGCTGGTACAGCACCGGCGCGCTGCATCCGCACTACCTTTTGTGCCGGCACTGTGGCGTGGTGCTGGCGACCATCGGCCATTTTGGCGACGACTGGTTCGGCATCATGAACGCTCAAGCCGCCGTGCTGCCGCCGCTGCCACAAGATTTCATGCCGTTCCGGCCAGACCCGATGACCGACGCCGAGCGCCTGCAGCTGCGTCGGCAGCGTTGGGTCAAGGGCGTGCGGTTTACCGGTGGCTTGCAGCCGCCGCTGGCGGCGGTCGGATTGGGCCGGGTTGCTGGTTTGATTGGTTGAGCGCACACTCGTCACAGAAATTTCTTTTGTTGATCTGTTTACAAGCCGGCCTAGGCTGGTTAATTTTTATACCCCCCGGAGCATAACGGTAATAAGTCACAGGGTGGGCTGGATGCCCGTAAGCCCCCTCCGGTGCAGTAGCGGCAGTTCAGCAGTATTTTTAGTGGCCAGATGGCTGCTTTTCATCGGTGGGAAGTTCAGTCATGCAAGTCAATTCCAGTACGGCAGCCTTGCAACTCGTGCGCGCTGACGTGCTCGATCTGCTCAATAAGGCCGGTGACGGTCTCGATCAGTTTGCCAGCAACTGGCAGCAGCGCGATGGTCTTGATGAGGTGATTCAGGCCTTGTTGGCGCTGCGCGGCACCTTTGAACTGCTGGAGCTGCCCGCCGCCCGCCGCTTTGCCCACGAAGCCCTGGAAGCCGTCCAGGAACTGTCCTTCGAGCCGGATCCGGCGGCGGTGGCGTTGCTGGAGCGGCTCAGCTTTGGTTGCGCGCTGCTCGGCCGCTACGTCGATTACATTGCCGGCAAGCGTTGTGACTTGCCGGAGCTGGTCCTGCCGGCCATCAATGGCCTGCGCCAGGCCCGCAAGTTGGCGCCACTGCCGGACAGCGCCTTCTTTGCCGTCCGGGTGCCGCCGGTGCAGGCGCTCGCCAGCAAGGGGTTTGACGAACTGAACCTGGTCGGCCGCCGCCAGCAGATGCTGTTTCAGCTCGGCGTGGTGCATGTGCTGACCCAACCGCAGCCGGCCTCCGGGCTGCGGCTCATCGAGCGCGCCGCCCAGAGCCTGGCCGGCGCCGCCCCGGATGCCCGCCACAAAGAGCTGTGGCTGCTGACCCGCCAGTACGTGGCCGCGCTGGCGGGCGAGCTGGCGTTGATCCCGGCCCGCAAGCGGGTGCTGGGTTTGCTCGAGCGTTACCTGGCCGAACACCTGAAAGCCGCCGCCAATGGACTGCGCTCGCAGCCGCCGGAGTTGCTCTGGCGGGAACTCTTTTACCACCTGAGCCTGGGCAAGCAGCGGCCGGCCGGCTTCGAAGCGATGGCGACGGCCTACGCCGTGCAGCTGCGCCCGGTCAGCCAGTTCGACGTCGCCGAGGCCCAGCTGGCGCTCGGCGCGCCGGCCGAAAGCACCTACCGGCTGGTACTTGAGCAGGTCCGCGATGAACTCAACAACCTGCTGACCGAGCAGAACCATTTGCTGGTCGCGAGCCCGGGCGCCGAGATCAATGTGCCGGCGCTGACCGACACCGTCCGGCGCATGGGCCAGACCCTGCTGCTGGCCGAACAGAACAGTCTCGCCACGCTGTTGGTGGATGCCGCCAATGCTTTTGGTGAACACAGCAACAAGATGATCGTGGCCTGCCACAGTGCCGTCCAGCAGCTGCTGAATGCGCTGGCCAAAGCCAAGCTCGGGCTCGACACTCGCCTGGCCGGCTCGCGCGTGCACAGCGAGCTCGATGCCGCCGAACCGCACGCGGTGGTGGCCGATGAAAGCCGGGTCGGCGCGCTGACCGACATCCGTCATTACCTCAGCGAAGTGACCGATGCCTTCGACGCTTACATCGCCGCCAACGGCCAGCGCAACCATCTGAAGCAAGTGCCGGCTACCCTGCAACGTGTCTGCCATGCCCTGACCTTCCTCGACCTGGAGCGCCTCGCCGAGCCGCTGCAGGAGGTTTCGCTGATGGTCGAGGTGGCGTTGGCGCCGACCACGTTGCGCAGCCTGCCGGCCTCGGTGCTGACCCTGATGGCCGATCTGCTGATGGCGGTCGATTACGGCATCGAATGCCTGCTCGGCCAGCAGCCGCTGCCGACCCGGGTGCTGACTCTGGCCGACAGCACGGCCATCGCGCTGCGCAAAGCCCGCCGGGTCGCCTGAGCCGGCACCGGCGGCCGGCCGGTTCGACACCGCTCCAGTCACGCCGCGGTTCCCGCTTGGGGGCCGCGGCGTTTTTCTTGCCCCACGGTGCCAACACTGGCGTTGTCGCGCCGGGCCGTTTCGACGCGCGGCTTTTGCTTGAGCTTCCGGTCGACTGCCGCTAGGCTGGCGCACCTTTTTGCCGAGCCCGTCACAGTCCGCATCCGCCATGAAGGCGCGCCATCCCGTTGCCAACCATCTGCGTCGTCTGATCCCTGGTCAGACCCAGAGCTTTGCCTTGCCGTTGAAAGACCGCTCCGGTCCGCTGGCCTGCGATCGGCTGTTGCGCTTGCTGCCCGGAAAGCGGGCGGCGTTTTACGGTCATTACGGCAGCGACGAGGTCATCGCCAAGCTGTTCTTCAAGCGCAGCCGTCACCGCGCCTTGTGCAAGCGGGAGCTGGACGGATTGCTGGCGCTGGCCGACAGCGGCTGCGAAACGCCGCCGATTCTGTACACCGGCGCCGCCAGCGACAGCGCCGTGACGGTGCTGTTACTGAAATGGCTGCCGGGCGCGCAGAGTGTGCTGGCGCGCTGGCCACTGCTCAGCAACGACGACGAGCGGCAACAGTTGCTCGATGCACTGGCCGATGTGCTGGCCCGGCAGCATCTCGGCGGTGTCTGGCAAGCCGATTTGCATCTGGGCAATTTTCTCTGGCACGACGATCGCATCGTCTGCATCGATGGCGATGAAGTGCGTCGGCAAGACGGGCCGTTGTCGCGTGCGCTCGGTTTCGACAATTTCGCCTTGTTCTGCGCGCAGTTGCCGCCGCGCTGGGATCGGCTGCTGGCGCAGGCCTTTGGCCACTACCAGCGTCAGCGTTTTGGTGACACCGTTCTGAGTTGGCCGGCCTTTTTGCCGGCAGTGCAGCAGCACCGGCGCCAGCGCCTGGAATCGATGCTGGAGAAAGCCGGCCGCAGCACCACCTGGCTGCAAACCGCGCGCATCGGTCAACACCAGCTGAGCTGGCAACGCAGCTGGCAGGAGCCGGCGTTGACCGCGTTCAGCGAGCAGCCGGATCAGGTGGTCGACAGCGCCACGCAACGCCTGAAAGACGGCAACTCGGCGACCGTGGTGCGCTGTGACTGGCCGCAAGGGCCGGTGGTGATCAAGCGCTACAACCTGAAATCGCGTTGGCATGCCTGCAAACGTGCACTGCAGACCAGTCGCGCCGAGCGTTCGTTCAAATTTGCCCACGCGCTGCGGCTGTTTGAGATCGATACGCCGTTGCCGGTGGCTTGCAGTGTTCGCAAGAACGGGCCGTTCAATGCCGAAGCGTTTTATGTCAGCGCGGCGGTCGACGGTGTGTCGTTGCAACAGTTTCTGGCTGGTGAGTCGCCGCTGACGGCGGCGCAGCAGGACGTGATCGGCCGCGTTGCCGATCTGTTTGCCGAGCTGCGGGCGTTGCAGCTGGTGCATGGCGACACCAAGGCCAGCAATATTTTGATCCGTGACGGCAAACCGGTGTTGCTCGATCTGGACGCGATGCGGCAAGTGACCTCGAATGCGCAGCTGCGCAAACGCTGCCACGCCGACATGACGCGCTTGCTGCGCAATTTTGCCGAACAGCCGGATCGCGCCGAGGCGATGGCGGAGGCGCTGCGTGCCCGCGGTTTGCTTCAGGGCCGCTGAGCCGGCAGTCGCGCAGGCAGTCGGCGCAGCAGCGCTGCCATCAGCAACAGCAGCAAGGGGTCGGTCAGTTCGGCGCGGTGCCGCGGCAATGTCAGCTGCGCCAGTTCGATCAGCAGCAGCCCGAGCACCGCGAGCCACAGCCAGCGGCGCGGCGACCAGCCAAGCCGACAGCCGAGTTCATACAGGCAGCCATACCAGAACGCTTTCTCGGCCAGCGTCGCCAGCGCCTGAGGAAACGGCGCGGTGACCACGGCACCAAACGGCAGCCAATGAAAATGGCCCGCGGCCTGACCCGGCCACGGCATCAAACCGCGCGCCAGCAACAGTGCGATCACCAACCCCAGCAGCCAGCTGCTGCGGCGCAATCCCAGCGCGTACAGCAGCAGCGCGACCGGCGGCGCCAGCAACTCCTCCGCGCGCAGGACATTGCCTTGCAACCAGGGTTGCAGGGCCAGCGCCGACACCATCAGCAGCAACCAGTGCCAGCGGCGCAGGCGCTGCTCGGCCAGCACCACGAGCAGCAGCCAGCCGAGCACCTGACCAAGCCAGATCAGCGTTTGCCAGCGCAGCCCGGTGAAGAGATAGCTTTGCCGGGCCCAGGCCCGGTCGAAATCGGTCGGCAGAAACGGGCTCAGTTGCATCGCCAGCCAGCACAACAGCAGCAGGCCAAACCGGCTGCCGAGCCAGAGCCGGCTGGCGCTTTGCCAGCGGCTCGGCGACCACCACGGGGCGATGGCGGCGCCAAGACCGAGGCCGATCCAGTTCATGCCGACGTCCATCAGCGACGCCAACCGGCCGGGTACGAACAATTGCAACCACTGCAAGGTCGCGGCCAGCGCCGCCCCGGTCAGCAGCCACAGTGCCAGCCGGTTGCGGGCGGCAGGCCGGTCGTCATGGCCTTCGGCGGCCAGCCAGCGGGCCAGCAGGCCAAACGGCAGGAACAGCAGGATGTTGGCGACCATGTCCATGGCCGAGAACGGCGGTTCGACCATGGCGATTTCCGGCCGCAATCGGAATGGGTACAGCGAGACGTAAGCGATCAGCAACGCCAGCCCGGCCAGCAGCCGGCCCAGTCCGGGGCGGGTCGGGGCGGCATCGGCATGCCGACTGGCGGGGGGCGGCGACAGGGCCGGGTCGGCAGGCATCAGAGGTCTTCGCGCAGCGGCGGAAGCCTGTAGAATAGCGACCCGGTTTCCCGGCTGTCATGCCGGACCGTTGGCCGGCGCCCCGCCGGTCGTTGTCTCTGGAGTAGTTGTCTCTGGAATAAATCAACGCGAACCCGTGCCGTCGTAACGCGCGCGGACACGACAAGGACGATGCTTCACCATGAAGGAACTGCTGCACGCATTGCTGCTCGGCTCGGCTGAGCGTTTTCCGGAGCGCCCGGCGCTCCATTTCCGCGATGACACCCTGAGCTATAGCCAGCTGGCCGATGCGATCACGCAGTTTGCCGACGCCGCCGTCGCCCGTGGCCTGAAAGCCGGCGAGCGCATCGCGTTTTTCCTGCCCAAGCAATTCGAAACCGCAATTGCGATTTTCGGCACCGCCGCTGCCGGCGGCGTGTTCGTGCCGGTCAATCCGCTGCTGAAGCCGCAGCAGGTCGCCTACATTCTGCGCGACTGCAATGTCCGCACGCTGATCACCGCCAAGGGCCGTTACGAGCAGCTCAAAGACGTGCTGCGTGATTGCCCGGATCTGAACGAAACCGTGCTGGTTGATGGTGACGTAGACGGCACTGTCAGCTGGTCGCAATTCCTCGCCAGCGCCAACGGCAGCCAGCCGCATCGCCGCATCGATGCTGATGTCGTTTCGATCCTGTACACCTCCGGTTCGACCGGCAATCCGAAAGGCGTCGTGCTGTCGCATCGCAATATGGTCGCCGGCGCGCACAGCGTCGCCGAGTATCTGGAAAACACCCCGGACGATCGCCTGCTCGCGGTATTGCCGCTGTCATTCGATTACGGCCTGTCGCAGCTGACCACCGCCTTCTCGGTCGGTGCCTCGGTCGCGCTGATGGATTACCTGCTGCCAAATGACGTGATCAAGGCCTGCGTCAAACACCGCATCACCGGCCTCGCGGCTGTGCCGCCATTGTGGGTGCAGCTGGCACAACTGGAATGGCCGCAGGCCGCCAAAGACACGCTGCGTTATTTCACCAACAGCGGTGGCCACATGCCGTTCGCAACGCTGCAAGGCCTGCGCGCGCAACTGCCGAAAACCACACCGTTCCTGATGTACGGTCTGACCGAAGCGTTCCGCTCGACTTTCCTGCCGCCGAGTGAAGTCGACAAGCGGCCGGGCTCGATGGGCAAAGCCATTCCAAATGCCGAAATCGTCGTGCTGCGTGAAGACGGCAGCGAGTGCGGCCCGGACGAGCCGGGCGAATTGGTGCACCGCGGCGCGCTGGTCTCGCTCGGTTACTGGAACTCGCCGGACAAGACCGCGGAGCGATTCAAAATTCTGCCGAAGCGGGTCAACGGCCTGATGCTGCCGGAAATCGCCGTGTTCTCCGGCGACACCGTCAAGAAAGACGCCGACGGCTTCCTGTATTTCATCGGTCGCAAGGACGACATGATCAAATGCAGCGGCAACCGCATTTCGCCCAGTGAACTGGAAGACGTTGTCTATCGCCAGAAAGGCATCGCCGAAGTCGCCGCGCTCGGCATTCCGCACGACATGCTCGGCCAGGCCGTCGTGCTGGTGCTGAAAACCACCAGTGACTACAACGAAGCGAATCTGCTGGCGACGCTGAAAGCCGAACTGCCGAACTTCATGCAGCCGCAGAAACTGATCATCCGCGACAACCTGCCGCGCAACCCGAACGGCAAGATCGATCGCAAGGCGCTGTCGACCGAGTACGCCGATTTGTTCGGTGCGGCGAAGAACTGAGGTTGATGATGAACACGGCACCGACCCCGCCGCAGCACGCACCGATTACCCATTACCCGGTCGTCAACGGCGAACTGACTGTCGGCGGCATTCCGCTGACCCGGCTTGCCGCCCGGGTCGGTCAGACGCCATTTTATGTTTACGATCGCGCGGTGATGACCGCGCGTGTGCAGCAGCTGCGCGCCGCGCTGCCGAAAGGCATTTCGCTGCATTACGCGATGAAAGCCAATCCGATGCCGGCGGTGGTCCAGCACATGGCGACACTGGTCAATGGCCTTGATGTCGCGTCCGGCCGCGAACTGCGGGTGGCGCTCGATACCGGCATGCCGGCGCACGAGATCTCGTTTGCCGGCCCCGGCAAATCCGACGACGAGATCCGGATGGCGGTGGCGAGCGGCATCGTGCTCAATGTCGAATCGTTTGCCCAACTGGAAAGTGCGGCGGCCGCCGCCCGTGAACTCGGCGTCAAAGCCAATATCGCGGTGCGGGTGAATCCGGATTTCGAACTGAAATCGTCCGGCATGAAAATGGGCGGTCATGCCGCCCAATTCGGTGTCGATGCCGAACAGGTGCCGGCGTTGCTGGCCCGCATCAAGGAACTCGACCAGACGTTTGTCGGCTTCCATATTTTCTGGGGCTCGCAGAACCTGCGCGCCGAGAACGTCCGCGATGCCCACGACAAGACCTTTGCGCTCGCCTACCGGCTGGCCGAAAGCGCGCCGTCACCGGTCAAGCTGCTCAATATCGGCGGCGGTCTCGGCATTCCGTATTTCCCCGGTGATGTGCCGCTGGCTCTGAACGACATCAGCGCCAATCTGCAGCGCCATGTCGATGAGTGCAAACAGCGCCTGCCGCAAGCCGAGGTCGTGATGGAACTGGGCCGTTATCTGGTCGGCGAAGCCGGGCTGTATGTCTGTGCGGTGCGGGAACGGAAAGTTTCGCGCGGCGAAGTGTTTGTGGTCACTGATGGCGGTCTGCATCACCATCTGGCTGCCAGCGGGAACTTTGGCCAGATCATCCGCAAGAATTACCCGGTCGCGCTCGGCAACCGCATGGATGACTCCGAAAAGGAAACCGTCCAGTTCGTCGGCCCCCTCTGCACCCCGCTCGATCTGCTTGGCAACAAAGTGCAGTTGCCGGTCGCCCGCAAAGGCGATCTGGCGGTGGTGTTTCAATCCGGTGCGTATGGCCTGACCGCCAGTCCACGTGGTTTTCTCAGCCAGGGCGATGCGGTGGAAGTGCTGGTGTAAACAAACGGACGTTCACACCGTAACCGAAACAAGCTAAGCCAAAACAAAACGCCTCCCATCGGAGGCGTTTTGTTTTTCGCAAAGCAGACAGAGTAAAGCCCTTACGTGAGCAGCCAATGCCAGAGGCTCAGGCTCAACAGACTGAGCGGGATGCCGAAGCCCACCATCGCGGCAGCCAGACGCGGCGCGAGTCCGGCATTCATGGCGAGCGCGCCGGCGGTAATCATCGACGCCATGCCGGCTTCAAACACCGTGACCTGACCGGCGAGGCCGCTGATGCCGAACAGTTTGACCAGCGCAAACGCGAACGCCGGCATCGCCAGCAGTTTCACGGTGAGGCCGATGGCGAGCGGCGAACGCAATTCGGCGTGCAGTTCGAGTTTCCATTGCAGGCCGACCGCGACCAGGATCACCGGCACCAGGGTGGCGCCAATCCGTTCGAGCACGCCGTCGAGCAGCGGCGGCAGCGGCGCGAATTTCAGCAACAGTCCGGCCAGCAAGGCCAGAAACGGCGTGAAGTGAAAGATCCGGTGCAGCACCAGTTTGACAGTCGGTTTCGGGCCGTCGGCGTACTGGCTCAGGATCCAGATGCCGTAAGTCGACAGCGCAATGAAACTGCCGAGCTGATCGTAAATGATGGCGTACGGCAGCCCGGCTTCGCCCCAGAACGATTGCACCAGCGGCAGACCGAGAAACGAGGTGTTGCCGAGCGGCACCACCAGCAGCAAGGCGCCGGTCACGGACCGCGACCACTGCAGCCGTTTTGCCAGCCACAGCACCAGCGCGGCGCTGCCGAGCAGCAGCAGCCACGGCACGATGGCCGGGAACAGCAACTGCTCGGAAAACTGGATGGCCGGGATTTGCCGCAATACCACGGCCGGCAGTGCCACGTGGATCACGTAGGCATTGAGCGCATGGGCGACATCGTCGCTGACCCGGCGGCTGGCGCGCAGCACGACACCGGCCAGCAGGCAGACAGCGATCAGCAACAGGTTGGCAGCCACGAAGAAGCTTCAGCAAACAGGGGAAGAGGGCGATTGTAAAGACCGGCAGCGGTGGCCGGAAATCACCGCTTGGTCGTAGGCCGGCCAAGCGGTGCCGTCGAGCGGTCAGCGGGCGCCGCGGATGACCATGGTTTTGCCGCGGGCGGTGATGAGGCCCTGATCTTCGAGCGCCTTGAGCACCCGACCAACCATTTCCCGCGAGCAGCCGACCAAGCGGCCGAGTTCCTGCCGGGTGATCTTGATCTGCATGCCTTCGGGATGGGTCATGGCGTCCGGCTGCTTGCACAGATCGAGCAGGGTGCGGGCGACCCGGCCGGTGACGTCGAGGAAGGCCAGATCCGAGACCTTGCGGCTGGTATTGCGCAGCCGCAGCGCCATCTGGCCGGCGAGCTTCAGCAGGATCTCGGGGTTCTCCTTGCCGAGCTGCGCGAATTTGGCGTAGCTGACTTCGGCCACTTCACATTCGACTTTGGCCCGGACCCAGGCCGAGCGCACGTCCTGGCCGTCGAACAGACCCATTTCACCGAAGAAATCGCCGGCATTCAGATAGGCCAGCACCAGCTCGCGGCCATCGTTGTCTTCGATCAGGACCGAGACCGAACCTTCGATGATGAGATACAGGGTATCGGGTTTGTCACCGGCATAAATGATGGTGCTCTTGGCCGGGTATTTGCGGCGGTGGCAATGGGAAACAAACCATTCCAAGGTGGGATCGGCAGCGATACGTCGCGGCAGCGCCATGCGGAGTTCTCCTTGGTCTGCCTGTTGGCGGCAGACATTCTTATCTGCCGGAGTATACGCCTCGCGGCCAACATGGGAAGTGCATCACATCACAACCGTGCGGCGGGTCCGGATCGGCTCTGGTAAGCTCGCCGCCATTGTTCATCGTCCGGAATCCCCTGCCATGAAAGCCAAAGTCAGTTGGTTTGATGATCTGAGTTTCGTTGCCGAGTCGGCCAGCGGCCACAGCCTGCTGCTGTCGGCGGGTAGCCAGAGTGGCGGTCGCGACAGCGCCGTCACCCCGATGGAAATGGTGCTGATGGCGGTCGGTGGCTGCTCGTCGATCGATGTCGTGATGATCCTGAAAAAAGCTCGGCAGGACGTTACCGATTGCGTCTGCGAACTCGACAGCACCCGGGCCGACAGCGCGCCGAAAGTGTTCAAGACCATCCACGCCCACTATGTCGTGACCGGCCGCGGCGTAAAGCCGGAGCAAGTGGAAAAGGCCGTGGCGCTCAGTCTGGAAAAATACTGTTCGGTGGCGCTGATGCTCAGCGGCAAAGTCACCATCACCAGCAGCTTTGAAGTGCGTGAAGCCGGCGAGGTTGCCAGCTGAGATGGATGCACGCAGTGACGCCCTGGCGACGTGGGCGCGGCAGCAGGCCGCGGTCGCATCCGGCCAGTGGCAGATGATTTCCGGCGACGCCAGTTTCCGCCGCTATTTCCGCCTGCGTGCCGGCGGCCGCAGCTGGGTCGCGGTCGATGCCCCGCTGGAGCGGGAAAATGCCCGCCATTTCGTTGCGCTCGCCGAGGCGCTGCAGCAACAAGGCTTGCCGACACCGGTGGTTCATGGCCGTGATTTCGATCGCGGCTTTCTGTTGCTGGAAGATTTCGGCGACACGCTGCTGTGGAGCGCGCTCACGCCGGCGTCGGTCGATGCCTTGTACGGTGACGCGATGGCGCTGCTGCTGGACTGGCAACGGGTCAGCGTCTTGCCGGTGTCGTTGCCCCGCTACGAACCGGAACGTCTGCAGCTGGAAATGGAACTGTTTCCAAGCTGGCTGCTGGAGCGGCATCTGCAGCGGCCGTTCACTGCCGCCGAACAGGCGCAGTACCGTGACCTGATGCAGTTGCTGCTTGCCAATGCCGCCGCGCAACCGTTTGTGCTTTGCCACCGCGATTTTCACTCCCGCAATCTGATGCTGCGTGCCGGCCAGTCGCGACCGGGACTGATCGATTTTCAGGACGCGGTCTGGGGCCCCATCACCTACGATCTGGTGTCGCTGCTGCGCGATTGTTATGTCGAATGGCCGGCCGAACGGGTGCAGGCCTGGGCCTTGCAGTATCGCGATCGGCTGCGCGCAAGCGGCCAGTTCGAGTTGGCCGGGGCGGCGCACGATGACGCGCTGTGGCTGCGCTGGTTCGACTGGATGGGGCTGCAGCGGCACCTGAAAGTGCTCGGCATTTTTGCCCGGCTGTACCATCGCGACGGCAAGCGCGGTTACCTGAAAGATTTGCCGCTGACGCTTCGTTACTGCGTCAGCGTCGCGCAGCGTTATGCCGAGCTGCAGCCGTTTGCCGAATGGTTGCAAGACGCCGTCGGCAGTCGGCTGGATGACCAGGGCGAGGTGCGTTGATGCGCGCGATGATCCTTGCCGCCGGCCGCGGTGAGCGGATGCGACCGCTGACCGATCACACGCCGAAACCGTTGTTGCCGGTGGCCGGAAAACCGCTGATTGTCTGGCACATCGAACGGCTGCGCGCGGCCGGCATCACCGAGCTGGTGATCAACCACGCCTGGCTCGGCGAACAAATTGAAGCGGCCTTGGGTGATGGCCGCGCGCTCGGCGTTCGCATTGCCTGGTCGCGCGAGGGCGAAGCGCTGGAAACGCTCGGCGGCATCGTCCAGGCCTTGCCATTGCTCGGTCATGAGCCGTTCCTCGTGGTCAACGGCGACATCTGGTGCGACATCGCGTTCGGACAACTCTCGTTACCAGCCGATTGCCTGGCGACGCTGGTGCTGGTCGACAATCCGGTGCAGCATCCGAACGGCGACTTTGTCTTGCAGCAGGGGCGCGTGCTGGCTGCAGGCGAACCGCGGCTGACGTTTTCCGGCGTCGGGCTTTATCACCCGGCGCTGTTTGCCGACTGCCGACCCGGCAAAGCACCACTGGCGCCGCTGCTGCGCGCGGCGATGGCTCGCCGACAGATTGCCGGCGTGCATCATCGCGGTCGCTGGTTTGATGTCGGCACGCCGGCGCGCTTGCAGCAACTGGATCAGGATTTGCGGGCGGCAGCTCGTCTCGACTGAGTGAGGACTACGATGGGCTGGTGGGGCAAAGTCATTGGTGGCGGACTCGGTTATGCCATGGGCGGCTATTTTGGCGCCCTGCTCGGCGCGGTGCTCGGCCATCAGATCGATCGCGGCGTCACCGATGTCGAAAGTGACGACGATTATTCGCCCGGCAGTCAGGTGCGGGTGCAGACCGCGTTTTTCACCGCCACGTTCAGCGTGCTCGGCCATATCGCCAAAGTCGATGGCCGGGTCAGCGAGCACGAAATCGAATTTGCGCGCGAAGTGATGCGCCATTTCGCGCTCAGCGAGGCGCAGAAGCAGGCCGCCATTGGCCTGTTCAACCAAGGCAAGGCGGCCGATTTTTCGCTCGAACAGGCGCTGTCCGGTTTGAAGCAGGAATGCGGCCGGCGCCGGCATCTGCTGCAAACCTTTTTTGAGATCCAGATCCAGTCAGTGATGGCGGACGGCAGCCTGCATGCGGACGAACGCAAGCTGCTGGAGCGCATCGGCCAGGCACTGGGTTTCAGTCAGGCTGAAACGACCGCCTTGATTGGCCAGATCGCCGGTGCCGCGCGCTTTCATCAGGCCGAGCGCGCGCACGATGAATCGGCGCAGCTCGCCGCGGCTTATCACGTGCTCGGACTGCAGGCCTCGGTGGATGACGAAACGCTCAAACGGGCTTATCGCAAACTGATGGCGCAGCACCATCCCGACAAACTGGTCGCGCAGGGGCTGCCGGAAGAAATGATGAAAGAAGCGACCGAACGGGCGCAGCAGATCCAGCAGGCCTATCAGCTGATCCGGCGTCATCGTGGCGACGACAGCTGAACGGTTTTCTCACCCGCACTTCCCTACGGCAGCGGCACTGAAGCTGCCATTGCCATTTTCTCCCTGCGCAAAACGAGTCAGAACATGCCAGTAACGGCGCATTTCCTTCGCAGTCAAAACAGACTTTTGGGTTGGCGACAGTGGCGCGGTGCGCGCCGGCTGCTGCAGTGCGCGTTGCTCGCCAGCGCCATGCTCTGTCCGAGTCTTGCGTCGGCGCTGGACGCCGCCGGATTGGTGCTCGGCAAAGGCTTGAACGATGCCTTGATCCAGAGCGACAACATCGCCTCCACCGAGATCGCCGGTATCGATTTGCGCTGGCGGACCGACGCGGCCGACTGGTTCGACTGGGCCGAAGTCGATGAGCTGCATGTCAACCTGCAACTGGCGCATTGGCGCGGTGATCATCTCGGCGAGCGCGAGCACCTGAACACGATTGCGCTGGCGGCGCTGTGGCGCTGGCAGCATGAGGCAGATTGGTTTTTTGATGCCAGTGTCGGCGCCGCGCGCCACTCCGAGCGCCGTTACGAAGAAGTGGAGCTCGCCGGCCGCAATCAGTTCTCGCTCGATTTTGCCGTGGGTCGACAATTTAGCGAACGCTGGGAATGGTCACTGCGCTATCGGCATTATTCCAACGGCTACACCGCGCGGCCGAACCCCGGTCTCGATGGCATGGTGTTGCTGCTGTCGCGGCGGTTCTGAGCTGACCCGCATGCGGATGTTTTGCCGATCATGGTGTTGGCGCGGCCATCTGCCGGAGGAGTGAATCGTCGGCGGGAGCGACGGTGGCGGCCAGCGCGGTTTTGCGCAGCCAACCATCAATGCTGTTGACCAGCCAGGCCGGGATCGGATGGCGTTGGCTGGTCAGCAAGACTTGCTGCTGATAGTGCGGCAGGTGCTGCCAGCGGCGCTGACGTTCGCGCGCGGCGCGTGGCACATCACTGGCCTCCGCGGCCATGTGCAGTTCCAGCACCGGCTGCACCGGCGCCTGCTCGGGTACGGTGGTGGCTGACAGCAGGACAAAGCCTCCATAGCTTGCCGCGTTGCCGGTCACCAGTGACCAGATGCTGCTCGCGGCATCGTGCTGCGCCAGGACAAATCGCGGCAGTGGCGCGGCGCTTGCCGCGTCAACACCAGTGGGCGCGGGTTCCTGTTGCACCGCCTGTAGCATGGTCTGCAGGTCGTTGTCGGTGAGTGGCGGCGCCCGTCCTGGCGCCGGCTCCAGAGTTTGCTCTGTTTGCCGCGGCCGTTCGCGTGCCAGCAACCAGATGCGCCAGCCACGTTCGCTCAGCTGCTCGGCCAGTTGCAGCAGCGGCCCCTGGCTGTGCACGGCATTGCCGGCGGCCGGCAGCAGGATGAGTTCGCCACGCCACAGCCGCAGCGGTGGCCAGATCACCACAGCCTGTTCCGGCGTCAACTGCCGGCGCTGACTGGCCGGAAAACTCGCAAGCCAATCTGACACAGTTGGTTCGGTGCTTGCCGGTGCGGGAGTTGCTGCGGCGTCTTGCGCGCGCGCTATGGCCGGCAGGCTGCCCAGCCATGCCAGCAGCACGACGGTTCGCCATGTCATGCCCGGCGTCATGCGCGAGCCCCATCGGAAATTGCGTCTCATGCCGCAAGCATAGCCGGCCGGTGGTCGGGATTGGACAGGAATCGGAGTTCGATTGGATGGCGCCGAGGTTGGCGCTGGCCGCCGCGCTTTCGACAATGACCAGGTCGCGGTGCTGGCCCCAACCGCCACTGCGACGCTCTCTCCGAGCTTGTCCTGGTTTGTGCTTGGCCTGATCTGTCCCGTTCTCCCTGAGCCAATGTGTTTGACCAGTAGCCGAAACGCCCGAACCGGCGCTTCGGCTTTTTTTTTGCCGGTCGTGCGGCGCTCTGCTGCAACCGAACCGGCGGGCATGGTGGCCTGAACGGAGGGAAGTTGGCCGCTCGGCAAGGCTGCATCCGCGCCGAATCAAGGCTGAGTCAGCGCCAAATCAGCGAATCAACGCATTGATTTCAAAAGGAAATAAAAATTAGACATCGGCGCAGCCCAAATTGGATGCCGAAACGATGCCGGTGCGGTTTTCGACGCTTGCCCGCGCGCAGTACAACCGGCCTCCCGATGCCGTGGCGCAGCCCTCAGCGCCGGGTGTCGCCCGTTCGGCTCGCACCGGACGGGACCAACCAAGAACCATTATCTGGAGGCACCATGAGGAAACACCCCACCCACTGGCCGCGGACACTGACGGCAATCGCTGTCAGCGCCATGTTGTCGGTGGCTGCACCGACGGCTCTCGCCAGCGGCGAATCGACCGGTACCATCGTTGGCATGGTCAACGCCGATCCGACGCTCGGCGCGGTCACCATCAGTATCGAGAGCCTGGACACCGGCCTCAAGCGCACCGAGACCGTCGCGGCCGGCAGCGAATACCGTTTCCCGCGTTTGCCAATCGGCCGTTACAAGGTCACCGTCAGCGACGCGCGCGGCCGTGAGCTCGGCAGCAGCACGGTGGTGGTCAATATTGCGACCAACACCAATGCCTCGTTCGATCTCGGCAGCCGCAGCGATGCCGAAGTGATCGAAGTGGTCGCAACGCGGCCATCGGCAGTCGACATGCAAACCGTCGACTCGGGTCTCGTGATCGGCGAAACCGAGTTCGATCGGTTGCCGGTGGGCCGTGATGTCACCAGCATCGCGCTGCTGGCGCCGAACGTCACCAAGGGCGACACCGCCTTTGGTAACCTCGGTTCGTTCGCCGGCGCCTCGGTGGCCGAGAACGCGTATTACATCAACGGCATGAACGTCACCAATTTCCGCAACGGTCTCGGTGGCTCGACGGTGCCGTTCGAGTTCTACAAGGAATTCCAGGTCAAGACCGGTGGTTACGGTGCCGAATTCGGCCGTTCGCTGGGCGGCGTGATCAACGCGGTGACCAAAAGCGGTGGCAACGAATTCGAGGTGGGCGGCAACGTTTACCACACGCCGGGCAGCCTGCAGGGCGACAGCCCGAACAGCTACTACCGTGACGGCCGCATTTTTGTCGCCAACGACAAGGACGAAACCACCCGCACCGAAGTCAACGTCTGGGCCAGCGGTCCGCTGGTGCAGGACAAGCTGTTCTTCTTCGCGATGTACAACCCGCGCGACGTCGAGCGCGATTACCTGCTGGCCGAAGGTACCTCGTTCGAAAACTCGAACAGTGATGACGCCTTCTGGGGCGGCAAGCTCGATTGGCAGATCAGCGACAACCACTTGCTGGAACTGCTGACCTTCTCCGACGAGCGTGAAGACGTCACCAAGCAGTACAACTACGATTACCAAGGCAGTGGCCGTGGTGATTATGTCGGCTCCACGTTCGACAAGCGCGGCGGCAAGAACAGCTCGCTGAAATACACCGGCTATCTGTCCGACAGCCTGACCGTGACTGCCTTGTATGGCCAGAACGAATACGATTTGACCACGCAATCGACCGCGGATCTGAACTGCCCGTTGGTGGTTGATGTCCGTCCGGGTGCCGTCAACCCGTACCCGGGCTGCTGGGTCAATGATGTCACCGAAACCGGTCTTGATCAGCGCACCGTCAACCGGCTCGACTTCGAATGGATCGTCAGCGATGCGCACACGCTGCGTTTCGGTGTCGACCGCGAGTTGCTGGAGTCGGATGGCGAAGAAGCTTATTCCGGTGGTCAGTACTGGCGTTACATCCGCTGGGCGGCCGGTACTGCGCTGTCCAACGGCGAGGTCAACAACACCGGTGCCGATATCGATCTGGTTCGCTTGCGCGAACGCACTGCAGGCGGTGCGTTTGAAACCGACAACCAGGCGATCTACATCGAAGATCGTTGGCAGATCAATGACCGCTGGTTTGCCACTATCGGCCTGCGTCATGAAGTGTTCGAAAACAAGAACGCCAATGGTGAGTCGTTCATCAAGGTTGATGACCAGATCGCGCCGCGCATCGGCCTGACCTGGGACGTCGAGGGAGATGGCAAGAGCAAGCTGTTCTTCAATGCCGGCCGTTACCACCTGCCGGTTGCCAACAACACCAACGTCCGTGTTGCCGGTAATGAAATCGACTGGCAGGAGTTCTACACCTTCACCGGCATGGACCCGATCACCGGCGCGCCGATTGGTCTTGGTCCGCAGATTGGCGATCGCGTTTACACTTCCAGCGGGGCCAAGGATGTCGAGTTGCTCGCCGACAAAGATATCAAGCCGATGTACCAGGACGAGTTCATTCTCGGTTACGAGCGTGAACTGTCGGCCGAGTACACCTTTGGCATCCGCGGCATCTACCGCGATACCGGCGCCGCCATCGACGACTGGTGTGTGCTCGATCAGGGCTGTGTGCTGATCAATCCGGGCGAAGATGTGACGGTCGGTGTCGATGCCGATCACGACGGTGTCTGGGATGGCACCTATGAAACCATCAGCGCCGAAGAAATCGGTCTGGATGATGCGCACCGGGAATACCACGCGGTCAACCTGGAGCTGAATCACCGTTCCGAGAACCTGCGTTACACCCTGACCTATACCTGGGCGCGCAATTTCGGCAATTTCGAAGGTTATGTGAAGTCCGACATCGGTCAGGATGATGCCGGTATCACCCAGGACTTCGATTTCCCGGAACTGATGGATGGCGCCGAAGGTTACCTGCCGAATGATCGTCGCCACACGCTGAAGTTTTACGGTTCGTACAGCGTGACCGACAGTCTGGATCTGGGCTGGAATTTCCTGCTGCAATCCGGCCGGCCGATCAATGGCTTCGGCAAAGGCCATCCGGACATCGGTGGCCCGCTGCCGTACGGTGACAGCTTCTACACTTACGATCCGGTGACAGGTGAGTATCGCCTGAACAAGCGCGGTCATTTCGGTCGCACGCCGTGGATCGCGTCGCTGGATCTGTCGGCGCGCTATCACACCACGCTCGCTGGCGTTGACACAGCGTTCTACTTCGATTTGTTCAACGTGTTGAATGCCGATGGCGTGATCCAGGTTGATGAAGAAGCCGAGCAGACCCAGGGTGTTGCCAACGACAGCTTCATGTTGCCGACTGCCTATCAGGAGCCGCGGTCAGTGCGTGTCGGTGCCGAGGTGCGTTTCTGATTGTCGCTGTGTGAGTAAGAAAAACGGGGCGCCATTGGCGCCCCGTTTTTCTTAAATATTCACTAAAACCAACCTTGTCACACAGTAAGGTTTATGCGGTTGTTTTTCCTGCATTTTTACCATTGACGCTGTGGTCGGGCCGGCGCAACCATCATGCTCAAACCCCGAGGACTGGGGGAGGAGTCTGTTGATGGCTACTGCCGATGATCTGCGCGCACCCGAGCCGCGCGCCCTCGACAACGCAATGCCTGACTTGCGTAATCAATTGTTTCGCGTCGATGACTGGTTGGTTGACCCGCGTGCCAATCGCATTGAACGTGATGAGTCGGTCAAGACGCTGCGCAACAAAGCCATGGAGCTGCTGGTGCTGCTGGCCAGCCGGCCCGGCCAAGTGGTGCTGCGTGACGAAATCGTGGCCTGCGTCTGGGATGGCAATGAGTACGTCGCCAGCAAAGGCATTACCAACATCATCTGGACCTTGCGGCAGTGTTTGGGCGACACCGCGGAAACACCACGTTACATCGAGACCATCGCCAAACGCGGTTATCGCCTGATTGCACCGGTACTGGTGATGCCGCTGCCGCCGGCATTCTCCGTTTTGACCGACGCCAACCCCGTCAGCGAAGGTGGCGCTGTGGCCGAGGCAAGTGTGCCACTCATCGCCACAACCGATGCCACTGCCGCGGCCAACAGTCCACAGATCGTTGCGACGAGCGGGCTTGCTGAGCCGAGCATTGCGGTGTTACCGGGCGAATCGACAGCGCCGGCTCCGATTGCGGTTGAGCGCCGGACCGCCAGTCACGACGAGTCGTCGCAGCGTGCCGCTGTGCGCGCGGAGGTTCCGCGTACCGGAAACACGTTTACCGCGTTGATGAATGGCTGTCGGCATGTGTGCGACGCGGCCATGCGCCGGCCGCGTCGCACTATGGGCGTTCCTGCCGTTGCCGCAGCAGTTGCGATCGCCGTGGTCGCGTTAACAGGCGCCATGCTGATGCCGGGACCGGATAATTCTGAAACAACGACGGCAGTGGCGCCGAGCACCGCCGCCACCATTGCCGGCAAGGCCGATGTGAAACTGCTGCAAACCACGGCGGAAATCGAGTTTCCGGTCGCGGTGGCTCCGGATGGCAAACGCTTTGCGTATGGCAGCCGGTTGTTCCTGCATCAGCCGAACACCTTGTGGTTGCGAGAATTGACGCCGGGCGCCAAGCCGGTGCAATTGAAGCAGTATGCCGGTCAATTGTTTGCGCTGGCCTGGGCGCCGGATGGCCGCTCGCTCGCCGTGATCTCGCACGATGAAACGCGGCAATGCGAGTTGTCGGTGCTGGATTTGCAAACCTTGCAATCGCAAGCGCTCGGTCGTTGCGCCGATGGCAAAAACGTTGGCTTGGCATGGTCGGATGATGGTCGGTTTCTGGCGACCAGCGATGTCAGCAACAGCGGCGGCATCGGCGTGGTGTTGATCGAACGGGTGACCGGTGCGCGCCGGATGCTGACCGAGCCGGCGCGCGATCAGCACGATCTGGTCGGCGATTTCAGTCCGGATGCCAGCAAGTTGCTGGTGGTGCGTCAGGCGTCGCCATCGGAAGCCGAGTTGTGGCAGTTGGCGCTCGACGGTCAGGCGCAGTTGTTGTGGCACAGCAACGAAACGGTGTTGGCACCGACCATGGATTGGTGGACGCCGAACGAAGTGCTGCTGGCGGTTGGCCGCGAGGGCGCCGACATGCAATTGCATGCGTTGAATCCGGCGGACGGCAGCATGCAGGCGCTGGGGCTGGTCGGCGTGTCACCGCAACATGTGACCCCAACCGGCGTGTTGTTTGTCCGCTCGCGCCAGCATTTTTCGTTGACGGAAATTGATCTGCGGCAGCGACCGCTGCAGGTCAGTGCACGCGTCCAGCTGGATGGTCAGATCGGTCACCCGGCCTACCTCGATAACGAGCAATGGCTGTTCATGAGCAATCTGACCGGGCACATGGAAATTTATCGCGGTCAGCGCCAAGGTACGCCGGAACAGCTGACCGATCTGCAGCGCATGGCCTGGGATCCGGCCGCCTCTCCGGATGGCCGCTGGCTGGCCTTTGCCGGTCAATGTGGCGGTGATGCACGCAGCAAAATCTGTTTGCAGGATCGGCGCAGCGGTCAGATCGCCATTGCTTTCAGTGGCGAACAATCGGCGGAGGCGCCACGCTGGCAAGCGGACGGCAAGGCCTTGTGGTTCCGGATGGCGGACGGTGGTCAGATGCAGATCGGTCGGCTGCCGGTGGCGGCGGACGGGCAGCTGGGTGCGGTCGAATGGTTGGCGTCGCTGCCGACGCTGGATGTGTTCCCGACTGCGCACGGCGACGGCTTTTACTGGGTCGACAAATACCGCCCCGGCATCTGGCGGCGCGACCTCGCCAGTGGCCGTGACCAGCTGCGTGTGGCGACGTTTCCGGCCGGCTCCCGGCAATGGGCGGCGCAGGGAGACAACTTGTTCTTCCTCGTTCGCGAACCGGACCGGTCGCTGTCCGTGCATCGTCAGCGGCCAGGGGCGGCGGTCGAGCCGCTCGGCAAGTTCGACAACCTGATGCTCAATGCCAATGGTTTCGTCGCGGTGTCACCAGATGGCCAGCGCCTGCTGGTCTCGGAAGTGACGGCGCTGAGCTATGACCCGGCGCTGGCGCAAACGCCGAGCAGCGGCGGCTACCCCTTGGCCATCGGCCAGCGCCGGCTGGTGGCCGCCCGCTGAGCCGGGCGGGCGCTTCAGCTTTCGCGGATGGCGACAAATTCGCCGGTAAAACGGGCGGCCAGCTGGCCGCCCGTTTTCAATTCGGCCGGCACCAGCAGCCGGCCGCGGCCTTTGCTGCGCAGGCTGTGCAGAAAGGCCTCGACCGCCTCCGGTTCCGGCAACCAGGCTTCGGCCGCCGGTGCCTCGGCCAGCGGCTTCAGATAACGGATGTCGGCGTGGCGCAGTACCACCGCAGCCGGCATTTGTTCGCGCCGGCAAACGCTGTGTACCAGCGTCCAGCCGGCCAGTGTGGCAAAGCAATAAATGCTGCCGGCGAAGACGGTGCCATGCAGGTTGCGGTTGGCATCGAACGGGCCGATGACGCGTATGCGGTCTTTTTCGGCCGTCTCTACGGCCAAGCCTAGGGCCTGTGTCAGCGGGATCTCGCGATGGAGCAGGGAAGTCAGCGCAGTCGGGGTCACGGCCTGTGATCCAGTCAGAAAGGACGCGCCAGTATAAAGGAACGCAAAAACCCCGAAGATTCCCGGGGTTGGGTGTGGCAGGAGGGGCAGTCAGCCAGTAGAATTCGCAGCCTCGCAAAAGCCGCGGCTGTGCCGCAGCAGCGCCGGCCTAACACCACCAATACGGCGGCGAGGTCTTCCGGGGTGGCTTCTACCACCCCGTCATTATGTATGGAGATGAGGCATGTCTTTTTTGAGCAAGCTCAAAGCCGGGCTCGGTTTGCTTGCACTGCTGTCCATGACGGCAGTGTCGGCAGCTGATTCCAAGCTGAATCTGCGCGAGGGCGTGACCGAGATCAGCCGTGATGCCTATCACTTGCACAACTGGGTTGTGATTGTGATGGCCGTTATCGCGGTCGTGGTCTTCGGTGCCATGGCCTACTCGATGTGGGCACACACCAAGAAGAAAAACCCGGTACCGGCGAAGTTTTCCCATTCGACCGCGCTGGAGATTCTCTGGACCGCCATTCCGTTCATCATTCTGATCGTGTTTGCGGTGCCGGCGACCAAGCTGCTCGTCAAGCAATACGACGACTCCGAATCCGACCTGACCGTGGTCGTTCGGGGTTACCAGTGGAAGTGGAAATATACGTATCAGGATCAAGGTATCGAGTTCTTCTCGAACCTGTCGACGCCGCGGGAAATGTTCACCAACACCGCAAATCCGGCCAGCACGCCGTTGGCGGCGATTGGTGCCGTGGCGGCCGGTGGCATCGTCACCAAAGGTGATATCCCGACCGAAAAGAACGAGACCTATCTGCTCGAAGTCGACAACGAGATGGTCATTCCGGTCGGCAAGAAAGTGCGCTTCCTGGTCACTGCCGATGACGTGATTCACTCGTTCTGGGTACCGGACTTCGGCATCAAGAAAGACGCTATCCCGGGCTTCATCAACGAAACCTGGGCGCGCGTTGAAGAGACCGGTACCTATCGCGGTGTCTGTGCCGAGCTGTGCGGCAAAGATCACGGCTTCATGCCGATCGTGGTTCGCGTCGTCGAGCAAGCCGAATTCGATGCCTGGGTCGCCCAGAAGCAAGAAGAGAAGCGCATCGCCGAAGAGGAAGCCGCGAAAGCTGCTGCCTCGTCGTTCACGCTGGAACAGCTGATGGCCGAAGGTGAGAAGGTGTACCTTGCCAAGTGTGCTGCCTGCCACATGCCGAATGGCGCCGGCTTGCCGCCGACCTTCCCGGCACTGGCTGGCTCGAAGATGGCCACCACCGACAAGCCGGGTCATATCGGCATTGTCGTCAACGGCAAGGCCGGCACCGCGATGCAGGCCTTTGGCGCTCAGCTGACCGATCTGGAGCTGGCCCCTGTCATCACTTACGAACGCAATGCCTGGGGCAACAACACCGGTGAACTGGTGCAGCCTGCAGAAATTGCCGCGTTCAAAAACGGTAACTAAGGGGAGATGACCATGGGCGCCCACGCCGCACACGATCATCACGATCACGATCACAAGCCGACCGGCATCACGCGCTGGCTGTTCACGACCAACCACAAGGACATCGGTTCGATGTACCTGTGGTTCGCGTTCGCCATGTTCCTGACCGGCGGTTTCATGGCGCTTTTGATCCGCGCCGAACTGTTCCAGCCGGGCCTGCAGTTCTTCGAGCCGAACTTCTTCAACCAGATGACCACGGTACACGGTCTGGTGATGGTGTTCGGTGCGGTGATGCCGGCCTTCACCGGCCTCGCCAACTGGATGATTCCGCTGATGATTGGCGCGCCGGACATGGCGCTGCCGCGGATGAACAACTGGTCGTTCTGGATTCTGCCGTTCGCCTTCCTGCTGCTGATTGCCAGCTTGTTCATGGACGGCGGTGGTCCGAACTTCGGCTGGACGTTCTACGCGCCGCTGTCGACCACTTACGGTCCGCCGAGCACCGACTTCTTCATTTTCTCGGTGCACATCATGGGTATCAGCTCGATCATGGGCGCGATCAACGTGATCGTCACCGTGTTCAACATGCGCGCGCCGGGCATGACCCTGATGCGTATGCCGCTGTTCGTCTGGACCTGGCTCATCACCGCGTTCCTGCTGATCATGGTGATGCCGGTGCTGGCTGGCGCGGTGACCATGATGCTGACCGATCGCCACTTCGGTACTGATTTCTTCAACGCCGCTGGCGGTGGTGATCCGGTGCTGTTCCAGCACGTGTTCTGGTTCTTCGGTCACCCTGAGGTCTACATCATGATTCTGCCGAGCTTTGGTATCGCTTCGGCAATCATTCCGACCTTTGCCCGCAAGCCGCTGTTCGGTTACGCCTCGATGGTGTACGCGACCGCGTCGATCGCCTTCCTGTCGTTCATCGTCTGGGCGCACCACATGTTCACCGTCGGCATGCCGCTCGGTGGTGAGCTGTTCTTCATGTACGCGACCATGCTGATCGCCGTGCCGACGGGCGTGAAGATCTTCAACTGGATCGCGACCATGTGGCAGGGTTCGATGACCTTCGAAGCGCCGATGCTGTTTGCGATTGCGTTCGTGATCCTGTTCACCATCGGTGGTTTCTCCGGCGTCATGCTGGCGATGGCTCCGGTCGACTTCCAGTATCACGACACCTACTTCGTCGTCGCCCACTTCCACTACGTGCTGTTCCCGGGCGCCATTTTCGGCACCATCGCGGCCACCTATTACTGGTTGCCGAAGTGGACCGGTCACATGTACCACGAAGGTCTGGCCAAGTGGCATTTCTGGCTCAGCATGATCTTCGTCAACCTGACCTTCTTCCCGATGCACTTCTCGGGTCTGGCCGGCATGCAACGCCGGGTGCCGGATTACAACGTGATGTTCGCGGATTTCAACATGCTGTCGTCGATTGGCGCCTTCGGCCTCGGTCTGACTCAGCTGTTGTTCCTGTGGATCATCATCAAGTGCATCAAGGGTGGCGAGAAAGCGCCGGCCAAGCCGTGGGACGGTGCTCATGGTCTGGAGTGGACGGTGCCGTCGCCGGCGCCGTATCACACCTTCAGCACGCCGCCGAAAGTGACGGAAGAAAACGCGCACAGTTGATGTTCGCTAAGCGAACATCAACCCGGGTTACGGTGGGCGGGTTTCATTAAGACCCCACCACCTAACCCAGGCGACGCGAGAATAAATTTGAGAAAGATGTGCACCATGACTGAACAGAACGATGTGCAACAACGCAACCGGAAGCTGGCGCTGAAAATCGCCGGCATTGCGCTGGGCATGACCGGCTTTGTTGCGGCCATGGTGCCGATGTATGACGTGTTCTGCGAAGTGTTTGGCATCAACGGCAAGACCGCAGGTCAAGCGGAAACGCAGCTGGCGACGGTGGATAGCAACCGCACGGTAACGGTCGAGTTTCTGGCAACCGTTGATCGCGGCATGCCATGGCAGTTCGAGCCGATGGTCAAGAAGTTGAAAGTGCATCCGGGTGAAATGCACAAGGTCAGTTTCAAGGTGGTGAATCGCACCGGCAGCCGCATTGTCGGGCAGGCGGTGCCGAGTTTGTCACCGGGGCTGGCGACCTTGTATTTCAACAAGACCGAATGCTTCTGCTTCAACAACCAGCCGTTGGAGGCGCATGCCAGCGCCGAGTTGCCGATGAGCTTCATCATCGACCCGCAGCTGCCGGACGATGTCCACACACTGACGCTGTCCTACACGCTGTACAACATTACCGACAAGCTGCAACCCGACGTCGCAGCCAAGTAAGACGTATCCAGACAACGTCTGTGACGTTGATGGTTTAGCGAGGGAGTTATACAAATGGCTCATACTGAAACGCACGGTGAGCACGAACACTATTACGTGCCGGCCGAGAGCAAGTGGCCGTTTATCGGTTCGGTTGCGCTTGCGCTGATCGTGTTTGGTGCTGGCAATTTCGTCCAGCAAAGCTCCGGCAAGTTTGGCGGTGGCAATGGCTTTGGCGGCTGGATTCTGTTGGCCGGCATCGCGGTGCTGCTGTTCATGCTGGTCGGCTGGTGGAACCATGTCATCAAGGAATCGCTCGGCGGTCTGTACAGCAAGCAGATGGATCGCAGCTTCCGCCAGGGCATGTTCTGGTTCATCACCTCGGAGGTGATGTTCTTCGCGGCGTTCTTTGGTGCGCTGTTCTACGTCCGGATGTTCGTTGTGCCGTGGCTCGGCGGTGAAGGCGCGAAGACCAACACCCATGAACTGCTGTGGCCGGATTTCGTCAACGTCTGGCCGCTGACCACGACGCCGGCCGGTGAAACCACCACGGCGATGCCGGCCTGGGGTCTGCCGTTTATCAACACCGTGCTGCTGGTCACCTCGTCGATCACGCTGACTTTTTCGCACCATGCGTTGAAAGATGGCCACAACTTCAAGGCCTGGACCTGGCTGTTCTGGACCGTTGCCTTGGGCGCCACCTTCTTGTGCCTGCAGGCGTACGAGTACTACCACGCCTACAACGATCTGGGCTTGACCATGGGCTCGGGCATTTACGGCAGCACTTTCTTCCTGCTGACCGGTTTCCACGGCATGCACGTAACGCTCGGTACCATCATGCTGCTGGTGATGCTGTTCCGGATGGCGAAAGGTCACTTCACCCCGGAGAAGCATTTCGCTTTCGAAGCGGCTGCCTGGTACTGGCACTTCGTTGACGTGGTCTGGATCGGCTTGTTCATTTTCGTTTACTGCCTGTAAGCGAATGCCGCGTTCTGGCGGCAACAAAAAGCCGGCGCAAGCCGGCTTTTTGTTTTCTGGTGCAGCAGCGGGGGGGCCTGCTCGGGCGATTACCGACGCGCTGCCATCAGTGCTCAACCGCCGACACCATGCGGCACCAGAATGCCGAATTTCATCGCCAGCACCAGCAGCACCAGCAACAGCACTGACAGCCCGACCCGCCAGGTCAGCGAGTTCACGGTGCGCTTGCTGTTGCCCTGATCCTTGACCAGAAAGAACAGGCCGCGAAACAGCACGAACAGAATCGCCAGCAGAATCAGCACCAAAACGGCTTTGGCCCACCACATGTGTTTTCTCCTCCGGTCAAGGCGGCCGGCAGCATAACCGTCGAGCGGGTTATCACCAAGCCACACCGCATCGGCAGCAGGTTTTGTACCAAGCGTCAGTACATTTTACGCGCAGGCAACGCATAGTCGCCCATTCGCCGCGCAATTCTGTATCGCGATGTAGATTCTCCAGCCTCTGCCGGTAGTGGCTGCTCACTTTGTCATCAACTTTGACGAAAAATCGCCTGACTCGGCTGCTCAGGATGCTTTCCGGCCGGCACGTGCCCGGCCGGGCCGCGTCGTTGCTGCGTTTCTGAGCATTCGGTCCCAGATTTGCAATAGCCGCTCCCAGACCCACACCAGAAAACCGGGTCAGCGTCGCGGAGGGAGCGGTACTGCGACGACCAAGAGATCGCCAAAGGAGTGCCATTGCATGAGGAAGTCCAAGCTGATTGGCTTGGCAGTACTCGCGGCCAGCCTGAGTTTGGGGTTGAGCGCAGCACCTGCCACCGTCACCACCGCCAACAAAACCGCACCGGGCAAGCTGGCCCAGAACCCGGTCAAGAAAATCGGCCACGCGCAAACGGCAGAACAGCGCGAGACCGATGCCCAGAAAGCCAAGGCTCTCACCGCCAAAACCAAGCAAAGCGTCGACAAGAGCAAGAATCGAGAAGTCAACAACCGGTTCCCGGCCGAGCTTTTGACCCGCAAACCGGTCGCGACCAAGCAGGACGTGCTGGTGGCGAAGCAGGCGCAGGCCAAGAACAAAATGGACGCGTTCGGCGCCACGGTGCTGAACACGCCGGCCGCTGATCTGTCGTTCCCGGGTTATGACAACGACGACAACGCCGCGGTTGCCGGTGGCCGTATCGCGCCGCCGGATACCAACGGTGATGTCGGTACCGATTACTACGTGCAGTACGTCAACCTTGGCTGGATGGTGTTCAGCAAGACCGACGGTTCGGTGGTTGCCGGTCCGTTCCGCGGCAACACCTTCTGGCAAGGTTTCGGCGGCATCTGCGAAAGCGACAACGCCGGCGACCCGATCGTGCTGTACGACCGCTATGCCGATCGCTGGGTGTTCAGCCAGTTCACGACGTCTTCGGCGGATGGCCACCAGTGCTTCGCCGTGTCGAAAGACAACAAGCCGTTCCCGGATCCGGGTGAAACTGCGGCTGACCAGTATCACCGCTACGATTTCGTGGTGAGTCCGTCGGGTCAGTTCAACGACTACCCGAAAATCACCCTGTGGCCGGACGGCTACTACATGACCACCAACGAGTTCACCAGCGGTTTCGTCGGCGTCAACCTGACGGTGTTCAACCGCAGCGCGATGCTGGCCGGCGCACCGGCGAACTTCGTGCAATGGTCACTCGGTGCCAACGACGCCTTCTCGGCGCAGCCGTCGCATCTGGAAGGCCTCGATCTGCCGCCGGCGGGCACCTGCAACACGGTGATCCATGCCTCCGATGCCGAAACCTGGGGCTCGCCGTTTGACAGCTATCGCAGCTGGCAGGCCTGCGTTGATTTCAGCAATCCGGGCAATTCGACCCTGACCGAAAATCCGCGCATTGCTGCCGCCGCATTCGATGCCGAACTGTGCGGCTTCTCGCGTAACTGCGTGCCGACCCCGACCGGTCAGTCGCTCGATACGCTGGGTCAGTTCACCATGTACCGGTTCACCACCCGCTACTTCCCGGGTGAGGGCCTGAAAGGCGTGATCTCGCACACGGTCGATGTCGGCGGCAACCGCGCCGGTGTCCGCTGGGCGCAGCTGAATCTCGGCGCTGGCGGACCGAGCATCGCCGATCAGGGCACCATCGATGCCGGTGACGGCATGTGGCGCTGGATGCCGGCGGCCGGCATGGACGCGTCGGGCAACATCGCCATCGTTTACACCAAGGCGAATGCGAGCAAGTTCCCGTCGGTGTATTTCGCCGGTCGCGAAGCCGGAGATCCGGCTGGCACGATGCAAGCCGAAGCGGTTTGCCATGACGGTACCGGCGGCCAGACGGGTGCCAACCGTTGGGGCGATTACGCGTCGGTCAGCAGCGATCCGGTTGATCAGTGCACGTTCTGGATGACCAACGAGTACACGGAAACCACCGGCACGTTCAACTGGAACACCCGCGTCTGCTCGTTCAAGTTCCCGAGCTGCGGCGAGCCGACCTTCGGTCTCGGTGGCGACAACCTGACCCAGGAAGTCTGCACCGCGACCGGCGCGACGCTGAATCCGATCAACGTCAACGTCGCCAGCTATCAGGACTTCAACGATCCGGTCACGCTGAGCTACGACGGTCTGCCGGCCGGCTTCTCGGGCGGTTTCAGCAACAACCCGGTGGTGCCGCCAGGCAGCAGCATTGCCCAGTTGTTTGCCGACGGTTCGGTGACCACCGGCGTCTACAACTTCCGCATTCGCGGCGTTGCCGGCAGCACCGAGCGTTTCGCCAACGTGTCGGTTCGCGCCTGGGACAGCGTCCCGGCCGGCGTTGTGCTGACTGGCCCGGCTGACGGCGCCACCGGTGTCGACGTGCAACCGGCGTTCTCGTGGAGCGCGGATGCCGAAGCCACCAGCTACACCATCGAAATCGACAACAATGCCGATTTCAGCAGCCCGGAAGTCAGCGCAACGGTCAATGGCACCAGCTTCACGCCGGCGGCTGCGCTCGATACCGACACCACCTACTACTGGCGCGTCACCGCAAACAACACCTGCGGCAGCGGCGTCAGCTCAGCGGTGTTCTCGTTCTCGACCGGTCTGCTGGTTTGCGCCGCACCGAACCTCGCGGTTCCGGACAACAATGCGACAGGTGTCAGCAACACCTTGCTGATCAGCGAGTCGGGCACCATTGACGACCTGAACGTTTCGGTCAAAGGCACCCACACCTGGGTCGGTGATCTGAAGTTCCGCTTGACCCATCTCGAATCCGGTCTCGGTGTCGATCTGATCGATCGCCCCGGTGTGCCCGGTTCGACCTTCGGTTGCTCGGCCAATGACTTCGACACCACGCTCGATGACAGTGGCAGTGCGCCGGTGGAAACCACCTGCAATGCGACACCGCCGGCCTTGTCAGGTTCGCTGATCCCGAACCAGCCGCTCAGCACTTTCAACGGTGGTGACTATGCCGGCTCGTGGCGCCTGACCGTGTCGGACCTGGCTGGTGGCGACACCGGTGTGGTGCAGAAGTGGTGCTTGCTGCCGGTGCTGGCACCGGTTGCGGGTGATCTGAACGGTGACCGCTGTGTCGACATCAATGACATGTCGTTGTTGCTGGCCGCGATCCGCAATCGCAGCACCGACCCGATGTACGACATTAACGGTGACGGCAAGGTCAACAGCAAAGACCGCACCGCCCTGCAAGCGCTGTACAGCAACCCGGGCGGCGCTCCGTGCAACTGATGCATTGATCGCGCAGACAACAAAAGCGCCGGCTCATTGCTGAGCCGGCGCACAAGGGAGTGAAGGATATGAAGATGTTGAAAAAGCTCGCCGCCACAACTGTGGCTTTGGTTGCCATGGCCGGCGTTGCACAAGCCGATGTGATCGTTCCTGCCGATGAAACGCTGCTGGGCACGCCGACCACGCTGGGTGGCGGGCCGGCGGTAGCCGCCAGCACCAGTGGCTGCGCCGACAGTGGCTTCTGCACGCTGACCGAACTGCTCAGCGGTGGCTCGATCTCGGCTGGCGGTTTGACCTTTGGCGGCTTCTCGCTCGACAACGATCCGCTCGACGGTTACAGCCAGTGGGATACCGACAACGTCATCGTGCAGGTATTCGACTTTGGTGGCGTGCTGATGCTGGATTACGATTTCGCCCCGAACGGTTTTGGCGATCTGGGTTCACTGGCAACGCTGTTGGCCGACTTCGGCACCGGCCTGATCGACCTGAGCTATCAGGTGGTTGGTGATGGTACCGTCGATGTCGTGGCGGCCTGGCTTTATGATCTGGCCGGCGCGGGTACGTCCAATGCCAATTACGAGTTGCAGGCCGACATGCTGATCGAGTCGGGCGGCAGTGAGCTTGCTTACCTCTATCAGTATCTGCTGCTGGAAAACAACAGCGTGGTTGCGTCGGATGTCAACGATTTTGCGGGCTTTGCCGGCGTCGATTCGCTGTCGATCACCAACTCGCTGTCGCACCTGTCCTCGCAGGGGCTGAACCTGATTTATTACGTTGATCAGGTGTTTTTCACGGAAGTGCGTGAAGTGCCGGTGCCGGCGCCGATGACACTCGGCCTGCTCGGTCTTGGCCTGTTGGCCTTTGCCGCACAGCGGCAAAAGCGCCAGTTGCCGAACTGAGCACGCAAGCAGATGGCAGCGTCGCTGTCATCTGCTTTGTTTTGCAGCACCATCCGATATGCAACGACAAATGCCGGCCATGCCGGCTTTTGTCGTTGTCATTTTTTGCTCTCGTCACCTGCCACAGCCATGTCCTTTGCGCTTTTTCCATTATCAGCGCTGTCTGGCTGCCGGAATTCATCATCCGCTCGGTTTCAGCCCGTAGAAAAATCTTCTTCAGCAACGTCCTGCCGCGGTCCGGGCGCCGACAAAAAGTGCCCCGACTTTTCCTGCCACCGGCGCGACATCTTCTGTTATGTTGGCGACAACAGGGCTGGCGGCCCGGCGCAATCTTGCTATAACGCCGGCTCGAACAAGAGCAAGAGATGGGCAATAGCCGTGAAGTCCGTGCAGGTGATGTCGTTGCGTTTCAAACCGTCAGTAACCGCAAATTCCGTCTCGTCATTCAGCCGGTGGGCTGACGCTGGGCAACCGCGCATGCGGGTTGCCGCCTTGTCACGGGCGACACGTTCCGTTCTGCTGATCGGTTCTTTGCTGGTGACCTGTCCTGTGCTGATGACAGCATCCGTGCTGGCGAATGAATTGGCGAATGCCGATGCTTCGGCATTGTCAGCGCCGTCCGATACCCAGACGCTGGTGGTTCACGGCAGCCGTGCGGTAGCTTCGGGCTACGAGGCCCGCGGTACCGATGTCGAGCATGTCGATGTCGACGACGCCACCCTCATGCCCGCTTCCATGTCGGAACTGTTGAGCTCGTTGTCCGGCGTGGCGGAGAGCGGTCAGGGCGGCTGGTTGCAGATGTGGTCGGTGCGCGGCGTCTCACGGCAACGGGTGCTGACGTTTGTTGCCGGCATTCCGATCATCACCGATCGCCGCGCCGGAACCGCGGCGCATTTTGTTGATCCGGCCTTGCTCGGTGAGGCCACGGTGATGGCCGGACCGGCTTCCAGCATTTATGGCGTCGGCGCACTCGGTGGCATCGTGCAGTTTTTTCCGCGCGAGCTCGATGGTGCGGTCGCCGGCATCCAGGTGGACGATAATGGTGATGGCCGCGGCGGTTATGCCGGCTGGGGCAATGGCGATTTGACCGTGATGCTCGCCGGCTTGTCACGCGACAACAGCGAAGCGGCCGACGGCCGCGCGATCAATGATCACGGTGACCGTTGGTCGGCACTGTGGCGACAGCGCTGGCAGCTCGCCAACGGTGAGCTCGAATTGCTGGCCATGCCGTCGCAGATCCGCGACATGGGCCGTGCCAATGCCAATTTTTACAACGGTCGCATTTTCAGTACGCCGGAAGAAGACCATTTGCCGCTGCGCCTGAGCTTTCGTGCCAACAGCGGCTGGGAGGCGGCGGCGTTTGTCCACGACAACCAGGTCCGCAATGAAACCGACCGGGTCGGCGTCAGTTTGACCACTACCGACAATGTCGCGACCGATACCGGGCTCAGCGTGCATTGGCCGTGGCAGGGTGAAAACTGGCAGGCACGCACGGGGGTTGATTGGCTGGGCCGGCTCACGGTTGAAACCGAAGAGCGCAGCTACACCATCGCCTCCGACAGTTGGCAATCACGGCAAGCGCTCGCCGATGGCGAGGAACAGCAATTCAGCATCTTCGCCGAAATGGAAACGCCGCTGTTCGGCGGTGAAGTGCAGCTCGGTGCGCGCACGACCGCGTTGCGGCAACGCGCTGACACGGAGCGCACGGTCAGCGATTCGGCCTACGCCGCGCATCTGGGCTGGGAACGCTTGTTCGCCGAGCGCTGGTTTGTGTTCAGCAGCATTGGTCAGGCGGTGCGCTTTCCGGCGCTGACCGAACGCTTCTACAACGGTGCGACCGGGCGCGGCACGCTGGTCGGCAATGCCGAACTGGAGCCGGAAACGGCGCGCACCTGGGATATTGGCCTGCGCACCCGTTGGGCCGGTGCCGTCATCACCGGGCAGTTCTACTACCAGAACTTTGACGATTACATCGAGCAAGTGGTGGTGCAGAACGATCCACAGATCAACTCCTACATCAACTTGTCGGAAGGGCGCATTCGTGGCGCGGAACTCGACGCCCGCTGGCAGGTCTCGGACTCGCTGCAGCTGTCAGTCAGCGCGCACCGTTTGCGTGGCGAAGATGGCGACGGCAATCCGTTGGCGGATATTCCGGCCAATCGCTGGCAACTGGGGCTGGAGCAGCAGTGGCAACAGTGCGGGGTCGCGCTGAACTGGAGCTGGCGCAAAAGCAAACGCGATCCGGGTCCGGATGAAGTCGCGTTGGCGGCGGCGGATTATGGCAGCGCCAGCCTGCGTTGCTCGCTCGGCGATCACTGGCAGGCGGCCCTGGTCGTCAGCAATGCCAGCGATGAGCTCTACTGGGCGAATGCCGATTCGCAAGCGGCGCTGATGCCGGGACGGCGAGTCAGCGTGCGACTGAGCTGGCAGTGACGCCGCCGGTCGCAATGGTGACGGTGGTGCAGCGTGATCGGCACGCACCGCGTCACGACAAGCATTTCGCGTTTCATCACCGCCTGGTGATCAGCCGGCGTTCGCGCCGAGCGTGAGCACGGTCGTAGCAAAAGGAGAGGCAGAACATGAACCACCAAAACTTATTCGACGGCGCACCGCGCTGGCTGGCGGCGACCGCGTTGCTGACGGCGGCGGCTACCGGCTTCGCGGCCAAGCCGGTACCGCCACCGAGCCAGCAACTGCTGACCGACGAGAACATCGTCGCGGTGGTGACGGTGGCGGAAAAATCCGCGGCCAATCAGGTGCGGGTCACGGCCGAGCAAATGCTGCATGGCGAGCGCTTTGCCGAACAGACGGTCAAGCTGGATGACGCGACGTTTGCCGAAGCGGTGCCGGGTTCACGTTATCTGCTGGCCTTCAGTTGGTTCACCAAGGATCCACTCACCCGCGGCAAAGGCTGGGTGAAAAACACCGCCGGTCCGGAAGCGGTCGGCTTCACTGAAGTCGGCAACGCGCTGTTGCCGCCGGAACCGGCCTTGCTGGCGCTGCTGGCCCTGAGCAGCGAGCCGGGCGCCGATGCCGAGCGCATCGATCACAGCCTGCAATTGCTTGCGCATTCCCATTACAAGCTGCGTTATTTCGCTGCTCTGGAGCTGCTGCTGAACCCGCGCTTGCCGGCCGCGTTCAGTGCCGCCCAGCGCGATCAGCTGCAGCAGCGCTTTGCCGTGACCGACTACGCGCCGGAGCACCGTGACCTGATGTATCGCATTGCGCTGAGCCTACCGGCCCAGCTGAAAGGGGCGTGGCTCGCCGCGCCGGCCCGGCAGGATCTGCAAGGCCTCGGCAATCAATACGATCTGGCCTCGCGCGTACCTGGCCTTGCCAAGTCCGCGGCGCAGGCGCTGCGCGATCACGGCAGTGTCAGTGATGCGCCACTGCTGACCGAATTGCTGCGCAGCAATGCGCCGGGCGTTGCCAAGGTGGCGCTGCAGGCGCTGGCGCAGCACGCCAGATCGGCGGCAGACCAGGCGGTGACCGCAGCGTTGACCGACCCGCAGTTGCCAGCCGATTCCCGCCGCCTGTTCGAGTTGTTCCGGAAACAGGGCAAAGTACCGGGCTGACCGTGGCTGGAGCAAAAAAGCCCACCCCATCAATGCGTTAACTTCAATGGCCACGACCGCGTCCCGGCGCAAATGACGGGCGCGGTCGACCGGCTTCTGATGAGCTGGCCGGCCCCCTGTGGTAAGCTGCCGGCCCGTTTTTTGGCCAGTGCCTGTAGCTGCTGACCATGCCGTTTCGCCACCGTCCTTCGCTGCCGTTCTGGCCCAGCCTGTTGGTGCTGGCCATGCTCGTGCTGACCCTCAATCTGGGGTTCTGGCAGCTGCGCCGCGAGGCGGAGAAACTGCGTCTGCAGACCGTCCGCGAGCTCGCGCTGGCGCAGCCGCCGCAAGCCCTCGCGGCGGCGCTGGCGGCGCCGGATCCGCAGGCCTTGCGGGTGCTGGCCGATGGCCAATGGCTGCCTGCACCGCTGTTCAAGTTGGCCAGCCAGAATGCAGCGGGCCGGCGTGGCGTGCATCTGCTGCAGTGGTTCCGGTTGCCCGATGAACGCTGGCTGCTGGTCGATCGTGGCTGGCAACCTGCCGAGCAAGCGGCGTTGCCGGCCCAGGGCGAGATGACGCTGCAAGGTCAGTTGTATGCCCCGGGTCAGCCGTGGCGCGCGCCGGTCATCGATTGGCAAGCGGCAGTGGTCGAGTTGCCGGTGCTCGATCTGGTCGGGTTGCGTCAGGACAAGCCGGAACGCTTGCCCTATCTGCTGCGGCTGGAGGCAGGCGCCGCCGCGTTGCAGCCGAACTGGTCCAGCGCGGTCGGCATGACGCCGGCCAAGCATCGCGGCTATGCCGTGACCTGGTTTTCTTTGAGTGCCGTATTGGTGCTGCTGTATGGCTGGTGGCTGTGGCAGCACCGGTCGGTTTCCCCACGCAAGACGAGCCAACATGACTGAATCATCCAACCTGCCGTCCTCTCCCGAGCCGATGCAATTGCCGCGCGAACAGGTGCTGCGCAATCGCTGGAAGTTGATTGGAATTTTGCTGGTGTTCGTGCTGCCGGTGTTCTTCGCTTATGCCGGCTATTTCGGTGGCTGGTTCCAGGATTACGCCCGCAGCAACCGTGGCGAACTGTTGCAACCGGTGCCGCAAATCAGTGCCTGGCAATGGCAGCAAGCGGATGGCCAGGCCTTTGCCACCGGCGGCAAGTGGTGGCTGGTTTACGTCCATGGCACGGCCGCTTGCGACGCCGCTTGCGAGTTGGCGTTGTACACCTTGCGGCAAACCTGGATTGGCATCGGCAAGGAAAACGATCGGGTTCGTGCTGGCGTCATCGCATCGCTGGGTTCGGTCGCGCTGCCGGAGCACACCGTGGCACTGCGCGCAGCGACATTACCGGTCGCGCCGGCGTATTACATCATCGACCCGCTCGGTAATGTGGTGCTGCGCTACGTCGCGCCGGCCGGTCAGCAAGATGCCATCGAGCGCAGCAAGGACATGCGCAAAGATTTTCAGAAGTTGTTGCGCTTCTCGCATATCGGTTAATGCGCGACGCGCAATCGGGAATACAGAGACATGACTGCAACGAAGTACACCCGTTGGTTGGCGACTTTCGCCGCCGTGTTGACGCTGGTGGTGGTCGCCTTGGGCGCGTGGACCCGACTGAGCGATGCCGGTTTGGGCTGTCCGGATTGGCCGGGCTGTTACGGCCACTGGACCGTGCCGACTACCGATGCGCAATTGGAGCGCGCGGCCGAGTTGTTTCCGGAACACACCGTGGAAATGGCCAAAGCCTGGCCGGAAATGATCCACCGCCATTTCGCCAAGTTGCTCGGCCTGAGCATTTTGCTGCTGGCATTTTTGGCCTGGCGCAACCGCAAGGAGGGGCATCCGGTTGTCTTGCCGTTGTTCCTCGCGGTGCTGGTTTGTGTCCAAGGCGCTTTTGGTGCCTGGACCGTGACCATGAAGCTGATGCCGGTGGTGGTGACTGCCCATTTGCTGCTCGGCTTTACGACATTGTCGCTGTTGGCGGTGCTGGCGCTGCAGTTGCACGGCAAGATCTCGCCACTGCCGGTGTCGCTGTCTCTGCGCCGCCATCTGTTGGCGGCATTTGCGCTGGTGGTGGCCCAGATTGCGCTGGGCGGCTGGACCAGCTCGAACTACGCCGCGCTCGCGTGCACCGATTTGCCGGTCTGCCAGGGCGACTGGTGGGCGGCCGATTATGGCGAAGGTTTTTCGCTGCATCTGGCCGACATCAATTATGAATTTGGCGTGTTGCAGCACGAAGCGCGCGTGGCCATACACAGCGCGCATCGCATCGGGGCCTGGCTGGTGTTGCTGGTGGTCGGCTGGCTGGTCTGGCGGCTGTGGCAACAAGGCGGCGCAGGACCGCGCTACGCGGTGCTGGTCGGCGGCTTGTTGACGGTGCAGATCCTGCTCGGCATTTCCAATGTGGTGTTCGGTTTGCCGCTTTGGGTGGCGGTGGCCCATAACAATGTCGGCGCCTTGCTGATGATCAGCTTGCTGCTGACGCTGCTGGCGACCGCCCGCGGCAAGGAGATGTCATGAGCTCGGTGGATCAGGCCGTGAGCACAAGCGCCGCCGGTTGGCGCGATTATTACGAGCTGACCAAGCCGCGCGTGGTGGCGCTGCTGCTGCTGACGGCCGTGATTGGCATGTTCCTCGCAGTCGACCCGCGCGAGGCCTGGGCGCCACACTGGACGGTGCTGGTGTTCGGAACGCTTGGTATCGCGTTGGCGTCAGCCAGTGCCGCGGTCGTCAATCAGGTGCTCGATCAGCGCATCGATGCCATCATGGCGCGGACGCTGAACCGGCCGATTCCGCAAGGCAAGGTCGATGGGCCGCGGGCATGGGCGTTCGCGCTGTTGCTGGCGGTGTTGTCGATGCTGGTGCTGGCGTTGCTGGTCAACCCGTTGACCGCCGCGCTGACCTTCTTCGCACTCATTGGTTACGCATTCATCTACACCGGCTATCTGAAGCGAGCCACTACCCAGAACATCGTCATCGGCGGTTTGTCCGGTGCCGCGCCGCCGCTGCTCGGCTGGGCTGCGGTCAGCAATGACATACACCCGTATGCCTTGCTGCTGGTGCTGATCATCTTCGTCTGGACGCCGCCGCATTTCTGGGCGCTCGCCATCCACCGGAAAGATGATTATGCGAAGGCCGATATTCCGATGTTGCCGGTCGTGTTCGGCGTCGAATTCACCAAGAGTTGTGTGCTCTGGTACACGATTCTGTTGCTGCTGACGACGTTGCTGCCTTACCTGACTGGCATGAGCGGGCTCATTTATCTGATTGGCAGTCTGATCCTGGGGATCTGGTTTCTGGTTCATGCCTGGAAACTGAAATTTCGTGACAGTCCTGGCCAGGCGATGGCGACATTCCGCTTCTCCATCGTGTATCTGATGGCCTTGTTTGTGGTGCTGCTGGTCGATCATTACTGGAGTTGAACCATGTCGATGTACCGAGCCCGCTCCTGGTTGCTCGTCGCTGTCATTGCCGCGGCAGCCATGCTCGGCGCCTGGCTGCTGAAACCGGTGCTGCAACCGAAACCGGCGCCGGTGCTGCAAAGTGCCCAGCTTTACCCGCAGGCCAAGGTACTGGCCCCGTTCGCCTTGCAGGATCAGCACGGCCAGCCGTTCACCAACGAGCGCTTGCGCGGCAAGTGGAGTTTTGTCTTCTTTGGCTACACCACCTGCCCGGACATCTGCCCGACCACGCTCACCGTTTTCACCCAGCTCTACAAGCAATTGCCGGCAGCACTGCAGGCCGACACCCAGATGGTGTTCGCTACGGTCGATCCGGAACGTGACACGGTTGCGCAGTTGCAGCAGTACATGCCGTTCTTTCACGCCGACTTCATCGGCCTGACCGGTGAGCCCACGGCGGTGGATGCCTTTGCGCGCAGCTTCGGCGTTGCCTACAGCAAGATCCCGCAAGAGGGCGGCAGCTACCTGGTTGACCACAGTGTCAGGGTTTTCTTGATCAATCCGGAGGGGGGGCGGCATGCCTTGTTTGCGCCGACCCAAGGGGCGGGATTTGAGGCCAAGCGCTTGTTGAGCGACTACCAGAATATTCGTGCTCAACTCGAGTAAACACGATTTGTAAAACTTTTTCGGGTGACGTGGTGATTGCTATTACGTCATATTGCCGTTTCGTTTCCGTACAGAGAGATTGGAGCTAGTGATGAGTGTCAAGGGATTGGTGGCTGGTGTGTTGTTGGTGTCCATGCTCGGATGCAGTACGACTCCGTCTGCTGTGGACGCTTCGGCCACGGCGGAGGAACCGAAGGTTACTAAGGTCTGCGTGGAAGAACCTGCCCGAACCGGCTCAAACATGAAACGGCGCACTTGCAAGAGCGCCGAGCAGCAGTCGACCACAAAATAAGCCGCCTCCATTGAGGTCAAGCGTTTCGCGCTCTACCTCATATCAATTGCAGTTCAACGGCTTTCAACACCGCCCGGGTTCGGTCACGAACTCCGAGTTTTGCCAAGATGGCCGAGACATGGTTTTTGACCGTGCCTTCGGCCAAATCGAGTGCCCGGGCAATTTCCTTGTTGCTGTAACCGCCGGATAGCAGACGCAGGATTTCCCGCTCGCGCTCGGACAGCGGTTCGGTCAGGTTGTTGCCACGCGCTTTCGCTGTCAGCGGTTCGAGCCGATCGCGGGCATTCAGGCTTACCGGCTGATGCAGGCGCTCGCCGCGGTGTACCGCTTCGATCGCATCGATCAATGATGTCAGCGTGACATCTTTCAGCAAGAAGCCATTGGCGCCGGCCTCGATGCTGGCGAGCACCAGTTCATCGTCATCAAAGGTGGTCAGGATCAACACGGGCAGTGTCGATGCCTGTGCCCGCAGCGCTTGCAAGGTTGCCAGGCCATCACGGACTGGCATACGCAGATCCAGCAACATCACATCGACGTCCAGTTGAGCCAGCAGCGCCAGGGCTTCGTCGCCGTGACTGGCTTCGCCAACCACCCGTACGCTGGGCGAGAGCGCCAACAACGAACAGATGCCTTGCCGCACCAGATGCTGATCATCGACCACCAGCACGCGAATCATGTTGTCACCTGCGGCAGCGCGATGCGCAGCGAGAAATGGCCGTTCGCATTCGGGCCAAACTGATACTGGCCGGACAACGCCGTCACCCGCTCGGACAAACCTTTGAGGCCATTGCCGGGCTGCCAATCGCTGGCGACCTGGCCATCATCTTCGGCCGTCAGCACCAGGGCATTCTGTTGTTGTCGGAGTTCGATCTTGAGCTGCTGTGCGTGACTGTGGCGCCAGGTGTTGGTCAGGATTTCCTGGACGGCGCGCAGCAGGGTTTCGGCCGTACCGGTGTCGGCGACCGTCAGCTCTGGCGCAATGTCGGCAACGATTTGCAGCGTCGGGCTGGAGCGCAGCAGCGGCGCCAGCAACGGTTGCACTTCCAGTTGGTGTTCGCTGCGCAGGTTGCTGACGGTGGCGCGGACATCGGCCAGCAGCAGCTTGACCAGTTGTCGTGCCTGCGACTGGGTTTGCTCGGCAGCCGTACCGCTCTGGTGCTGCAGAATTTCCAGCTGCAATGCCAGTGCGGTCAGATGATGGCCCATGGTGTCATGCAGATCGCGGGCGATGCGCAGGCGCTCGCTTTCTTTGGCGCTGGCGGCCAGCAGCTTTTGGGTTGCTTCCAGCTCGGCATTGCGCTGCGCCAACTCGAGCCGGGCGCGTTCGGTGACCATGGCATTGCGCGAGGTGATCATCGCGAACAGGCAGAACGTGAAATAAATGGTCGGTTCGAACCACGGTACCGCCGTTGGTTCTGTCGACACTTGTATCAGCGCGCTGAGTACGATGGCGACCGCACAAAGCAGCAGGCTGCGGCTGAACGGCAGGAAGTAGGGCAATTGGCTCGCCCACATCACCAGCAGGATCTGGTTCAGCGAGCGATGATCCAGCAGCTGCAAGCCCAGTACCGCGGTCACCTGCAACGTGACGCCCAATGTTGGCAGCCACGGCGCGCGCAGCGCTGGGTGTTCCATTGCCACCAGCAGAAAGCCGAGCAGGGCCACAAGGTAACCGGCTACCGTCAGCGCCAGCTCGGACGGATGGTCGGCCAGCAGGGCGCTGCCCCGCGAGACGAGCTCAATGCCGGCGACCAGGGCCCAGGTCAGCAGGCCGACCAGCAGCAGCCAATCGGTTTGCGGACGCGCTTCCGGCGTTGCCGGACAACTGGGATCACGTGTTGACATGCCGACTCCTGACGGTGGACCTCGCTGATTGTAGCGAGTCCGCGTGCTCGGCAACGGTGCCGGAAGTCACGTCAGGATACAGGCGGCGCTGGCCTGCGGCGCCAGGAGGAAATGGAGCGGGCGATGGGAATCGAACCCACGCTATCGGCTTGGGAAGCCGAAGTTCTACCATTGAACTACGCCCGCGAGACTCAATCAGCAAGAGACGGTCAGCAAAGCCAGGTCCGTAGGAACCCGCTTGCTTGAATGCGGCCACTCAACAACCGCCGGCGCCTGTCGTTTGCTGGCGCCTGCCGTTGCGGCCGACATCATAGCGTGCGGACTCCGGAGCGACAATGCGACCGGCAATGACTCCGGTATACTGCCGCGCAGTGGATGCTGCTTGGGACAATGCATGGGCAAGCTCGCAATCGTGTGGTTGTTGGCGATCAGCTGTGCCGCCCACGCCGAAGTGGGCGTGACGGTCATGGCCGGTTATCGCTTTGGTGATGATTTGGCGGTGCAGGAGCGGACCGTGTCGGTCGATGAGGGCAATGTGGCGGCGCTGAGCCTGCATTATTTCAACGCCGCCGACAGTGCTTTTGACCTGTGGCTGTCCCGCTTCCGCTCCGAGCTGACCAGCCGCACCGAGTCGACGGACGTATTGCAGGAGTCCATCCAGTTCGGCGGTCGCAAGTATTGGCAGGACCAGCCTTTCCTGCCGTATGTCGGCGCCACCGTCGGCGTGCTGCGGCTGCGTCCGGATCTGACCGCCAACGAGCGGGAAACCCGACCTGCTTACACGTTGTTTGTCGGACTCGCGTTGCCGCTGACGGATCAGGTGCAATTGCTGGCCGAAGCACGTTGGCTCAATACCGTATTCAGCAGCGAGACCCGCATCCGCTGCGATGACAGCGACTGCAGCTGGACCATCAAGTCCGGAACCTGGTCGCAATACGACATTGGCCTGGGCATCAGCGCCCAGTTCTGATCTTTGATCCGCCATTGCGGATGACGCCCGGCATCGGGTGTCGCCGCGCCGAGAGTTCGCACGATGAATTACCGCCACAGTTTTCACGCCGGCAACGTTGCCGACATGCTCAAGCACACGGTATTGCTGCTGTTGCTGGAAGCGTTCAAGCGCAAAGACAAGCCGTTTTTTGTGCTGGATACCCATGCCGGGCGAGGCCTCTATGATCTGCACGGCAAACTCGCGCGGGAAACCGGCGAGTGGCAAGCCGGTGTCGGTCGCCTGCAAGACTGGGCAGACGCTCCGGTTGGCGTGCGCGAGCTGCAGCAACTGCTGACGCGCCTGAACAAGGATCGCGGCCAAACCGATTGGCGTTATTACCCCGGTTCACCGGAGTTGATCGCGCGGTTGCTTCGGCCAATCGATCGGGCCGTTTGTTGTGAGCTGCAAGCCGACGAAGCGCGCGAGCTGCAGCATTTGATGGAAGATCGGCACCGCGTCTTCGTCCGTCAGGAAGATGGCTACCATGCCCTGCGTTCGCAGCTGCCGCCGGTGGAAAAGCGCGGGCTGGTGTTGATCGATCCGCCGTATGAAAGCGAGGCCGATTCGTGGTCGGCGATCGTGCAGGCGTTGCTGACAGGCTACCAGCGGTTTGCCACCGGCAGTTATGCGCTCTGGTATCCGATCAAGGCCACCGCCGATGCCCGCAAGTTGCACGAAAAGCTCGCCCGTACCGGCATCCGCAAAATTTGGTTTGCCGAGCTGACCGTGTTCAACGACGTCGCCAATGTCGGCCTCAATGGTTCCGGCATGTTGCTGATCAATCCGCCGTTCCAGGTGCCTGAACACGTGCAGCAGCTGTTGAATCCGCTCTGGCAGCGGTTGTCGCCGCAGCAGCACGGATACTGCGAAACCGGTTGGGTGGTCGGCGAGTGAATGCGATGACGCCGGCGCCCGCGTTCGAACCGTATGCCAGCCGGCCGTGGCAGTTTGTCGGCATCGAACCGATCGCCGGGTGGCAGCTGAAGCATTATCGGTTGTGGTATGCCGCGCGCGCCAAACCGGATTGGTCGCGATTCAGCGCAGCGATGCCGCTGCTTGCTGACGCGTTGCCGCAACCGGCGGTAACGGCCGAGCGGGCAGGGCTTGGTTTTGTCATTGCCCATGCCGGTCGCGGAGTCGACTATCTGGTGCTGAACTGGTGGGACAACGAAAACGAGTGGCGGCATCGGGTCTGGTTGCGTGCGTTGCACGCCGAGGCTGAGTGGCAGGCGCCGGGGCAAGGCGAAAGTCCCTGTGTCTGGGATCTGGCCTTGATCCATTTCGAACGTGAGGCCTATGTCGATTGGCTGCTCGGGCGAAAAGCGTTTTCACCGGCAAATTATCTCGCCTGCGTACCGGCGGCCGAGACGCTGTGGTAGCGGTTTTTGGATCAGGACCGCTGCATTTCGTCGGAGTGATAAATCCGAACGGCCTGTTGCTGCTCGCGGCTGGCGCGCCACATGGCGCGAGCCACCCGCGCGGCGGAAATCGATCGCCATTTTGCCGGCAGCAGCCATGCCAGCAAGCCTGCCAGCAACAAACCCAGACGCTCGCCGAGCCGGAACTCCTGACGCGCTCCGGC
The DNA here is from genome assembly GCA_049324755.1 of Pseudomonadota bacterium. Lineage (GTDB taxonomy): Bacteria > Pseudomonadota > Gammaproteobacteria > Enterobacterales > Permianibacteraceae > Permianibacter. The sequence continues at coordinate 57,082 of JBMOMZ010000065.1, forward strand.
CAGCAGCGATGGCCGAAAAATACTGAGTTTGGCCAAACCCAGTTGTTGCAGATCCTGCTCCATTTCCCCTTTGACACGGTTGTAGAAAACGCCCGACGCCGGATCCGCACCGAGCGCGCTGATCACCAGAAAATGATTCGCACCAGCGGCTTTGGCCGCTGCCGCTGCGGTGACCACCAAGGTCTGATCCACGGCCCGGAATGCCGCGTGCGAACCGGCTTGTTTGATGGTGCTGCCGAGGCAGCAAAACACCGCGTCAACGGCGAGCAGGCCGTGCCAGCTTGATTGGGCAAAATCGACGACATGGTAATGCACACGCGGATCGCTGAGTGGCGTTGACAAGGGCCGGCGCAGCAACAAATGCAGCGCCTGAAGGTCGGCGTCAGCGAGCAGTTGCTGCAGCAGGGCCTGGCCGACCAGTCCGCTGGCGCCGAGCAGCGCGACCCGGCGCGGTACCGCGGGACCTGTTACTTCGGGATCTTTTGTTACGTCCGGACTGGACGACGCGGCGCTCATCGCCACAGCCGCGCCAAGCCGTCATCCAGTTGCGACCAGAACTCCGGCACCAGGGCATTGAGGCCGTGCGCTTGCAGCAGCGCGCACATCCGTGGCGTGGCGTTGGCGAGCTGCCAGCAGCCGATCATCAGCGCGTAGCCTTGATGCAGGCGCTGCAAGGCGTGCTCGACCGTGAACTCCGGCAGGGTGGCAATGATCTCGGCACAGCGGGTCAGTTTTTCTGCCAGCATTTGTTTATACGCCAGCAGCGCTTCGTCCGAGGCATTCTGCTCCAGCACGGTCGGGCCCATGACCGCCAGCGGCAGCAGAAAGTCCCGCGCCTTGATCGCGGCACCGATGCGCTCGGCGACCTGCTCGGAACGGGTCAGCGGCTGGGCAGCCAGACGGGCCGCCAGATCATCCAGACAGAGGCCGAACTGCTCCTGCAGCAGTGCCAGGAAAATTTCTTCCTTGCTGCGAAAGTACAGGTAGACGGTGCCCTTGGCGAGGCCACAGGCTTCGGCCAGTTGGGCCGCGGTGGGCACGACGCGGTCGCGCTTGAACAGTTCCGCCGCCTGCTGCAACAGGTGGGCACGCCGATCGGCTTTTTGTTCCGGGGCACGGGCACGCAAGAAAGTGGCCGACACTGACAACCTCGGCAAATGACAGTTTCATTGCGATGCACTATAGGAAAGCGCTGCCAGCATCACAAGCCGCGCCGGCAATCGGGATTGGGAAAAAACAAAACAGGGGCCAATGGCCCCTGTTTTGTGGACGATGGTCCGTATTCCGGCTTACCAGATCTTGACCCGCTCTTCCGGCTTCAGGAACAGCGCATCGCCTTCCTTGACGCCAAAGGCCGCGTAGAACTCCGGCATGTTGCGGACGATGCCGTTGCAACGGTATTCCGACGGCGAATGCGGATCGGTCACCAGGCGCTGGTTCAGCTCTTCATCGCGGTACTTGCGCGCCCAGACCTGGGCCCAGCCGATGAAGAAGCGTTGATCGCCGCTCAGGTTGTCCAGCACCGGGGCCGGCTGACCGTTCAGCGACAGCTGATAGGCCTTGTAGGCAATGGTCAGGCCGCCGAGATCGCCGATGTTTTCGCCGAGTGTCAGTTCGCCGTTGACGTGTTTGCCCGGCAGCGGCTCGAAGCCGTTGTACTGGGCAACGAGTTTGCCGGTGCGGGCCTTGAACTCGGCCAGATCCTGCTCGGTCCACCAGTTGCGCAGATTGCCGTCGCCATCGTACTGCGAGCCCTGATCGTCAAAACCGTGGCCGATTTCGTGGCCGATGACGGCACCGATACCGCCGTAGTTGACGGCGTCATCGGCGTTCATGTCGAAGAACGGTGGCTGCAGAATCGCGGCCGGGAACACGATCTCGTTCATGGTCGGGTTGTAATAGGCATTGACCGTCTGCGGGGTCATGAACCACTCGCTGCGATCGATCGGCTTGCCGAGCTTGCTCAGGTTACGGTCGTATTCGAACTGGGTGGCGCGGACGATGTTGCCGACCAGATCATCGGCGCTGATGCTCAGGGCCGAGTAATCACGCCACTTGTCCGGGTAACCGATCTTGTAGGTGAACTTGCCGAGCTTTTCATGCGCGGCTTTCTTGGTGTCGGCGCTCATCCACTCGAGGTCGTCGATGCCCTGACCGAATGCCACCAGCAGGTTCTGCACCAGCTTTTCCATCTTCGCCTTGGCTTCCGGCGGGAAGTGCTTCTCGACGTAGATCTTGCCGACCGCTTCGCCAATGGCGCCGTCAATGGTTTGCACCGCGCGCTTCCAGCGTGGCTGTTGCTCCTGCACGCCGCGCAAGGTCTTGCTGTAGAAATTGAAGTTTTCGTCGTCGAAGGCTTTTGCCAGCACCGGTGCGGCGCCGCTCAGCACCCGCCATTTCGCGTACAGCTTCCAGTCGTCCATGCTGCCGGCCTGGATGACGTCACCGAGTGCGGTCAAATAGCTCGGTTGCGCGACCACGACATGGCTGACATTGGCAAGACCGAGGCCATTGACGAATGCGTTCCAGTCAAAATGCGCGGTCAGCGTGTTGAGCTTGCCGGTTTCCACCTTGTTGTAGGTTTTCTGCGGATCACGGTTGCTGACCCGATCCCACTGGCCCATCGCGATTTTCTCTTCCAGCGCATAGATGCGCTTGGCGATGGCGGCCGGATCTTTCTGGCCGGCGAGCGCGAACATCGTTTCGATGTGCTTCAGGTAAGCGGCGCGAATGGCCTGGCTTTTCTCGTCGCTTTTCTTTTTGACGTCGTAGAAATCGCGGTCCGGCAAACCCAGGCCGCTCTGGTAGAAGTAGCTGATGTACTGGCTGGTGTCTTTTTCATCGTTGTTGATGAACATCGCGATCGGCGTGCTGACGCCATCGCGCTGGGCCTTGCCGAACCAAGCGGCCAGTGCGCTCTTGTCTTTCAGTGCATCGATCTCGGCAAAGTACGGCTCCACCGGCTTCAGGCCGAGCGCTTCGCGCTTGGCTTCGTTCATGTAGCTGTTGTAGAAGTCGCCGACTTTCTGCGCTTCGCTACCAGCGGCATTTTTGCCCGCGGCAGCGCTTTCAATGATGTCTTTCAACTGGGCTTGGGCATCATCAGCCAATTTGGTGAACGAGCCATAATTGGATTTGTCGGCCGGGATCTCGGTGGTTTTCAGCCAGCTGCCGTTGACGTGCCGGTACAGATCATCCTGCGCCCGCACGGCCTGGTCGAAGTGGTTCAGCGTGATGCCCGAGGTCGGGGCGGCAGCGACCGCGGCAGCGGCCGGCGCGTCGGTGGTGGCGGTGGTTTCCGGCTCGGAATTGCAGCCGGCCAGCACGGCGAGAGCCAGTGCAGACACAATCCATTTCTTCATGGCGATACCTGTCTCAGAAGGGCGAACAAGCCCGTGCGCTCACGTTGGCGTACCGGTTGGCGCTACGGGCGAAGCCCGGCCATGCTAGCAACCTTGCCTGGCCACTGCTGGTTGGAATTTGTTTCCGGGCATGACTGGCGGGCTGTCATCGGCCTGTCAGTTGCCAGTCACGGCGGTGCAACGGCCGGTCGGCAGGCTGGCGGGCATGTTCCCTGTCACGAGTGTGCCGTCATGGCCCCGACCCGTACTGCCGTTCTTGCCGAAGCCGACCGTTTCCAGATTTGCCTCGCCACCAGCGCCGCAGAAATGCGGGCGCTGCAGCGACTGCGCTATCAGATTTTCGCCCAGGAGCTGGGCGCCGACATTGTCGATGCCGAAGGCCTGGATCGGGATCCGTTTGATCGCCATTGCCAGCATCTTTACGTGTTCGATTGCGACCGCGGGCAGCTGGTTGGCGGCACCCGTTTGCTGAATCGTGCCGGCGCCGCCAAGGCCGGTGGCTTCTATTCGCAAGGCGAATTCCTGATGGATGCGGTGCTGCAGCTGGACGGCGAATTGCTGGAAGTTGGTCGCACCTGCATTCATCCCGATTATCGCGACGGCAGCGGCATTGCCTTGCTCTGGCAAGGCTTGGCCGCCGTGTTCCGGCAACAGCAAACCCGCTATCTGTTTGGCTGCGCCAGTGTGCCGATGGGTAACAGCAGCGCGCATGTGCACGCGCTGCTGCAGCGGCTGGAGCGTTACCGGTTACCGCCGTCGCTGGCGGTTACCGCGGTCAACCCGATTCCGGCCGCAGCGGCGTTGACCAACATCGATACGCCGGTGCCGGCGCTGCTGAAAGCCTATCTGCGACTCGGCGCGAAAATCGGTGCGCAGGCCTGTTGGGACGAACAATTCGCCTGCGCCGATTTGCTTGTGCTGCTGGACGTCAGCGAGCTGAATGCGCGTTATGCCCGGCATTTTCGCGTCAGCTGAGCAGCGCTAATCGATGCAACTGCCCACCGCAGCGCTGAGCAAACCGCCGGCGCTTGGACTGTCGGCAGCGCCGATCCCCATGGCGCAACGCAAAGTGCCGAAACGCGATCGCGATGGCCGGCCTTGAACGGTTTCGCCGGCCATGATCATGGCGAGGCTATTCGCTCGCGGCGGCGAGCATGTCAGCTTGCTGTTGCAGCCATGTGGTGATGGCGGGGTGTGGCAACAAGCCGTGACCATCGGCGCGATACGACAGACCTTCCAGCACTTTTTTGTACGGACCAAAACCGAAGACCCGGAACGGCAGCACCAACGTGGTTCGGCCTTCGGCACTCGCCTGTTGGACGAAGGCGCGAATCTCCGCTTCCGCTTTGGCACGCGCTTCCGGCCAGTCCTCCCGCAATGTTGCCACCTGCACCCGGTTGAACGGTCCGACCGTGCGCAATGCGGCGGCGTGCCCCCGCAGTTTGTCGAGCCAACGCTGGTTTTCGCCGTCATCGCCGGGGCCGTGAGCGAGGATCAGCACATCTTCCATGCTCGGCTGCTGCGACAAGGCACGAGCACGACTCGCCAAGATGCTCGCCATTTCCGGGGCATCGAGCAGGCCGTCTTCGCTCAGCACGAAACGGGCCTGACTATTGATGCGATAGAACGCCATGTTGTGATGGCCGTCGCCGACATGGTTGCTGTGATGGTCCGCGGTTGTGGCAACCGAGTCAGCCGGCGGCGCGCCTTCGCGCAAACCGAGCACCTGTTCGGTTTCGGTGCGAAAACTTTCGCCGCTGACAAACAACCGCACGACGCCGATCCGGCGCACGCCTTGCTGTTCCAGTTCGCGCACAGCCGCCGCCATCGTGTCAGCATCGGCCATGCCGAACGCGATGGCCGTCGGTTGCCTGGTCTTCAACGGTGCTACCGCTTCCTGGATGGCGGCATCCCACGTGGGGCCGCCGCCATGCGCCATCACCAGTACGCCAAAAGGCGATGTTGGTGCCGGCGTCATCGTGTGGCTGTCTTGCGGCACACTCTGGCAACCCACCAGCGCTGCCAAGGCCAGAGTCATTACCGGCCAGATTCTGCTTGTCATATCGAAACTCCCATTGCGGTCGGTGAGGGTTTTGCCCGCGCCGCTGCAGGTGACGGCGCGCGTGCGAACAATGTGGTTCCCCGTCGCTACCGATTGCAGGAGCGCGCTGCGACCCTTTCCCTGTGGTGTCAGTCAGCACGGCTGCAATCGGTAGCCAACAGGGATTGGGTCAAAAGCTGAGGTTCAGGTTGATGGCGCCATTACGCCCCGGTTGGCTGTAACGATCCTGTGTCGTGCTGTTCGCGGCCTGGCCGCGCACATCGGCCCATTCCCAGTAATGCTTGTCCCCAAGGTTGAACAGGCCAGCCTGCACACGAACGTTGTCGCTGATTTGCCAGTGCGCGAGCACATCCCACAGCGTGTAGCTGTCGGTCAGGAACGGCGCCGGCGTGCTGTCCGCTACCCGCGTCTTGCCGCGCACATGGGTGCTGACCAACTCGAAACCGTAACGGTGGCTGGCCGCTTGCCAGGCCACGCCGAGTACCGCTTTGTCCGGATCGATGCTGGCGAGCGGTTCATCATCGCCGAGGTTGTCGCCGCGGGCATGGGACAGCGCACTGCGCAAGGTGAAACCGTCGGTGTTCAGCAGGTGCTGCAGATCCAGCGTCGCCCGCAGTTCAACACCCTCGATGCGCACTTCGTTCAGGTTCTGCGACTGGAACACGACGAGCGGTGTTTGCGGCGGCTGGCTGACGACGACCAGCGATTCGATGAAGTCGTCGTAGTCATTGCGGAATGCCGTCAGCTCGATCCGGCCCCAATCGGCGCGCAGGCGCCAGCCGATATCGAGGTTCCGGCTTTGCTCCGGTTTCAGCTCGGGATTCGAAATGGCGGTGTAGCCGAACGCGAAGTTGGTGAAGCCGATGTTGACGTCAGCGACCGGTGGTGAGCGGAAACCCTCGGCGTACTGGGCGAACAGCGAATGCATGTCATCCAGTTTGTACAGCAGGCCGAGTTTCGGCGAGTTGTGCTGATGCTCCAGATCAGTGATGGCCGCTGTCGGATTGTCTTCAGCAAAAATGGCATCGTTGCGGCTGTCGAGCCGGTAGCGATCATGACGCAGCGCCGGCACCAGCAACAAACGGCCATCAAACAGCTGGATTTCGTCTTGCAGGTAAATGGCGGTCTCGGTGGTATTGCTGAGTGGGAAATCACGCACCGGGAAGACATCCGGCATCACCACATTGCCGGTTACGCCGGTAAGCGGGTTGCGGGTGTAGCCGTTGCGTAGCTGTTCAGTCTCGGTGCGGAGATGTTCGACGCCATAGGTCAGCGTGTGCTTGCTGTCGCCGAGCGCAAAACTGGAAGTCAGCGTCAGTTCGACGCCTTCGACTTCCTGTTCAAAGCGAAATTCGCGCCAGCGCTCGGCCGGGGTCGGCGGCATGCCCGTCAGGCCGGACTCGCGCGCCTCGCGCGTTTCCTGCCGGGTCGCGCTGGTTTGCCGATAGAGCTGTAGCAAACCGGCGTCGATGCCGGGCAGCTGACTGCCGAATTCGTAATCCAGTTGCAGCCGTCTCCGGTCTTGCTGATCGTCGGCATCGAGATCGAGTACGCGGGTGGTGATCGAGGCGCCCGGGGGATTCGGCAGCGGCATGACCGACGTGGTGCGCGACCAATAGCTCTCGGTTTCATTCTCGCTGTCGAAGACATCGGCGGTCAGCCGGAGCTTGTCACCGGCTTCGGTTTGCCAGACCGCTTTCAGCAGCGCTGACTGACCGAGGCGTTCTTGGGGATTGGCGGCGGTGCGGCGGCTGTCTTCGGCGCGGTTGCTGCCTTGGTTGTCCCGCTCGTGGCCCTGATCTTGGGTCAATACGGCCAGTACCGAGAATGCACCGGAACCAAAGGCGCCGGTCAGGGTTTCGGTGTGACTGTGATCGGCTTCGCTGTAGCCGGCTTTCAGGCCGACAAAACGCTGATCACCGTTCAGGTAGTCGGCCGGATCCTTGGTCAGAAACGTCACGACGCCGCCGATGGCATTGCTGCCGTACAGCGATGACGCGCTACCGCGAATGATCTCGACCGCTTTCACCGTGTCCAGATCGACGAAGTTGCGGTTGGCATTGGAAAAGCTGCCGATGCTGAAATTGTCCGACACCCGGACGCCGTCAACTTCGATCAGCACGCGGTTGCCGGACAGGCCGCGAATGGTGAAATCGCTGAGGCCGAACCGGCCGGCGTTTTGCCGCACCGAGACTCCGGGCAGGTAGCGCACCATGTCCTTGATGTCGCGGGCGAGTTCGGCCTCGATTTGTTCGGCACCGATCACATCGACCGCGCCGGTGACCTCGCTGACATCGCGAACTTGCTTGGCGGCAGTGACGGTCAGCCACTCCGCGTTGTCATCCGGATTGGGTAGCTCATCGTCGGCCTGGGTTCGGCCGACCTGAAGCAGAGTGCCGGCCAGGCCAAGCAGGACAGCAGTGAGGGTGGCTGAAACGGGACTCCGGCGACCGGGGGGGAGGCAAACAGCAGACATAGCATCACCTTGAACGGGCCAACCCGACAGTCAGGCTGGCAATTCGTGCAAATGATAACGATTCGCATTCAAATATCAATCAAAATCCAACCGTCCGGTGATGCCGGCGTCTTCGAGCCAGCTTGGGGGCAGGGGAGGCTGTGGGCCGATTACCGGTACCGAACGGCGAGTGGACTTGCCGCGAGGCCTTGCTGTGCAGTACCGGTTCATGACGGCTGGTTGCCGCGGTGACCGCGCCAAGGTCCGGCCCGGCACCTGATGGAGACGTTCGCTTGGCGGAACGACCGGACTCATCCGGCGATGCCTGGGCACCTGCCGGGAACGTCGAGACGACAGTCCAGCCCGGTGATGGTCCGCCGCGTCATTGCAGCGACAAGCAAAAGGGCAGCCGAAGCTGCCCTTTTCTCGCACGGATTTGTTGCCTATTCCGCCAGGTGCTTTTCCAGGAAGGCGAAGAAATCGGCCTTGTCTTCAATCAGCTTGCTGATCGGTTTGCCGGCGCCGTGGCCCGCTTTGCTTTCAATACGGATCAGCATCGGTTCTTTGCTGGCGTTGGCGGCCTGCAGCGCCGCGGCGTACTTGAAGCTGTGATACGGCACCACCCGGTCATCGTGATCGGCAGTCATCACCATCGTGGCCGGGTAATGCGTGCCGGCTTTCAGGTTGTGCAGCGGCGAGTAGGCGTGCAGCACCGGGAAATCGTCCTTGTTGTCGGACGAACCGTAATCCGAGACCCAGGCCCAGCCGATGGTGAATTTCTGGAACCGCAGCATGTCCATGACGCCAACGGCCGGCACGGCAGCACCGAACAGATCCGGGCGCTGGGTCATCGCGGCGCCGACCAGCAGGCCGCCGTTCGAACCACCGTGAATGCCAAGGTGCGGCGTGCTGGTGTATTGCGCCTTGATCAGAAATTCGGCGGCGGCGATGAAGTCATCAAACACGTTCTGCTTGTTGTGCTTCATGCCGGCTTGATGCCACTCCTCGCCGTATTCGCTGCCGCCGCGCAGATTGGCCACGGCGTAAATGCCACCGCGCTCCAGCCAGGCGATGTTGGCGGCGCTGAATGACGGCGTCAGCGAAATGTTGAAACCGCCGTAGCCGTACAGAATGGTCGGGTTCTTGCCATTACGCTTCAGGCCTTTTTTGTATGACAGGATCATCGGCACGCGGGTGCCGTCTTTGCTGGTGTAGAACACCTGCTCGGAGGTGAAATCGCCGGCGTTGAACGCTACCTTCGGTTCACGGAACACGCTGTCCTGCTTGCTGGCCAGATCCAGTTTGAAGATCGTGGTCGGCCGCACGTACGAAGTCACCGAATAGAACAGTTCGTTGCTCTCGCGCTTGCCGGAATAGCCGCCGACGGTACCGAGTTCCGGCACGTTCAGCGTGTGTTCGAGCTTGCCGTCGAGCGCGCGGATTTCGACGTGGCTGACGGCATCTTTCAGGTAGCCGAGCACAAAGCGGTTGCCGGCAATGAACGCGGTCTGCAGCGGGTTCACCGACTGCGGCACGATCTCTTTCCAGTTCGCTTTCGCCGGGTTGTTGACGTCGATGGCGACGATGCGGGCGCGCGGTGCGTTGAAGTCGGTCTTGAAGTAGAACACCGAACCGTCGTTGCCGAGGAAGCTGTAATCGGCCTCGACGATTTCGATCAGCGGCTTGACCGTTTGGTCCTTGCCGGTCAGCGACTTGTAGAACACCCGGTTGCGCGGATCGGTGCCTTGCCAGACCGGGATGACCAGCCAGTTGCCGTCATCGCTGACGGTGGCGCCAAAGCCCCATTCCTTTTCATCCGGCCGGTGATAGACCAGCACATCCTGGCTCTGATCGGTGCCGAGCTGGTGGTAATACAGTTTCTGGAAATAGTTCTGGCCGGACAGTTCGGTACCGGCTTTCGGCTCGTCGTAACGGGCGTAGAAAAAGCCCTTGCCGTCCGGGGTCCATTCGGCGCCGGAGAACTTCACCCACTTGATGTTGTCGCCGAGGTCTTTGCCGGAATCGACATCGCGGACAAACCATTCCTGCCAGTCGGAACCGCTTTTCGACACGCCGTAAGCGAGCTTCTTGCCGTCCTTGCTGATCGCCGCACCCGAGAGCGCGACCGTGCCGTCGGCCGACAGCATGTTCGGGTCGAGCAGCACGCGCGCCGGTGCGCTGGCATTGTCCTGCACATACAGCACCGACTGATTCTGCAAGCCGTTGTTGTAGCTGTAGAAATAGCGACCGCCTTTCTCTTCCGGCGCGCTGTAGCGCTCGTAATTCCACAGTTCAGTCAGCCGCTTCTTGTAGTCATCGCGGCTCGGCAGTTTCGCCAGATAGTTTTCCGCATACTGGCGCTGGGCCTCAACCCAGGCCTGGGTGTCTGCGTCATCGGTTTCCAGCCAGCGGTACGGATCGGCGACCTTGGTGCCGTGGTAATCATCGACATGATCAACCGTCTTGCTGACCGGGTAGGGCGGCAATGGTTCGTGCTTCATGGTGGGGCTCATGCTCTGACAAGCGGCCAGGGTGACGCCGGCCATGACGATTCCACCGAATAACGCGGTGCGCATCGATTTCTCCTTGCAGTGAAAGGCCATCTCGGGACGGCGCTTGTTGTGAACAACATGGATAAGTGAGCGACAGTGAGGCAATACGGTTTACGGCAGAAACAAAACGGCCGATCAGAGGATCGGCCGCGCTGGCATTAACGGTAGTACGGGTTGTCGCCGCTGGCATGCTCGGTGATGTCGCGCACGCCGGTCAGCTCCGGGAATTTTTCCAGCAGGGTTTTCTCGATGCCATGTTTGAGCGTGACATCGACCTGGCTGCAACCGTGGCAGCCGCCACCAAACTGCAGCACCGCCACGCTTTCAGCGGTGAGTTCGACCAGCGTGACTTTGCCGCCGTGCGAGGCGAGTTGCGGGTTTACTTCCGCTTCCAGAATGTAATTGACCCGATCGGCGAGCGGCGCGTCCGGGCTCACTTGCGGCGTCTTGGCATTCGGTGCTTTCAAGGTCAGCTGCGAACCGAGGTTGTCGGTTTTCAGATCGATCTCGGCATCTTCCAGGAACGGATCGCTGTCCGGATCAACAAAGGCGGAGAAACCCTCGTAATCGTATTTGATGTCGGTGCTCTCGACCGCGCTCGGCGGGCAATACGAGACGCCGCACTCGGCGCGCGCCGTACCAGGGTTGACCACAAACACGCGAATATGGGTGTCTGGCTCGCTCTGCTGCGACAGCAGCTTGCGGAAATGGGCTTGGGCGGTTTCGGTAATGCGGATCATGGCGACAACTCGACTGACGACTCACGGGTAACAAGGCCCAAAGGCACCCGGTCATGATACCGCCATCCGGGCAGGCTTTCACGGCAGGCCATACCCGCAGTTTTTACGTGGGTTTTGGCTGGAGCGCGCATTTTGCGTATGCTCCGGGCAGATCCGCCGTCATCCCGCCTGGGAGCAGAACTGATGAAAGTTGCCGTAGGTCGCCTCGCTGCCGCTGCGTTGTTGATAAGCCAGCTCGCGTTGCCGGTGTCGCAGGCCGTCGAGCTTGCGTATTACTTTGATGGCGTTGTGCCGGCCGGCACGATCTTGGACCCGGAGGTGCCAGTGCCGGCAGAGACGCTCGGCTATGAGCTCGGTGACTGGCATGTTCGCCCGGAACAGCAACTGGATTATTTGCGGCTGCTGGCGCGCCGCTCACCGCGCGTGCAGGTGGAAGAAATTGGCCGCAGCCATGAACAGCGGCCGTTGTTGCACGCCATCATCACCAGCGCCGGCAATCGCAGCCGGTTGGATGAGATACGGGCTGCGCGTGCTGCCGGCAGAAACGACGGGCCGCTGATTGTCTGGCTCGGCTACAGCGTGCACGGCAACGAAGCCAGCGGCGCCAATGCGGCGTTGCTGACGGCCTACTATCTGGCCGCAAGCCGTGATCCGGCCATTGAGAAAATGCTCGAACGCACGGTCATCGTGCTCGACCCGGTGTTGAACCCGGACGGCATGACCCGGTTCAGCAGCTGGGTCAACGCCTATCGCGGTCGGGTGTTGGTGGCCGAGCCGCAGCATGTCGAGCACCGCGAAGCCTGGCCCAATGGTCGTGGCAATCATTACTGGTTCGACTTGAATCGCGACTGGCTGATGGTGCAGCAGCCAGAGTCATATGCCCGCGTGCTGAAATTTCAGGAATGGAAGCCGCATGTGCTGGGCGACTTTCATGAAATGGGCACCGACAGCACCTATTTCTTCCAGCCCGGTGTGCCGGCCCGGCAACATCCGCTGACGCCGGCGGAGAATCTGCGGCTGACCGATGCGATTGCCCGTTTTCACGCGGCGGCATTCGACGCCGACAAACGGCTTTATTACAGCAAGGAAAATTTTGACGATTTCTATTACGGCAAAGGCTCAACCTATCCGGACATTCAGGGCGCAGTCGGCATCCTGTTCGAGCAAGCCAGTGCCCGCGGTCACTTGCAGCAGGGCAAGAGCGGCGTGGTGAGTTTTCCGTTTGCCATTCGCAACCAGTTCACGACCTCGCTGTCGACGCTGCGGGCAGCGGACGAACTACGCCAGCAGCTGAAGCAGTGGCAAGAAAAGTTTTATCAGGACGCCGCGCTGGCCGCGGCGCAGGATGAGGGCCGAGCCATCGTGTTTGCCGAACCGGCGGACCCGGCGCGCGAATACCAGTTCCTGCGCATCCTGCTGGCGCATGGTCTGCTGGTTCACAAACTGGCTGATGATGTCACGGTTGGCGAGCGCCGGTTTCACGCCGGCAGCGCCTACGTCATCCCGTACGAGCAGCGGCAATACCGTTTGCTCAAATCGCTGTTCGAAGCGCGCATGCAGTTCAAGACGCCGGTGTTCTATGACGTGTCAGCGTGGACCCTGCCGCTTGCCTTCGACATGCCGTACGCCGAAATCCGTCGTGGTCAGTGGCGCAAAGACTGGCTCGGTGAGCGGCTGCAAAAGCTGCTGCCGCCGACCGGTCGCGCTCTGCCGGAAAAAGCCGACAGCGATGTGGCGTACGGCTTCAGCTGGGACAGTTTCTATGCGCCGCGCGCCGCCCATCAGCTGCTGCGTGAGGGCGTCAACCTGCGCGTCAATACCAAGCCCGTCACCATCAAGACCAGCACCGGTGTGCGCGAGCTGGCACGTGGCAGCGTGCTGATTCCGCTTGGCGGGCAAACGGTGACGCTCGAACGGCTGCGCAGTGTGCTGCAGGAGATCGCCAGTCGTGATGCCATCGAGCTGATCAGCCTCCGCTCCGGCTATGCCGATGCCGGCAGCGATCTCGGCAGTCCGAGCGTGAAACCGCTGACCACGCCGAATGTGCTGATGCTGATCGGCGCGGGGGTCGATTCCGCCAGTGCCGGTGAGATCTGGCACCTGCTGGACTACCGCATGCACATGCCGCTCGTCATGGTGCCGCTCGGCAGCTTTGCCGACGCCAATCTTGATGCCTACAGCCATCTCGTGCTGCCGGACGGTCGCTATCGCGCGCTCAGTGATGAGCAAAGCAAGCGCATCGCCGACTGGGTGAAAGCCGGCGGTACCTTGATTGCACTTGACGGTGCCGTGCGCTGGGCCACCCAGCAGGAGTTCGTCAGCAACAAGCTGCAGAACAATGACAGCAAAAATCAGGAACGGCTACCGTATGCCAGCATGGAAGAAACCGAGGCGGAAAAGCGCATTGCCGGCGCCATCCTCACGGCTTCACTGGATCGCACCCATCCGCTCGCGTTCGGTTTCTCGCGCGACACGCTGCCACTGTTCCGCACCCACACCGACGTATTGCCGCCGCTGAAAAGCCCGTACGCGACACCGGCCGTGTTCACGGCCGAACCGGTCGCCGCCGGCTACGTCTCGAAAGAAAACAGCGAACGACTCGCCGGCTCGGTAGCGCTCGCCGCCGAACGCGTCGGCAACGGCAGCGTCGTGCTCGCCACCACCTCGCTGGCGTTTCGCGCCAGCTGGTTCGGCAGCAGCAAACTGCTGATGAACGCGATCTTCTTCGCGCCCCTGCTGGACCGGCCAAGTGACCTCGGTGCGGGGGATGAATGAAGCCGAACCTTGCATTAAACCTGAGCATTGAACCCGGCCGCTGGGCGGTCTGCCGCTTTGCTCCCGGCACCGATTGCAGTCTGCTGCAGGAGCATCTCTTCACCGCCGTCTGGACGCCGGAAGAAACCTCTGTCGTGTGCCGTTACGAATCGGCACCCGCGGCGGTACCGACACAAGGCCCGTTCGCCATGCTGAAAGTGCAAGGCCCGCTCGATTTCAGCCTGACCGGCATCATGGCCTCGCTCACCAAACCGCTCGCCGACGCCGGCGTGTCGGTGTTTACCATTTCGACCTATGACACCGATTATCTGTTGATCGGTGAAGCCATGTTGAGCAAAGCAATAACGGCGTTGCAGGCGGCAGGCTTTCAGGTAGCCGAGAAGTTGTAGGTCCGAACCGCGTAGCGTTTCGGACGTATGGCGCATTACATTCGTACGAAGCCGCTGCGCGGATTCGTACTTACGTTGGCTATGTAAGTCGCTGGGTTCCCGCCTACGCGGGAACGACGGATCAAAAAGTTTGGGAAAGCCGAAGTAACAACACGTGCTAGAACAAATGGGGCCCCTTCCGCGCCAGCCGGCGATTCGATGTCAGCGGCCGGGTGCGCCGGCAGGGAAAGCCGGCGAAGTGCTGATAAGGCAGGATGCCGCATCAGCACGTGCCCGAAGCCGATGACGTCGAAGCGACGGACAGGTGTCGCCGAAGCATCGGGTCATGACTGGCGCGGCTGGGGTGTGCTTTCTTTGCTGACTTTCTTTGCACAAGCAAAGAAAGTCAGGCGCCCGCCGGTGATCTTGCCCCGATTTCCCGGACAGCTGACTAAGCGACTCGTTTGGCTTCAAACTCAACCGGGCTCAGGTAGCCAAGTTTTGAGTGACGCCGTTTGCGATTGTAATACACGTCAATGTATTCGAAT
>JBMOMZ010000066.1:0-67142 GCA_049324755.1 Pseudomonadota bacterium
GTTTGCTTGGCGACCATAGCGAGTGGGAACCACCCGATCCCATTCCGAACTCGGAAGTGAAAACACTCAGCGCCGATGATAGTGTGGGCTTGTCTCATGCGAAAGTAGGTCATCGCCAAGCTCTTAATGCGAAAACAAAAGGCCCATACCGCAAGGTATGGGCCTTTTGTTTTTCGGTTCAGGACTCGGCGATGGTCTGCTTGAGCTTGAGACCCTCATGCGACAAAACGTCAGGAAAGACGTTTTGGACGGCGGAGCCGGTGCGCAGCACCGAGCGCCAGGGATGGCGCGAGTCTAAGTAGGTCATCGCCAAGCTCTTAATGCAAAAGCAAAAGGCCCGGTCCACAAGACCGGGCCTTTTGCTTTGCCTGAAAAACTGGGGCGATGACCTGCTTGAGAGGAGACCCCATGCGACAAATCGGCAGGACTGCCGATTTGGACGGCGGAGCCGGTGCGAAGCACCGAGCGCCAGGGCCGATGGTGCTCCTGCACCATTCGGCATTCCCCACTTCCCTGTGGGTCAGATGGCGCGAGTCCAAGTAGGTCATCGCCAAGCTCTTAAATGCAGGAAAACCCCGCGAGGCAACTCGCGGGGTTTTTTGCATTTTGGGGTTTTGCGATGCCCTGCTTGAGCGGGAGACCCTCATCCGACAAAACCGCCGGGAGCGGTTTGATTCGCCACCTCCCTGTGGCTCACCGCTCCGGGGCAGACATGCCGATTTGCTCCCGGCAAATCGGTGAGCGAGGACGCCGCAGGCGCCCGCAGTCGGCGTAGCCGATTCGGCTCAGGAAGAGCCGAACAAAGTAGGTCATCGCCAAGCTCCCGGCCAGCAGGGCCGTTGCTACGCCTGCACCACCGGCATTCTCCACATCTCTGGGGGTCACATCGCGCTACTCCAAGATGGTCATCGCCAACCGCACAGCACGCGGAGCGGCCCGTGCGTATCACTTTGTCCGCGCTCCGGTTTCAGCGTTCAGCGCTTTCCGCTACCCTGTGCGCATTCGGGCAATCGCGAGTGCGAGCGAGTTGTGATTCAGCGTAATGTCGATTTGAGCCAGCACAACAGCTTTGGCTTGCCGCTCACGGCGAGTGTCTTTGCCCGCGTCGAGAGTGTGCCGGCGTTGCGGGCGGCGCTTGTCGAGGCGCGCGCGTCATCGTTGCCGCTGCTGATTCTCGGTGGCGGTTCCAATTTCCTCTTTGTTGAACCGCAGCTGGATGCATTCGTCATTCAACCGGCGCTTACCGGCATTCGTTATCACGTATTGAGCGACAACGATGTTCTGGTCAGCGCGGGGGCCGGGGAAAACTGGCATCAGCTGGTCATGGTGACGCTGCAGCAGGGTTTGTGCGGTCTGGAAAACCTCGCGCTGATCCCGGGCTCGGTCGGCGCGGCGCCGATTCAGAATATTGGTGCGTATGGCGTTGAGCTGGCCGATCGATTGGTGTCGGTACAGGCGGTCGAGATCGCGACCGGCAATCTGCGGCATTTTCATCGCAGTGAGTTGCAGCTCGGTTATCGCGATTCGATTTTCAAACGTGAACAGCAGGGACGTTACGTCATTACCGAAGTCACGTTGCTGCTGCACCGTCAGGCCGAGTTGAAGACGGGTTATGACACCTTGGCAAAAGAACTGGCCAAACAGCCTGATTTGCCAGTGACGGCCGCTCGTGTCGCGGACGCGGTGATGGCGGTGCGGCGTGCGCGTCTGCCGGATCCGGCTGTGCTCGGCAATGCCGGCAGCTTTTTCAAGAATCCGGTGGTCAGTGCAGAACAGGCGTCGCGCTTGCAGCAAGCCCATCCAACGATGCCGGTTTATCCGCAACCGAACGGCGAGGTGAAACTGGCCGCGGGTTGGTTGATCGAGCAGGCCGGCATGAAGGGCGTTCGTCGCGGTCAGGCCGGCACACATCAGCACCAGGCCCTGGTGCTGGTCAATTATGGCGGCGCCAGCGGCGCGGAATTATGGGCGCTCGCGCGCGAAGTGCAGACCGCCGTCAGGGAAAAATTTGCAGTCGCCCTGGAGCCGGAAGTGTGGATCGTCGGTGGCCGATGATTGGCGATAAACGAATCGATGTTCTGTTGGGAGTTTTGCCGTGACCGCGTCCTCACCCATTCCCACAGCGCTGTTGCAATTGCTCGCTGACGGTGCCGAACATTCCGGAACCGAACTTGGCGAGCGGCTCGGTATTTCCCGCGCCGCGGTCTGGAAACAGCTGCAGACCTTGACGGAGCTCGGCGTAGAACTGGAGGCGAGCCCCGGTCGCGGTTATCGACTGCGGGAGCCTCTCGATCTCTTGGATGCCGCCGCGATTCACGCGGCGATCAATGGCCGCGCCATGCTGGCTTCGCTGGATATTTTTCCGCGCATTGATTCCACCAATGCGTTCCTGCTCAGTGATTCCCGCCCGACTGAAGATGCGCAGCTGCGGGTGGCGTTGGCCGAGCAGCAGACGGCCGGTCGCGGTCGGCGCGGACGGGCGTGGGCGTCACCGTTTGCCCGTAATCTGTATTGCAGCGTCAAACGCCAGTTTCCGTGCGGCCTGGAAGGTTTGTCCGGCTTGAGTCTGGTGGTCGGCCTGGCGATTGCTGAAGCCCTGGCGGCGCTGGCGATTCCCGATGTGCAGCTGAAGTGGCCGAATGATTTGCGCGCCGGCGGCAAGAAGCTCGGCGGCGTACTGATTGAGCTGGCGGGTGACGCCGGTGGCCCGTGCACGGCGGTGATCGGTTTCGGCATCAATGTCCGGATGCCGACAGCGGCGGCCGCGACCATCGATCAACCGTGGACCGATCTGCAGGCGTTGGCGCCGCAATTGCCGTCGCGCAACACCGTGGTCGCTGCCATGCTGGTGCAGCTCGATCAGGCATTGGCGACGTTTGCGCAACACGGTTTTGCGCCGTTTGCCGCGGCCTGGTCGGCGCGCGATGAGTTTCGTGGCAAGCCGGTGCGCATGCTGGGGGTCAATACCGAACAGATTGGCATTGCGGCGGGCGTCGATGCCCGCGGTGCCCTGTTGCTGGAAACCGCGGAAGGTCTGCGCTCGATCGTGGCCGGCGAGGTTTCTTTGCGGGCACAATAGTCGCACTGCAGATCGTGAGGGAAACGGATGCTCTGGCTCGATATCGGCAATACCCGGATCAAGTGGCAACTGGACACGGCGGACGGCGTGCTCGCCGGAGCCGCTGGTCACGGCGGTGGCGAGTCGCTGGCGCAGGCGCCGATCTGGGCCGAGCTGTTGCCGGATACGGTTGTCTGGGTCGCTTCCGTGGCGAGCCCGGCATTGCGCGAGCGGGTGTCCGCCCTGTGTGCCGCAGCCGGTTGCCCGCAGGTGCATTGGGCCGTTGCTAGCGCGTCTCTCGGCGGCTTGCACAACAGTTATGCCGAGCCGGCGCGGCTGGGGGTTGACCGCTGGCTGGCGATGCTCGCGGCCTGGCGCGAACAGCAAGCGCCCTGTCTCATCATCGATGCCGGTTCTGCCATTACCGTCGATTGGCTCGACCACAATGGCCAGCATCGTGGTGGCCATATCGTCCCGGGCCTTGGCCTGCTGGAGCAAGCGCTGCGGCAGGGCACCGCAGGCGTCCGCGCCAACTGGCTGACCGAGCCGAACTTCGGTCCCGGGAACAGCACTGACGCCGCGGTCAGTCAGGGCTGCCTAGCGATGGTGGTGGGATATCTGCGTCACGTCATCGATTCAGCCTGGCCTGGTAGCGAAAGTGCGCGTTTACTTCTCTGCGGTGGCGACGGCCCGTTACTCGAGCCGTTCCTGCCGCGCCCTGCCGACTGGCGTGCCAACTTGGTGCTGGACGGACTGCGCGAATACGCACACCTGCACGGGGAGGGGCGGTAGGCGTGCGCTGGATTGTCATCAGCTTGCTGGTCGTGAACGCGCTGATTCTGGGCTGGCGCTGGTTCGGTGCCAGCGAGCCGGAAACAGCGTCGCGGAGCCCGACCCTTACCGCACCACCCGCGATTGAATTGTTGCCGGATGGCGCGGTCAGCCCGGTCGTGCCTGAAGCGTCGGTCCCCGCTGTGGAAACCGGGATAGCCACTGCCGCAGCGGATGCCAGCGCGACCATACCGGAGTCTTCGATTGACCCGGCCGCGCCGCCGGTCGGGGAGTTGCCAGCTGATCCTGCTAATGGCGCCTTGACGCCGGCATCGAACCTGGCGGCGGATACTGTGGCGCCGCCCGGTACCGTCAGTGTCGGCGCGCCGGCCGATGCCTTGGCCGCAACCGACCTTGCCGTTGCGACACCGCCAGAGCCGACGCAGGGGGCCGCATGGTGTGCCTGGACGCCGTGGCGCGAACGGCCGGCAACGGATCTTGGCGGCGCTGAGCCGCTCCAGACGGAGCAGCAGGACCAGGAAATTGGCCGGAGCTACCTCGTCTACATCCCGGCCAAGGCCAGTCGCGAGCAGACCCTGCAGCGGCTCGCCGAGTTGAAAGCCGAAGGCATTGAAGCGGCCTATCTGAACAAGGGACCGCAGGCCGGCGGCATCTCGCTTGGGCTGTTCAGCAAGCCGGAGTCCATGCAGTTGCGCCTGCGTGAGCTCAAGAAAGCCGGCATTGCCGATGTCAGCGGCATCGAGCGAATCCGCACCGAGCCGCGAATTCGCCAGTTGCTGCGCTGGACTGGCGAAAAAACGCCCAGTCCCGTGCAAAATCAGGCACTTGTTTCCTGTAATGACGTTGCGCCGGCGGCGGCAGGACAGTAGAATTTGCGCCCCTTTTGCGGGAAGCATGCACTGGGGCTTGGCGAATCTGGATGGGCGCAACCGCGTCCAAACCGTTAGCTGGCACCTCAGTTCGATGCTGGCTTAGCTCAGTCGGTAGAGCAACTGACTTGTAATCAGTAGGTCGTGAGTTCGAGTCCCACAGCCAGCACCACTTCCGCAACGGCCAAGTCGGCAAACACGGTGATCGTGGCTTGCAAAAGGCTGGCCAGGTTGGCAGAATGCGCGGCCTTTCCGGCCTGGCAAAGCCGGCCGGAAAGGTGCAGTAAAGAGGAATGCCCGGAGGGGTACCCGAGTGGCCAAAGGGATCAGACTGTAAATCTGACGGCACTGCCTTCGAAGGTTCGAATCCTTCCCCCTCCACCAAAATTCGATGTCGCAATGCCAGTTGGCGTCGTGACAAACATCCGGAACCGCGAGAGCGGGGAAGGGTGAGAACCTTCGACCAAGGTTCGACAAATTCGCCAGGAGCGAATTTGCGCATTGCGCGATAGCGCAATGGCCCGGAGGGCCGAAGGACAGGATGTTCGCAGTTATCCTTCCCCCTCCACCAAATTTCGAGTCGCAGTAAACAAGCTGTACGGGAGCCTGCGCAAGCGGCTTCGGATCGCGCGGGTATAGTTCAATGGTAGAACTCCAGCCTTCCAAGCTGGTAGCGCGGGTTCGATTCCCGCTACCCGCTCCACTGCGACTCAAGCGAACGATGCTGATATAGCTCAGTAGGTAGAGCACTCCCTTGGTAAGGGAGAGGTCTCCGGTTCGAGTCCGGATATCAGCACCAGGGTTGAGTCGAAACGGCTCACTTGAGGGCTGCCGCGCATTTGCGGCGGCCCGTTTGTGTTAACGCCCCTCTGGGGCTGGTTTAATCAAGCGTAGTTTTCTTGCGCGCGAACGCGGAGGCAGCCATGTCGAAGGAAAAATTTGAACGTAATAAGCCCCACGTGAACGTGGGCACCATCGGTCACGTTGACCATGGCAAGACCTCGCTGACCGCTGCGCTGACCATCGTGTCGGCCCGCACCCACGGCGGCACCGTCAAGAACTACGACGAAATCGACAGCGCCCCGGAAGAAAAAGCGCGCGGTATCACCATCAACACCGCCCACGTCGAATACGAAACCGCTGGCCGTCACTACGCCCACGTGGACTGCCCGGGCCACGCTGACTACGTCAAGAACATGATCACCGGTGCTGCCCAGATGGACGGCGCGATCCTGGTCGTGTCCGCTGCTGACGGCCCGATGCCGCAAACCCGCGAACACATCCTGCTGGCCCGTCAGGTTGGCGTGCCGTACATCGTCGTGTTCCTGAACAAGTGCGACATGGTCGACGACGCCGAGCTGCTCGAGCTGGTCGAAATGGAAGTGCGCGAACTGCTGAACACCTACGACTTCCCGGGCGACGACACCCCGATCGTCCGCGGTTCGGCCAAGCTGGCCATCGAAGGCGACAAAGGCGAATTCGGCGAACAAGCCGTGCTGAAGCTGCTGGAAACCCTGGACAGCTACATCCCGCAACCGGAACGCGCCATTGACAAGCCGTTCCTGCTGCCGGTCGAAGACGTGTTCTCGATCTCGGGTCGCGGCACCGTCGTCACCGGTCGTGTCGAGCGCGGCATCATCAAAGTCGGCGAAGAAATCGAAATCGTCGGCCTGAAGCCGACCGTCAAGACCACCTGCACCGGCGTCGAAATGTTCCGCAAACTGCTCGACGAAGGTCGTGCCGGTGACAACGTCGGCGTGCTGCTGCGCGGCACCAAGCGCGAAGAAGTCGAGCGTGGCCAGGTCTTGGCCAAGCCGGGTTCGATCAAGCCGCACACCAAGTTCGAATCGGAAGTGTACGTGCTGTCGAAAGAAGAAGGCGGTCGTCACACCCCGTTCTTCAAAGGCTACCGTCCGCAGTTCTACTTCCGTACGACGGACGTGACCGGTGCCATCGAACTGCCGGCCGGCGTTGAAATGGTCATGCCGGGCGACAACATCAAGATGGTCGTGACCCTGATCGCCCCGATCGCGATGGACGACGGTCTGCGCTTCGCGATCCGCGAAGGTGGCCGTACCGTTGGCGCCGGCGTGGTGGCCAAGGTCATCGAGTAATCGCTAAAACGGGAGTACCGGCTCCGCCTCGGCGGAGCCGGCATGACCGAAATCCGGCCAGTTGCTCATTTTTTGCGTGACAAGCCGGGAAAGCGCCGCTAGAATCTCGCGGCCTTTGAGAAGTGCTCTTTAGGTAGTTCCCCGGTAAGCCCTGTCTGCTCATGCAAGCAGGCGCGCTGACCGGAGTTGGTGACGGTAGACCAGTACCTTGGCATCGCCGTCCCTGACAACGAGCTCAATTGCAGCTCGACGAACTTAAGGAATGCCGCCCCCAGACGAACGCGGAAGGGAGTGCGGCGTTCTTCGTTTTTTCGCTCTTTACACTGGAGTGCCATTGCGATGGCAAAGCAACGTATCCGTATTCGTCTGAAGGCTTTCGATCACCGCCTGATCGACCAGTCGACGATGGAGATTGTGAACACGGCCAAACGGACCGGCGCGCAAGTGCGTGGCCCGATCCCGCTGCCGACGAAGAATGAGCGCTACACCATCCTGACCTCGCCGCACGCGAACAAGGATGCACGCGACCAGTACGAAATTCGCACGCACAAGCGTCTGGTAGACATCATCGAGCCGACCGACAAGACCGTCGACGCGCTGATGAAGCTGGACCTGGCCGCTGGCGTGGATGTTCAGATCAGCCTCAGCTGATCTGAGTCCCGCGAATCATCCTTGTAGAGGAAAACGTCATGGCAATCGGACTAGTGGGTCGCAAAGTCGGTATGACCCGCGTCTTCAATGACGACGGCGTGTCGGTTCCGGTGACCGTCATCGAGGTCGAGCCGAACCGCATCACCCAAGTCAAAACCGTTGAAACCGACGGTTATGTCGCTGTCCAGGTTACGACCGGCAGCAAAAAGGCGAGCCGCCTGAACAAGCCGGAAGCCGGCCACTTTGCCAAGAGCGGCGTCGCCGCTGGCCGTGGTCTGTGGGAATTCCGCGCCAATGCCGATCACGGCTTGGCAGTTGGTGGCGAGCTGAAAGTGGATCTGTTCCAGGCCGACCAGCTGGTCGACGTAACGGGCGTGACCAAGGGCCGTGGTTTCTCCGGCACCATCCGCCGCTGGAACTTCCGCGGTCAGGACAATACCCACGGTAACTCGGTTTCGCACCGGGTGCCGGGCTCGATCGGTCAGCGTCAGACCCCAGGTCGCGTGTTCAAAGGCATGAAAATGTACGGTCACTACGGCGTCGAGCAAGTCACGATCGAATGCCTGAAAGTGATCCGTGTGGATGCTGAGCGCAACCTGCTGCTGGTCAAGGGCGCGGTCCCGGGTTTCGACGGTGCTGACGTTATCGTCAAGCCGGCGGCCAAGGCCTGAGCGTAGGAGCGTTAACGATGCAATTGACTCTGACAGGCGGCAACGGCGGCACGATCAACGTGTCGGAAGTTGCGTTCGGCCGTGAATTCAATGAAGCGCTGGTGCACCAGGTTGTCACTGCCTATCTGGCAGGCGGCCGTGCCGGCACCGTGCAGCAAAAGACCCGCGCCGAAGTTTCGGGCGGTGGCAAGAAGCCGTGGAAGCAGAAGGGCACCGGTCGTGCTCGCGCTGGCTCCATCCGCTCGCCGCTGTGGCGTGGTGGTGGCAAGACTTTCGCTGCCCGTCCGCAAGACTGGTCGCAGAAAGTGAACAAGAAAATGTACCGCGGCGCGATCTGCGCGATTCTGTCGGAACTGGTGCGCCAGGGCCGTCTGATCGTGGTTGACAGCTTCGCTGTTGATGCCCCGAAAACCAAGCAGCTGGTTGCCAAACTGGCTGGCATGGGCGTGGCCGATGCGCTGATCGTCACCGATAACGTTGATGAAAACCTGTACCTCGCGGCGCGCAACCTGCACACCGTCGATGTCGTTGACCCGAATGCGGTCGACCCGGTCAGCCTGATCGCTTTCGACAAAGTGATCATGACTGTCGGTGCGGTCAAGCAGTTCGAGGAGATGCTGGCATGAACCAGGAACGTCTGATGCGGGTGCTGCTGGCACCGCACGTCTCCGAAAAGGCCAACCTGTGCACCGAGCAGAACAACACCGTTGTTTTCAAAGTGCTGCGTGACGCCGAGAAGCACGAGATCAAGACTGCCGTCGAAAAACTGTTCGACGTCAAGGTTGAGCGTGTGACCACCGTCAACGTCAAGGGCAAGGTCAAGGGCGCCGGTCTGCGTAAAGGCCGTCGTTCGGACTGGAAGAAAGCCTACATCAAACTGGCTGAAGGCAATGCCATCAGCGTGTTTGGCGACCAGGCCTAAGGGGTAGCGACAATGGCACTTATCAAGATGAAGCCGACCTCCCCGGGTCGCCGTTTCGTAGTGAAAGTGAAGACCGACGGCCTGTACAAAGGCGGTCCGGTTGAAGCTCTCGTCGAACGCAAAAACAAAACCGGTGGCCGTAACAACAACGGTCACATCACCACCCGTCACATCGGTGGTGGTCATCGTCAGCATTACCGTCTGGTTGACTTCAAGCGCAACAAAGACGGTATCCCGGCGAAAGTGGAACGTCTGGAATACGACCCGAACCGCACCGCGCACATCGCGTTGCTGTGCTACGCCGATGGCGAGCGCCGTTACATCATTGCGCCGAAAGGTCTGCAAGTGGGTGACGTGCTGCAGAACGGTGATGCCGCCCCGATCAAGGCCGGTAACACCCTGCCGCTGCGCAACATTCCGGTCGGTTTGACCATTCACTGCATCGAGCTGAAGCCGGGCAAGGGCGCGCAGTTGGCGCGTTCGGCTGGCGCCGCAGTGCAGCTGGTCGCTCGCGAAGGCGAGTACTGCACCATCCGTCTGCGTTCGGGCGAGATGCGCAAGATTCACACCGAATGCCGCGCCACCATCGGTGAAGTCGGCAACTCCGAGCACATGCTTGAGAGCTTCGGTAAAGCCGGTGCCAAGCGCTGGCTGGGTATTCGCCCGACCGTTCGCGGTGTCGCGATGAACCCGATCGACCACCCGATGGGTGGTGGTGAAGGTCGCAGCTCCGGTGGTCGTCACCCGACCTCGCCGTGGGGTTGGAAGACCAAGGGCAAGAAGACGCGCAAGAACAAGCGCACCGACAAGTTCATCGTGCGCCGTCGCGGCAAGTAATGTGAGGGTATTCCTGTGCCACGTTCACTGAAAAAAGGCCCGTTCATCGACCTGCATCTGCTGAAGAAGGTCGAGGCGGCGGTTGCCAAAGCCGACAAGCGCCCGATCAAGACCTGGTCGCGTCGCTCGATGATTAGTCCGGAAATGGTAGGCCTGACCATTGCGGTCCATAACGGCAAGCTGCACGTGCCGGTTTATGTGTCCGACGAAATGGTGGGCCACAAGCTTGGCGAGTTCGCGCCGACCCGTACGTTCAAGGGTCATGCTGCGGACAAGAAAGCCGGCAAGAAGTAAGGGGTTGAGTGATGGAAACGCAAGCCATTCATCGCGGTGCCCGTAGCTCGGCGCAGAAAGTGCGTCTGGTTGCGGATCAGATCCGCGGCCTGCCGGTTGACAAGGCCCTTAACGTACTCGCCTACAGCGAGCGCAAGGCCGCCGGTCTGGTCAAGAAAGTGCTGGAATCGGCCATTGCCAACGCCGAACACAATGATGGTGCTGACATCGACGCACTGCGCGTGTCGGCGGTGATGGTTGACGAAGGTCCGAGCTTCAAGCGGATGAGCCCGCGCGCCAAAGGCCGTGGTGATCGCATCGTCAAGCGCACCTGCCACATTCTGGTGAAGGTCTCGGATCGCCGGGGGAGCAAGTAATGGGTCAGAAAGTTAATCCGGTTGGTATCCGTCTCGGTATCACCCAACCGTGGCGCTCGACCTGGTTCGCCGAGCGCAAAGAGTTCGCCAAGTATCTGGCCGCCGATCACCAGGTTCGCACCTGGCTGAGCAAAGAGCTGGCCCAGGCGCAGATTTCGCGTATCGATATCGAGCGTCCGGCCAAGACCATGAAGGTCACCATTCACACCGCTCGTCCGGGCATCGTGATTGGCAAGAAAGGCGAAGACATCGACAAGCTGCGCGCCAAGGTTGCGTCGCTGTCGGGCATGCCGACCACGCTGAACATCGAGCAAGTCCGCAAGCCGGAAATCGATGCCAAGCTGGTGGCTGACTCGGTTGCCCAGCAGCTCGAGCGTCGCGTCATGTTCCGTCGCGCCATGAAGCGTGCGGTGCAAAACGCGCTGCGTGCCGGTGCCAAGGGCATCAAGATCATGTTGGCCGGTCGTCTCGGCGGCGCCGAAATCGCCCGCACCGAGTGGTACCGCGAAGGCCGTGTGCCGTTGCACACCCTGCGTGCCGACATCGACTACGCCACCGGCGAAGCGCACACCACTTATGGCGTCATCGGTGTCAAGGTCTGGATCTTCAAGGGCGAAGTGCTCGGTGACGGCCGTCCGGCTGAAGTCGTGCCGGCCCGTGAGCGTGAAGAGCAGCCGAAGCGTAAAGCTGGCGAGCGTCGTCCGGGTGGCGAGCGCAAAGCCGGTGACCGCAAGCCTGCAGGTGATCGCAAGCCGTCGGCCCGCAAGCCGGCCGCCGACAAGGCCGACAAGAGCTGAGGAACGTAAGTCATGTTGCAACCGAAACGTACCAAGTTCCGCAAGCAGATGAAGGGCCGGAATACTGGCGTTGCTACCACCGGTAACAAAGTCAGCTTCGGCGAATTCGGCCTCAAGGCAACCAGCCGCGGCCGTCTCACTGCTCGCCAGATTGAAGCTGCTCGCCGTGCCATGGCTCGTGCCATGAAGCGTGCCGGCCGCATCTACATCCGGGTGTTCCCGGACAAGCCGATTACCCAGAAGCCGCTGGAAGTGCGTATGGGTAGCGGTAAGGGCAGCGTCGAGTACTGGGTGGCCAATATCCAGCCGGGCAAGATGCTGTATGAAGTGGAAGGCATTCCGTTTGAAGTGGTGAAAGAAGCGTTTGAGCTGGCTGCTGCCAAGCTGCCGCTGAAGACCACGATTGTGACGCGGACGGTGATGTGATGAACGCGAAAGAACTTTTGAACAAGAGCGAAGCCGAGCTCAACACCGAGCTGTCGTCGCTGCTGCGCGAGCAGTTCAACCTGCGCATGCAGGCTACGACCGGCCAGCTCAAGCAGTCGCATCTGCTTCAAGTCAACCGTCGCAACATTGCCCGGGTCAAAACCGTGCTGAAGCAGAAGGCAGGTGCCTAATGAGCGAAGCAATCAAGCGTACGCTGGTCGGCAAAGTCGTCAGCGACAAAATGGACAAGTCCATTACCGTGGCCGTTGAGCGCCAGGTGAAGCACGAGAAGTACGGCAAGTACTTGAAGCGCACCACCAAGCTGCACGTCCATGACGAAAAGAATGAATGTCGTGCCGGCGATGTCGTCCGCATTCAAGAGACCCGCCCGCTGTCCAAGACCAAGTTCTGGACGCTGGTGGAAATCGTTGAACGCGCAAGCTAAGGCGGAGACGTAAACCATGATCCAGATGCAAACCATCCTGGACGTCGCTGACAACAGCGGCGCCAAGAAAGTGATGTGCATCAAGGTGCTGGGCGGCTCGAAGCGCCGTTACGCTGGCATCGGTGATGTCATCAAGGTCTCGGTGAAGGAAGCAATTCCGCGCGCCAAGATCAAGAAAGGCGAAGTACTGAACGCCGTCGTTGTGCGCACTGCGCACGGCGTCCGTCGTCAGGACGGCTCGCTGATCCGTTTTGATACCAACGCTGCCGTGCTGCTGAACAACCAGATGCAGCCGATCGGTACGCGTATTTTCGGACCTGTGACACGTGAACTGCGTAACGAGCGGTTCATGAAGATTGTGTCGCTGGCGCCGGAAGTGCTGTAAGGGTGACCACAATGGCAAAGATCAAATCTGGCGATGAAGTGATCGTCCTGACCGGCAAAGACAAGGGTCAGCGCGGCAAGGTCAGCGCGGTGCTCGGTGAGAAAGTTCGCGTCGAAGGCGTGAACAAGGTCAAGAAGCACCAGAAGCCGAATCCGCTGACTCAGGCTCCGGGTGGCATCGTGGAACGGGAAGCTCCGATCCATGTGTCGAACGTGGCGATTTTCAACCCGGCGACCGGTAAGGCCGATCGGATTGGTTACAAGTTTGAAGGCGACAAGAAGGTGCGTGTGTTCAAGTCGAACGGCGCCCGGATTGACGTGTAATCGGTGAGAGAAATGGCGAAACTGCAAGGCTATTATCGTGACACCGTTGTCAAACAGCTCCAAGAGAAGTTTGGCTACCAGTCAGTCATGCAAGTCCCACGTATCACCAAAATCACCTTGAACATGGGTGTTGGTGACGCGGTCGGCGACAAGAAAATTTTGGATAACGCAGTGGCCGACATGACCGCTATCGCCGGCCAGAAGCCGGTGGTCACCAAGGCCCGCAAGTCGATCGCGAACTTCAAGCTTCGTGACGGCATGCCGATCGGCTGCAAGGTGACCCTGCGTGGCGAACGCATGTGGGAATTCCTCGAGCGCCTGGTTTCGATCGCGCTGCCGCGCGTTCGTGACTTCCGCGGTGTCAGTGGCAAGTCGTTCGACGGTCGTGGCAACTACTCGCTCGGTTTGAAGGAACAGATCATGTTCCCGGAAATCGATTACGACAAAGTCGACAAGGTTCGTGGTATGGACATCACCATCACCACCACCGCCCAGACTGACGAAGAAGGCCGCGCCCTGTTGGCCGCCTTCCAGTTCCCGTTCCGCAATTAAGGGGCTTTGACAAATGGCAAAAACCTCGATGATTGAGCGCGAAAAGCGTCGCGCTGCGCTGGTCAAGAAGTACGCGGCCAAGCGCGCGGAACTGAAGGCCAAGATTGCTCACCCGGCGACCTCGGATGAGGAGCGTTGGGCTGCTCTGGTGGCGCTGCAGAAGCTGCCGCGTGATTCGGCGGCGATTCGTCAGAAGAATCGTTGCAGCATCACCGGTCGTCCGCACGGTTACCTGCGGAAGTTCGGCCTTTCCCGTATCAAGCTGCGTGAAGCGGCGATGCGCGGTGAAGTTCCTGGTCTCACCAAGGCCAGCTGGTAAGGTTGGCGCGGAGTTTTAGACGATGAGCATGCAAGATCCCATCGCCGATATGCTGACGCGCGTCCGTAATGCGCAAACAGCTGGCAAAAAAGTGGTGACCATGCCGGGTTCCAAGCTGAAGCTTGCAATCGCGAAAGTGTTGCAGGACGAAGGCTATGTAGCCGGTGTGGAACAGGCCTCGGTCGACGGCAAGAATGTGCTGACGATCAACCTGAAGTATTTCGAAGGCAAACCCGTGATTGTGCGCCTTGAGCGCGTCTCGCGTCCGGGTCTGCGTGTGTACAAGAGCCTCAGCGATCTGCCGAAAGTCATGGGTGGTCTCGGTGTCGCAATCGTCTCCACCTCGAAAGGTGTGATGAGCGATCGCGCAGCACGCGCCGCCGGTCACGGCGGTGAAGTGCTGGCCTACGTAGCATAAGGAGCAGCGAAGATGTCGCGTGTCGGTAAGAAACCGATTGAGCTCCCGAAAGGCGTAGAGCTGTCGGTTAAAGACAAAGTGGTCACGGTTAAAGGCGCGAAAGGCACTCTGAGCCATACGCTGCATGATGCCGTGGAAGTGAAAGTCGAAGGCAACGTGGTGACGTTCGCGCCGCGCGCAGGCTTTGAAAAAGCCAACGTGCAGGCCGGTACTGCCCGTGCGCTGGTCAACAATCTGGTGACCGGTGTCAGCCAAGGCTTTACCCGCAAACTGAATCTGGTCGGCGTGGGTTTCCGCGCGGCCGTTCAAGGCAAGAACCTGAACCTGACCCTTGGTTTCTCGCACCCGGTGGTGTTCGAGATTCCGGAAGGTCTGACTGTGACCTGCCCGACCCAAACCGAAATTCTGGTGGCCGGTACGGACAAGCACGCAGTCGGTCAGGCTGCCGCCAACATCCGTGGTTTCCGTCCGCCGGAGCCGTATCAGGGCAAAGGCGTGCGCTACGACAATGAAGTCGTGGTGCTGAAAGAAGCCAAGAAGAAGTAAGGTGTAGATATGGACAAGAAACTGACTCGTCTCCGTCGCGCCGCTGCCACCCGCCGTCGCATTGCCGATCTGGGTGCCAACCGGCTGGTGGTGCATCGCACCCCGCGCCATATCTACGCACAACTGATCTCCGGCGAAACCGGTCAGGTCGTTTGCGCTGCTTCGACTGTCGAAGAAGCAGTGCGTGGCGCGGTCAAGTACACCGGCAATGTCGAAGCTGCTGCGAAGATTGGCGAGCTGATCGCCGAGCGCGCGCTGGCCAAGGGCGTCACCAACGTCGCCTTCGACCGTTCGGGCTTCCAGTATCACGGTCGCGTCAAGGCGCTGGCAGAAGCCGCTCGCGCCAAAGGCCTCCAGTTCTAAGGGTTTGAAGATGGCTATGAAAGAGCAGCAACAAACCAGCACCGACGGTATGGTCGAGAAACTGGTTGCCGTTAACCGCGTCGCCAAGGTCGTCAAAGGTGGTCGGATTTTCTCGTTCACCGCGCTGACCGTGGTGGGCGATGGCCAGGGCCGTATCGGCTATGGCCGCGGCAAAGCCCGTGAAGTGCCGGCGGCCATCGCGAAAGCGATGGAGCAAGCCAAACGCAACATGGTTCGTGTTGAGCTGAAAGATGGTCACACGCTGCAGCACCCGGTCAAAGCCGCTCACGGCGCCTCGACCGTGTTCATGCAGCCGGCCTCGCAAGGTACCGGTATCATCGCCGGTGGCGCGATGCGTGCCGTGTTCGAAGTGCTGGGCGTCAAGAACGTGCTGGCCAAGAGCTACGGTTCGACCAACGCCGTCAACGTCGTTCGCGCTACTGTCAAGGCGCTGACCGACATGTCGTCGGCCGAGGCGATCGCAGCCAAGCGCGGCAAGACCGTTGAACAGATTCTGGGTTAATCGCCATGGCTAAAACCATCAAAGTTACGCAAGTGCGTTCGCAGTTTCACAAGCAGCCGAAGCATCGTGCCACGATGCTCGGCCTTGGCCTGAAGCGGATGCATCAAACCGTTGAGCTGATCGACACGCCGGCTGTACGCGGCATGATCAATCAGGTCTATTACATGGTGAAGGTCGAGGAGTAATCCATGCGCCTGAACGAAATTTCCCCGGCCTTCGGCAGCAAGAAAAAGCCGAAGCGTCTGGGTCGTGGTATCGGCTCGACCGACGGTAAAACCGCTGGCAAGGGTCACAAGGGTCAGCATGCTCGTAAGAGCCCGCAGCACATGATCGGCTTCGAAGGCGGTCAGATGCCGATGTCCCGTCGTCTGCCGAAGTTCGGTTTCACCTCGCTGAAGAAGCTCAAGCACGCCGAAGTGCGTCTGAGCGAACTGGCGCTGGTTCCGGGCGAGCTGATCGATCTGCTGACGCTGAAAGCGGCCAACGTTGTTGCCGCAGATGCCAACTCGGCCAAGATCGTGCTGTCTGGCACCATCTCGCGCGCTGTCACTGTCAAAGGTGTGCGCGTGACTGAAGGCGTCCGTAACGCGATTGTTGCCGCTGGCGGCAAAGTCGAAGACGTTGAGGAAGCCAAGTAATGGCGAACGTCGGCGGCATGGCTAACAAGCTCGGCGGCGGCCTGACCGAACTGCGTAAGCGCATCCTGTTTTTGGTGGGTGCGCTGATCGTATTCCGGATTGGCGCCTTCGTGCCGGTTCCTGGCGTCGACAGCAGTGTGCTTGCGCAGCTCATGGAGCAGCAGCAGGGCACGCTGCTGGCGCTGTTCAACGTGTTTTCCGGTGGTGCGCTTGAGCGAGCCTCGGTGTTCGCGCTCGGCATCATGCCGTACATTTCGGCCTCGATCATCATTCAGGTGATGGGCTTTGTGTACGAGCCGCTGAAAGCGTTGAAGAAAGAAGGTGAAGCCGGTCGGCGCAAGCTGATGCAGTACACCCGTTACGGCACGGTGTTGCTGGCGCTGTTCCAGGCCACTTCGATCGCGTTGAACTTCCCGAATTTCGCGCCGGGTCTGGTGCCGAATCCGGGCTTTGCATTCTATTTCGGTGCCGTGGTGTCGTTGGTGACCGGTACGATGTTCCTGATGTGGCTCGGTGAGCAGATCAACGAACGCGGTATCGGCAACGGTATCTCGATGCTGATTTTTGCCGGTATTGTCGCCGGCATGCCGACTGCACTCGGTCAGACCTTTGAGAACGTTCGTCAGGGTGAACTGTCGTTCATCTCGCTGATCATTCTGGTCGCGATCGTGGTGGTGGTGACGGCGGTGGTGATTTTCATCGAGCGCGGCCAACGCCGCCTGGTGGTGAATTACGCCAAGCGTCAGCAAGGTCGGAAAGTATTTCAGGCGCAGCAGAGTCACCTGCCGCTGAAGATCAACATGGCGGGCGTGATCCCGGCGATTTTTGCGTCGTCGATCATCTTGTTCCCGGCCACGCTGGTGCAGTGGTTTGGCGGTCAGGGTGATGGAATGGTGACGGGCTTCCTGCAGGATGTCTCGGCCACGTTGAGCCCCGGTCAGCCGTTGTACCTGCTGTTGTACGCGGCCGGTATCATTTTCTTCAGCTTCTTCTATACCGCGATCGTGTTTAACCCACGCGACATCGCCGAGAACCTGAAGAAGAGCGGTGCTTTCCTGCCGGCAATTCGCCCGGGCGAGCACACCGCCAAGTACATCGACAAGGTGGTGACCCGGTTGACCTTGGTTGGCGCCCTGTACATGACGGCAGTGTGTCTCTTGCCGGAAGCGATGATTCAGATTTGGAACGTGCCGTTCTATTTCGGTGGCACCTCCTTGCTGATTATTGTGGTCGTGGTCATGGACTTCATGGCCCAGGTGCAAGCGCATCTGATGTCTCAGCAGTATGAATCGCTGCTGAAGAAAGCCAATTTCCGCGGTATCGGTCCGGCTGGCCAGTTGCGCCAGAACTGATACCAAGGTACAAGCCGGAAGGCCGGCGAAGACAGAGTTCGAGGAGTGCCAAGATGAAAGTTCGTGCATCGGTAAAGGCTATCTGCCGCAAGTGCAAGATCGTCCGCCGTGATGGCGTGGTCCGGGTGGTCTGCGAGACTGCCAAGCACAAGCAGCGTCAGGGCTAAGCCTTCGATTTGGTTAGAAAAGTTGCAATCTGGCAGGAGCGCGGCTAAAATCCCGCGCCCTTCTGCCAGCCAACTCAGGTTAGGAGTTTTATTCCATGGCTCGTATTGCCGGCGTCAACATCCCGGTCAACAAGCACACGGTGATCGCGCTGACCGCCATTTATGGCATCGGTCGCACCCGTGCGCAAAGCATCTGTGCCTCGGCTGGCATCGCTCCCACCATGAAGGTGAAGGAGTTGAATGAAGCCCAGGTCGAATCGCTGCGTACCGAAGTGGCCAAGTTCACGGTCGAGGGTGACCTGCGCCGGGAAGTGTCCATGAGCATCAAGCGTCTGATGGACCTCGGTTGCTACCGCGGTATTCGTCACCGCAAGGGTCTGCCAGTTCGCGGTCAGCGGTCCAAGACCAACGCACGCACCCGCAAGGGCCCGCGCAAGCCGATCAAAGTCTAAGTTTGATATCCCGGGATTAATACGATGGGTAAATCTCCTGCTGCTGCGCGTACCACGCGCAAGCGCGTAAAAAAGCACGTTGTTGACGGTATGGCGCACATCCACGCCTCGTTCAACAACACGATCGTGACCATTACTGACCGTCAGGGCAACACCCTGAGCTGGGCTACCGCAGGTGGTTCGGGCTTCCGCGGCTCGCGTAAAAGCACCCCGTTTGCTGCCCAGGTTGCCGCTGAGAAAGCCGGCACCGCTGCCAAGGAATACGGCCTGAAGAACCTCGAAGTGTTCGTCAAGGGCCCTGGCCCGGGTCGTGAATCCGCCGTGCGCGCGCTGAACGCAGTGGGTTACAAGATCACCAACATCACTGACGTCACCCCGATTCCGCATAACGGCTGCCGTCCGCCGAAAAAGCGTCGCGTCTAACCTTTTTCGGACAGAATCTCGGAGTAAAGCATCATGGCTCGTTATATCGGCCCGAAAGTCAAACTGTCGCGTCGCGAAGGCACCGATCTCGGTCTCAAGAGCGGCGTCCGCGCGATCGAAAGCAAGTGCCGCGATCGCCTGAACAAGAAGCCTGGTCAGCACGGCGACAAGGCCCAGCGTCTGTCGGATTACGGCGTCCAGCTGCGTGAAAAGCAGAAAGTTCGCCGTATTTACGGCATTCTTGAGCGCCAGTTCAGCAACTACTACAAGCAGGCGTCGGCCGGCAAAGGCAACACGGGCGAAGCCCTGCTGCAACTGCTGGAAAGCCGCTTGGACAACGTTGTCTATCGCGCCGGTTTCGGTGCTACCCGCGCCGAAGCGCGCCAGCTGGTGTCGCACCGTTCGATCGCTGTGAACGGCCGCGTCGTCAACTTCCCGAGCTACCAGATTCAGCCGGGCGACGTCGTCGAAGTGCGCGAGAAGGCCAAAGGCCAGCTGCGCATCAAAGCCGCGCTCGAATTGGCGGCGCAGCGCGAGAAAGCGCACTGGGTTGAAGTCGACGAGAGCAAGATGGTTGCCACCTTCAAGGCGGTGCCGGAGCGTTCAGATCTGTCGGCCGAAATCAACGAAGCGCTGATCGTCGAACTGTACTCCAAGTAATCCTTGCCCCGGTTGACCCGATGGTCAGTCGGGGCGATTCCAGTCTTAGGAGACGCCTGAACCATGCACGGCAACGTGACCGAATTGCTGAGACCGCGCCAGATCAAGATCGAGAGCCAGGGCAGCGCGAGCGCCCGTATCGTCCTCGAGCCGTTCGAGCGTGGCTTCGGCCACACGCTGGGCAATGCGCTGCGTCGCATTCTGCTCTCGTCGATGCCGGGTTGTGCCGCGGTCGAAGCCGAGATCGACGGCGTCCTGCACGAGTACTCCACGCTGGAAGGCGTGCAGGAAGATGTCATTGAAATCCTGCTGAACCTGAAAGGTTTGGCCGTTGTGTTGGAAGATCGCGACGAAGCCACCGTCACGCTGCAGAAGAGCGGTGAAGGCGTGGTCAAGGCGTCTGATCTGCAGCTGATCAATGGCGTCAAGATCCTGAATCCTGACCATGTCATCGCCCACCTGACCAAAGGTGGCCGGTTGAACATGACCATCAAGCTGGCACGCGGCATGGGCTATCAGCCGGCCAGCAACCGCCGCCTGGTGGAAGAAAACGAGCGCCCGATCGGTCGCCTGCTGCTGGACGCGTCGTTCAGCCCGGTGCGTCGGGTCGCTTATGTGGTCGAGGCCGCTCGCGTCGAGCAGCGTACCGACCTCGACAAGCTGATCATCGATCTGGAAACCAACGGTACGATCCAGCCGGAAGAAGCGATCCGTCGCGCTGCCACCATTCTGCAGCAGCAACTGGCCGCCTTCGTCGAGCTGAAAGACGAGCGTACTGTGGAGACCAAGAAAGCAGAGCCGGCCTTTGATCCGATTCTGCTGCGTCCGGTCGACGATCTGGAGCTGACGGTCCGTTCGGCCAACTGCCTGAAGACCGAAAACATTCACTACATCGGTGATCTGGTTCAGCGCACCGAAGTGGAACTGCTCAAGACGCCAAACCTGGGCAAGAAGTCGCTTACCGAAATCAAGGACGTGCTGGCTGCGCACGGCTTGTCGCTCGGTATGCGTCTGGAAAACTGGCCGCCGGCCAGCCTGCTCAGCGAGCAAAACTGAGATTGAACTGGTGGCCGACAGGCCAGCGAGATTAGAAGGAAAGTCCCATGCGTCACCTTTGCAGCGGTCGCGCGTTTTCGCGCACCAGCGCTCACCGCAGCGCCATGTTCCGCAACATGGCTAACTCGCTGGTCGAGCACGAAGTCATTCGTACCACCCTGCCGAAAGCCAAAGAGCTGCGTCGCGTTATCGAGCCGCTGATCACCTTGGCCAAGCAGGACAACCACGCCAACCGCCGTCTGGCTTTCGATCGCACCCGTTCGAAAGAAGCGGTGCAGAAGCTGTTCGGTGAACTCGGCAAGCGTTACGAAGGTCGCCCGGGCGGCTACCTGCGTATCCTGCACGCCGGTTTCCGTACTGGCGACAAAGCCGAGATGGCGATTGTCGAGCTGGTTGATCGTCCGCAAGTGGACGTCGAGCCGGTTGACGTCGAAGCCAAGGCCGAGTAATTCCGCGCCATCGTCGCGATGGTGCAATGACAGAACCGCCGTTATGGCGGTTTTGTTTTTTGGCAAAAGCACGGGCGCTCATCGCAGGCAAGGGCCGCTGTTCCGGGTTGCCCGAGAGCCGGTGCATCGGGTGCTGTGGCGCGATGCATGTGCCGTGATTGTTGCGCGCCGACTGTGCTGTCAGGCATGTGTCGTGTCAGAGCGGTTTGTGACTGGGCGGTTGAGAATGGACAAGCACATGCGCATGCTGTGGTTTTGGCGCTTGGCTTTTGTGATCAGCATGGTTGTGGTCGGTTACGGCTCGCTGGTGCCGGGCGATACCCTGCCGCCGATCGCCAGCAACGATAAGCTGCTGCATTTGCTCGGGCACGGCGGCATTGCCTTCTGCGCGGCCTTGGCGTTCCCGACCCGCTGGCGTGTGCTGCTCGTGCTGTTGCCGCTCTATGGTGCGGGTTTGGAAGTGCTGCAGCGCTGGGTGCCGAACCGCAGTTTCGATTGGCAGGACATGGTGGCCAATGTCAGCGGCGTACTGCTGGCGTTCGCGCTGGTCTGGGTGTGGCGCCGCTATCGTCGCCGCTGATCAGCGCGGCACCGCGTGCCGTCATGAATAAAAGCAAAAAGGCCGGTTAACACCGGCCTTTTTGCTTTGCCCGCGCGACTATTGGTTTTTGGCCTGTGCCTTTTCCAGAATCGGTTTCAGGAACCGGGCCGTGTGCGAGCTTTTGTTCTTGGCGACCTGCTCCGGGGTACCTGCTGCGATGATCTGGCCGCCGCCGTTGCCGCCTTCCGGCCCCAGATCAACGATCCAGTCGGCGGTTTTGATCACGTCAAGATTGTGTTCGATGACGACAATGGTGTTGCCGTGATCGCGCAGCTCGTGCAGCACTTTCAGTAGCTGCTTCACGTCATGGAAATGCAGGCCCGTCGTCGGCTCGTCCAGGATGTACAGCGTGTTGCCGGTGTCGCGCCGCGACAATTCTTTGGCCAGCTTGACCCGCTGGGCTTCACCGCCAGACAGGGTCGTAGCCGACTGACCGAGCGTGATGTAACTCAAGCCGACATCGACCAAGGTCTGCAGCTTCTTGGCGATCGCCGGCACCGCATCGAAGAATGCACGGGCATCTTCCACGGTCATCGCCAGCACTTCGGAAATGTTCTTGCCCTTGTACTGCACGCCCAGCGTTTCGCGGTTGTAGCGCTGGCCTTTGCAGACATCGCAGGGGACGTAGATATCCGGCAGGAAGTGCATCTCGACCCGCAGCACGCCGTCACCTTCGCAAGCCTCGCAGCGGCCGCCCTTGACGTTGAACGAGAACCGGCCAGGGCCGTAGCCACGGGCACGCGCTTCCTTGGTTTCGGCAAACAGTTCCCGGATCGGGGTGAACAGGCCGGTATAGGTTGCCGGGTTCGAGCGCGGCGTACGACCGATCGGACTTTGATCGATATCGACCACCTTGTCGAACAGCTCCAGTCCTTCGA
Organism: Pseudomonadota bacterium; assembly: GCA_049324755.1. Classification (GTDB taxonomy): domain Bacteria; phylum Pseudomonadota; class Gammaproteobacteria; order Enterobacterales; family Permianibacteraceae; genus Permianibacter. The sequence goes on from JBMOMZ010000066.1 coordinate 22,338, forward strand.
TGCGGTCATACGGCGCCGGCTGATCGGCCTCGGCGCCGTTCAACTCGATGGCCGCGATCCGATACAGCGTGTCGTTGATCAAGGTCGATTTGCCGGAACCGGAAACGCCGGTCACGCAGGTGAACAGGCCAACCGGAATCTCGAGATCGACTTTTTTCAGGTTGTTGCCGCTGGCGCCGCGCAGCATCAGCATCCGGTCCTTGTCGACCGGCGTGCGCACTTTTGGAATGGCGATTTCCAGCTTGCCGGACAGGTATTTGCCGGTCAGCGAATCCCTGGCACTGCAGATTTTGTCGTAGCTGCCGGCGGCGACCACGGTGCCGCCGTGTACGCCGGCGCCGGGGCCGATGTCGACGATGAAATCCGCCGAGCGGATCGCGTCCTCGTCGTGCTCGACCACGATCACGGTGTTACCGAGATCCCGCAGATAGTTGAGGGTGTGCAGCAGCCGTTCGTTGTCGCGCTGGTGCAGGCCGATTGACGGCTCATCGAGAATGTACATGACCCCGACCAGCCCGGCGCCGATCTGCGAGGCGAGCCGGATACGCTGCGCTTCGCCACCGGACAGGGTTTCGGCGCTGCGATCCAGCGTCAGGTATTCCAGGCCGACGTTGACCAGAAAGCCGAGCCGGGCGGAAATTTCCTGCAGGATCTTGCTGGCGATCTTGCCGCGCTGGCCGGTCAGTTTCAGGTTGTCGTAAAACTCCTTGCACTGCGCGACCGACAACGCGGTGGCTTCCGGCAGGCTCAGTTTCTTGATCTTGACGTTGCGGGCACCTTCATTGAGGCGCGAGCCGCCGCAATCCGGGCAGGGCCGGGTGGTCATGAACCGCGACAGCTCATCGCGGATCTGCTGCGATTCGGTTTCCCGGTAGCGGCGGTCGAAATTGGCAACGATGCCTTCGAACGGATGCCGGCGCACGACGGTGTCGCCGCGATCATTGAAATAATGGAAATCGATGATCTCGCGGCCGCTGCCATACAGCACCACGTCCTGGGCTTTTTTGGTCAACTTTTTGAACGGCGTATCGAGCTCGAATTTGTAATGCTTGGCAAGGCTCCGCAGCATGTGGAAATAGAACACATTGCGCTTGTCCCAGCCGCGGATGGCGCCGTCTTCCAGTGATTTGTCCGGATCGGAGACGATGCGCTTCGGATCGAAGAATGAATCCATGCCGAGGCCGTCGCAGGTTTGGCAGGCGCCGGCCGGGCTGTTGAACGAGAAAATTTTCGGTTCCAGTTCGGTCAGCGCAAAGCCGCACTGCGGGCAGGCGTGTTTGGCCGAGAACAGCAACTCCTCGCGTTTTTCCTTTGGCGAGGCTGGCTCGTCCATGAACGCGATTTTGACGATGCCGTCAGCGAGCTTCAAACCGGTTTCAATCGACTCGGCGAGACGCTGGGCCTGATCGGCGCGGACCTTGAACCGGTCGATGACCACTTCGATGGTGTGTTTGCTGCGGGCATCGAGCTTCGGTGCGTCAGCGAGCTCGACCACCTGGCCGTTGATACGGGCGCGAACAAAACCCTTGCCGCGCAACTCCACCATCAGGCCCAGATGCTCACCTTTGCGGTCTTGTATGACCGGCGCCAGCAACATCAGCTTGGTGTCTTCCGGCAATTCCAGAATGCGGTCGACCATCTGCGACACGGTTTGCGCATCGAGCTTGATGCCATGGGTCGGGCAGTGCGGCTCGCCGACGCGGGCGTACAGCAGGCGCAGGTAATCGTAGATTTCGGTGACCGTGCCGACTGTCGAACGCGGGTTGTGCGAGGTCGATTTCTGCTCAATCGAAATCGCCGGGCTCAGGCCTTCGATGTGATCGACATCCGGCTTTTCCATCAGACTCAGGAACTGGCGGGCGTAGGCCGACAGCGACTCGACATAACGGCGCTGGCCTTCGGCATACAGCGTGTCGAACGCCAGCGAGGATTTGCCGGAGCCCGACAAGCCGGTGATGACGATCAGTTTGTCGCGCGGCAACTCCAGATCAATGTTCTTCAGGTTGTGCGTACGCGCACCACGAATCAGGATCTTGTCCATGCGTATCGGTTCTGCCGAAAGCCTGTGTGAAGAGGCGTGGGTGGAAACACACCGCGCCGGGCCGGCGCGGCAAAAGCTGGTACTATAACGGCCCTGACAATTTCACGCCCACTGCCATATTTCCCGTGCCGGCATGACTCCTGACACCCGTCTGACAGCAGTACCAACCGGGCCGCGTCCCGGCGCCTTCCCCGCCCACCATTTCAATCAGGTTGTTCCGGCATGAGCCGCACTGACACGAGCCTCGACAGCAAACTGACCGTTGCCGAACGCCGCACGGCCCTGGCCCTGGCGGCCATCGTCGCGTTCCGGATGCTTGGTCTGTTCATGTTGCTGCCGGTCATGACCACGTACGGCGGTGCGCTCGCCGGTTACACCCCAATGCTGGCTGGCCTGGCGGTCGGCATCTATGGCTTCACGCAGGCGTGTTTGCAGATTCCGCTCGGCCGGCTGTCCGATACGTGGGGTCGCAGGCCGGTGATCACGCTCGGGCTGGTTTTGTTTGCGCTCGGCGCGCTGGTCGCGGCGCTGTCTGATCACATCATCGGCGTCATCATCGGTCGCGCCATTCAGGGCGCCGGCGCGGTCTCGAGTGCGGCGCTGGCGCTGGCGGCCGACGCGACCGCCGAACACCGGCGCAGCAAGGTCATGGCCATCATCGGCATCAGCATCGGTGGCGCGTTCATCCTGGCGTTTCTGGGCGGACCGCTGCTGGCCGCATTCGGCGGCTTGCCGGCGGTGTTCTGGGCGACCGTGGTGCTGGCGCTGCTGAGCTTGCTGCTCACGTTCTGGACGGTACCGAAAGCGCCGCCAGCTGCCAGTGCCGGCGACGGTCAGGCGCGCTGGGCGACGCTGTGGCCGCTGCTGCGCCATGGCGATCTGCCGCGGCTCAGCGTCGGTATTTTCGCCCTGCACTTCGTCATGACCGCCTTGTTCATGGTGCTGCCGATGAAGCTGGTCGAGTTCGGTATCGATCGTGCCGAGCACGCCAGCATCTATCTGCCGGTATTGATTGGTGGCGTGCTGCTGATGGGGCCGTTGCTGCGGGTTGCCGAGCGGCGCAGCCTGCACAAACCGATTCTGTTGCTGTGCCTGCCGTTGCTGGCCTTGGCGTTGACGGTAGTGGCGCTGCCGTCGCTGGCCTTGCTGATTGTCGGTCTGGTGTTGTATTTCGCCGCGTTCAACTGGCTCGAAGCCTCGCTGCCATCGTGGCTGTCGCGCATCGTGCCGGCCGGCCACAAAGGCACGGCGATGGGCTTTTATGCCAGCGCCCAGTTTCTCGGCGCCTTCGCCGGCGGCGCGCTCGGCGGCATGCTGATGCAATGGTATGGCGCGACGGCCGTGTTGGTGGCCGGTGTGGCAATGGTGCTGCTGTGGTTATTGTTTGCACTCGGCCAGCAGCCGTTGCCGGAGTGGCGGACCACGCAGTTGCCGGCGGTGGGCGACGAGCTTGCGACCATCGCATTGAAGCTGCGCGCGCTCGACGGCGTCATCGAAGTCATCCCGCAGCCGGATCAACAAGCACTGGCACTGCGCTACGACGCCCGCCGGGTCAACGAGCAGCAATTGACTGACGTGATCACCGGCAAGTAAGCCGGTTCACTGTCCCGGTTGTCGCGCCAGCGGCAGCCGGATCTCCGCGACACAGCCACCGCCGTCGCGATTGCGCAGCTGCAGGCTGCCATCGTGCGCTTCGACAATCTGCCGGCTCAGTACCAGACCAATGCCCGAGCCACCGTTCTTGGTGGAATAAAACGGCACAAACAGATTGCTGCTGTTGCCGAGGCCATCACCGCGGTCGGCAATCTGCAAACAGAGGCAATTCTCTTCTGTTTGCGCCTGCACGTCGATGGCGCCGCTGGCGCCGGCCGTTTGCATCGCTTCATGGGCATTCTTCAGCACGTTGATCAGCAATTGCTCCAGCTGCACCGGGTCGGCGTAAAGTTGCAACGCGGTGTTGTCGGCGGTCATGTGCCGGATCGCCAGCGGACGATGTGGCAATAATTGCGGCAAGCGTTGCAGCAGTGCGGTGACCGCCAGCGGCCGTTTATTCGGCGGTGGCAACCGGGCGAGATCGGCATAGCGGCGAATGAACTCGGTCAGGCTTTGTGCGCGCTGCTGTATCAATTGCAGGCCTTCCTGCAGATCGTGCTGCAGGTCGTCATCGGCGTTGATGGTGCGTTTGCTGAGCAAATCATCAAGGCTGGCACTGACGGAGGCAATCGGCGCCAGCGAGTTGTTCACTTCATGGCTCAGTACGCGAATCAGCCGCTTCCAGGCATTCAGTTCTTCCGCTCGCAATACCCGCTTCAGATCGGTAATGAACAGCAGATGCTGACTGCGGCCCTGCTCGCGGAATTGCTCGGCCTGGACGCGCCAGATGCCGCTCAGCTTGCTGAAACTGTGTTCCAGTACGGTCGGCAGGCTGCAGTCGAGCAGCGCGCGCAATTTCAGTTCATCGGCGCTGCGCAGCCGCAAGGCGTTCCAGTCGTCGCCGAGCAGTTGGCACGCGGCGGGGTTGGCCAGCGTCAGTTGCAGGCGCTCATCAAAGGCCAGAATGGCAACGTCGATATCGCGGATGACTTTGTCGAGCAGATGCTGGGTTTCTTCGGTGCGCAGGCGCTGGTCGCGCAGCTTCTGCGCCAGCGTGTTGATTTCGCGCACCAGCTCGCCATAGCCGCCGGTGTCACCGTCGCTGCGGCCGCGCAAGCTGAAATCGCCGAGCCGAACCGCTTCCACCAGATTGCTCAGTTTGCGCAGCTGATTGACCAGCCGTTGCCGCACATACCAGGCGCTGCCGAGCCACAGCGACCACAGCAATACCGTCAGCAATACCGCCGGGTGAAACGGCAGCCAGCTTTCGCGCCACAGCAGCCAGCACAGCAATCCGGTTGCCGGCAACCCGGCCAACAGCACCAGCAACGCCATCCGGTTTTCCACCGCACGCCAGGAGCGGCGTGATGCCGGTGCGCGTGCCGGTGCGGATGCTGGCGTGGAGGTGGTCGCCGCGTCGGTCATAGCTGGAACTTCTCCAGCCGCCGGTAGAACGCGGAGCGGCTGAGGCCGAGCGCTTTCGCGGCGGCGAGCGCATTGCCGTCGTGTTTTTTCAGCGCGGCAATCAGCAAGCGCTTTTCCACTTCTTCCAGGGTCAATTCCGCATCCAGCGACAGCGCGGGTGTCGTTGCCGGCATTGCCATGTCCTGTGCATAGGGCAATGCCAAATCGGCCGCCTGGATCTGTTGGCCGCGCGCCAGCAGCACGGCACGCTCGATGCAGTGTCGCAGCTCGCGGACGTTGCCGGGCCAGTCGTAGCTGCGCAACGCGCTGAGGGCGTCGGCGGCAAAACCGTGGCAATCACGCCGGTACTTGCCGGCGTAGCGCTGCAGGAAATGCCCGGCGAGCAGCACGATGTCATCGCCGCGTGCGCGCAGTGGCGGCACGTTCAATTCAATGCCATTGAGCCGGTACAGCAGATCCTGACGGAATTTGCCATCGCGCACCAAGGCCGGCAAATCGGCATTGGTCGCGGCAATGATGCGGACATTGACCTGCTGGCTGCGGCTGCTGCCGACTTTTTCAAACTGGCCGCTTTCGAGCACGCGCAGCAGTTTGGCCTGTTGCGGCAGCGGCAGGTTACCGACTTCGTCAAGAAACAGGGTGCCGCCATCGGCCAGTTCAAAGCGGCCGAGCCGGGTTTCCTTGGCATCGGTGAACGCGCCTTTCTGGTGGCCGAACAGTTCGCTTTCGAACAAGGATTCCGGAATCGCGCCCATGTTGACGCTGACAAAGCTGCGTTCATGCCGCGCCGATTGCTGATGCAGCCAATGCGCCAACTGGCTTTTGCCGGTGCCGTTCTCGCCGGTCAGCAGAATATTGATGTCGGTGCCGGCAACACTGGCCGCTTTCGTCATCAACTGTTGCATAACGGCCGACTCGCCGAGCCAGGCGCCGTACTGGCCTTGCTGTTTGAGCAGGGCGTTTTCCTGGCCGAGCCGGCAGGCATCGCGGCGTTGCTGCGCCAGTTGCACCAGATTGCCGATCAGGGTCAGCAGCCGGGTATTGTCCCAGGGTTTTTCGATGAAATCGTTGGCGCCTTCGCGCATGGCGCTGACGGCGATATCGATGGTGCCCCAGCCGGTCATCGCGACAATGGCGAGCTCGCTGTCGAGCTTGCGCACGTCACGGATCAGCTGCATGCCCTCGCTGCCGGAGGTGGTGTCGCGATCGTAATTCAGATCCATCAACAGCAAGTCGTAGCGCTGCTGCTGCAGTGCGCTGAGCGTCTCGGCCGGGCTGGTAACGGTGTCGCAGCGATAGCCGGCCGATTTCAGCAGCAACCGCAGGGCGCTGAGCACGCTGCTGTCATCATCGGCAATCAGAAGGGTGGCACTCATGCAGTTTCCATTGAGCGGAGGCGTGTCGCTTGTTGCTGCACAGGGTAGCAAGTGTCGCCCCGACGCGGCCAACAAAAACCATCGGGCGCCGCGCGCCCGATGATGGTGTCAGAAGGTGGCGGTGTGCCGTTCATGGCGCTATTCATAGCGCAGGGCGGTGGCAGGCGACAAGCTTATCGCGCGCCGCGCCGGCAGCAGGGTCGCCGATGCGACAATGGCTCCGACCAACAACAACACGCCGAGCGCGATGCGCGGCAACTGCGGTTCCATGCCGTACAGCGTCGATGCCAGGGCATTCACCAGCAACAGGCCGAGTACCAAGCCTGCGGCGGCACCGACTGCAAAGCGCACACCGCCCTGTCGCATCAGCATCACCAGCACCCGCTGTTCGGACGCGCCCAGCGCTCGGCGCACGCCGAGTTCCTGGGTCCGCAAGACCACCGAGCGGGCGATGACACCATAAATGCCACTCGCCGCCAGCAGGACACCCAATCCGGCGATGATCAGGAACAGATTGCTGATGAATACCAGGCCGGCATTGTAGCGATAGATTTGCTCGGCCAGGCTCCGCACGCCATACACCGGGATATCGTTGTCGGCGCTCGCGACCGCGGTCGCGAGCGGATGCGCCAGCGCCATCGGTTCCTGTTCGGTAGCGACCGCCACCATGACATCCTCGACCGGGCGTTGCCGCATGGACAAGTACAGATCCGCGTAGCTGGCAAAATCGACATAGGGTTGGCCATACATGGTTTCGCCGACCACGCCGATCACCGTAAACCATTTTTCATTGTTCGGATCGTGATTGCGGTCCAGACCAATGCGCTTGCCGATCGGGCTCTGGCCCGGCCAATGCTTTTCGGCAAAATCCTTGCTGATGATCACCACCGGTTCGCTGCTGTCGGTGTCACGGCTGTCGAAGCGGCGTCCGTGCAGCAGCGGGATTTCGAACAGCGAAAAATAGTCATCGCTGACGATCACCCGGGTCGCGCTCGGGTAGCGTTGGTCCGGCACTTCGGTGCCTTCGATCAGATAGGTCCAGATCGGCCCGTACATGCCGGGCAGGTGACAGGCCAACGCCACGCGCTGCACGCCCGGCTGTTTGGCCAGCTCGCCCAGCAAGCGCTCGGAAAATTGCTGGTGGGTCGCAGTGCTCTGTTCGTACGCCTGGGTGTACAGATCGAGTTCGCCGATGAGAACGTTATTCGTGCGGGCACCGTAATCGGCCTGCATGGTGTTGCGGGTGGAACCGATCAACGTCAGCGCGACAATCAGCAGCGCAATCGACAGTGCGATCTCGGTGACCACCAGCAGCTGGGTCATGCGCGTCAGCCGCAATCCCTGCGCGCCGCGGGTGCCATCGCGCAGGAACCGGGTGATGTCGCCGCTGCTGATCCGGATCGCCGGATACAGGCCAACGGCGACAGCGGTAAACAAAGTCAGCAGCGCGGCAAAAACAAACGACGTGGCATCCAGACTGAATGCCCACCAGAACGGCAAACTGTCATTGAAACCGGCGATCTGGCGCTCGCTCCAGTGCAGGCCCCAGCTCGCGAAGAATACGCCGATCACGCCGCCAGCGATCGCCAGCAGCAGCGCTTCCCACAACAGTTGCCGTACCAGCGTTGGCCGTGGTGCGCCCAGCGCCGAGCGAATCGCCACTTCTTTCTGGCGCTCGGCCGCGCGCACCAGCAGCAGGTTACCGGCATTCAGCATCACCAGCAGCAGGATGAATCCGGCGGCGGCAATCATCACGGTGATGAACACCATCGAGTTGGTCATCGTGTGCTGGGTGAACGGCCAGACGCGCACACTTTCATCGCTGTTGGTTTGGGGAAACTGCTGCTCCAGTTGCCTGGCAATGGCTTTCAGTTCGGCATCGGCGCTGGCCAGGCTGATGCCGGCCTTGAGCTTGCCGATGATGCTGGTAAACGGACCATCGCCCGGTTTCAGCGCGCCGTAGGCCGGCAGCGGCAACCACAGCTCGCTCGCATCGGGAAAGGCGTAGCCAGCCGGCATGACGCCGACAATGGTCACCGGCAAATCATCAATGCGGATCACCCGGCCAACAATGTCGTCGGCACTGTGAAATTCGCTGCGCCACAGCCGATACGAAATGACGGCGACCGTGACCGCATCCGGCGCGCTGTCAGCTGCTTGCAGGGTGCGGCCGTGCAGCGCCGGCACCGCTGTCAGCTCAAACAGCTGATGGTCGCTGTAGGTGGCCTCGGCCCGTTTCGCCATGCTGATACCTGATAACGTGACATGACTTTTGCGCGCCTGGACAAATCGTTCAAACGATTGCTGTTCCGCCGCCATGCGCGCAAAGGTAAAACTGTCGATCGAATTGCCGGCCTGCTCGGTGCCATTGACGACCTGACCGATATAAGTCAATCGCTCCTGATCCGGAAACGGCAAGTCGGCAAAAGCCAGCACCCGCACCAGCGCAAACATGTACACCGCAATGCCGAGCCCGGCCGCCAAGACAAAGAGGGTCAATGCACTGAAGCCTGGCGTCTTCAGCAGCAAGCGCAGGGCATAGCGAATTTCATTCCACATGGTCAGATTCCTTGTTTATCTCATTCCTTGCCGGCTGTTGATGCGGCCGTGTGCCGGGAAAAACCGGATTCGGATCAGCCAGAAAAGCATTACCAACAGCACCAGTATCACGGGGCTTGCGAGCAGTAGCGGATGATTCAGCGGCGCGGGAAACAAGCGCGCCTGGCCGAGAAAGAACGACGCCGCCGCCAGCATCAGCGCCAAACACATTCGCCACAGATGTCGGGTCATTCGCTGTCCACCCACGACGCCATATCGCAGCTTGCGAACGTCGAAGACAGCGGCAATCAAGGCGACGACACCGAACATGAATGCCGGTGCGGCTGGCAGGCCATCGAGCAAGCCCCTCGGCTGATTCATTGTGATCACGCCGATACTGATCCCGGCGCAGCCGATCCCGGCGCCGGTAAGCGCCAGCGTGCGATCGAGCCAGCGCGGCGTTGGACCCCGCACCGTCAGCCATGCGCTCAGCACCAGATAAAAAGCCAGCGCACCCGCCACCACCGAGGTGCGCTGTGGTTGGAGTGCCGCCATGATCGCGCCGCTCGCCGACATCAGCAGCATGGCGTACACAAAAACGGTGCCCGCTTGCCGATGCCAACGGTTTCCCTTCGCGGCATAAAGCGCGATGGCGCCCGCCAGCAAAGCCAATAGTCCGGTAACGATGTGCAGGGTTTTCATCGACGGGCTCCCGTTGTCGTGTTCATCATTCGTAACGCAGGGCGGCAGCCGGAGACAGTTGCACAGCCCGGCGCGCCGGCCAGAACGTCGCCAGACCAACGATGCCGCCAACCAGCAGCAACACCACCAGCGCTACGGTGGTCGCTTTGCCATCCAGGCCGAACATCGCGTAACGCAAGGCGTGCATCAGCAGCATGCCGAGCGACAAGCCAATACCGCCACCAATGGCAAATCGCCAACCGCCTTGCCGCATCAACATCAGCAGAATGTGTTGTTCGGACGCACCGAGCGCACGGCGGACGCCGAGCTCCTGGGTGCGCAGCGCCACCGAGCGGGCGATCACGCCATAAATGCCGCTCGCGGCCAGCAGCACGCCGAGTGCCGCCATCGCCAGAAACTGTTTGGTGATCCAGACCAACCCGGCGTTGCTGGTGTAGCGGTAGATGCGGTCGGCCAGTGACATCAAGTTGTAGACTGGCAGTGCCGTGCCCAGACGGCTTACTTCCGCCGCCAGCGTGCGGGCCAGCGTCATCGGCTCCTCGCGGCTGGCCACCGCAACAACCAGCTGCGCGGTCGGGCGTTGTCGCTGGCTGAAATACAGCGCCGAATAATCCGGTTTGGCCATGTCCTCTTGCTGGTACAGCACGTCATCGACCACACCGATCACGGTGTACCACTCGGTGGCTTGGCGCACGGTTTCGCTGGCCGGTTCGCTCGCCGGTTCGCGCAAAGTGACCAGCGGCAGCTGCAGCCGTTTGCCCAGCGCCGATTGCTGCGGCCAATTTTTTTCCGCAAAGTGCTTGCTGACGATGACAACTTTTTCGCCGCCGTTGTCGCGGTGATCAAACGCGCGGCCCTGCAGCAGCGGAATGGCGAACAGCGTGAAATAGCGATCCGAGACGATCACCCGGTGCACGCTCGGGTAGCGCTGATCCGGCACCTGTTGGCCTTCGAGCAGGTAATGTTCCTGCTCGCCAAACATGCCGGGCAGATGGCTGGCGAACGCCACCTGCTCGACACCGGCCTGTGCCTGCAACCCTGCTTCGAGCTGGTCACGGAAGCGTTGGTGATGCGTGGCCTGCCGGTAGTGCGGCTGGTGCAGATCCATGCCGGCGATCAGCACGTTGTCGATGCGGGCGCGAAAATCGATGTTGATTTTGCTGTAGGTCGAGATGCTCAGCACCAGGGCGATGATCAGCAGGGCGATCGACAGCGCGATCTCGGCCATCACCAGCACATCGGTCAGTCGCTTGATTTTCAGGCCGTTGCTGCCGCGGGTGCCGTCGCGCAGAAACTGGTTGAGATCGCCTGCACTGGCGCGCAGCGCCGGGTACAGACCAACGGCAACGGCCGTAAGCAACATCAGGCCAAAAGCAAAGCGCAGATCGGCAGCGGTCAACTCGAAGCGCCACCAGAACGGCAGGTGGGTGATGAAGCCAGCGAGTTCTTCGTTGTTCCAGCCAAGACTCCAGCTCGCAAAGAACACCCCAATGAGTCCGCCGCCGATGGTCAACAACAATGCTTGCCACAGCATTTGTCGTACCAGTGTCAACCGCGGTGCACCGAGCGCCGAGCGGATGGCGATCTCTTTTTGCCGTTCGGCTGCGCGCGCCAGCAGCAGGTTGCCGGCATTGAGCATCACCAACAGCAGAATGAACGCGGCCGCCGCTGCCATCACCGTCAATACGCTCATGCCGCCGCTGGTGATGTGTTGCTGGACAAACGGCCAGACCACGACATTGCGATGACTGTTGGTGGCGGGAAACTGCTGCTCCAGCTGGCTGGCAATTGCTTTCAGTTCGGCTTCGGCCGCGGCGCGTTCACTGCCGACCCGCAGTTTGCCAATGATGTCCGCATAAGGGCCGGCGCCGGGTTGCAAGGCGCCGGCTTCCGGCAGCGGCAACCAGGCATCGGTCCAGTTTGGAAACGCAAAACCGGCGGGCATCACGCCGACGACGATGGTGGGTATGTCGTTCAGCAAGACCGTGCGGCCGATGATGTCCGGGTCAGCGTTGAACTCGCTTTGCCACAGTGCATGTGACAGCACCGTCACCGCCGGGGCACCGGCGGTGCTATCGGCCGGTTGCAGCACACGGCCGAGCAGCGGCGGCACGGCGGTCAGCTCAAACAACTGACTGCTGCTCAGGTTGATGCGCAGCCGCTTCGGCAGCTCGGTGCCGGCCAGCGTGGCTTCCTCGGCGCGCGACTGAATGAAAATCTCGAAATGCTGTTGGCCGGCGGCCAATTGCTGAAAATCAAAACTGTTGATCGCGTTGCCGCTGGCCTCTTTGCCGTTGATCTCGGAGCCGACCATCATCAGTCGCTGGTAATCCGGAAATGGCAGCGCGGCATAGCCGAGCGTGCGGACAAACGCATGCATGTACACCGCCACGCACAGGCCGGCCGCCAACACAAACAGCGTCAGCGCGGTAAAGCCCGGTGTTTTGCCGAGCAGGCGCAGTGCGTAGTGAATTTCCCGCCACATCATGGGCTCTCCGTAGTACTGATCTTGTGATCAGCAATGGTTTACGCGGTTGGCGTTTCTGAAACCGGCGACGCCGGCTTGGCCCACGGCTCACCGGGCGAGCGCACGTAACGGGCGATGACATAGCGCCACGGAATCACCAACGGCAGCAGCACCACACCGATCAGGCACTCCATCAGCGATTGCGCGGCGTAGTCGTCCAAACCGGGTCCGCGCCACATCGGTAGTGCCGAGCCCAGCACCCAGATGACTTTCCACAACAGTTCAAAAATCAGTAACGGCAGCATCTGCAACGGGTAGCGCAAGCCGAGCAGGCTCAGCAGCCCCAAGGCACCAAGCAAGGCCCGAATGACCGATTTCGGGCCGGCGACCAGATCCGGCGGCGAAATGATGTGCGGCCAGATGGTCAGTAGCAGGCCAACGGCCATTAGCAGATACATGGCGCGCAGAACGTAGCGTCGAACCGTGCTGATCTCGTTCATTTTTTGTAAGCTCCCTTTGACGGTGAGGCTGGAAAGCGAAGCGGCTTTTCAGCGCGTGTCAGGCGGCTTCGGCGGTTTCGGTGCGGCTGTCGTCGACGATGCGGCCGTCGAACAGCGCAATCTGTCGCTGCGCCGCTTTGGCCGAGCGCGGATCGTGGGTGACCATGACGATGGTGGCGCCGTCGCGGTGCAGCTGCTTGAGCAGATCCATCACCATCTCGGCGTTGCGCGAATCGAGGTTGCCGGTCGGTTCGTCGGCGAGCAGCAGCGAGGGTTTGCCGGCCAGCGCGCGGGCAATGGCAACGCGTTGCTGCTGACCGCCGGAAAGCTGGCTCGGGTAATGCTGGCTGCGATGACTCATGTCGACTTTCTCCAGCGCTTCCTGCGCCAGCTGCCGGCGCTGGCGGCTGTTCAGATCATCGCGGTAGGTCAGCGGCAGCTCGACGTTCTCCAACACATTCAAATCCGAAATCAGATTGAAGGCCTGGAAAATGAAACCGACTTCGCGGTTGCGCACTTTGGCGCGCTCGCGGTTGTTCAGCTGGTCCACGCGTTTGCCGGCCAGCAGGTATTCACCGTCGCTCGGCATGTCGAGCAGGCCGAGCACCGACAGCAGCGTCGATTTGCCGCAACCGGACGGGCCGGTGATGGAGACGTATTCGCCCTGATTGATGCTCAGATACACGCTGCTGAGTGCCAGCGTTTCGACTTCATCGGTCAGAAAGGTTTTGCCGACATTGTTGAGCTGAATGACCGGGTTCGGTTGTGGCGACTGCGCTTGCATGCGTTTCTCCTTGCTTGCGGGTGGTTCAGTAACGGTTAGCTGCTGTGCTGTGAATAATGGGGAGCAGGGCTGTGTCGCGAGCCCCCTCTCCCCAACCCCTCCCCCGCGAGGGGGGAGGGGCTTTGGCATCATCTGCTTGTGCGCTTAATTGATTTGCACCCGCTCCGGTGTGCCCCAGAGCGTGGTGTCGTTCAGAATGATCCGGTCGCCAGCTTGCAAGCCGGCTTTCACCTCAATGACATTGACCGAAGCCTGACCAAACTCGACCGCGATGCGTTCGGCGCTGGCGTCATCAAGCACGCGATAGATCTGCATCGGCTGGTTGCTCTGGCTCAGCGCCGGCCGCGGCACGTACAGCGTGTTGGCCAGTGCAGCGATCTGCACGCTGCCATCGATGCTGAGATCCGGGCGCGCGCCTTTTGGCAGCGGCGCGGTCAGTTGCACATCCACCTTGACCATGCCGGCGACCACGGCCGGATCGATGCGCGTCACCACCCCGGCGACGATGCCATTGCGGGTGTCGATGCTGGCGGCCTGGTTCAAGGCCAGATCACGCGCCTGCTGTTCCGGGATTTTCAGTTCGGCATACAGCGCCGCCGGGTCGGCGACGCGGGCAATTTCGCCGCCCACCAATACCCGCTGACCGGGCTCCAGCGGCAGCGCCTGGACAATGCCGGCCATCGGCGCCCGCACGGTCAGCGCCTCGACCTGCTCTTTCGCCCGCAAAAACTGTTTGCGCACTTTCTCTACCTGCGCTTCCTTGGCGTTCAGCTGCGCGCGCAGGTTGTTGTCAAAATGCTTGAGCCGGTCGCGTTCGATGCGCAGCGTTTCCTGCAGCTGTTGCACATTGAGCGCAGTGCGCTTGTGCTCCAGCTCCGGGATCACCTGGCCTTTCTCGGCAATCAGCCGTGCCTCCGCTTCATACTGCAGCTTGGCGCTGTTGTAGGCGAACTCGGTTTTGACCACGGTGGTCTGCTGGTTCAGCTGCTCGCTGGCGAGCGCCACTTTCAGCGCACTGCGTTCCGCCAGCAGCGCCTCCAACGACCAGCGCGCTTCTTCCTGGGCCTGCAACAGCGCCGGGTTGCTCAGCGTGACCAGCACATCGCCTTCCTTGACCGCGCTGCCGGCGCGCATGTGCACCTGCTCGATCCGGCCTTCGACTTGCGCCGCGACCCAGCGCACCGTCACCGGCAGCAGCACGCCATTGCCATGCACGCGGACATCGAAGGCGCCGGCGCTGACCGTGCCGATCGCCAGCGAGGCCTTCGACACCGGATAGCCGGCCGGCTTCAGGCTGGTGCCGGTATAGGCGAGGGCGGTCGCGGCCAGCGCGGCGCCAGCCAGCCAGAGGCCATAACGGCGCAGCCAAGGGCGGGCAGGGGCAGAGCGGGGGCGGTCCATGGCGTGAGCGAGCATTTGGTCAAAATCGGCGGCGGAACGTAACGTCCCTATGGCAAGCGCCGTGCCAGCAGGCTAAGTGATTGAAAACAGAGAGGATTGACGGGATGGCCGGCATCGGGGGCCGTATCGCCGTCCCGGCCATGGGACGCCAGCTCCGCCTTTTCGTCCCGGAATTGGGACAGTTTTATCGCGCACGAGCCATGCTCCTTTATCGCGCATGAGCCATGCTCCCAAACGCCGGGCGCTGACAGCGCGCCCGAAGCCCCCTACAATCCGCCCCAACCGGGGTTTCGCCCCGACCGCTTTATCCACCCCGCGTCACGGGACTCACACGCGAACGCTCGCGACGCCCAGCAAGGAGAACCGCCATGGCCAGCCGTGGTATCAACAAAGTCATCCTGATCGGCAATCTCGGCAAAGACCCGGAAATCCGCTACACCCCGAGCGGCGACGCCATCGCCAACCTGACCATCGCCACCAGTGAAAGCTGGAAAGACAAACAAAGCGGCGAGCAGAAAGAAATCACCGAATGGCACCGTGTGGTCGCCTACGGCCGGCTGGCCCAGATCATGGGCGAGTACCTGAAGAAAGGTTCCAAGGTCTACGTTGAAGGCAGTTTGCGCACCCGCAAGTGGCAAGACAACGAAGGCAAGGATCGCTACACCACCGAAATCCGCTGCAACGAAATGCAGATGCTCGACAGCGCCCGCGGCGGCAGCGGTGGCGGCGGCAGCGCCGGCTACGACGACAATCAGTCCGGCGGCAGCTATGGCGGCGGCAACAACTACGGCGGTGGCGGCCAGCAACGCAGCAGCGGCCGGCCGCAATCGAATCAACCGGCCATGGCCGATGAAGGCTTCAACGAGCCGGCCTTTGATGACGATATTCCGTTCTGATGGAGTGAAAAAACGGCGCCTGATGGCGCCGTTTTTGTTTGCTTTCTGTGATTCAAATGAGAGACACGATATTGATCCTAGGCAACCCTGAGTGAGAGCAAAGTCTATATGGCAAACAAAGAGCTAATTGAGGCGCAGAAAGAGGTCTTGGCTAGTACTTTCAGCCAGGCTCAGGCGTACACAAATCTCATCATCGCCGCCGGCTATGCAGGATTCTTTGGTATTTGGAGCTTTGTAAAAGATGATTTGACCAGAGGAACCATGTTCTGGTCGGCTTTGCCTATCTCATTGTCTCTTGCTGCTTTTATCGCTTTTGAGATATATGGGATGTACTATCGGTCAGTGACTCTTATTGGCATTGCTAACGCCTTGGATGATGCTGAGAGATTCGAGTCTTTAATTCTGAGGCACCGAGCAGAAGAGAAGGAAAGAGCTATTGTTTTTGGAAGACTCTGGCTCGGCGTCCTTTCCTTCACGGTCGTGACTGGTTTCTTGGCATTGTTCATTCTTTTGTCTGCATTCATTCATGGTATATGGATGACATACATGACTTAATGCGGGTGAACCACATGATCAATCGCCAGTTCGCGTAGCCTCGATTAGCGAAGCGTAATCCGGGTCAAATGGGTGAAGCCCATTTTAGGTGTCTTTTCCTGTAAGAAGAACTCGCGGTATCAGTTATCGAGCGGCGCTGCCGAGGTTTCCCGGCAATGCCCCCACCCTACCCCTCCCCCTGGCAGGGGAGGGAGCAAAAGTCTCCGTAGCTTGAATTGGCGCAGCGTCCCGAATGGAAATTTCCTTCGGGGCGTAATCCGAATCAAATGGGCGAAGCCCGGTTGAAGTATTTTTGTTGTGACGACAAAACGGTTGGCGGAAAACGCTGCCGAGCTTTCCCGGCAACTACCCCCTCCCGGCCTCCCCCTTGACAGGGGGAGGGGCGGAAGACTCTCTGCACTACGAAGGGAGCGACGAGATGAGAGCGTTTCACCATAGGGTCATCTGATGCACAAACCAACGCTTACCGGTAGCTGCTATTGCGGCAATCTCCAGCTGGCAATCGGCTTGAGCCAATCGCCGGCGGATTACCAGCCGCGTGCCTGCGATTGCGAGTTTTGTTGCAAGCATGGCGCGGCCTGGCTTTCGGATCCGGACGGCGTGTTGACCATCACGGTGCGCGATGACGCGCGTCTGCGCCGGCTCAAACAGGGCGATGAGTTGGCGGAGTTTCTGCTGTGCGCGGATTGCGGTGTGGTGGTGGCGGTGAGCTATGAGGCGGCCGGAACGCGGTTTGCCGCCATCAATGCCCGCGCCGTGACTTTGCCGGCGGATCGGGCGCAGGCGTTTGCCGAGCCGGTGCCGGCGTCACCGAAACGGTTATCGGCCGCAGAAAAAACGGCGCGTTGGCAGCAGCTGTGGTTTCGCGGCGTCATTCTGCAAAGCCGGCCGAGCGGCTAACGATTGCCCTTCAGTCGCTACCGGCTCGTTGGCCTTCATGCGCGAATCACTTGCGGTGCTTTTCTCTGCCACTGGGGCGGTCTGCATTGGCCTGAGGCGGTGGTTGACGTCCAGCGCCGGTTGGGTTGCGCAGGCTCAACCATGAATGCGCCGATCTAAAAAATCCCGATCTCAGGAAATCCGGCCGCCGGCAAACGCCGGGCGCAAAGTTGATGCTTCTAGAGCTGTCCGCGCAAGGTCAGGCGCGCCGTTCTGCCGTATTTGGGTATCCCGTCCGCGCCATTATTGGCTTGAAAATAGGTTTCGTCGAAAAGGTTGAAGAAACTCATGTCCACTGCCATGGCTTCGCTCAGGCTCCATGACAGGTTCACGTCGACAACGAGTTGGCCCTGATAGGGTTTTGCGCCATTTGTGCCGGCGTATTCGTCGACATGCTTGGCGACGGCAGTCGCTGTGAGCCGATTGGCCGAATAGGAAAACCCGACGTTGGTCTTGAGGTGGGGCGCATTGGCGACCGGTTCGTTGTTCGGATCTTTGGTGTCGGCAAGCGAGATGTTGGCAAAAAGCCAGCTGTTATCCGAGAGGTGGCTGCGGATGGCTGCTTCCCAGCCCTCCGAACGCGTTTCACCCCGGCTGTTCTGAAAAATGCCGGGCGCGTCGCTGTCTGGGTCAATGTAGGCGTCGGGGGCAAGCGAGAGTTCGCGGATCTGATCGGCAATGACCATGTTGAAGTAGGTCAGATTTGCCAGCACCCGCGCCGTTGCATACGTCAGCACCAGTTCCCGGGTATAAATGCTTTCTGGTTCCAGATTGGGGATGAGTGCGTCAGAAACGAGCGCTGGTGCTTTCTCCCGGTTGTGTCCGATCTCCTTTATGCCTGGCACTTTCAGCGCTTTTCCGATCAGGGCTTTGACATTGAGCTCGGGCGTTATCCGCTGGGTAAATGCTACACGAGGTGACAGCTGGGTGTAGGTGTTGCCTGACAGCCGGCCTTCATCTTGTCTTGCGCCAAGGGTCAGTTGGCTACCGTGACCGATGCCGTCAAAGGCGAGCGACTGCTGAAGGTATACCGCCCGACTCTCTGCCTGCTCACTGAAAACGTCAGTGTTGGCGCTGCTTTGGACGGCGGGATTGAAGATGTAGCTGTCACCGTCAACCTGGTGGCGAACGTCGTAATTCAAGCCGGCAATGAGATCGTCCCCGCCGTCTTGTCGGTATTTCGTCTCCAGCTGGAGCTCGCTGTTCTCCGTCACGATGAGGTAATCGAAAAAGAACGGGTTACCCCAAATCTGATTGGTCTGCGTGCCGGATTCGGTGGAGCGGTTGTATTTGAAGTATCCATTCATGGACCATTTTTCGGCCACGGCAGTCTGGTACTTGAGATAGGGAATGGAGACCTCACGAACCTCCTTGTTGGCGGCGCTGGTGTCCTGGCCGCCGGTCCAGGATTCGCCAAAGCCGGAGGTCTTCTTGATATGGAAAAAGCCGAATGAAACGCCGGATGCCGGCCCACTATCCACCCGATACGAGAAGTCGCCGTAAAGGTTGTCAAACTGGTCTTGCAGCAAATTGCGTTGCGGGTCTTGTTGCGGGATTTCGAACAGCGACGCGGCTTTCTGCTGGTGACCCACGGCAAGCCGAAGCCGGCCACTGTCATTCTTGTTCAGGCTGTAGGCCATGACGAGCTGGTCGTCATCGGCATTGCCTCGCGCGACCAGGAACTCATTGAATGAGCCGTTGGTGTCGAGCTCGAGGGGATGCACTTCTATCACCCCGAGAAATGCGCTGGTGCCGTACAAGGCCGAGGCGGGGCCGCGCAGAAACTCGACCTGCCGGAGTGTCTGGCTGGGAAACGGGGTTTGCGACAGCACCATGAAGTCGCGGGCATGATTGAGCGGGATCCCGTCGACGATCAGCAAGTGCCTTGCATTCAGCGGGTCGGTGATCCCTCGCGTCTCGAACTGGTCGTTGGCAAGGGCGCTGCGGGTGGAAAAACCGGGGGTGACGTTTGCCAGATCGGAAAGTGTCACCGCGCCAATCTGGCGCATGTCGTTGTGTGACCAGGAGGTGATCGAACCGGGCGCCAAGGCGATGCTCTCGTCGCGTTTGCTGGCGCTGTTGACCTTGATGGCCAGAAGCTCCTCCAGTGGCATGGAGAGGAGATCTTCCACCCGGAGGTTGTCGCTGGCTGTTGCGATCGGTGACAGTGTGCTGGTTACCAGGATGAAGGTAAGTGGGCGCACGGACTTCGACATGCCATGTTCTCCCGCACGCGGTAGTCGGCTGGGCCTGATGCGAGACGAAGTCTAGTCGGCGTTGCCAAAACTGGCGAAGAGAGCACCGCTTCCGGATGCGCTTGCCTGAAGCCTTCGCGGTTGTGAACCCAAACGAATACCGTGCACGGTTCCACGCCCGGTTGTTGGGGCAGGGCCGGCCAATGGTCAGGTTGGGGGGTAACGCGGCGTTCGGCGAGCGCAGATCGCGCTGACGTGTCGGACTCCGCGGCATTCTTGCTGACTCGTCCGACGTGGTCAGGCGCCAGATTGCCGGCCCGCTGCCGTTACACGCACGCCGCGCCGATGAAGGAAAACAACCCGGTTCTGTCGCCGTCCAGGCGGACTTTCGCGCGCTGCCGCTGCAATGAACGCAGCACGGCTCATGCTAAGCGGCTGGCTCCGGTGAGCAATCAATGGCGACAACCTCGACCCGCAGCGCACCGGCCGGTCGCTGCCACAGCCGCTCATCACCCACTTGCGCATGGTTCAGCGCCACCGCCAGCGGGCTGCGCCAGCTGATGCGGCCGTGTTCTGGCGCGGCCTCGTCTTCACCGACGATGCGGTAGCGGTGTTCGGTATCGGTTTCATCGATCAGGGTCACCAGGCAACCGAACTCGACGCGCTCGCTGTTGCCGTGTGGTTGCCGCAGTTGCGCGGTGCCGAGCCGGGCCTCGAGCCAGCGCTGTTCGCGTTGCAATTCCGCGCGTTGCAGTTTGTCGTCGGCACTGACGGCATCGGTCAGGGCTTGTTGCCGGTCGAGGTTGTGCTCGTAGCGGGCGCGCAGCAGCGCCAGGCCGCGTGCGGTGACCGGGTTCGGGCCGGGCGACACCGGCAGCTCCGGCAATTCGGGCAGCGTGTCGCTGTCGTTTTCTTTGACGAAGGCGCGGCTCATGGCGGGGGCTCGGTGGCCGGGATCGGCCGGCGGAGTTTGGATCTTCTCGCTGTGACGTGACGCGGTCAATTGCCGGACCGACCAGTTCCGGGCACTATGCTGGGTTCTGGTACCCATTGGAGTCGGCCCGTATGTCTGCCTTGCCCGCTACCCCTGCATTGTTGCTGCGCAGCGCGCTGACCCTGAATCGCCAGGGTGAATGGCCATCGACCCTGCCGACCCGGCAGTGGTCGGCAGCGCCGCTCGCGGCGGATTATCTGCAGGCGTTTCATGGCCTGTTTGCGCTGCCGTTTTCACCGGAGCGCGACTCACCCAACGCGCTGCTGACCGCGTTGTATCCGTTGGCGCTGCGCGCGCAGCTGGCGCTGATGCTGCAGCCGGATCTGCCGTTTGCCATTCCGGGCGCCATCCACCTCAGCAACCGTCTGCAAGCGCTGTCCGCTATCGATTGGCAGGCGCCGTTTGTGCTCAGCGTGTCGGCGAGTCGCCTCACCGCCAGCCATTCCGATTCCGAAGGGGTCGCGCTGCAGGTGGAGTTTGCCCAGCATGGCGTCGCGGTGGCCGATTGCCGCAGCGAGTATCTGGTGCGCCGCGGCCGCAAACCACTGGCGCGCTCGGCGCCGGCGCAAGTGCAAACACCGGGTCTGCAGGAAACCTGGGCGCTGACCCCGGCACTGGCACGCCGCTATGCGCGCATTTCCGGCGATTACAACCCGATTCATCTGCACCCGTGGCTGGCGCGCTGGTTTGGCGCCCGCACGGTGCTCGCGCATGGCATGTATCTGGCTGCGCGTGCCGAAAGCGTGTTTGCCCGCGTCGAGCAGCGGCCGCGCACCGCGGTGGCGATCAACTTCGTCCGGCCGGTGCTGCTGCCCTGTGATGATCTGCTGTTCCAGCGCGAGGCCGCGCATTTTGCCCTGCGCCGGGCCGGTCAGGTGCTGGCAACCGGCAGCATTGAGCTGCGCGCATAACGCATTGCAGTTGCCGCCATGAAACACATCGGCATCGTCGGCTGTTCGGCGGAAGGGGCAGCGCTCTGCTATCGCACCATCTGTGCGGAAGGGGCGGCACAGCTCGGTGGTCACGCCCATCCGGAGCTGTCGCTGCATACGCCGTCGCTGGCGGCGTATGTGCAGTGCCTGGAGCGCGGTGACTGGCCCGGCGTCGGCGAGCTGATGCTGGCGTCGGCGCACAAGCTCGCCAGCGCCGGCGCCGATTTTCTGATCTGCCCCGACAACACCATTCATCAGGCGTTTGATTACGTGGCGGTGCGCTCGCCGTTGCCGTGGCTGCACATTGCCGAAGTGGTGGCGGCAGCGGCAAAAGCGCGCGGCTTTCGCCGGCTCGGCATCACCGGTACGCGCTGGTTGGTCGAAAGCGAGGTGTATCCGGCCAAGCTGGCGGCGGTGGGGATTGCCGCGGTGCGGCCCGATGCCATGCAGCGCCGCGAAATGGGCCGGCTCATCATGGCTGAACTGGTGCATGGCGTGTTCAAGCCGGACAGCGTGCAGTATTTCCAAACCGTGATCGGCGACTTGCAGGCGCAAGGCTGCGATGCCGTGGTGCTCGGCTGCACCGAGATTCCGCTGATCATCGATGACCGCAACTCGCCGTTGCCGACGCTGGATTCGACCCGACTGCTGGCGCGCGCCGCATTGCAACGGGCGCTCGAAACGCACTGACGGCGCCCGTGGGCGCCGTCACTGTTCTTGGCCATTCCAGGCCATTCCAGGCCATTCCAGATCTTTCCAGACCAGCTCAATTGCTGCGCGTGTATTTGCGCGGCAGTTCAAACCGGCTGTCGCGTTCGGCTTGCATGCCGATGGCTTTCACTTCGTAGCGGAATTCGATCAGCGGCCCGGAGGGGGCGGTGCTGCTGGTTTCCTTGCCTTTCAACCAGTCGAGCGGGTTGCTGCTGACGGTCGGGGTTGCCGGTTTGGCGCTGCTGCAGGTGTCGCCGCTGACATTCCACTGCACGGTCGAGGCCATCGTGTAGCCTTTCATCTTGCTCAGCTCCTTGCCGAGCTTGACCGCCCAGTTGTTGCCGGCGCTGCCCATCGAACCGCCGAGCATGCCGACCGCGTTGTACACGTCGCGGTTCAGGATCTGCTGCAGTTGTGGACTCGCCAGCATGGCTTTGGCATAGCGGCTGTCGAAGCGCGCTTGCGCATCGAGTGCTTCTTTCAGGGCGCCGCTCGGTGTGGTGTTCCAGAAATCAAAGGTGACGGTGTTGCTGGCTTTCTTGCCGAACTGATCTTTCATTTCCACGTGCCAATCCAGCCGGAACAGTTGTGCATTGGCACCGGCTATTTGCCGCTTTTCATTCAGCTGACTGCCTTTGATGGTGTTTTTGGTGACGGTGATTTTGCAATCCGAAGGTTCCGGCTCGCTGCGACCGCCGCTGTCGCCGGTTTGCGGCTGGCCATTGCCGCTCGGCAGCGTCGGTTGCACGCAGCCGGTCAATGGACATTCGGTGTAGGTCTTGTCGTCGTGATTCAGTTGCCATTGCAGATTGCGGTCGAGCCGCAGCACTTCGTCGGTGCCGGTGCTGAACCGGCCGATGGTGTTGCGCAGCAGCCAGTTGTCGAACTTGAAATCATTGGCGGTGCGCTTGCGATCATCGCGCACATAGGTCGTGGTGGTGCCGGTGGCATTGGGCAGCAGCGCGCCGCCCATGCGGGTTTCGCTGACGATGACGGCGGTGGGGTTCTGCGGCGTGGTGTCCGGCGGTTCCGGTTGCAGCGTGGCGCAGCCGCTGAGCGCGGCAGCGATGGCGGTGGCAACCGCGACGTTCATTCTGATTTTCGCTTCGACGTTGAGCCGACGAGTTTGCAGCATGTCCTTGTCTCCTTTGCGAACGGGCATCCGGCCCAGGTACTCGGGGCTGAAACTATAGCAGTCGCGGTGACAGCGCTGGCGCCGCTCAGGCGAGGTCTGCTGCCGTCAATCGGCTGCGGCGTGCCAGAGATAGCTGTCCATCGCCAGCACGCCGTGCTCGATGCCGCCGTCGAGCCGGGTCAGCTGATCGTCAGCACGGCTCGCGCCGGCGGCGAACAGCAGCGGCAGCAAATGTTCCTCGGTCGGGTGCGCGCGCGTGGCAGCAGGCGCTCGTTGCCGGTAAGCGAGCAGGGCATCGGTGTCGCGGCGGGCAAGCGTATCGGCGACCCAGTGCCGGAATTGTTCGGCGTAGGCGGCGCTGTCGCGGGCATTGAAGCGCACCTCATACAGGTTGTGGGTCAGGCTGCCGGAGCCGAGCAGCAACACGCCGCGCTGACGCAGCGGCGCCAAGGCGCGGCCGAGTTGCCAGGCGCCTTCGGCTGTCAGAGCCAGCGGCATCGACAGCTGCAGCACCGGCACGTCGGCATGCGGCAGCAGATGCAGCAACGGCACCCAGGCGCCATGATCGCGACCGCGCTGGTCGTCGCTGTCGGCAGTGATGCCGGCGGCCTGCAGCAGCGCCAGCACCTCGGCGGCGACCTCCGGCGCGCCGGGCGCCGGGTATTGCAACTGATACAGCGGCGCGGGGAAGCCGCCGAAATCGTGCACCGTTGCCGGTGCGGCATGACTCATCACCTGCACGTGCCGGGTTTGCCAGTGCGGTGACAGCACCAGCACCGCCCGCAGCGGTGGCAGCGCCTCGCCGCAGGCCGTCAGCAACGGGCCAAGCTGGCCGGGAGCGAGCGCAAAGGTCGGCGCACCATGAGAGACAAACAGCACCGGGGTCATGGCAGGGGCTCCAACAAGGTCAGGGCTTCAGCTTACCGGCCCGACGCGGGTGGCAACATCGGCATGGCTTGAACGGGTTGTTCGGAAAAAATGAATGATGCCGGCGCTGCCGGTTTCCCCAATTCGCAGATCCGCGCCTATAGTTGACAGACTTTGTGGGAAGAACGTGCCGCCATGTCGCTGTTTCGTCGTCTGTGGTTGTTGCTGTCACTTTGTCTGCTGCTGCTCGCCATCGGGCTGGGTTTCTACGCGCAGCGGCTGCGGGAGCTGCCGGTGCTCGGCAGCGAGCTGAGCGCGCTGCTGGTGCAGACCCAGGCGGCCAGCAACTGGCAGGATGTGACGGCGCGCCGACACAGTTTTGCCCAGCTGATTGCCGCGGTAGAGCCGTATGAACTGACCTTGCACAACGCTGCTGGCGAATTGCTCGAACGTTTTCCGCAAGAAGCGAAACCGATTCCATACAGCGCGTTGCAGTTGCAATTGCCGGTGCTGTTGCCGGATGGCATCGGCCGGCTCGGTGTCGCGCTGCACCACCAGCAGATTTTTCCGTGGCAGCAATGGTGGCTGGCGCTGTTTGGCCTGTGGGCGGCGCTGAGTCTGCTCGGCGGCTTGCTGCTGTGGCGGCTGCTGCGCGGCTACCTGCGCAGCCGCGCCGTGGCCGAACAGATCATCGGCGGTGTTCGCGATCCGGGCCTGGTCGCCGAAGACGAGCCCTACACCGTGCTGGCGGCGTTCGCCAAACTGCTGAGCGAAATCCGTGAATACGCCAAAGCGCAAGTGCAGGCCAGTGATCAGGTGCGGCGCCGCTCCTTTGTCGATGGCGAAACCGGCCTCGGCAATCGCGCCTACTTCGACGCCCATCTCGACGTGCTGCTGAACGAGCGCGATGCCAATGCCCGCGGTGTGCTGGCGTTGCTGGAAGTCGGCGAGCCGTTCGCCCAGGCCGAGGCACAGCAACGCTATATCAAACTGGTGGCGCAGCTGCTGCATCAACACGCCACGCCGTATCCGCAGCACATTCTGGCCCGGCGCGACACGCAAACGTTTTCGGCATTGCTGCCGGGCATGAGCAGCCGGGAAGTGCACACTTTCTGCCGCAAGCTGTTGCGGGAATTGCAAAGCCACATCGAGCGTGAACACGGCCGCACCGATGGTCGTCTCGCGCATGTCGGCGTGGTCAGCTATCGCGCCGGTGATGAAGCGTTCAAGCTGCTGTCGGAAGCCGACATGGCGCTGCGTTACGCCCAGCAGGACGATCTGCCGATTGGCTGGCACATGTTTGAAAGCGGCGAGGTGCAGGAAGCCGGTCTGATGGGACGGGTGCGCTGGCGCTCGCTGCTGGAGCGGGTGGTCGAGCAGCGCAAGGCGGTGCTGCATTACCACCCGGTGGTGATCGGCGCCGATCGGCGCATCGCGTTCCACGAAGTGCTGTCACGGGTGCCCGGCGACAATGGCGAGCTGTTCACCGCCGCGACGTTCTTGCCGATGGCGCATCGGGTCGGTCTGGCGGTGCCGTTTGATCGGATGGTGTGTGATCAGGTGCTGAAGTCATTGCTGTTCGGACCGCTGGCCGGGCAGATGCTGTCGGTCAATCTGAGTCATGACGCGGTGCTGGATCAGGCCTTCCGCAACTGGTTGCTGGAGCATCTGGCCGAGAATCATCAGTTGGCGGAGCGGATCATTTTCGAAATCGGCGAACCGGTCGCCAGCCATTTGTCGGCGCCGGAGCTGGCGTTCCTGCAAACCCTGACCCGCTGTGGCGCCGGCCTTGCTGTTGAACATGTGGGCCAACCGCAGTATTCCGCCAACTATCTGCAGCCGGGTTTGTACCGCTTCATCAAACTGCATCGCAGTCTGACCCGCGGCATTGAAACCGATCCGAACCATCAGGAGTTCGTTCGCGGTCTGGTGTCGGTCGGCAATGCCGCTGGCGCGGTGGTGCTGGCCGAATGCGTGGAAACCGAAAGCCAGTGGCAGATGTTGCTGTCGCTCGGTGTCGCCGGTGGTCAGGGCTATCTGTTTGGCAAACCGCAACCGTCGCTGACGGTTGAATCGGCGCACTGACTGCGGCATCGTCAGTCGCTCCCGCTTTGCCTCGGCTTCATTCTTTACCGGACGCGCTGCATTCAACGGACAATCTGCTGCAAAAACGCCGCGCGTTGTTCCGGCGTCGCCTGTTGCCACCAGTACTGCAATTGCTGCAGCGGATCGTCGCTGATAGCCGATGCGGGCTTGGCCGGTGTGGATGCGGTAGCGGGGGCTGCGCTTGGCGCTGCAACGGGAGCAATGGCGGGAGTGTGTGCCGCAGCCGGCGCTGCGGCCGGGGGCGTCGGTGCAGCGGCGGCAGGCGTGACAAAGGCATCACCCATGGCCTGCACCGGCAGCACCTGAACGGCGAGTTCGCGCCTGGCCTGGTCGAACACGCGCAGCGTCGGTGCGTTGGCGTAGCGCCGCGCCTCGTCGCCGCTGCGCAGCTGCGGGTCTTGCACGGTGAGCACCGATTCCTCGGCTATCGTCAGCACCAGCGCGAACGGCTTGGATGCGATCCGATCATGGCTGTCGCCAAAATCGGCATCGAAGATCTGATCGTATTCCAGCACGATGACGTGCCGGCCCGGCGCCAGCGTCAGGCGCTTTTCCCGTTGCAGCGTGGCGCCAAACGGTGCGTCGTTGACCTGCAGCACATCGAACGGCTCCGGCACTACCAGTTCCGCTGCCTGCGCCAGCGGCGACAGCAACAGGCCAGTGCCGAGCAGCGTGGCCGCCAGGGTGGGCAACAGCGGGGACAACAGGGCGCGTTTCATGATGGCAACCTCACGGGTGATTGCGGCAGGCGATCGCGGCAGATGAGCGCTGCTGATGATCGCAAAATGGCCGGCACAGCAATCGCCGGCCAGAAAAAAAGCGCCCCGAGGGGCGCTTTCCATCCGGGGAGAGCGGATTAGAACACGACTTTCAGACCACCGGCCAGATGGGTCTTGTCCTTGTCGTCAGCGTCTTCGGTGGTTTCACCGTAGACCGCGAACAGGGTGACGTTCTTGGCCATTTTGTAATCCCAACCGAGGTAGGTCTGCTCGCCACCTTCCATCTTGATGTCCGACGCGCCGTGCTGGACTTTCAGCGTGTGGCTGTCGTTCAGTGCAAAGGCCGCCGAGATCAGCATGCCGTCTTCGTCGAAGCTTTCGTCAACCAGCGGCGTAGCCGGATTGTCCGAAACGCCGTTGTCGTAGTTCTGCCACATCGCGCCGAGTTGTACCGGGCCGATCTTGTAGGTGGCGACGACACGGGTGGTTTCGGCGCCATCGGCGTAGGCGGCATTGTCGTGATCACGATCTTGCGCGACAGCGACGTACAGATCCTTGCCTTGCCAGCCGAACGAGTACGACAGTGAATCGAACAGGCCGTCACGGTTTTCATCGCCTTCGGCGTCGGTGTCGACGTCTTCCTGCAGCAGCGTGGCGATGCTGGCAACAAAGCCGCCACCGAATTTCGGTGTGGTGTAGGCCAAGGTGTCGCGAGCACGGGTTTCGCCGTTGAAGATGAACTTCAGGTCAGCGAATTCCAGGTCGTTGAACTGATCAACCTTGCCTTGTGCGAGCTTCAGCGGGGTGTCCCAGCGGCCAACCAGCACCTGACCGAAATCACCTTTCAGGCCGATACCCTGGTTACGCGATTTGAAGTTCTTGTCGCCGCCCGACTCGTCGGCCGGATCCACTTCCCACTCAAACTGGTAGAAGGCTTCCAAGCTGTCGGAGATGCCGAGGTCGCCTTTGACGCCAAAGCGCGAAGCGTGGCTCTTGATTTCCCACTTGTCGCCGCCGGCAGCGTCGTCATCGGTGTTCTGCACGGTCAGCATGGCATTGCCGTAAACGGTCAGCGCCTCACCGGCAAAGCTCGGGGCGCTCAGGGCGGCTATTGCGGCGGCCAGCAGGGTCAAACGCAGTTTGTTCGCCCCATCCTTGGGCCGAACGCCGTTGGCGCTGGCGCGAAAATTTGTTCCAGACAAATTTTTCATCGGGTACTCCTCGTTCTCAAGTCAGGGTATGTTTTTCTAAGCACAACGGTTGAAACGATCTTCAACGCAGCTTGCCGGCGCGCCGGTGTGCACGGCGTGCAGCAAATGGCTTCGTCCCCCGCGGGCTGCGACCGCCGCACCAAGACCGGTGTGGTGGTTCAGTCATCCAGTACGGATGCCGGCAGGCATCGCGTGAGGAGCGAACAGGTGGAGGTTTCAGGGCGGTGGCAACCCGGTACTGCAACTTCCATGGCCGGGCATGCTAGGGCGGGGCGGTGACAGCTCGATGAACGCGATGTGACAGAAATGTGACCGCGGGTGAAACGGATGACGGATCGATGAAGCCAAAAAGAAAACGCCCCGCAATGCGGGGCGTTTTTTGCTGCCGGTTTTTTTGCAGCCGAGACGGTGCTCAGAACTGGTGACGCAGGCCGACCGATACGCCAGCCGTGCTGTCGCCGGGGGCGACACCGTTCATGCTGCCATCATGACCGGTGCGGCTCGGCGCGGCGGTGTACACGCTGGTGGCGTCGTCGCTGTCAGCCAGCGCCAATACCACGTAGGCAACGGTGTTCTTGCCATAGTTGTGGTCGAGGCCGACGCTCAGCAACGCGCCGCCGGTATCGTCGGCATTGTCGAGCTCATCCGCGATGTAGTAACCGGCCTTCAGCGTGTTGTCGCCAAACTTCCAGGCGTAGCTGGCGCCGAAGGTTTTGCGGTCCCTGTCTTCTGCACCATCAATGGATTCGGCTTGCTCAAAATAGAAGCCCAGTTTGTGATCGCCGGCGAACTTGAAACCACCGACCACACGCAGGGCGTTCGGGTCGTCCAGATCAGTAATGGTGCCGGTGATGTCGTCGGCCGAACGGCTTTCGTAGCCGGCGCCGATATACCAGCTGCCGGAGTCGTACAGGCCGGCCAGCGACCAGACATCGAAGTCGTTGTCGTCCGCATTGGCGTTGACGCAGGCCGGTTCGCCGGTGCTTTGGCCGCACAGGGTCGCGATGTTGGCGTCGGTGGAGTAGTAGATGGTGCCGCGGAATTCACCGGTGCCGAGTTCGAGCTGGATGACGTTGTCGAGCCGTTCGTCGAAGCCGGTTTGGGCGGTGACGCTACGGTTTTCACCGAGCTGGTCGGAATAGAACACATCGACCTTGCCACGCAGGTTCTTCAGCGGGGTGTCAATCCGGCCGACCCGCCACTCGCCGTAGGATTGCTTGAGGCCTATCCACTGGTTGCGCCGGCTCAGGTTTTCGCCTTCGCCGCTGGCACGGATCTGCCACTCGGCCAGATAGGTCAGTTTGCTGGTCTCGGTCAGCGCCTTGTCGCCTTTGATTCCGAACCGCGAGGAGTTGCTGGAAACGGCCAGCTCGGTGTCGTCACCGTTGTCGAGTACGTCGACCGAGGCGTGCAACACGCCGTACAGGGTCACTGACGGTGCTTCGTCGGCGGCAAAGGCCGGGCCGGCCAGGGCAAGTGTGCTGAGGGCAAGAGGCAACAGCTTCTGGTTCATCATGAAGGTCCTTGGTTATGGGCAAAGCGGCTATGGAAGAAGCGGTTGTGGCTCCGGAAAGCGGCCTGGAGCCGACTGGTTTTATTACATGGGGCTATCATCACCGAAGCCAGTATTAAGCTTTTTTGACAATAATCAATTGTGGGGTGTCATTTGCATATTTCCTCCTGATTGCCTGTAAGGCCCTGTCGCGCGGGTTTTTGCGCGGATTACCGTGCTGTCACAATCATTGTCATATTTCTTTCACATGGCGCGCATAGCATGGCGGCACTGAAAAAAGACCGCTCGGCCAAGGCTTTCCCAATGGGCGAAAACATGAATAACCCTGTTGATGTACGTCAGAGCGTCCGCGCACTGCTGGATGCCCAGACCGCCAGCGGTCGGCACACCCTCCGGGCCGTCAAGGACCGGGTGGCGCGTTATGCCATCGGTGCCGGCGGCTGGCTGGTCATCGGCGCGGTGATGCTGATCTTCTTCTACCTGTTGTCAGTCGTGTCCCCGGTGTTTGAGTCGGCCGATATCGAGGCCCACCCGGCGCATGAGGGCAAGCTGCCGGCCAGCACCGTATTGATGCGCATGGACGAATACGGCGAGCTGTCGACCCACATTGGTGCCGATGGTCAGATCCGGGTACTGCGCAATGCCAGCGGCGAAACGGTGCTGACGCAAGCGCTGCCGCTGCCGGCCGGGGTCAGCATCAGCGCCGCGACCGAGCTCAATGCCGGCGCCGGTCTGATCGCGGTTGGCCTCAGCAACGGTCAGGCCTTGCTGATCACCTACGCGTTCAGCGTCAGTTATGACGAAAACAACAAGCGTCAGCTGACGCCGGTCATCAGCTACCCGTTCGGCGAGGCCCCGTTGACGCTCGACAGCGATGCCCGTGCGCTCACCCGTCTTGCCGGTGCGGGTGATGAAGCAAATTTCGTGCTGGCGGCGCAGGTGGCGCCGCAAACCGTGCTGGTCAGCAAATTTGCCAGCGAAACCTCGATGCTGGATGACACCACCACGCTGGAACAGGAAAGCCAGAGCCAGCTCAACCTGGAACAGCCGGGCCGGTTCCTGCTGATCGATGGCGACGGCCAGTGGCTGTATGCCGGTGCCGAAGAAGGTTCGGTCGAAGCCTGGGATCTGCGCGCCGATGAGGCGCGTCGGGTCGAGCGGGTGTTCGTGGTCGAAGCCGGTCGCCGGCTCACCGAACTCAAGTTCCTGATGGGCAGCATCAGCCTGCTCGCCGGTGATGACAAAGGCCGCATCAGCCAGTGGTTCCGGCTGCGGGATCCGCACAATGAATTTCGCCTGAAGCCGGTGCGCCAGTTCGAGCTCGGCACGCGGCCGATTTCGCTCATCGCCGTCGAACCGCGGCGCAAAGGTTTCTACGCCGTCGATACCGCTGACGAACTCGGCATTTTCTACACCACGTCCAATCGCAAGCTGCTCAGCCACACGCTGACCGCCGCGCCGAGCAAGATGGCGCTCAACGCCAATGCCACCGAACTGGTGTTGCTCAACGGCGATGGCAGCCTGAGCCGTTACCACGTCGACAACGAACACCCGGATATTTCCTGGAGCGCGCTCTGGGAAGAGGTCTGGTACGAGAGCTACGAAGCGCCGAGCTACACCTGGCAGTCGTCGTCGGGCAGCGATGAGTTCGAACCGAAATTCAGCCTGATGCCGCTCGCGTTCGGCACCATCAAGGCCGCGTTCTACGCCATGTTGTTCGCGCTGCCGATCGGGATCTGCGCGGCGATATATACCGCCTATTTCATGGCGCCGGCGATGCGCCAGATGGTCAAGCCGGTGGTCGAGATCATGGCAGCGCTGCCGTCGGTCATTCTCGGCTTCATTGCCGGGCTGTGGCTGGCGCCGGTGGCCGAAGCCAATCTCGCCGGCATTTTCTGTCTGTTGCTGCTGATGCCGCTGGTGTTCATCGGCTTTGGCTGGCTCTGGCACCACGCACCGATGTGGCTGCGTGAGCGGGTGCCGGACGGCTGGCAAGCGGCGCTGCTGGTGCCGGTGATCGTGCTCGCGGCCTGGGGTTTGCTCGCGCTCGGCAGCGGCATGGAAAGCACGCTGTTCGGCGGTGATTTCCGCCACCACCTGACGCACGCATGGGGCATTGATTTTGAGCAGCGCAATGCGCTGATCGTCGGCATCGCGATGGGCTTTGCGGTGATCCCGAGCGTGTTCTCGATCGCCGAAGACGCCATTTTCGGCGTGCCGAAATCGCTGACCAACGGTTCGCTCGCGCTCGGCGCGTCACCGTGGCAAACCATGGTGCGGGTGGTATTGCCGACCGCCAGCCCCGGCATTTTCTCGGCGGTGATGATCGGCCTTGGCCGCGCCGTCGGGGAGACCATGATCGTGCTGATGGCCACCGGTAACACCCCGGTCATGGAAGCCAATATTTTCGAAGGCCTGCGCACGCTGTCGGCCAACATCGCGGTGGAAATGCCGGAAGCCGAAGTCGGCGGCTCGCATTACCGCATCCTGTTCCTGTCGGCGCTGGTGCTGTTCCTGTTCACACTGGTGTTCAACACAGTCGCCGAACTGGTTCGCCAGCGGCTGCGGCGCAAATACGGTTCGCTGTAAGGAAGAACTGAGATGAGAGAACCTTTCTTCAAAAGCGGCGAGCACCCGGTTGGCTGGAATGCCGGCGGCATTTCTGGCGCACGCTAAGGAAGTATCGCGATGAGAGAACCCTTCTTCAAAAGCGGCGAGCACTGGGTATGGCTCAATGCCGGTGGCATCGCCATCGCGCTGGTCATGGTCATCGGCCTGCTGCTGCTGATCGCCGTCAACGGCCTCAGCCATTTCTGGCCGCGCGACATCGTTCAGCTGCGCATGCAACAGGGCGACCAGCAGGAACTCGTGCTCGGTGAAGTCGTTGACGACAACATCGCCATCATCGACGGCGCCAAGGTGCCGCAAACCCTGATCCGGGTCGGCAACCGCGATGTCTACGGCCAGGATTTCCGCTGGTTCAGCGATAGCACGCTGAGCGCGCCGGAACTGCCGGCCGAAGCGGTGGCGATCGAGCGGCTGGAATGGGGCAATTTCTACGGCTTCATCGACGCAGTGCTGGAAGGTGAGCGCACCGTTGCCAGCGCCAGCGACAGTACGCTGATGACGGAAGTGGCCGCGCGTCTGGCCCGTGCCGAAGCCCTGCACCGCCGCATTGCCGAGCTGGAGCGCGACACCGTCGGTGACATCAACTTTGCGCTGGAAAAACTGCGGCTGGAAAAACGGCGTCACGAGATGGCCGGCAGCGGCAGTGCCGAACGCCTGGCGGAGATCGCCGCCGAAGAAGCGGCACTGAAAGCCGAGTTTGAAACGCTGCAGAACGAACTCGGGACGCTGTATCAGGAGCTGAACCGCGACAGCCTGGCGCTCAAGCTGGTCAGTGGCGACAGCCGGACGCTGACCTTCGCCAAAATCGTTCGCATCTATCAGCCGAACAAGATGGGCCTGCTCGACAAGGTCGGTCACTACTTCGGTAAAGTCTGGGAATTCCTGAGCGCGCAGCCGCGCGAATCGAACACCGAAGGCGGGGTGTTCCCGGCCATTTTCGGCACCGTGATCATGGTGCTGCTGATGTCGGTGATCGTGACGCCGTTTGGTGTGGTCGCCGCGGTGTACCTGAGCGAGTACGCCAAGCAGGGCCCGGTGGTGCGTGCGATCCGGATCGCCGTCAACAACCTCGCCGGTGTGCCGTCGGTGGTGTATGGCGTGTTCGGTCTCGGCTTCTTCGTCTATTTCCTCGGCGGCAGCATCGACAACGCGTTCTTCCAGGAAGCCAAGCCGTCGCCGACCTTTGGCACCTCCGGCTTGCTGTGGGCCTCGCTGACGCTGGCGCTGCTGACGCTGCCGGTCGTGATTGTCTCGACCGAAGAAGGCTTGTCGCGGATCCCGAAAGCGATTCGGGAAGGCTCGCTGGCACTGGGTGCGACCAAGATCGAAACGCTGTGGCGCACTGTACTGCCGATGGCAAGCCCGGCGATGATGACCGGCCTCATTCTGGCGGTGGCGCGCGCCGCCGGGGAAGTGGCGCCGCTGATGCTGGTGGGCGTGGTCAAGCTGGCGCCGACTTTGCCGGTCGATCTGAACGCGCCGTTCCTGCACCTGGAGCGCAAGTTCATGCACCTCGGTTTCCACATTTACGACGTCGGCTTCCAGAGCCCGAACGTCGAAGCGGCGCGGCCGCTGGTGTATGCCTCGGCGCTGCTGCTGGTGCTGGTGACCGTGCTGCTGAACGTGGCCGCCATCAAGATCCGCAACCGCCTGCGCGAGAAATACAAGGCGCTGGAACACTGATACCGGCTGGCGGCAAGCGTTGCCGCCAGCAAACAAATTCCTGACCAGCGTGCCGGGCACGCGGGAGAAGCACGATGAACGAGATGGGCAAAGGTCACGAGATTGATGTCAGCGCGGTGCGCGGTGTGCGCGAGAAGCGCAGCATCGAAAACGAAAACATCGCCATCAATGTCCGCGATCTGAAACTGTTCTACGGGGAAAAACAGGCGCTCAAAGGCATCAACCTGCCGATCGCCGAGAAGCGGGTCACTGCCTTCATCGGACCGTCGGGCTGCGGCAAGTCGACGCTGCTGCGCTGCTTCAACCGGATGAACGATCTGGTCGATGGCGTCCGCATCGAAGGTGCGCTCGAAATCGGTGGCAAGAATATTTACGCCAAGGACGTCAACGTCGCCGAGCTGCGCCGCAACGTCGGCATGGTGTTCCAGAAGCCGAACCCGTTCCCGAAGTCGATCTACGAAAACGTGGCCTATGGCCTGCGCCTGCAGGGTATCAACAAGCGCCGCGTGCTTGATGAGGTGGTCGAGTGGGCCTTGAAAGGCGCCGCGCTCTGGGACGAAGTGAAGGATCGCCTGCACGACAACGCGCTGGGCCTGTCCGGCGGTCAGCAGCAGCGTCTGGTCATTGCCCGCGCCATCGCCGTGCAGCCGCAGGTGCTGTTGCTGGACGAACCGGCGTCGGCGCTCGACCCGATCTCGACGCTGAAAATCGAAGAGCTCATCAACGAACTGAAGAGCGATTACACCATCGTGATCGTGACCCACAACATGCAACAGGCGGCGCGGGTGTCCGATTACACCGCCTTCATGTTCATGGGCGATCTGGTCGAGTACGCTGACACCGACACGATCTTCACCAACCCGAAGCAGAAACAAACCGAAGACTACATCACCGGCCGCTACGGCTAAAAATCGGTCGGTAAGTTTCTTGTAGTGAATCCCGTGTAGCCCGGATTAGCGAAGCGTAATCCGGGTTCGCGAAGCGAACGGAAACCCTCCGCTCGCACGAGGTAAAGAAGTCGCAGTTTGGCTTCGCGAAGCGAACGGAACCGCGCAGCGTGAGCGGTGGTAGTTAAACAGGAAGATCACGTCCCGGCTTAACGCAGCGTAAGCCGGACGGCAAGGTAAACCGGCTGCACGACGCCTGGATTACGCCTTCGGCGAATCCCGGCCATGAAAGTGATGATCACCCATGTGGGAGCACGAAAATGGATAGCAGTCACGTTACCCAGCACATTTCCCGCCAGTTCAATGAAGAACTGGAAAACGTCCGGCAGCGCGTGCTGGCCATGGGCGGTCTGGTCGAAGAACAGATCGGCGCCGCCATGGAGGCCTTGGTCAACTTCGATACCGAAGGTGCCGAAGCGGTCATCCGTCGCGACGAAGACGTGGATCAGTTCGAGCTTGAGATCGACGAGCAGTGCACCCGTATTCTCGCCAAGCGCCAGCCGGCCGCCGGCGATCTGCGGCTGATTGTCGCGATCCTGAAAACCATCACCGATCTGGAACGCATCGGTGACGAGGCCGAGAAAATCGCCCGGATGTCGCTGCACATTGCCGAACTGAGCGACCCGAGCCGGCCGGTCAAACAGCACTACGGCGCGCTCAACCATCTCGGTTTGCACGTCAAGAACATGCTGCATCTGACGCTTGATGCGTTCGCCCGCATGGATGTCGATGCCGCCATTCGCACCGCCAAGGCCGAGCGCCAGTCGGACGACGAATACAACGCCATCTCGCGTCAGATCCTGACCTACATGCTGGAAAATCCGCGCAACATTTCGCCGGGCCTCGATGTGATGTGGTCGGCGCGCGCGCTGGAACGCATTGGCGATCACGCCCGCAACATTTGCGAATACGTGGTGTACATGGTGGAAGGCAAGGACGTGCGCCACACCAATATCGACAAACCCGACGACAGTCAGTGATGCCGATGGCACCCCATAACAGGACTGAACGGCAGCCATGAGTGCGAAATTATTGGTGGTGGAAGACGAGCGCGATATCCGCGACATGCTGATCTTCGCGTTGGAAGAAGCCGGTTTTCAGGTGGCGGAAGCGAGCACCGCGGAACGGGCGCTGTCACTGCTGGCGGAAGGTTACAAGCCGGATCTGTTGCTGGTGGACTGGATGCTGCCCGGCGCCAGCGGTGTTGAACTGGCGCGCCGGGTCAAACAGAAAGCCGAGCTGCAGGATACGCCGCTGATTCTTTTGACTGCGCGTGGCGAAGAAGATGACCGCGTTCGCGGTCTGGAAGCCGGTGCCGACGATTATGTCGTCAAGCCGTTTTCGCCGCGTGAGCTGATCGCGCGGGTGCGGGCGGTGCTGCGTCGAGCCGGTGGGGTGGTGGCGGCCGAGCAGGCGATCGAAATTGGCGGTATCCGCCTGGACATGGCCTCGCACCGGGTCACGGTCCGCGGCGAAACGGTCAAGCTTGGCCCGACCGAATACAAGATCCTGCTGTTCTTCATGGAGCATCCGGAGCGGGTGTTCTCGCGTACCCAAATGTTGGATGCGGTCTGGGGTCATCAGGTGGTGGTTGAAGAACGCACCATCGACGTGCACATGCGCCGCCTGCGCAAAGCGCTGGAGCCGTTCGGCGTGCAGGACTATGTCCAGACCGTACGCGGTTCCGGTTACCGTTTTTCCCACCGTACCTGAGCCGGAGCGCCGTACGCGATGCAACGCTTTCAGCCGTGGCTGACAGAACTGTGGTTGATTGGCAGCGTGGTCTTCGTGATCTGGCTGCCGTTCAACTGGTTTGGCTATGGCGCGGAATTTCTGGTGTTTGCGCTGGCTGCCTATCTGTCCTGGCATCTGTTCCAGCTGCGTCGTTTTGTCTTGTGGCTGAGCCAGAGCGGGAAGTCGGTACCGGATGATGTGCCGGGCGTCTGGCACGAGATCTATCACCAGATCTTTCTGGCCCAGAAGCGCCGTCGCCGCACCAAGCGCCGGCTGACCCGCATCATTGCCGAGTTTCGCGATTCCACCAATGCCCTGCGCGATGCCGCGGTGGCGCTCGGCGATTACGGCGAGATCATCTGGTTCAACCATGCCGCCCGCGATCTGCTCGGCTTGCGGGCGCCGCAGGATGTCGGCCAGCGCATTTCCAACCTGCTGCGGCACCCGAAATTCGTCGAGCTGGAAGCGCGCGGCGCCCCGGATCAGGTATTGGAAATTCCGTCACCGGTGGATCCGGCGCTGACCCTGAGCTTGCAGCTGCTGCCGTACCGCGAAGGCCAGCGTCTGCTGATGGTGCGCGACGTTACCCGGGTGCAGAAACTGGAGCAGATGCGGCAGGATTTCGTCGCCAATGTCTCACATGAACTGCGCACGCCGATCACGGTGCTGATGGGCTATCTGGAAACGCTGGCCGCCGGCGGCGAAGAAAAACTCGGCCGCTATGCCCGGCCGGTGGCGCAGATGCAACAGCAGGCGCTGCGCATGCGCGCGATTGTCGATGATTTGCTGTTCCTGTCCCGCCTGGACACCGAGCACAACAAACTGAAGTTCGAGCCGGTCGATGCGCCAGCGATGGTGCGGGCGCTGGCCGAAGATGCCCGCATGCTGTCCGGCGATCAGCAGCATCAGGTGATTACCGAGATCGACAATCAGCTCGGCTTGCTGGCGGCGCCCAAAGAACTGCAAAGCGCGTTCGGCAACCTGGTGTCAAACGCCGTGCGTTATACCCCAGCCGGCGGCACCATCAGCTTGCGCTGGCAGCGTGACAGCAATGGCGGCGCCCGCTTTGAAGTGCGCGATACCGGTCCGGGTATTGAGGCGCAGCATCTGCCGCGGTTGACCGAACGGTTCTACCGGGTCGATGCCGGCCGCTCGCGCGAAGTCGGCGGCACCGGCCTAGGTCTTGCCATTGTCAAACACGTGCTGGAGCGGCACGGCGCCCGTTTGCACATCACCAGCAAGGTCGGTGAGGGCAGCTGTTTTGCCTGCGTGTTCCCGGCCTCGGCAACGCAGCACCTGAGTCGCGAATAAGCGCCTGCCTGTCGCCGGTTGGCACCTCGGTGTCATCCGGCTGTCTTGTTTTCGTCATTCTTTGTTGTCATCAAACCGACACCATTCGGTCACGGCGCTGCAAGCGACGGCCACCACAATGGCGCCCGCAACGAGAGGTTTTCTCGCTATCTCCCAAGGAGCGCTACATGAACAAGGGCAATAAAATGCTGGTGGTCGCAGGCGTGCTGAGCGCCGCCATTGCCGGCGCTGTCCACGCCGATGGCAAAGTCGATCCGAAACTGCCGGAATACAGCAAAGCCAGCGGCATCTCGGGCAACCTGTCGTCGATCGGTTCCGACACCTTGAACAACCTGATGACCTTCTGGGCCGAAGAGTTCAAGAAGCAGTACCCGAACGTGAATATCCAAATCGAAGGCAAGGGCTCGTCGACCGCACCGACCGCGCTGACTGAAGGCACTGCCAACCTCGGCCCGATGAGCCGCGAAATGAAGGCCAATGAAATTGCCGCCTTCGAAGCCAAGCACGGCTACAAGCCGACCAAGATCGCCGTAGCCATCGACGCGCTCGCGGTATTCGTGCACAAAGACAACCCGATCAAAGGTTTGTCGATGCAACAAGTCGACGCCATTTTCTCCAAGACCCGCAAGTGCGGCGCCGAGAAAGACGCCGTGACCTGGGCCGATGTCGGCGTGGTCGGTTCGCTGGCCGGTCAGAAGCTGGCGACCTTCGGCCGCAACTCGGTCTCGGGCACTTACGGTTACTTCAAGGAGCACGCGCTCTGCAAAGGTGACTTCAAGGACACGGTGGCCGAACAGCCGGGCTCGGCCTCGGTGGTGCAGTCGGTTGCCAACCAGCTGAACGCCATCGGTTACTCGGGCATCGGTTACAAGACCTCGGGCGTGCGCGCGCTGCCGCTGTCGGAAAAATCCTACGGCGCTTATGTCGAAGCCAACGAAGCCAACGCCATCGCCGGTGACTACCCGCTGTCGCGCTTCCTGTACGTCTACGTCAACAAGAAGCCGAACCAGCCGCTGGCGCCGCTGGAAGCCGAGTTCGTCAAACTGATGATGAGCAAAGCCGGTCAGGAAATCGTGGTCAAAGACGGCTACATCCCGCTGCCGGCCGCGGTTGCCGAGAAGCAGCTGGCAGCTGCCGGTATCAAGCTGGATACCGTCGCCAAGAACTGATCCTGGTGCGCAACGAAAACCCCGGTTCGCCGGGGTTTTTGCTTTTGTCAGACACCACGCCGGCCAGCCTCGGCTATGGTTAGGGCCGTTCTGTGACAGTTTGGCGGCAATTGTCATCTGACTGTCATCTGGGCCACGGATGATGCCGGCTCAAGAAACCGCCATCCTGTCGATGGCGGCTGTTCGGCGGAGGAGAGTCCCATGCAAGCAATGACCAAACCGGTGTTGGCGCTGAGTCTGGCAACCCTGTTGGCGGCACCAGCCATGGCGGCGGGCAACAAGATTGACCCGGCCCTGCCGGACTACAAGAAAGTCAGCGGTGTCTCCGGCAACCTGTCGTCGATCGGCTCCGACACGCTGAACAACCTGATGACGTTCTGGGCCGAAGAGTTCAAGAAGCAGTACCCGAACGTGAACATCCAAATCGAAGGCAAAGGCTCGTCGACCGCGCCGACCGCGCTGACCGAAGGCACTGCCAATCTGGGTCCGATGAGCCGTGCCATGAAGTCGAACGAAATCGCCTCGTTCGAAGCCAAGCACGGCTACAAGCCGACCAAGATCGCCGTCGCCATCGACGCGCTCGCCGTGTTCGTGCACAAGGACAGCCCGGTCAAAGGCCTGACCATGGCCGAAGTCGACGCCATTTTCTCCAAGACCCGCAAATGCGGTTTCCCGAAAGACGTGCAAACCTGGGGTGATCTCGGCATCACCGGCAACCTCGCCACCCAGCGCATTTCCGCTTACGGCCGCAACTCGGTCTCCGGCACCTACGGTTACTTCAAGGAAGAAGCGCTGTGCAAAGGCGATTTCCGTGACACCGTCGCCGAACAGCCGGGCTCGGCCTCGGTGGTGCAGTCGGTTGCCGGCCAGCTGAACGCCATCGGCTACTCGGGCATCGGTTACCGCACCTCGGGCGTGCGCGCGCTGCCGCTCGCCGCCAAAGCCGGCCAGCCGTTCGTTGACGCCAACGAAGCCAACGCCATCAGCGGCGACTACCCGCTGTCGCGCTTCCTGTACGTTTACGTCAACAAAAAGCCGAACCTGCCGCTGAACCCGCTTGAGCTGGAATTCATCAAGCTCGTCATGAGCAAAGTCGGCCAGGAAACCGTGGTCAAAGACGGCTACATTCCGTTGCCGGCCAAAGTCGCCGAAAAGCAACTGGCGCTGCTCAAGTAAGTGCTGTGTGAAATACCAAAAGCCCGGCAACGCCGGGCTTTTGGTTTCTGATCAGGAGGCATCTCAGCAGGATCTTCTCTGTAGCCTGTGCATGCCTTGATGCTTCGACTGGCTCAGCATCAGGACAAGCGATGCTTTCTCGCAACGAAATCGCATTCCATCTAAGGATGCTCTGATTAAGTCTGAAATCAAAATGAACTTGTCACCCCGGCGAAAGCCGGGATCCACATTTGCCGGTGAAAATGGATACCGGCGTTCGCCGGTATGACAAGCTCTGGACTTAATCGGAGCCTGCTTAGCACCGCTCCTTGTCAAGGGTGAACGAGGGGACGCGCTTTTCAGCTCCCCTCCTTGTCAAGGAGGGGCTGGGGGTGGTTCAGCTCAGTTCATATCAAGCCACGCAATCTGACTGAAACTGCCACCACCAGTACAGCCCCCACCCAATCGGCCGGTTCCGTCGCAAAGCACCGCTTCGCTTCAACCCGCACTCGGCAGCCGGTCCGCCAACCGCGCCACCGCCAGCTCCACCCGTTTCACCTCGCGCATCACGGCATTGCGCTGCATCTCCTGCCAGAGCCATTGCTTGATCGCGATCTGCAATTGCACGCCCAGCAGCAACAGCACGCCCCAGAACAGCTGCTGCTCCGGCGCGCCAGTAAAGAACCGGTAACCACACCAGACAAAGAAAACGGTCGCGGCCAATGCCGCCAGATTGGCGAGCAAAAACCAGCGACCGAGTGAGCCTTTGAGGCCGCCGGCCAGCATGCCGGTCATGCTGGTGTCGTGCGCCAGAATGCGATCGATTTCTGCCGATTCCTGTTCCAGCTCGGCCTTGATGCGTTGATCAATGTTCATGGTCTTGCTCCTCGTGTGCCTCGTCAGTTTCCGCTTCCAACACCGTTTTCAAGCTTTGCCGGGCGCGGTGCAGCCGAGACTTCACCGTGCCTGCCGGCAGTTCGAGCGCGATGGCAATTTCGCTGACACGCATCTCCTGCAGATAAAAAAGGTGCAGCGCCTGCCGGTCGATGGCCGGCAGTTGCGCCATCGCCTGTTCCATCCGGTTCACCGGGTCAGCGCGCTCTGCGCCGGCAGGCCCGGCGTCTTCCTGCAGCAAGAATTCGCTGTGCAGCTGTTCATCCAGCGGCTCGGTTTGCAGCCGCTGATTCCGTACCCGCTCCAGCACCTTCCAGCGCACGGCCCGGAAAATCCAGCTGCGGAAGGCGCGCACGTCCTGCAAGCGGTGCAGCGATTTGGCAATGCCAATCCAGGCTTCCTGCACCGCGTCCTGGGCGCTGTCGGCATCGGCACCGAGCTGGTAGGCAAACCGCCGCAGCGGCGCAAAATAGTGCCGGAACAGGTAATTGAACGCCGCTTCATTGCCTTGCTGTGCCGCGAGCACCAACAGATCTTCCTCCGCTTGCTTCATCGAAAACTCCTCGTTCTGCTCTAAAGAAGCGTGGTGGCGATAAAAGGTTCACGGGGGAGGGGGAAAGAACAAAGATGGCCAATTTGCTGGGCACCGCTCGACTCAGCACAGCCTGGGAGCTTGCTCCGCAACAGACCCCGGGTTAGCCCGATACATACGACTCATCAATCCAGCGGACTGACCACTGCGAGCCCGCCCCGGTTCAGCACGTGCGTGTAAATCTGTGTGGTTTTGACATCCTTGTGCCCCAAGAGCTCCTGCACGGTACGGATGTCATAGCCTCGTTCGAGCAGGTGCGTAGCAAAGGAGTGTCTCAGTGTGTGTGGCGTGGCCGGCTTGGCCAGCCCAATGGCTCGGACAGCGGCTTTCATCGCCCGCTGGATGCGCTTTTCATCCAAATGATGGCGGCGGGTGATGCCTGTGCGCGGATCAACAGAATATGAACTGGCCGGGAAGAAATACTGCCAACCCGGCTCCGTGTCAGCGTTAGGATATTTGCGGGCCAAAGCGAACGGCAGGTACACCCCGGCAACGCTGGCTTCCCTATCTGCCTGTGCGAGTGCCAACGCTACTTCTTTTTGAGCTTGCAGCGCGCTCAGCAGCCGCTGCGGCAGAACGGTGACCCTGTCTTTGCTGCCTTTGCCATCGCGGATCAAAATTTCGTGGCGCTCAAAATCAACATCTTTTATCCGCAAGCGAACGGCCTCCATTAATCGCATGCCAGTTCCATAAAGCAGCTGCAACACCAGCTGTTCAATACCGCGAACATGCATTAGCAGACGGTGTACTTCGTCGCGAGACAAGACCATTGGCAAGTGCTGAGAAGGTTTGGCCCGCGTCACCCCGTCCAGCCAAGGCAGCTCAATGCGCAAAACCTCCTTGTAAAGAAACAACAGTGCCGCCAAGGCCTGATTCTGGGTAGAGGCGGAGACCTGACGGTTGACGGCCAGATGGGTGAGGTATTGCTCGACTTCGGCAGCGGCCATATCCTTGGGGTGGCGCTTGTTATGGAACAGGATGAACCGGCGAATCCAGTCGACGTAACTGGCCTCCGTTCTGCTGGCGTAATGCTTCACTCGGAGCCGTTCCCGGACCTGATCCAGCAATCGGACGGGAGGCGTGCCCTGATGGTGTGTTTGTTTTTCCATAACGCCGGCCTCCTTGCCATAAATTATTGATTTATGAGAGCATCCCGCTCAGGTCTCGGTTTTTATACACCAACCGAGTATTTTTATACACCAGAAATGGTGTCGAATAATAGTTGGGCATCATGAAAGACATTCAGTTTATTTGTCTTGAGTGCGGTAGCAATCGCCTGGGATCTGTAATGAATGTTAGACCTTCATCGGAAACCTCAGCGCCTTGGACATCGGTGTTTAGTCGAGCTGAGTGTTACGACTGCAAAGCAGTAATTCCATTAGCTTTAGCCGGACTCTGGAACGGCCTTACACTTGAACAAGCAAAAGAAAAGTGGCGTGCCACGTACCGCGAGTGCAAAGAGAGCCATGTTGCAAGCTAGGCCCAACAAAGCGTTCAAAACCGCTCCACTTCGTTCCGCTGGACCCGCTTACGCTTCGCTCCAGCGGGCCCTTTAACTCTGCGTTAGGCATTCAAATGTCTTCACCAGCCAGCCGCACGCAGCACTTAATAGCAATAGGCGAATTTATTGAAAGTCTAAGAGGCAAGCGTGTGTTTGTTTCTCAGTCAATTTCCTGGAGGCCCGGATCAGACTTTGAACGTCATTCTACAATTCACATGCGGTTTTCATTTTTGGTTCAATCAACCTCATGGGCCATGAGTGGCGGCCATTTCATGCTCAATGGAGAAAATGAAGAGCTATTCACTATTGGCACTATGAAGTTAGATCGA
This sequence comes from Pseudomonadota bacterium, assembly GCA_049324755.1. Classification (GTDB taxonomy): domain Bacteria; phylum Pseudomonadota; class Gammaproteobacteria; order Enterobacterales; family Permianibacteraceae; genus Permianibacter. Next base: position 65,881 of record JBMOMZ010000066.1, read on the forward strand.
GCTGAAATAGCCGCCGACAAGGCTACTGTAATTGAGGTCTATGGTGAATGCGCTGAACGAAAAAGCGTCATTGAGGTTCAAAATCAAAATGCCTAACCCGTCATTCAACGCGCGCACCTCGTGCGCTGGGACTTTGCTACGCTACGCTTCGCAAAGCCCGTTAACTCTGCGTTAGAGGTCATCGGTTTTCCGGTGGCCTTTTGCATTTCTGGTGTCGTGCAATTTTCGTTTTCCGTTCACGCTGCGCGCGTCGCGGCTTTCGGGTTTGGGTAGTCAGCGGTCGGTGCTGTCGTGGCAGGCCGTGCATCGGTCGGTGAGGGCGGTTGGTGTAGCGGGCAGCGTCCCGGCGGCGGCGCGGCTGCCTGCCATCAAAACCCCGGCGGCAAGTTGTGCTTGTTTCCTGCCACACCGGCCCCTAACATCGCATTCAAGATCGCCGGCTGCCGCCGGCTCGGACCGCCGAACGCAACGCCGCCAGTTTCCTGCGGCAGTGGCAAGCGGCGGCCCGCTTAACTCAACGTTATGAGTGTTTAAGTTGCTTCAGTGCCAAGACGTAAAAAGGCAAAAGCACACAATTGAATTATGAAGTGTAGAGCGATACAAGAATTCTCGGTTCTCGGTTCATATGCTGATTTTGAAAAAGTTATGCATCAACACAGGTATTCATCTTGGTGCAGTAAACAGTTAAGGTTCAAGTTGCCGCAATGTATGGATCTGGTTCATACCAGGCACAATCCCTACCGAGAATGAATGGTTGCAAACCGAGGTCGATTCGGCAACAAAAATGTGTGTATGGCTTCCATCGAATGTGGCAGAATTCATCTACACGTTATGAGGCTGTAATAGGCGAATTTTTTTGTTCATTGCAAATTTCCTCAAATATAAGAGAAAAAAGAAAAGTTAGTCAAAAGACAAAAGCAAAGAGCACACTCATAACAAGTCGATCAATTCGCAACCCTAAAGGGTTGCTGGGACGCCGCTACGCGGCGCCCATTATCTCCACGTTATGCTTTAAACAAAGGAGTTTCTTATGGCTGATAAGAAAGTTGTATTCGTGGCCTTTGCAATCGAGGACGAGCGCATCCGCGACATGATCAAAGGGCAGTCCTTGCTGACCAACTCGCCCTTCGAGTATGTAGAAGCCATCTCAAAAATAATTCCTAAGCAAAATCACCAAACAGCCAAGGCGAACAAAGCCGAGGAAATTATCGGCATGGCGCTCATATCGCACCACAAGCCGGCGAAAGTTATGTAACCAGGCA
>JBMOMZ010000067.1:0-66277 GCA_049324755.1 Pseudomonadota bacterium
CGGTTCAATCGTCGGTTTGATTTGCAGGCGATGGTGCCGCGATTGCTGGTGGCTTGTGTCGCTGGTACGCCGATGACGGAAAATCAGCTTCGATTCAATGATGTGGATCGACGCTAATCAGGTAAAAATATGACGGAAACATCACCAGCATGCCCGGTTTGGGGCACAAGCGATGGACCGGATAATGGTGACTGGCGCGTCGCAGTGCTGCGGGCGGCATGCCGAACTCCAACCATCCCTGACAGTCAGGGTCGTCTGCACGGATGCTGTCCGGCACTTGAACGTAATAAACGCAGCTCAGCCAGGATGCTTCGTGGATATGGGAGTCGACGGTACCGGCGCTCTCCAGCACAACGGCCCACATGTGTGCGCGTGAGGTGCGGTGCTGCATGCCAAGAAACGGGTGTCCGGTCTGTGGCGAAAGCTTTTTTTGGTGCGATTCGATTTGTGCCATGCAGGCAGTCAGGAACGCATCGACGAGGGAAGACGGCGGGTTGAGCAGATCTTCACTGAGGTAGCCATTTCGAGCAGCGAGGCCACTGGGCTCCCAACGCAGTTTGGCATGGTTCAACAATTCGCTACGGAACGCGGCGTTGAACTGTGCAATATCGTCGAATCCTGATGGAGGCGGCAGTTGGCACGCGATGGCGAGGGTTGCATATTCTTGTTGCAACTGCGCCGAAGACAGACGGTTCAGGTAGTGCTGGGCGAACAGATGATGAGCGTGCGCACGTTGGTCGGTGGGGTCCAGACGGGTGGCTGTATCAAGCTGACGCAAAGCCTCCTGATCCTGACGTCGTTTGAGCTTGACGATGCCCAGCTGGCGTGGAGCATCGGCGCGGGTAGGGGTGTGCTGGGTCAGCCTGGTCAGTATATTTTCGGCGGCATCGAACTCTCCGACTATTTCACAACAGTCTGCAAGTGACAAATTGCTGTCATAGTCTGCGGGTGCAAGCTGAACAGCGCGGGTCAGCGCTTCGCGCGCGGCCGGAAATTCCCCTTTCTTGTATTTGACCTGACCGAGGCTACGCCATGCGGCCGCCAGGTCTGGCGCGAGCGTTGTTGCCAAGATCGCCTCTTTCTCCGCCTCCTGCATTTTCTCGCTGGTGGAGCGACGCGACAAGGCGTTGGCAAGGCAGACATGCGCCATCGCTGCCTGTGGTTTCAGTGCGATCGCTTGCCTTGCTGCCAGTTCCGCATCAGGTAGTTTGTTGACATAAATTGCCGTGATCGAGCGGTTGAGCCAGGCATCAAATTGCTTCGGCACTGACTCCGCAACGGCGACAAATGCCTGATGCGCTGGTTGGTATTTCCCGGCCTGAAACAGGGTATGTCCGATGCTGGTGAGGAGTGCCGGGCTTACCTGTCGCTGAAGTAATCGGTCGACCAGCTGCAAGGCGGCTGCGGTTCGTCCCGTCTCTCTCAGCAGGCGCAACTTGGCTATCTGAAGCTCGTCTGACTCCGGCGTATCACCAAGCGTTGCCAGGGCTGCATCGGTTTGTTGAAGCCGTGCCAGGATGTCACTGAGCCCGATACGCAGCTTGGAGTTTTGCGGGGCGGCGTTGAATGCGGCCTGGGCAATGGCCAGCGCCTCTTCCAGTCGCTGTTGCTTAACCAGCAAAGCTGCCAGGTTGTGGCCAGCCGACGATTGTTTGGCATCCTGACGCAAGGCTTCCCGATAGTAGTGTTCTGCAGACGTGAGATCCCCGCTCTGTTCGTAGGCCAGTGCCAGGTTGTGACTGCGGTCGGCTCTTGCGCCACCAAGCGCAATGGCTTTGAGAAAGCTGGCAACGGCGCCGCCGGGATTGCCGGTTTGGGTTTCCAGCATGCCCAACAGGTCGTGAGCTTCGGCCGACGAGGGCGTTTCGACCAGCAATCGATTGATGGCTTGACGGGCAGCCGGAATGTTGCCGGTCTGCAAGAGGCGGAAAATCTCAGGTAGCAGCAAGGCCATGGGGCTTAGGGTGGCTATCGAAACGGGTGGTTAGGGTGACAAGTTGCGACACGACGGTCAAAGGGGCTCGTTGGATTTCTGTGTAGGCAGTAACCATCCGAGCCGGTAAAATCTCGCCCCTTGTCCGCAGTCCCCGCTGTTACCCCGACGAAAACGAAGGTTCCATCCCCATGTTTGAAGCAACCGGTGTCAAAGAAAAGCTCAAAGACCAGCGCGAACGGCTGGAATCGATGCGGAGGTATCTTTGACTACGACCGCAAGGTCGAACGTCTGCAGGATGTCAACGCCGAGCTGGAGCAGCCCAATGTCTGGGACAACCCGGAACGGGCGCAGGAATTGGGTCGCGAACGGGCCCAGCTGGAGGCCACGGTCGGCATGATCGACCGGCTCACCGCCAGTCTCGATGATTCCGAAGGGTTATTGGAGATTGCCATCGAGGAAGGCGACGATGTCACCATCGATGGCGTCGGTAACGACCTGCTGGCGACCGAAGCGGAGCTGGCCAAGCTCGAGTTCAAGCGGATGTTCTCGGGTGAGATGGACCACGCCAACTGCTACCTCGACATTCAGGCCGGTTCGGGCGGCACCGAGGCGCAGGACTGGGCCCAGATGCTGCAACGGATGTACCTGAAGTGGGGCGACAGCAAGGGCTTCAAGACCGAAGTGGTGGAAGAGTCGGCCGGTGACGTTGCCGGCCTCAAATCGACCACCATCCGGTTCGAAGGCGAATATGCCTACGGCTGGCTGCGCACCGAAACCGGCGTGCACCGGCTGGTCCGCAAATCGCCGTTCGATTCCGGTAACCGCCGGCATACCTCGTTCACCGCGGTGTTCGTGTCGCCGGAAGTCGACGACAAGATCGAAATTGAAATCAATCCGGCCGATCTGAAAACGGACACCTACCGGTCCAGCGGTGCCGGTGGTCAGCACGTCAACAAGACCGATTCGGCGGTGCGTATTACCCACGTGCCGACCGGTGTCGTGGTGGCCTGCCAGAACGAACGCTCGCAGCACGCCAACCGTGACCGGGCGATGAAGATGCTGAAAGCGCGGCTGTACGAGCTGGAAATCCAGAAGCGCAACGCCGCCAAGGATGCGCTGGAAGCAACCAAGTCTGATATCGGTTGGGGCCAGCAGATTCGGTCGTATGTGCTGGATCAGTCGCGCATCAAGGATTTGCGCACCGACTATGAAGAGAGTGACACCCAGCGCGTGCTGGATGGCGATCTCGACCCGTTCATGGAAGCCAGTCTGAAGAAAGGCCTGTAAGCGAGGCTTGCCAGTTTTTCGCTGGGTAGAAAGCGAAACCAAACCGTGAGAAAAAAATGAGCGAACAAGCACAACAACCGGCAGAACAACTCGACGAGAACCAACAGATCGCGGTGCGCCGGGAAAAGCTGGCCGCGCTGCGTGCACAGGGCAATGCCTATCCGAATGACTACCGTCGCGATGCCCTGGCGCAGGAGCTGAACGACAAGTACGGCGCGGTCGAAAAAGACGCGCTGGAAGCACAGGCGGTCAAGGTCAAGCTGGCCGGCCGGATCATGACCCGCCGGTTGATGGGCAAGGCGAGCTTCTGCCATATCCAGGACATGAGCGGCCGCATTCAGGTTTACGTGCGCGGTGAAGATCTGCCGGAAGGCGTTTACGAATCGTTCAAGCATTGGGACATCGGCGACATCATTGGCGTCGAGGGCACGCTGTTCAAAACCAAAGTCGGCGAACTGTCGGTGCATGCGACCAGCATCCGGATGCTGACCAAGGCGCTCAAGCCGCTGCCGGACAAGTGGCATGGCATGACCGATACCGAAGCCAGGTATCGCCAGCGTTATGTCGACTTGATCGTCAATGAAGACTCGCGCCGCACGTTTGTGCTGCGCTCGAAAATCATCGACGCGATCCGCCGCTTCATGACCGGCGAAGGCTTCCTCGAAGTCGAAACCCCGATGATGCACCCGATCCCGGGTGGCGCCGCCGCGCGGCCGTTCCTGACCCATCACAATGCGCTGGATATGCAGCTTTACCTGCGTATCGCGCCCGAGCTGTACCTGAAGCGGTTGACCGTCGGCGGCTTCGAGAAAGTGTTCGAAATCAACCGCAATTTCCGCAACGAAGGCATCAGCACCCGGCACAACCCGGAATTCACGATGATGGAATTCTACTGGGCCTATGCCGATTACCATGATCTGATGGACTACACCGAGCGGCTGTTCAAGTTCGTCGCCGAGCAGGCGCTGGGCACCAGCCAGTTCCATTCGCAGGGTGTCGATTACGATTTCAGCAAACCGTTTGATCGCCTGTCGGTGCTCGATGCCATCGTCAAGTACAACCCGGGCGTCACCAAAGAGGAATTGGCGACACTGGAAGGCGTGCGTGCGGTTGCCCAGCGTTTGAAAGTGCATGTCGACAAGAACGCTGGTCTTGGCAAGGCCCAGATCACGGTGTTTGAAGAAACGGTTGAAGCCAAGCTGATGCAGCCGACCTTCATCTGCGATTACCCGGTCGAGGTGTCGCCGCTGTCGCGCCGCAATGACAAGAACCCGGACGTGACCGACCGCTTCGAATTGTTCGTCGGTGGTCGCGAACTCGCCAACGGTTTCTCGGAGTTGAATGACCCGGATGATCAGGCCGACCGCTTCCGTGCCCAGGTCGAAGCAAAAGATGCCGGTGACGAAGAAGCCATGTTCTTCGATGCCGATTACATCAACGCGCTTGAATACGGTCTGGCACCCACCGCTGGCGAAGGCATCGGCATCGATCGCTTTGTCATGCTGCTGACCAATTCGGCCAGCATCCGCGATGTGCTGCTGTTCCCGCTGATGCGGCCGAAAGCCGACTGACGCTGGTAAAGAAATGAGCGGCGCCTGACCGCTCTTTTTTTGTCTGTGCGCCGAAGATGTCTCGTGTTGATGAGGTCAGGGGCGCGCGCCAGCAGTGACTTGGCTACTGAAACAGAAAACGGAGGCATGGCCTCCGTTTTCTGTTCGCGGCAAACACGGTTCAGCGGAACAGCTGCTTGGCTTCGGCAATTTCCCCGCCGATCTCTTCCATGTCGTGGACATGGACATCGGTGGCAAGACCGAGCCGGGCAAACGCCGGCACATGGTTCCAGTCGATGCCGCCGAGGGCGTTGTCACTGCCGGCATAGCTTTGCAGCTTGGCGACGGTGACCACATCGACGTAATCGACCTTTTCCGAGCGACGGCCGAAATCGACGCAGCCTTCCGGCACCGACACGAGCTCCGGCGGAAAACTCCAGGCTTTCAATATGGCGGTGCCGACCTGCGGATGCAGCTTGTCGATGACCCGCTCGAGAATGTCCGGGTGCGCCATCATTTCCGGCGACTCTTCGGCCAGCGTCAGGATCGGCAGAATGCCGATTTCATGCACCAGCCCGGCCAGCATCGCCTGATCCGGTTTCAGCTTGGTGTAGTGGCTGGTGAGTACATGGCAGATGGACGCGACTTCGGTTGAGTGTTCCCAGACCTGGCGCAGCTTGGCATCGACCACGTCGGAAGTGGCCTGGAACATCTGCTGCATCGCGAGGCCGGTGACGAGGTTGCGAACAAAGGTGATACCGAGCCGGGTGATCGCGAGCTGCAGGTTGTCGACCTGGACCCGGCCGCGCAGCAGCGGGCTGTTGGCGACCTTGATGATGCGGGCGGCGAGGGCGGCGTCCTGGCCGACGACGGTGGCCAGTTTGCTGGCCGAGACATCCGGGTCATCGACCGCTTCCCGGATCCGTAGCGCGACTTCGGGCAGGGTCGGCAGGTTCAGCCGGTCGCTCTTGATGGCATCCAGCAGTTCGTTGAGAAATTGTTGTTCGAGGCTCATGAGATTTCCTGTAGCAGCGAGCGGCCGTCATCACCGAAAAGGGCGGCCGACAACTAGTGATGCAGTTCTAGTATAGGCGCCTCTGGCAACGCCAGCTGCAGCGACTCGGTTTGCGCCGGGTCATTCAGCGTTATCAGTAATAGCTGATTTTCGCCAACGCTGCTGCTGCGGACCAGTTCACCGACCTCGCGGTCGCCGCTGCGGATCGCCGTGCCCGGAACAAGCTCACCGGCGAATCGGCTGTGGCCCGTCTGCAGATGGGTTTTGATTTTGCCGCGGTACTCCATCCGGGCGACGATTTCCTGACCGGTGTAGCAGCCCTTGCTGAAACTGACGCCACCAATGCCGGGCAAATTGACATGATGCGGCAGCAGCTTTTCGCTGGTCTCCGGATACACGCTGGGTTCTCCGACCAGCAGTTCGGCCAGAAACCACTCGCTCGCCGCACCGGAGCTGCCGGGCAAGGCCGGGGCCGCTACGTCGCTGCCGACCAGCACCAACTGCCGGCTACGCTGCGCGACCGCTGCGAGCGGCCAGGCTGCCGGTACGGTTTCCGTGCCGAGCAGCCCCCAGATTTGAAACGCCTCGCTGGCATCGCTCAACTGGGCTTTGAAGAACACGGCGTATTTCTTCAATGCATCCAACAGGGGCTGCACCACGGTCCGTGGCATCACCAGCAAAAAATCCTGTTCGCGTCGCAGCAGGCGAAACAGCGCCCGCATCCGGCCCTGCGGCGTGCAGCTGGCGGCCCAGGTCTGGCTGCCGACGGACAGCGCCAGCACGTCGGCGGTCAATTGTCCTTGCAGGAATTTGCCGGCATCCGGGCCGCTGATCTGCAGCACGCCGAGTTGGTCGCGGCCGGCGTCCGGACGATCCAGCCGGTAATGCCGGCCTTCAGCTGGCAGGCTGGTGACGAATGATGCAATTGACAGGAATCCGGTCATGGACTGACACCCATTGGTACAATCGGGACGAAACTTTTCGCACCGAAACGAGGCCGACATTGTACGGGAAGACTTTGACTGACGTGGAGCAGCGCCGACTCCGCTTTCAATGCCGCCGCGGCATGTTGGAACTGGACGTGATCCTGCAGCCCTATTTTGACAAGGCACTGGAACGACTCGATGAAACCGCTTGGCATGAGTTCATTGCGCTGTTGTCGGAGCCGGATCCGGACATTTATAGCTGGTTGATGGGCTATGCCCAGCCGGAAAACCCTGCGCACGCCAGGGCAATTGCCGCGATCCGTGCCAGCCTGCCGGCGACCTGAGTGCCGATGCGTCATTCGACAGTGGCCAGCGAATTCCCGTTGCGTGCCTCCCCAGGCTTGCGCCGCTTCAGTGCGGCGGTGCATGTCGGACTGGCCATGCTGCTGATGCTGGCGCTGTGGTCGCGCTGGCCGCTGCTCTTGTTGGCAGTCGTGCCGCTGTTGACCGGATTTGCGCTCCGACTGGATCGCCATTTCGCGTTGCGTGCGACCGGCGCCGTTCGCGCGCTGCGCCATGACGCCGACGGTTGGTCGGTGGCAACGTCGGCGGGCGAGTGGCAGCCGATTCAGCTGACTGCCGGAACGACCGTGACCCATCGCGTCATTGTGCTGGCCTGGGCGGCCGGCCCGCTGCGTTCACGGCATCTGCTGGTGACGCCGGGCATGTTGCCGCAAGGCGAGTTTCGGCGTTTGTGCCGGCTGCTTTGGCAGACCACGCCCGTCGTCACGAGTGGCGCGCAATCGGTATAATGTCCGCCAAGTTTTTTTCGTCGGATCCATTCCATGACCCAGTACAAAGAGTTGTTGCAGCAAATCGAAACCCTGAAGAAACAAGCCGAAGAAGTGCGTCAGCGGGAGATCGCGGAGGTCATCAAAGACATCAAGGCGATGATGGCCGAGTACGGCATCACCCCGGCCGATCTCGGTTTTTCCGTGGCCGGCCGTGGTGCCAAGAGCAAGCCGGCTGCCGCAGCCAAGTACCGTCATCCGGAATCGGGCGAAACCTGGTCCGGCAAGGGCCGGGCGCCGAAATGGCTGCAGGATGCCGAAGCCAACGGTCAGCGTCGCGAGCAGTTCCTGATCGGCTGATGGTCGGGCGCGCAGGTCGCGTCTGAATAAAAACGCCCGCAAGCGCGGGCGTTTTTTATTCAGTCAAAAGCGAGCTGGCTCACGGCGTCAGGATGGTTTGCCGTTTGCCGCCATCCGGCAACAGATTCGGGTGATCGCGGTTGTAATGCAGGCCTCGGCTCTCCTTGCGTGCCATTGCCGAGCGCACGATGAGTTCGGCCACTTGCACGAGGTTGCGCAGCTCGAGCAGGTCATTGCTCACGCGGAAGTTGCGGTAGTACTCGCGGATTTCTTCCTGCAACAGTTGAATCCGGCGCTGGGCCCGCTCCAGTCGCTTGTCGGTGCGAACGATGCCGACGTAATCCCACATCAGCTGACGCAGTTCATGCCAGTTGTGCGAGATCACAACTTGCTCGTCGGAGTCGGTCACCCGGCTTTCGTCCCAGACCGGCAGTTCCGGCGGGGCCGGTACCCGGTGCCATTCGGCCAGGATGTCTTCGGCGGCGGCCTCGGCAAACACCAGGCATTCCAGCAGTGAATTGGACGCCATCCGGTTGGCGCCGTGCAGACCGGTCCAGGCCACTTCACCGACCGCATAAAGTTGTTCGAGATCGGTGCGCGAGCGCAGATCGACCAGCACACCGCCGCAGGTGTAGTGCGCGGCCGGCACCACCGGGATCGGTTGCCTGGTCAGATCAAAGCCGTACTTCAGGCATTGCTCGTAAACGGTCGGGAAATGGCTGGTGATGAACTCGGCGCTCTGGTGGCTGATGTCGAGGAACATGCTGTCGGCACCGAGCCGTTTCATTTCGTTGTCGATGGCGCGGGCGACGATGTCGCGCGGCGCCAGTTCGGCGCGGTCGTCGTATTCCGGCATGAAACGGCTGCCATCGGGCCGGCGCAGGTAGGCGCCTTCGCCGCGCAGCGCTTCGGTGAGCAGGAAGGTTTTGGCTTGCGGGTGATACAGGCAAGTCGGGTGGAACTGGTTGAACTCGAGGTTGGCGACCCGGCAACCGGCACGCCACGCCATCGCGATGCCGTCGCCGGATGATACGTCCGGATTCGACGTGTACAGATAGACCTTGCTGGCGCCGCCGGTGGCAAGCACGACAAAGCGCGCCGAAATCGTTTCCACTTCACCGCTCGCCAGATTCAGGACATAAGCTCCGACACAGCGTTTGCCCGGCAGGCCCAGCTTGTGCGTGGTCAGCAGATCGATGGCGATGTAGCGCTCGAGCAGGTGAATGTCTGGCTGGTTTTTGACCGCCGCGACCAGCGAGGTTTCGACGGCCCGGCCGGTGGCGTCGGCCGAATGCACGATGCGCCGGTGCGAATGGCCGCCTTCGCGGGTCAGGTGCCATTGCGGCTGGCCGTCAAGGCCGGGTTCGGTCGAGAAGCTGACGCCCTGTTCAACCAGCCATTCGATGGCGGCGCGGCTGCGTTCGACGGTATGGCGCACGGTGGCTTCGACGCAGAGGCCGGCGCCGGCAACCAGCGTGTCCTGGACATGCGACTCGACGCTGTCCTTGTCGTCGAGCACGGCGGCGATGCCGCCCTGGGCATAAAAGGTCGAGCCTTCGGTCACGGCGGCCTTGGCCAGCACCGCGATTTTGCCGCGGTGGGCGAGTCGCAGCGCGGTCGACAGACCGGCCGCGCCCGAACCGATGACCAGAACATCGAAAGCGTGTTGACGCCCCGTCATGAAACATCCCCAACGAAAACCGGCTGCCGCCGGCAGAACGGCCGCTTATACGAGGCTGGCGCCGCTGCGATGACTGGCCCAGAATAGTCGTTTCCGACTGGAGCCCGTCGGGCCGGCATTTTACGCGCTGGCTGGCGGCCGGTGGGGCGGAATCCGGCAAAGTTTTGATTTGGCCGGAACTTGCATCCCGACGTCCAGTCTCACTCCACCAATTTATGGCCCGTTTTGGCCGTTTGGGAAATCAATTTAGCCAGTATGGGCGACTACAAAACCGGGCCTGACACCGACGCGGAACTGGTCGCGCGGGTGCAGCGCGGCGACAAGCGCGCGTTTGATTTGCTGGTGCGCAAATACCAGCAACGCATCATGGCGCTGATCAGCCGCTACATCCGCAACCGCTCGGAAATTGCCGATGTTGCGCAAGAGGCCTTTATCAAAGCCTATCGTGCGCTGCCCAATTTCCGCGGGGACAGTCAGTTCTACACTTGGCTGTACCGCATCGCGATCAACTCCGCCAAGAACCATCTTGCCTCGCAATCGCGCCGGCCGCAGACCGCCAGCGTCGATGGCCTGGAGCCGGAACAACTGGCCGATCTGGCCGGTCAAACCGACAATGCCAGCCCGGAGCGATTGCTGCTGACGGCAGAACTCAAGCGTGAGATCGATGCCGCCATTGCCGAATTGCCGGAAGAACTGCGCACGGCGCTGCTGTTGCGCGAAATTGACGGCTTGAGCTATGAAGAAATTGCCGAGGTCATGGAATGTCCAATCGGTACGGTGCGGTCTCGCATATTCCGGGCACGCGACGCGGTAGATCGCCGGGTCGCGCCGTTGATGGAAACCTGAGGGCTGGCGGAACACTATGACGTCCAATAAGCAACAAGCGGGTGGTGATTCAATGAGCGTGTCGGAGCAGCATGGTCTGCAACTGTCCTGTTTCATGGACGGTGAGATCCCGGCCAAGGCCGAACTCGACTCCCTGAGCCAGGATGCGGCGGCACGCGCCGTCTGGAGCCGCTACCACCTCATCCGCGATGCCGTGCAGAACGAACTGCCGGCGCACTACTGCGATCTCAGCGAGCGCATCAGCGCGGCGCTTGCCGACGAGCCGACCGTGTTGGCGCCCCGGCCACGGCCGATCACCGGCTGGCAGAAAGCGGTCGGCTTTGCCGTGGCGGCATCGGTGTTCGCAGTCGCCATCGTCAGTTTCCAGAACGTGCAACAGCCAGCGGCGGAATCGGCCGTGGCCGAGGTCGCGCCGAATCCGGTCATGGCGGCGCCGGTCAGTCAGGTCGCCGATGCGCCGGTGCTGGTGGATGAAGAGCGGGCACGACTGGAGGACATGCTCATCAACCACACCGAAGCCGTGTCCGCCAACGGTTTGAATGTCATGTTGCCGTATGCCCGGGTGGTGTCGGATCGCATTGAGATCCCGTTGGAGGAGTCGACCGAAAACGCACCGTTGGCCGCCGAGCAAAATGGCAACGGCGGCGAGCCGACCGCGGTGTCGGCGGCGCCGGATCAACCTTGATGCAGGTATTCAGCATGCGAGCGTGGAGTCGGTCGCTGTCGGTGCTGCTGCTGTCGCTGTCACCGCTGCTGGCAGCGGCTGTCGAGCCGGACCCGAAAGCCTTGCTTGACGGCATGGTGCGGGCGTTTCGTGAACGCAATTACGACATGTCGTTCGTCTACATTCGTGATGGCAAGATCGAACCGATGCGCCTGATCCACGCGCTCGATGACGGCCGCGAACGCGAGCGCTTGGTGCACCTCAACGGTCAACCGCGGGAAGTCATCCGGGAAGACGACACCATCACCGCCTATCTGGCCGGCGCCCAGCCGGTCATGCTCGACAAAGCCGATGGCAATGTGGTGTGGACCCGGGCGCTGCTCGGCAATCTGCAGCAGATGGGCCAGCACTATCAGCTCAGTGATGGCGGGCCGGCCCGCATTGCCGGGCGCGATGCCCGCGAGATTGTGATCCGTTCGCTCGATGGCGAGCGTTACGGCTACCGGCTCTGGGTCGACAATGTCAGTGGTTTGCTGCTGCGGTCGGATCTGCTCAGTCGCAGCGGTCACATTCTCGAACAGTGGCAAGTGGTATCACTGCAACTGAAAGAGGCCATTCCCGAAGCCGATCTGCGGGTTGGCTTCGAGGTCAGCGCGCCGGATGGTGTCCGGGTCTTGTCGGCCAAAGCCACGAGCGAACCTTTGCAGGCGGTGGCCTGGCAGGTCGGTTGGTTGCCGGACGGTTTCACCTTGCGCAGTCAGCAGTTGCAGCAGCGCAAGGACAGCGTGACCCCAGTGCAGCACTTGCTGTTTTCCGATGGGGTCGCGTCGATCTCGGTTTATGTCTCGACGCCGCCGCAAGGCATTTCCAGCATGGAACGCACCTGGCGCAAAGGTGCGATGACGATCGTCGAGACCGCCAATCGCGAGCGTCGCGTTACCGTGGTGGGGGACATTCCGAGCCAGACGGCGCGACGCATTGCCGGCTCGGTGACCGCGGCGAAAACCGGTTCGGCTGAGGTCGCCGCGGACAAGTCCTTATAGTTGCGGCGGCGACTGGCACGGTACGCATCAGCATGTCGGAGACGACGATGGTCTCGCAACCCACGATCGAGCAACGGGCCCGGGTCGCCGCGATCCGCGACGGTCGACTGGGCTTGTCGCCGCTCCGTCGTGCGGATTGTGCCCGCTGTGCCAGCGGCCAAGGCTGTGGCGCCCAGCTGTTCGGGCCACGGCCGTCCGCTTCGGCATTGCTCTGGCTGCCATCGCCGTTGGCGTCAACGCTGCGTGTCGGTGATGAAGTCAGGCTGAGCGTTTCGGCGGCCTTGTTGCAGCGTTCGAGTCTGGTGCTGTATGCGTTGCCGCTGCTGTGCATGTTGCTGGTGGTGGCGATTGCCGCGGCACTGCAACTGGCGGAGCCGATGCAGGCGCTGGTCGCGCTGCTGAGTCTGGCGCTGTCGATGCTGCTGCGGCGGCGCTATCAGGCACGCCACCGTGCCTCTGATGCGGCGTTGATCGGGGTCGCCTCCGTGCCGTGTGCGTCGGTGGCGCGGCCCGAGCATGACGGCGATGGCAGTCCCCCTCCCTGACATACTTCTTTACCATGCACTGGCTGACAATTCGTATCACAACGGAACAGTCTTGCCAGTGTCCTATCCAAGCGGTCGTTGGTTTTTTCTTTTCAAGTGAACAGGTGTAAACGGAAGATGCGTTCATTGCTGAAATCGATCGTTTTTGCGGCAGTTTGCCTGCTCGCCGTGCCGGCTCGTGCGGCCGTGAATCTGCCGGATTTCTCGTCCCTGGTGGAGGAGATCAATCCGATTGTCACGTCGATCAGTACCGAGGTGAAAGTGTCGGGGCGACTGCGTGACGGGCCGAGTGGATCCGGCTTCATCATCTCGGCGGACGGCTTCGTGCTGACCAACCAGCATGTGGTCGCTGAAGCCGATACCATCAAGGTGCACCTGAAAGATGGTCGGGTATTTCCGGCCAAGAAAATCGGTCAGGACGAAGACACGGACGTGGCGCTGCTGAAGATCGAGGCCAAGAATCTGAAGGCGGCCAAGATTGGCAAGCTGGATGCGCTGAAGCCGGGGGCGTGGGTGCTGGCATTCGGTGCGCCGTTCGGGTTTGAGCATTCGGTGTCGGCCGGTATTGTCAGTGCCAAGGGCCGCAGCCTGCCGTTGAATCGCTACGTGCCGTTCATCCAGTCTGACGCGGCCATCAACCGGGGCAATTCCGGTGGTCCGCTGGTCAATGCCAATGGCGAAGTGGTTGGCATCAACTCGCAGATACTCTCGTCCAACGGCGGCTCGATCGGCCTGTCGTTCTCGATTCCGATCGATTTGGCCATGGATGTTGCCCAGCAATTGAAGACCACCGGCAAAGTCGCCCGTGGTTTTATCGGCATCGGTTATCAGGATGTGTCGGATGAGCTGGCCAGCAGTTTCGGCATGGACCGGCCGCGTGGTGCGGTGGTGACCCAGACCGAGAAGGGCGGCCCGGCCGACAAGGCCGGGATCAAGGCCGGTGATGTGATTGTGTCGATCGATGGTCAGCCCATCGAGAAGTCTGGCGAGCTGCCGTTCCTGGTTGGCAGCCTGCGTCCGGGCAAGGCGGTCAAGGTCGAGTATTTGCGTGATGGCAAGGTTCGTACTGCCAACCTGACCATTGGCGAACAAAAGGCGGACGACACCGTCGCGGCCAACGAGCAGAGCGGCAGTGGCCAGATCCGGCTGGGTGTCGTGGTGTCCGAGTTGCCGGACGAGATGCGCCAGGAGCAGGACATTGAAAACGGGGTCCTGGTTCGTCAGGTCGAGGACGGCCCGGCGGCCGATGCCGGCATTCGCCCCGGCGATGTCATCCTGTCGCTGAACCGGCGTGAGGTCGAGTCGGTCGCCCAGTTCCGGGAGCTGGTCAGCAAGCTGCCGCGTGGCAAGCCGGTTGCGGTGCATGTGTTGAGCCGCGGTGGTGCCCGGTTCCTCACCCTGCGGGTACCAGAATGAGCCACGGCTTGGCTATCAAGTCGGTAATGGCTCGGGTTTTAGGGTAAAATCAGCGACTTGCGGCGGGCCGAGGTGGTCCGCCGCAATGGTTTTTTTGCCCTGAACCTGATTTTGGCGACGCCGGCCGGTAGCCGGTGGCCTGGTACCCGGACTTCCATGTCGTACATTCAACAGATTCGCAATTTCTCGGTTATTGCCCACATCGACCACGGCAAGTCGACCCTGTCCGATCGGCTCATCCAGCGCTGCGGCGGTTTGGAAGACCGCGAAATGCAGGACCAAGTGCTCGACAATAACCCGATCGAGCGCGAGCGCGGCATCACCATCAAGGCGCAGAGCGTCACGCTGAATTACAAAGCCAAAGACGGCCAGATCTACCAGCTCAACTTCATTGATACCCCGGGCCACGTCGATTTCTCGTATGAAGTCAGCCGTTCGCTGGCAGCCTGCGAAGGCGCGCTGCTGGTGGTCGATGCCGCCCAGGGGGTCGAAGCGCAAACGCTGGCCAACTGCTACACCGCGCTGGAGCAGAATCTGGAAGTGCTGCCGGTACTGAACAAGATCGATTTGCCAACGGCCGATCCGGAACGGGCGGCGAAGGAAATCGAGGAAGTGATCGGTCTGGAAGCGCAGGACGCCGTGCGCTGCTCGGCCAAAGAAGGCATAGGCATCGACGATTTGCTGGAGCGGATTGTCACCGGCATCCCGTCGCCGAAAGGCGATGAGAACGCGCCGCTGCAGGCGCTCATCATCGATTCCTGGTTCGACAATTACTGCGGCGTGGTCTCGCTGGTGCGGGTGGTCAACGGCACGGTGCGCAAGGGTGAGAAGCTGCAGGTGATGTCGACCGGCCGCGCTTACGAAGTGACCGAGCTCGGCATTTTCACGCCGAAGAAAAAACCGCTCGATCACCTGAAGGCCGGTGAAGTTGGTTACATCATTGCCGGCATCAAGGAGATCAAGGGCGCGCCGGTGGGCGACACCCTGACCACCGCCAAGAATCCGTCCACGGAAGCCTTGCCGGGGTTCAAAAAAATCAAGCCGCAGGTCTACGCCGGTTTGTTCCCGGTATCGTCTGACGATTACGAGGCGTTTCGCGATGCGCTCGACAAGCTGAGCCTGAACGACGCGTCGTTGTTCTACGAGCCGGAAAACTCGACCGCGCTCGGCTTTGGTTTCCGCTGCGGCTTCCTTGGCATGCTGCACATGGAAATCATTCAGGAGCGATTGGAGCGGGAATACAATCTCGACCTGATCACTACGGCACCAACGGTTGTGTACGAAGTGCTGAAAACCAACGGTGATGTGGTCTATTGCGAAAATCCGTCACGCCTGCCCGAGCTTGGGGTCATCGACGAGATGCGCGAGCCGATTTGTGAGGCGCATATTCTGGTGCCGCCGGAGCACCTGGGCAGCGTCATTACGCTGTGTCAGGAAAAGCGCGGCGTGCAGACCAAACTGCTCTATGTCGGCCGTCAGGTTTCCTTGACCTACGAACTGCCGATGGCGGAGGTTGTGCTCGACTTCTTTGATCGGCTGAAATCCTGCTCGCGCGGTTATGCCTCGCTGGATTACAACTTCATCCGGTTCCAGGCGGCCAATCTGTGCCGGCTCGACATCATGATCAACGGCGACAAGGTCGATGCGCTGGCCATCATCACGCACCGCGACAATGCGTTCTATCGCGGTCGGGAACTGGTCGAAAAGATGAAGGAGCTGATCCCGCGCCAGATGTTCGAGGTCGCCATTCAGGCCTCGATTGGCAACCAGATCATTGCCCGTTCGACCGTCAAGGCAATGCGCAAGGACGTGTTGGCGAAGTGCTACGGCGGCGATATTTCACGCAAGAAGAAGCTGCTGGAAAAGCAGAAAGAAGGCAAGAAGCGCATGAAACAGGTCGGCCGGGTGGAGATCCCGCAGGAAGCTTTCCTTGCCGTGCTGCAAGTGGGCAAAGACAAGTAAAGCGATTACGGTTGTGCTGTTCAACATGGCTGTACCGCCGGCTGTCATGGCAACAGACTCCAATAACAGGTGCTAGGCATGGATTTTTCACTGATTCTTTTTGTGGCAACCGCAATCAGTGGTGTCATTTGGCTGTTTGATGCCTGGCTGCTGGCGCCGCGCCGGCGTCTGGCGGCAACCGCTGGTCAGGTGGCCAGCGAGGCCGGCACCAGTGTGACTGCTCCGGCGTTGAAAGAGCCGGCCCTGGTTGAGCAGGCGAAAGCCTTTTTCCCCATTCTGCTGGCGATCTTCCTGCTGCGCTCGTTTCTGTTCGAGCCATTCCGGATCCCGTCCGGCTCGATGAAGCCGACGCTGGTGGAAGGCGACTTTATTCTGGTCAACAAATTCAGCTACGGCATCCGCTTGCCGGTACTGAACCAAAAGGTCGTCGAGCTCGGCAGTCCGGAGCGTGGCGACGTTGCCGTTTTCCGGTTTCCGCAGAACCCGAGCCAAGACTTCATCAAACGGGTCGTCGGATTGCCCGGCGATCGCATCCGGTATGCTGACAAGAGGCTGTTTGTCGAGCCTGCCTGTCTGGCACAGCGTGACTGTCAGCCGGCCTTTCAGGTCAACCGGGAGCTCGTTGCAGCCAGCGGCTTTGACGACAACGGCGTTCCGGCTGATATTTGGCAGGAGACGCTCGGTAGCCATAGCCACCAGATCCTGATTCACCCGGACCGCGCCGATCCTGAGCCATACTTCTATCAGCGTCGCAACGAATGGGTGGTACCGGAAGGGCATTACTTTGTCCTCGGTGACAACCGCGATCGCAGCCACGATGGTCGGTTTTGGGGTTTCGTCCCCGATGAGAACCTGAAAGGGCGTGCAGTTGCGGTGTGGCTGCATCTCGATTTCGGTTTGGATATCCCCTTCCTGGGCTGGGTGCCAACCGGGGTCAGCTTCAGCCGGATCGGCGGTATTCAATAGCCGTCTGCTTGCAAAGGTCATACAACAGATTGACGGGAGCCAGAAAAATGAAGCAACAACAACGTGGCATGACAATTTGGAGCTGGCTGTTTGTGCTTGGCACGATTGGTGTCATTGCCTTGGTGACGATGAAACTGTTTCCGATCTACATGGAAAACATGTCGGTTAAAAAGGCCGTGAATCAGGTTGCGCAAGGCGAGGGGGCCGCCAGTTTTAATAAACGTACCGCTTGGGCGGCGTTGACCAAGCAGTTCTATGTTGATGAAGTCAAAAGTGTCGAGGAAGACGACGTTGCGGTGGAAACCAACGATGATGGCGTCCGGGAGCTGGTGGTTGCCTACGAAGTTCGCACCTCGCTGATGTACAACGTCGACATGGTGGTGTGGTTTGAAGAACGTGTTCCGTTGAAGGAATGAGCGACATTCTCCTTTCGGCGTTCCAGCGGCGGCTGGGCCATCAGTTTGCCAACGAGGCGCTGCGCGATCAGGCGCTGACCCATCGCAGCGCCTCATCGAAACACAATGAACGGCTGGAGTTTTTGGGCGACGCCCTGCTTGGTCAAATCATCTCTACCCAGCTTTATCAACGCTTTCCGGATGCCAGCGAAGGCGAAATGAGTCGGATGCGTTCCAGCCTCGTCAAGGAAAAAACCCTTGCCGAGCTGGCTTCGGCGCTGCAACTCGGTGATGTGCTGCATCTGGGCTCCGGTGAGCTCAAGAGCGGTGGCTTCCGCCGTGAGTCGATTCTTGCTGATGCCCTGGAGGCCATCATCGGTGCGGTGTATCTCGATGCCGGATTTCCTGTCTGTGAGCAGATGGTACTGAGGCTGTTTGCCGAGCGGCTGAACCAATTGCCCGATACCGGCACCGACAAAGATGCGAAAACCCGTTTGCAGGAGGCGCTGCAGGGAGCACGGCTGCCGCTGCCGCAGTACGAGTTGCTGGCGACTTACGGCGAAGCACATGCCCAGACCTTCCATGTTCGTTGCACGCTGCATGATGGCAACATGGCTGAAGGCCGCGGCAGCAGTCGTCGTCGGGCCGAACAGCAAGCAGCCGAAGTGCTGCTGCACCAGTTTTCCGAGCAGGTAAAGTCATGACCCAAAAATGCGGCTATGTCGCCATCGTTGGCCGGCCCAATGTCGGCAAGTCGACGCTGATGAACCGGCTGATCGGCCAGAAGATCAGCATCACCTCGCGGCGTCCGCAAACCACCCGGCATCGCATTCTCGGCATTCATACCGAAGGCGATACCCAGATCCTGTTCGTTGACACGCCCGGTCTGCACAAGCAGGAAGCGCGTGCGATCAACCGGTACATGAACCGGGCGGCGGCGTCTTCGGTGGCCGATGTCGATGCCATCATCTGGGTGGTCGACGGGTTGACCTTCAACGAAGACGACGAGTTGGTGCTGGAGCGTTTGCAGGACGCCGAAGCGCCTGTGCTGTTGTTCGTCAACAAGGTCGATACCATCCACCCGAAAGAGCAGTTGCTGCCGCATCTGGCCATACTCGGCAAGAAGCGCGATTTTGCTGAAATCGTGCCCGGCTCGGCCCAGTCCGATCGCAACGTCGACACCTTGCTGAAAGTGCTCGGCAAGTACATTCCGGAGAACGAGCACATCTTTGGTCCGGACGAGGTCACCGATCGCAGCCAGCGCTTTCTGGCGGCCGAATTCATCCGGGAAAAGCTGATGCGCAGCCTCGGTGCCGAGTTGCCGTATGCGACCACGGTCGAGATCGAACAGTTCAAGCATGATGAAACCGGCCGGGCGGAAATTCATGCCGTGATATTCGTCGAGCGCCCCGGTCAGAAAGCAATTGTGATCGGTGAAAAGGGCGAACGCATCAAACAAATCGGTCAGGATGCCCGGCTCGACATGGAGAAACTGTTCGGTTGCAAGGTGTTTCTCGAATTGTGGGTCAAGGTCAAGGATGGCTGGGCCGATGACGAGCGCGCCTTGCGCAGTCTCGGCTATACCGAAGAATAAGCATCCGGCAGCAGGGCCATGGATTCGCGCGCCTATATCCTGCACCTGACGCCGTGGCGCGATACCAGTGTGCTGATGGATGTGCTGTGCCGGGAACGCGGCCGCCTGCGGGTCGCCGCACGCGGCATCAAAGGCAGGAAGCGTTCGCCACTTGCCGGTCTGTTGCAACCGTTTGTGCCTTTGCATATCCAGCTCAACCGGCGACGCGATTACTACTATCTGACCGATGCCGATGCGCTGGCGCGCCCCTGGTCACTGGTGGCGGATGCCGGTCTGTGCGCGCTGTACTGCAACGAGCTGCTGCTGCGTTTGCTGCCGGAGCACGATGGTCACGACAGCCTGTTCGATGCCTACGAGCGCAGTTTGCAGGCACTCAGTGTCGCCGCGGATGAGCCGCAGAGCGCGCGCGTGCTGCGCACGTTCGAATGGACGTTGCTGAGTGAGCTCGGTTATGGCATTGCGCTCGACACCGACGAAAACGGCGTGACGCTGCAGCCCGAGCAGCGTTATCAGGTTCACCCGGAGCGAGGCATTCATCTCGCTGACGTGCAGATCGGCAGTTTCCTTGGCCGTGACTTGCTGGCCTTTGCCGATCATAATTGGGCACAGCAGCCGGCCGAAGCCAAGCGCTTGCTGCGTCAGCTGCTGGCGAGTCATCTCGGTTCCAAACCGCTGCAGACGCGCGAGCTCTGGCGGGCACGGCAGGTGTTGAAACAACTGGCGGACGAGGGCGTAGCCGCAGCCGCATCTGAACCGGGTGCAGCGGACGCCATGGCGCTTGGCCCGATGTCACCCATCAAATGAAGCGAGTCACATGAACGTCAATCAGCTCCATCGCGGCCCCTGCCTGCTCGGGGTCAACATCGATCACATCGCGACGGTGCGCAACGCCCGCGGCGGACGTTATCCGGAACCGGTACAAGCCGCGTTGCTGGCCGAGCAGGCTGGCGCTGACGGCATTACCGTGCACTTGCGCGAGGATCGCCGGCATATCCGCGATCGCGACGTCCGCGTGTTGAAGGAAACGCTTGGCACCCGGATGAATCTGGAAATGGCGGTCACCGAGGAGATGCTGGCGATTGCCACTGAGATCAAACCGACCTATTGCTGTCTGGTGCCAGAAAAACGTGCCGAGCTGACCACTGAAGGCGGTCTTGATGTTGTCGGCCATGCAGCCCAGATCAAGGCGGCTTGTGAGCGCCTGGCGGCGCAAGGCATTCTGGTGTCGCTGTTCATCGATGCAGACGAAGCGCAGATCGAAGCAGCGGTGCGCTGTGGCGCGCCGTACATTGAATTGCATACCGGCGCCTATGCCGAAAGCGAAGGCGAGGCGCAGAAGCGGGAACTGCAGCGGATCGCCCATGCGGCAAAGTTCGCTGCCCGGCGCGGCTTGATCGTCAATGCCGGTCATGGCCTGAACTATCACAATGTCCAGGCCATTGCGCGGTTGCCGGAACTGTACGAACTCAACATTGGTCACGCCATTGTCGCGCGCGCGCTGTTCGTTGGCTTGGAACAGGCGGTGCGCGAAATCAAGCGTTTGATGGAGGAGGCGCGGCCATGGCCGTCGTCGGCATCGGCACCGATCTCGTTGTAATCAAGCGCATCGAAGAGGTGCTCGGCCGACACGGCGATCGCTTTGTCGAGCGGGTCTTGCACGCCAACGAGTTGCTGCGTTTTCAGGAAACCCAGCATCAGGCCCGTTATCTGGCCAAGCGGTTCGCGGCCAAGGAGGCGGTGTCCAAGGCGCTCGGTACCGGCATCGCCGAAGGCGTCAATCTCAATGACATCGAGATCGCCAATGACGAGCGCGGCAAGCCGCATGTGCGCCTGCATGGCGGCGCGCAGGAGCGTCTGCAGGCAATGGGCGCCCGCCATTGCCATCTCAGCATCAGCGATGAGCGCGATCACGCGCTGGCGTTTGCAGTGCTGGAAACCGAGTGAGCGAGAACAGTAACCGCGCTTGCTGCGCGGCAGAACCCGTAACGAAAAGCCCGGCAATGCCGGGCTTTTCGTTTTTCAGTGCAGGCGTCGCTGGCGTGACAAGAGTCCGAGCAGCGCAAGCGTAGCAAGTGCCAGGCTACCGCCGCCGCCACCGCCACCACTTGACGGTGGCGGTGTGCTGTTGCGAACGGTGATGGTTACGGTGTCGCTGGCCGATTGACCGAGGTTGTCGGTCACGGTCAGTTGCAGGGTCAACGAGCTGTCGCTGTCAACGCTCGGGGCGGTAAATGTTGTGCTGGCGGCAGCACTGTTAGCCAGTGTCACCGATGGACCACTGAGTTGCTGCCAACGATAGCTGGCAATGCTGCCATCGCTGTCTGTACCAGTGCCGTTCAAGGTTACCGTGGCGCCTTCAGTTACCGTTTGATCCGCGCCGGCATTGGCTGTCGGGGCCTGGTTTTCCGCAGGCGATACGGTGATGACAATCTGATCGCTGGCCTTTTCCTGGGCGGTGTCGCTGACGGTGAGCTCGAACACCAGTGAGGTACTCAATGCTACGGCTGGCGCGGTAAAGCTGGTGTCTGCGCTGTTGTTGCTCGTGAGCGTTACGGTTGGCCCGGACAACTGCCGCCAGCGGTAGCTGGCAATCGCGCCGTCGCTGTCGGCAGCGATGCCGGTCAGGTTCACCACCGCTCCCTGAATGACCACTTGGTCTGCCCCGGCATTGACGGTCGGTACCGCGGTCACGGTCCAGACAAAGCTTTCAACCGCGTTGGCCTGCGTATCGTCGCTCTTGGCCGGTGCTACCGCGTTGACACCGAGACCGCGCCGCGCAAACGCTTGACGAAACAACTCCACATCATTCGGCGTTTCATTCGGTTGCAAGGCGGCTACCGCATCAAGCTGGGCGTCGCGAGCCTCGATGAAGTCCGGTTCGAATACTGCCGTGTTCTTCATGCCCTGCACCAGGTATTCGCGCATCCGCGATTGCGCCGCCTGGTAACCGCGGTTTCGCAGCAGATTGACGTAGGCATCCCACAGCGCGCTGGCCCAGATTTCACCGGTGTTGTGCACCTCGCTGTTGTTGCTGCCACTGCCGCCGTCGGGCAGGACAACGCCATTGCTGATGTGGCGGAAACTCAGCGCATTGCTATCGGGATCGCTGCTGTACGGGAAACGACGCAAGCCATTGCCGAAATCATTGACCGCGTAGCCGGAAAAGCCGTAGCTACCGGCCCAGTTGCCTGCATCGCTCGCGGCTGACAAGGCCAGCATGGCGGCGAAATCCGACCAGCCTTCGTCCATGCCATTGGCCTGGCTGGCTGCGCCGATGTTCATGATGCGGTTGGTGAGGTAATGGCCCCACTCGTGCGCGACCAGCGCCGAATCCAGCGCGCCGTCAATCGGCGTGGCGGTGCTGCGGCTGAGCGCGGCGTTGACGGTGCCGCCGGTCATGGCGGATTTGATGGCATTGCCGTCATCCTGGCTGATCAGCAGCGCACCGATGTTGATCACGGTGGTATTGCCGTCCGGCAAGCCCATGGTCAGCGTGCCGCTGGTGTTGTTGGCGACCAGAACCGCGAGCGCACCGGCGCTTTGCGCGCGTTCGACCTTGTCAATGAAGTTGCAGTTGCCGCGATCAACCAAGGCGATCTTGCCGCTGAGTGCCGCGGCATTGGTCAGCGCCTCGCAGCCATCGGTGGGACTCAGGCCGGCACCGTCCTGCATCAGCACGAGCTCGCCGCCGGTCGTGAAATTGTCCGGACCAAAGCTGGCGTGACCCGACGCATAACTGCCGGTCACGGCGCCACTGACGGTGACCGACGACTCGGTCGGGCCATCGAACAGGAACACCTGCATGCGCGGCGAAGCAAACGCCGGCACGCTCATGTTGGCATTGTTGCTGCCGTCGAAATCCTGAATCTCGACCAGCATCCGATTGGCATCGGTCGCGGTACCGGTCGTAAAGCCGGCGTCGTGAAAATAGTCGTGCAACCAGTTCACGACGTAAAACGCTTGCGTCATCGCAGCGTTCTGATTGCTCACGCTGGTGCGGACATCGGCATTGCCATCGAATGTCCAGTGAAATTGCCCGGCCGCACTGACCGGGCCACGGCGATCACCGGTGTTGAACCCATCAGCGCCGCTGATGTCGAGATAGACCTCGGCGTGATGTCCGGTCAGGGTCGTGGCACCTTCCGGCAGCCACGGATTGCTATGGCTGGTCGCAAGCTCTTCGATGCTCAAATCGTTGGCACTGATGTAGGTCGGCGTTAACTCGCCGGCCGGCAACGGGGTCAGATCGCCATAAGGGCTGTCGATGGGGCGCAGCGCATTGTCCGGATGATTGGCGTCATGGCCGTAGACGCGGTAACTGAAACTGGCATCGCGGGTCAATGAGCGGCGCAGCAGCAGCTCGCCCTGATCACTCAGCACGATCTGCCACAACCGGCTGCTGCGTTCGCCACTGCTGACTGCAATTTCATAGGACCAGGCCGGCAGCAGTGCCGCGCCTTGTTTGGCATACACCGCCATGGCGCGGACCTCACGAACAGGACCGCTGCTGCTGTGCCAATGCAGCTCGGGGCCGGCGGCTCGCCATGTCGTCACCGATGGCGCGCGGGTTTCCAGTGCGGCGGCAGCGAGGCTCAGCAGGCGCGCGGCTTGCGCTGGCGCTTTGCTGTGGCGGCGGATCGGCGCCTGCGCAGCCGGTTCGCCGCTGACCATGCGCAAGCGCGCTGCGTTGTCGACCAAGGCCGTGAGCCTGCCATGCAACACCGGCACGCCATCGAAGGCTTGCTGCCAGCTGTAACGGGTGGCGCCGCTGCGCAGGGGTTCAATGCGAGCCTCACCGAGCGCATGACTCGCGCTGCCATCCAGCCCCTGTATCGGCGCGATGAACTGCTTCAGTTGTTCGGCTTGCGCCGCTGTTGCCGTTTTGGTGAGGACGCCGGTGCCGGGCGCGGCGATGCCATCAAAGCGGACATAACGTGGCTGACCGCTGTCGCTGCGGTGGAGCACGGTAACGGCCGAACTGGCATCGACCCCGGCGGCAGACATCAGCGCCAGGCCAATCGCAAGCGCTACAGCGGCATTTCGCATGTTTTCCTCCGGTGGCCGGCAATCGGGCGGCCGGTTTTGTTCAGTGGCGGTCAATCTTTCTACGGCAACAGCGCGCTACCGGGCCAGCAGATCGGCCACGCACGCGGTGATTTTTTTCACCATCGGAATGTGCAGGAACTCGTTCGGCCCGTGCGCGTTCGAATGCGGGCCGAGCACGCCGGTAACAACGAACTGGGCGTTCGGCAGCCGATCGGACAAAAAGCGCATGAACGGGATGGTGCCGCCGCAGCCATAGGCGACCGCCGGCTTGCCGAAATAGCGCTGGGACACTTCCTGCAGCTGCTCATTCAGTTTCGGCGTGAACGCCGGCGCGTTCCAGCCGGTATCGGCACCGGTGATGTCGAAGCTCACTTTGGCGCCATAAGGCGGATCGCGTTCGAGCAGTTTTTTCAGTTCCGCCGCGCAGTGCTTGGCGTCCAGATCCGGTGGCAAGCGCAGGCTCAGTTTCACGGCCGTGTAGGGCCGCAGCGTGTTGCCGGCATTGGCCAGCGCCGGTATGCCGTCAACGCCGGTGACGCACAGCGTCGTGCGCCAGGTGTTGTTCAGCAGTTGTTCGCTGTAATCGCGGGTGACCGGCCGCATGCCGCGGACGAACGGATAGGACTTGGCAATTTCCTCATGCAACACTTCAGCTGCATAAGCCGATTCGGCGACGCGATAGGTCGGGATATTGGTTTTGAGAAACTCCGGCAGGATTTCACCGGTGTTGCTGTTCTCGATGCGGTCCAGCAGTTCACGCAGGATCCGGAACGACGACGGCACAATGCCGCTGGCGGCGCCGGAGTGCACACCTTCGGTCAGCACTTCCACTTTCAGGGTACCGAGCATGTTGCCGCGCAGGGAGGTGGTCGACCAGAACTGCTCGTAATTGCCGCACATTGAATCGAGGGCGACCACCAGTTCCGGCTGGCCGATGCGCGCCGACAAGGCTTCCATGTAGGCGGGCAGATCCGGCGAGCCGCTTTCTTCCGAGCATTCGATCAGCATCACGGTGCGGCCAAACTGGCGGCCGGATTGCAGCAGCCAGTGCAGGGCGGCGAACGAGGCGAAGATCGCATAGCCGTCATCGGCGCCGCCGCGGCCATATAACTTGTCGTCACGTCGCACCGGCTCCCACGGTGCCAGCCCTTCCGCCCAACCGCTGAATTCCGGTTGCTTGTCGAGATGGCCATAAACCAGGGTATTGCCCTGACCGTTGCCGGGCACGTCGACCAGCAATACCGGTGTGCGACCGGGCAGCCGATGCACTTCCAGCTTCATGTCCGGCAGCGGATGCTTGCGGCACCAGTCGGCGACGAGCTCGATCGCGCGATCCATGTGGCCGTTTTTCGCCCAATCGGGATCAAAATGCACCGACTTGTTCGGGATGCGGATGTACTCGGCCAGGGTCGGCAGGATGTCCTGTTCCCAGAACTTTTCCAGAAACTCAGGGATCGAATGGTTAGCAGTTGTCATGCGCGGTCTCCTGCGACGGTTTCTAGAAGATTGGTCCGCGGTCCGGCCAGTTGTACAGGTTGGTCAGACCAGCGAAAAAAGCCTGACTGGCATAATACCGCGTCCATCGCCGGGGCTACACCATTGAGCCTTGGTGACTTTGTCCACGTATCAGACGGCGATTGTTTCAACTTGATGAACGTAGCGCCGCCGGAGTCCTCGATGTCCAGACCGTCTTCTTTCAACCGGGAGCAATTGTTGGAGTGTGCCGAAGGCCGCATGTTCGGCCCCGGTAACGCTCAGCTGCCGGCCCCCAACATGCTGATGTTTGATCGCATTACCCACATCAGCGACGAGGGCGGCGAGCACGGAAAGGGTGAGATCATTGCCCAGCTCGATATCAAGCCGGATCTCTGGTTTTTCGCCTGCCATTTCAAAGGCGATCCGGTCATGCCGGGTTGCCTCGGTCTGGATGCCATGTGGCAGCTGGCCGGTTTCTTCCTGCCCTGGAAAGGTTTGCCGGGCCGCGGCCGCGCACTCGGTGTTGGTGAAGTGAAATTCTTCGGTCAGATCCTGCCGACCGCCAAGCTGGTCGAGTACCGCATCCAGATCAAACGGGTCATTGCCCGCAAGTTGAATCTGGTCATCGGCGACGGCAGCGTCAGCGTCGACGGCAAACAAATTTACACGGCCACCGATTTGCGGGTCGGCCTGTTCAGCAACATGGCGGAGTTCGCGTAATGCAACGCGTAGTGATTACCGGCATGGGCATCGTCTCCTGCCTGGGTAACAACCAACAGGAAGTGCTCGAATCGTTGAAGGCCGGCAAGTCTGGCATCCGCACCGACCAGAGCCATATCGACAAGCAATTCCGCAGCCAGATCAGCGGCGTGCCGCAAATTGATCTGGATGCGCTGATTGATCGCAAGCTCAAGCGCTTCATGGGCGACGGCGCCGCGTATGCCTATTTGTCGATGAAAGAAGCCATCGAACAGGCCGGCCTGACCCAGGAACAGGTCAGCTCGCTGCGCACGGGGCTTATCGCCGGTGCCGGCGGCCACTCGCCGCGCAATGAATTCGATGCGATCAAAACCCTGGAAGAGCGCGGCCTGCGCCGGGTCGGCCCGTACATGGTGCCGCGGGTGATGGCGTCGAGCATTTCGGCCAACCTCGCGACCGCATTCCAGATCAAGGGCATCAACTATTCGATCTCGTCGGCCTGCGCCACCAGCGCCCACTGCATTGGCAATGCGATGGAGCAGATCCAGCTCGGCAAGGCCGATGTGATGTTTGCCGGCGGCGGCGAAGAGTGCTTCTGGTCGTTCAGCATGATGTTCGACGCCATGGGCGCGCTGTCGACCAAGTACAACGACACTCCGGAAAAAGCCTCGCGTGCCTATGACAAGAATCGCGACGGTTTCGTCATCGCGGGCGGTGGCGGCATTGTTGTGCTGGAGTCGCTGGAGCATGCATTGAAGCGCGGTGCCAACATCATCGCCGAAGTGGTCGGTTACGGAGCTACCTCAGACGGTGCCGACATGGTCGCGCCGAGCGGCGAAGGCGCGGCACGCTGCATGCGGCAGGCGCTGGCGACCTGCAAGCTGCCGGTCGATTACATCAACACCCACGGCACCTCGACGCCGGTCGGTGATGTCGCCGAGCTCGGTGCCATCCGCGCCGTATTCGGCAAGGAAGTGCCGCCGATCAGCTCGACCAAGTCGCTGTCCGGTCACTCGCTCGGTGCTGCTGGCGTGCAGGAAGCCATCTACAGCCTGTTGATGATGCAGAACGATTTCATCTGCGCCTCGGCCAATATCGAAGAGCTGGATCCGGAAGCCGCCGATCTGCCCATCGTGCTGGAAACCCGTCATGGCGTGAAGCTCAACACCGTGCTGTCGAACAGCTTCGGTTTTGGCGGCACCAACGCCACGCTGGTGATGCAGCGCTTCCAGAAGTAAGCCTTACAGCCTGAAAACAAAAAGCCGGCGCTGCCGGCTTTTTTGTTGGCTGTGGCATTGGTTACACCGTAAACCGTGCCGACAAGCCCACCAGTTCCTGCACTTCTTTGCGCATCTCGCCACAGGCCTGTCGCACCCGCTCGTTGCAGCGGGCGACGGTGCCGCTCAGTTCATGGATGCGCACCATGTTGCGGCTAATGGTTTCCGACACCGCGGCCTGCTGTTCGGTCGCAGTAGCGATCTGGGTCGTCATTTCGGCAATGGTGTGGCTGGCGCGATCAATTTCGTCAAGCTGCGAGCCAGCCTGATTGGCAATGGTCAGTGAATTGCCGGCGCTGTTGCGACTGGTCTGCATGCTGTCGACCGCAGCCTGCGACTCGCGCTGCAATTGCTGAATGATGCCGGCAATTTCCTTGGTCGACTCCTGGGTCCGCTGGGCGAGGTTGCGGACTTCATCGGCGACCACGGCAAAACCCCGGCCTTGGTCCCCGGCGCGGGCCGCTTCAATGGCAGCATTCAAGGCCAGCAGGTTGGTTTGTTCGGCAATGCCGCGGATGACATCCAGCACCTGACCAATCGAGCCCGCTTGCTGGTCGAGCCGAGTGATGACGTTATTGGCCTCTTCGATATGATGCTGCAACTCCTGCATGGCGTTGGCCACGCTGGACACGGCCTGACGGCCGCCTTCGGTGGATTGGCTGACAACTTTCGCGGCTTCGGCCGCCGCGCTGGCATTGCGCGCTACCTCGGTAATGGATGCACTCATCTGGGTGCTGGCGGCGGCAACCTGATCCGATTCCCGCTGCTGCTCCATGCAGGCATTGGTCGCTTCGCCGATTTCGTTGGTCACGGCGCCGGCCTGCTTGGCGGTTTGTTCGACCACGCCACTCACGCTGCGCAGCACATCGCGAAAACGCGCCAGCATCTGGTTGAACGCCTTGCCGGCTTCGCCCCATTCATCGTCGCGGTTGCTGTCGACCGTCAGGGTCAGATCGAGCTGTTGCTCGGCCCGTTTCATGGTGTCATTCAAGGCCAGCAACGGGCCGGAAATACTGCGGTAGAGCCACCAGCCTGCGGCCAGCAAGATCGCGGTGATCACGATGCTCATCAGGATGAAGAAGAAGCGCAGCGAGCTGTAGTCGGCTGCCACGGTCTCGCGCTGCTCGGCGGCAACGCGCAGCTGCAGGTCGATGAGTTTGGTGATGTGGGCGCTGATCGGATCAATCTGCTGATACAGCGGACCGTCAAACTGACTGAGCTCGCTGCTGGCATTTCCCTGTTTTCCGGCTATGCTGCTCTGGATAGCCACAATGGCCTGGTCGGCAGCACGAAACAGTGGCTCGGCTTCGCGCACCAGCACCCGCTCCTCGTCGGTCAGCTTGGTGGCGGTGTAGCGCTGCCATTCTTCCCGGATCACCTTATTGGCGTTATTGAGCTCACTGTTGACCTGTTCGGCGCTGAACAGGCCGGCATTACCCTTGTTTACCGCGTCGATCACGAACACGGCATAAGCATCGGCAATCAGCTTTAACTGTTTCAGTGGTACCACACGGTCGTCATAAATGCTGGCGACACTGGCATTGATGCTACCAAGGCTGCGGATGGCGATGACAGAAATCAACGCCAGCAGCACAACGGGAACAGCAAGACTGAACAGCAAGCGGGATTTGACAGTCATAACGGCATCCCTCAGACGCGACGGCTATCCCTGTCTGTTACTGCATCCTGATGCCGCAAGTGTAGTCCGGGATTAAAAAAAAGGCCCCATTCGGGGCCGGAGATGAAACCGGGATACCGCGCAAGCTGGCACCCCCGTCAGGAGATGGGTTGGGCTCAGGGACTGACGGCAGTGTCAGTGCCTGCCGAACCAGGTCAGCGGCTTACACGGATACGCTTTTCGACGCTGGCACTGCGCTTCGGGATACGGATTTCCAGCACACCATGACTGGACGTGGCCGAGATCTCATCGGTGTTGGCGGTGTCCGGCAACGCGAACTGACGGTAGAAACTGCCATAACTGCGCTCAATCCGATGGAAGTTGGTTTCATCCGACTCCTTCGAGAACTCGCGTTCGCCCTTCAAGGTCAGCACACCGTTGCTGGTGGTAATTTCAATCTTGTCCGGATCGATACCCGGCAAGTCGGCCAGCAGCACAATTTCCTTACCGTTATCTTTGACATCAACCGAGGGCAACCAATTGCCGCTGTAAAGCTCGCCCTTACTGTCGCCTGCGCGCGGCAGCCGGTTATCGAACAGTTGGTTGATTTCCCGGTGCAGTTGGTCAAACATGGACCACGGTTGGTAACGCATCAGCGTCATGACACGTCTCCTCCTGACTAAGCAGAGTGAGGTAACGAGGCATGGCAACAGCGAAACTGCCATGCTTCAAACTAGCATGCTGTGCGGCGTAACAAATTGACCCGGATCAACCGTGCGCGAGCTCCATCTGGCAAATAGATAGGGACGGTCAAATCGACTTCAAGAGCGAGGTGGAAACCAACATGGAACGCGTCGAACTGCGCTGCTGGGGTGGGGTCGGGGAGGTCACCGGCTCCTGCTATGAAGTCTCGCTGGGCAAGGAGCGGGTGCTGCTGGATTGCGGCTTGCTGCAAGGCGGCGCCAAGGAAGATGCCCGCAATTATGACACTTCCCCGTACGACGCACGTCGCATCGATGCGGTCGTGCTGAGCCATGCCCATCTTGACCATTCCGGGCGCTTGCCGCGGCTGCAGAAGGAGGGGTTTCGTGGCCCCATCTATACCCACCGGGCCAGCCGCGATCTGTGCAGCATCATGTTGCGTGATTCCGCCCATCTGCAGGAGGCCGACGCCGAGATCGAGAATCGCAAACGGGCGCGCAAGGGCCTGAAGTCGATTGAACCGCTCTACACTCAGGTTGATGCCGAGCGGGTCATGAAGCAGTTCCATGGCATGGAATACGGCGTCTGGCAGGCGCTGACGGAGCGCATGTCGGTGCGGTTGCTCGATGCCGGCCACATCCTGGGTTCAGCCATTGTCGAGCTTAAGGTGCGTGCGCCGGAGCGCGAACGCACGCTGGTGTTCTCCGGCGATCTTGGCCAATACGGCGCGCCCATCCTGTGCGATCCGAAAACCGTCGAGCACGCTGATCTGCTGCTGATGGAAAGCACCTATGGTGATCGTGATCACCGCGATTTCGCCGCCACCATTGAAGAGATTGGCGATATCTTCCGCAGCGAGCAATCGCAGCGCGGCAATATCCTGATCCCGGCGTTTGCCGTTGGCCGCAGTCAGGAATTGCTCTACCTGATGGCCAAGCATTACCGCGATTGGGGGCTGCATAAGTGGCAGATATTTCTCGACAGCCCGCTCGCCATTGATGCCACCAATATCTACCTGCGCCATCACGGCTTGTACGACGGCGACGCCGTCAGATTGCTTGGCGAAGGTGACCCCGACCGCGCTTTGCGCCGCCTGCTGCCCAACCTGCAATTCACCCCGGCGCCGGAGCAGTCGCAATCCATCAATCGCATCCACAGCGGCGCCATTGTCATCGCCGGCAGCGGCATGTGCACCGGCGGCCGCATCAAGCACCATCTGAAGCATCTGGTCTGGCGCGATACGACGCAAGTGATCATGATCGGCTATCAGGCACGCGGTACGCCGGGTCGCGCCCTGGTCGAAGGCCGCGACTTTATCCGGCTTTGGGGCGAGGCCATCCGCGTTCGTGCCCGGGTTCACACCATTGGTGGCCTGTCGGCACATGCCGGCCAACGCGATCTGCTGCGCTGGTATGAAAGCTTCAAGGAGTTGCCGCCGGTCATGCTCGTGCACGGCGAACAACAGGCGCAGGAAGGCCTGCAAGCCAAGCTGCGCGAGTTGCACCCGGGCGTGTCGGTGGAGATAGCCAAGCGGGAGCAGGTGGTGTTGTTGAAGTGAGGAGAAACTGAGGCTGCTGGTGTTGTTAGCCAACGCCGAAGTGCTTGTATGCACTGAGCGGCAAAGCCCCCACCCCAACCCGTCCAGCCACCAACAGAGTTGGTGTCGTTCGAGTGGCAAATTCGTCAACTGTGACGAATTTGAATTCCCACTCTTACCCCCCTGGCAGGGGAGGGAGCAAATCCATGCAAACCGACACAGCTGGTGAGATGGGAGCGAAACAGTTCCTCCCCTGTCAGGGGGAGGCTAGGTGGGGGCTTTTGCCGAGACACTCTTGCAGCCCGCTTGCTTTCCCTACACGATGCCATCAATCCAAATTTGATCGGTCACCGCCATGTCCACCCTGATCACGATCCTGACCGTTTTCATCGCCCTCCAGCACCTCGGCTTCCTCGTGCTGGAAATGTGTTATTGGGATCACCCGGTCGGCCGCAGAATCTTCCGGCAAACGCCCGAGCAATCGGCCAATTCGAAAGTGCTGGCCGCCAATCAGGGGCTCTACAACGGCTTTCTCGCCGCCGGCTTGGTATTCGGCTTGTTCTGGGCTGGCCAGGCCACGCTGGTGTTCTTTCTGGCTTGCGTGCTGATTGCCGGCATCTACGGCGGCCTGACCGCCAAGCGCAGCATTCTGTACGTGCAGGGCCTGCCGGCGGCGATTGCGCTAACTTTGGTTGGGCTGGCATGAGTGACCCCATCCTGCCACCCATTGACGGCGCGTTGGAGATTTCCCGCGCGGTGCAACTGCCGCTGCGCGAAATCGAACTGACGGCGATGCGCTCGCAAGGTGCCGGTGGCCAGAACGTCAACAAGGTTTCCAGCGCCATCCACCTGCGCTTCGATATCCGCGCCTCGTCACTGCCGGATTTCTACAAGGAGCGGCTGCTGGCGCTGTCCGATCAACGGATCAGCAAAGACGGCGTCGTGGTCATCAAGGCGCAGGAAACCCGCAGTCAGGAACAAAACCGCGCCGACGCGCTGGAGCGGCTGCAGGAACTGATCAAATCGGTTGGTGTCGTCCGCAAAACCCGCAAGGCCACCAAACCGACCCGCAGCTCACAAACCAAACGGATGGACAGCAAAACCAAACGCGGCAATATCAAGGCGATGCGCGGCAAACCGATCGAGTAGGGTGGGTCATGACCCACCGTGTTTTATTGCGCCCTACGCTTGATATCTTAGCTATACCTTCATGACTAGAAGACTTCTTTCACCAGAAAAATATTTTCCCCAGAAAACCCAAGTCGACATCAAATTCTCTACGATCTCAAATGTCAATCCTTGCCGGTTTGTAAAACTCCAAGCAAGTAGCTGGGGTGGTGCGTCCCAATGATCACTCTGGCCTTTATCTCTCAAACACAGCTGATGGGAGTCTCTGGCGTTGTGCTTTAGCTCATTTGAATACAGTCTAACAATGTCAAGCGCCTGACCTTCATCAGGGTAAATTGTTTTGATATGCGGAATGAGTAAGCTCCCCTTTTGATAGGAGAGTTCATCAGCAACCTTGTCAGTCACGTGGTTTATCGTCAGACATGCATTAACTAAATATCGATAGACTTGTACTGCTTGTGCCTTGTCTATGCTGGCGGTGGATTGGTGGATTCTGTAAAAGTCAGTGACATTTTTGTGTGCAATTTCTCGAAAGAAACCAAGCGGACTATTAAGGTTTAGTTCGTTCATATTGGTAGGCATCCTGTTTTGTTGAACAATTTGTGGAGCAGTACCTAAAGAGCGTTGTGTCGCATTCAGCTAATCCGGCGCAATGCGCTTCGCTTATTGACGCCCTACGATTTCATTTACTCCACTCACAATCATCCAAAAACAAATCCGCACCGAGCCGGTCAGCGTTAGCCGGGTCATAAGCATAGTCGCGCAGTTCGGTGATGCCGATGTGCGCCAACGCCTGTTCATCCAGCAGAGCTTGGCCGGTATAGCTGGTCGGCTGCTCCAGAATGGCAATGGCCGCATCGGCCATGATCTCCGGCTTGCGGCACATGGCAAACGCATCTTTGCCCATCAGTGCGTGCTCGATGGCGGCGGTGGCGATAATGGTGCGCGGCCACAGGCAGTTGACGGCGATCTGGTGCGGTTTGAACTCTTCGGCCATGCCGAGGCTCAGCATGGTCATGCCGTATTTGCTTAGCGTGTAGGGGCCGTGCGCGGCCAGCCAGCGGGTGTCGAGGTTCAGCGGCGGCGACAAGCTCAGGATATGGGCGTGTGAGCTTTTCTTCAGGAACGGCAGCGCGGCGTGGGCGGTGAGATAAACGGCGCGGGCGTTGATGCTCAGCATCCGGTCGAATACGTTCGGCCTAGTGTCTTCGACATTGGTCAGGCTGATCGCGCCGGCATTGTTGACGATGATGTCGAGACCACCAAAGGTGTCGGCGGCTTGTTGCATCAGCGTGAATACCTGCGCGTGATCGCGCACGTCGATTTGCAGCGGCAGGGCTTTGGCGCCGAGCGCGCGGACTTCGTCGGCGACGGTGTGGATGGTGCCTTCCAGTTTCGGATGCGGCTCGGCGGTTTTGGCGGCGATGACGATATTGGCGCCACGCTTGGCGGCGGCGAGCGCGATCGCGCGGCCGATGCCGCGGCTGGCGCCGGTGATCAGGATGGTGCGGTTTTGCAGGTTGGACATTTGGCTATCCCTTTCTTGTTCGGTGAGCATTTTCTCGTAATTCCCCCCACCCCAACCCTCCCCCTGGCAGGGGAGGGAGTGGTCCCGTTCGTTCGTTCGCTGAGAGGCGAACCATACCGTCCCTCCCCTGTCAGGGGGAGGCTAGGTGGGGGCTTGGCCGAGCCAACGTTTGCAAATGGATTACTCAATAATGCGGCGGCGGTGGTTCCTGTTCCGGGGCCAGCGAGTCTGGCGAGTGCTGCAGGCTGATCAAATCGTCGCGCAGCCGTTGCAGCATTTTTTCCAGGTTGATGATCTGCAGCTGCTGGGCGCGCAGCGCTTCGTCGAGTTCCAGAATGGTTTGTTCCTGGAATGCCAGCTTGGTTTGCAGATCGATGATCAGATCGTGATCGGTCATGCGTTCAGCTCCAGTGCTTTGGCGATGTCGGCGTCGATCTCTTCCGGTTTGGTCGCGGTGGCGTAGCGGGCGATGACCTTGCCATCGCGGCCGACCAGAAACTTGGTGAAGTTCCATTTGATCGCTTCGGTGCCGAGAATGCCCGGCGCGGAGGATTTCAGGAACCGGTAGACCGGGTGCGTATTGTCGCCGTTGACATCGATTTTCTTGAACAGCGGGAAGGTGACATCGAAGGTTGTGCTGCAGAAGGTGGCAATGTCGGCGTCGGTACCGGGCTCTTGCGACAGAAACTGGTTGCACGGAAAACCAAGCACGGCAAAGCCTTTGTCTTTGTATTTGCGGTGCAGCGCTTCCAGCCCTTCGTATTGCGGGGTGTAGCCGCACTTGCTGGCGACGTTGACCACCAGCACCACTTTGCCGGCGAATTCGCGCAGCGACACTTCGGTGCCGTTGTTGAGCAGGGCGGTGTGGTCATGCAGGGTGGTCATGGCGGGCCTCGATTGGGTTGAACAAGGGTTGGGTGACTGGCAAGTCTGTGGAAACGGTACGTTACCAGATTGGCACGACCAGTTGGCTTAGCAAAGCGGGTGGGATTTGTTACGCTCCCGGTTCCCGCATCGTAACGCCTTCCGATTCCATGAAGCCGATTGTTTCCCTGCTTTCCCTGAGCTTGTCCGCCCTGCTGGCCGCCGTGTCGTTCGCCAACCCGGCACATGCCGCCGACGCGCTGTTCAGCGAGCGCGAGCTGCAAACCGCCGCCTGGATCCGTGATGCCGCCGGTGACGACAACAAGTCCTACGCCATTGTCGAATCACTGACCACCGAGGTCGGCCCGCGCATGGCCGGTACCGAAGCCGATCTGCGTGCCGTGGCCTGGGCCGAGGCCAAGTTCAAGGAGCTCGGTTTCGACAGGGTCTGGAAGGAGCCGGTGACTTTCCCGACCTGGCAGCGCGGCGCCGAGCGTGCCGAGGTGCTGGCACCGTTTCCGCAGCCGCTGGTGATCACGGCGCTGGGCGGTTCGGTGGCGACGCCAGCCGGTGGCCTGCAGGCGGAAATCGTCGGTTTTGCCAGCCTTGAGGCGCTCAAGGCGGCGCCGGCCGAACAGGTCGCCGGCAAGATCGCGTTCATCAACCGGCACATGGACGCGCACCGCGATGGCCGAGATTACGGTCCGGCCGTGGGCGCCCGCAGCAATGGCGCAGTCGAGGCGGCACGCAAGGGCGCGGTGGGTCTCGTGATCCGCTCGGTCGGCACCGATTCCGACCGGCTCGCCCACACCGGCACCATGCGTTACGACGCCGGCGTCATCAAGATCCCGGCGGCAGCGCTGTCGGTGCCCGATGCCGATCTGCTGGCCAACATGCTCAAGCGCGGCAAGCCGGTGACGCTGAAACTGGAGATCGGTGCGCAACCGGGGCCGATGTTCACCTCCTACAACGTCATTGGCGAAATCACCGGTACCGAACGGCCACATGAGTACGTCCTGATCGGCGGCCACCTGGACTCCTGGGATCTCGGCACCGGTGCAGTCGATGATGGCGCCGGCTGTGCCATCACGATGGCGGCAGCCGAATTTCTGAACCGGCATGGTCTGAAACCGAAACGCAGCATTCGGGTGGTGCTGTTTGCCAACGAAGAGCAGGGCCTGTATGGCGGCAACCAATACCGCGATGCCCATGCCAAGGAGATCAAGAAAATCCAGGCCGCGGCCGAAGCGGATTTTGGTCAAGGCCCGGTGTACCAGCTGCACTCGCGGGTCAAACCAGAAGCGCTGCCGCTGGTCAAACAGATGCAGCAAGTGTTGGCGCCGCTCGGTGTTGAGCCCGGCGGTAACGATGCTTTCGCCGGCCCGGATCTGCGCGCGCTGATCATGTCAGGCACCGCTGCGTTCGGTTTGGCGCTCGATGGCCTGGATTATTTTGACCTGCACCACACCGCCAACGATACCTTCGACAAAATCGAACCGGCGCGGATCAACCAGAGTACGGCTGTCTACGCGACGTGGGCCTGGCTTGCAGCCAATGCGCCGAGCGATTTCGGTTCCGGCAGCGACTACCTGCTGGGCAAAATCAAGGCCGAGCAACGCGGCGACTGAGCGCGTATAAGCGCCTCGCTGGCACCGATTCGCGGATACAGATACCACAGACAGGAAAACGACCATGACTGGCAGCATTCACTACGAGGTCCGCGACCGGATCGCCCATCTGGTGATCAACCGGCCGGACAAGCGCAATGCGCTGACCACGCAGATGTACTTGCAATTGACCGCTTATCTCGCCGAAGCCGAGCACGACGCCACGGTGCGGGTCATTTTGTTCCGTGGTGAAGGCGGCCATTTCTCCGCTGGCAACGATCTGGCCGATTTTCTCAACCAACCGCCGATCGATGCCGACAGTCCGGTGATGAAGTTCCTGTTTGCGGTGGCCAGCGCGCACAAGCCGCTGGTGGCGGCTGTCGAAGGTGTGGCCGTCGGTATTGGCACCACGCTGCTGCTGCATTGCGATCTCAGCTATGCCGCGCGCGATGCCAAACTCAGTTTGCCGTTCGTCAACTTGGGGTTGGTGCCGGAGGCGGCATCGAGTTTGTTGTTGCCGCAACTGTGTGGCCATGCCCGTGCCGCCGAGCTGCTGTTGCTCGGCGAACCCTTCAGCGCCGATACGGCGAAG
Organism: Pseudomonadota bacterium; assembly: GCA_049324755.1. Taxonomy (GTDB): domain Bacteria; phylum Pseudomonadota; class Gammaproteobacteria; order Enterobacterales; family Permianibacteraceae; genus Permianibacter. The sequence continues at coordinate 37,052 of JBMOMZ010000067.1, forward strand.
GATTGCGGCATCATCACGGCGGTGACCGGGGTTGGTGAAGCACTGGCGACCGCCGAGCTTGCCGCGCGCAAACTGGCAGCAAAACCGCCGGCCGCACTGCGCGCCAGCAAAGCGCTGCTGAAACGACACCTGAGAGGTGCGGTATCCGATACCTTGCTGGTGGAAGCCACCGAATTTCGCGAGCGTTTGCAGAGCCCTGAAGCAAAAGAAGCGTTCAAGGCCTTTCTGGAAAAGCGGGCGCCGGATTTTTCAAAGTTCTGAGCGGGAGTGCTGGCGGGCGCTGGTGAGCCGCAACAAAAAAGCGAGTCGACGACTCGCTTTTTTTATTTGCCCAGCTTGGCGGACGCGGGGGAGGTTGGCTGGTCGGTGCCAGCAGCTTCGCGCTTGCGACGCAATGACAAAGCGTCGGAGTGGTGTTGCTGGCGTTTTTGCAGAATGTTCAACAAACGATGGGAAATCATAAATCCTTCAAAGGTGTGTGGCACTTGCGCGCCGGTAGTTTCACTATAGACCGCGATAATGAAGTTTGCATGACGCACCGGCCTGCTGCCTCGGTCATTTCGCATGTCCGTTGCAGCGTGCCAGTGGATATGGGACCGGTTTGGTAGGAATCAAGTTCCCGCGCGGTTACGGGATCAGGCCACCCGGAACTGCTGCCCGGTCTGGTTATTGGTGCGCAGCTGGGTTTCGACGAACAGCGCTTTCATGTGATCCGGCACATTCAGGCCCTGGCCGCCAAACACCAGTAACTTGCGTTGCGGGCTGCGGTCGGCCACCAGGCGGCGCAGCAGCGCCCAGGTCGAGACGATCTTGAATTCGTCACGCAGGTTTTCGAACAGATACACCGCGAAATGCGGCCGGCTGACGATGTGCTGCAGTGCCTGTTCAAACGTCGCCGTGTTTGGCACGACGATATGCGGCATGTCGATGCGGGAGAGGCCGCGCCCCGGCTCCCAGACATAGCAGGCACGCGAGGTAAAGTCGTTGTAGCGGAGCAGTTCGTCGCGCAGCAGCGCGGTGTTGTCACAATGCAGATCCAGCGCGTTGTGGCCAGCGCTGAGCGCCATTTCCAGCATGTTGCGCAGATTCGACATCATTGCCTCCCGGATTTGCCGGCAGGCAAACCCTTATCGTCATGCGGCCACGTGCACCCGGTTACGTCCTTCATCTTTGGCGCGATACAGCGCGCGATCCGCCAGTTCAAGCAGTTGCTCGCTGCTGGCGTTGCGCTGGTAACCGGTCAGGCCCGAGCTGATGGTCACATTGATGACATTGTCATTGCAGCGAACTGGAGCACATTCAATGGCAGCGCGCAGGCGTTCGGCCAGAATTGCGGCGGACTTCACATCGGTGTTGCGCAGCAGGATCACGAACTCATCACCGCCGTACCGGAACACGGCATCGGAGCTGCGGGTCAGTTCGGTCAGGCGCTTGGCGACAACCCGCAGGGCTTCGTCGCCGGCAGCATGGCCGAACCGGTCGTTGATGGATTTGAAGTGGTCGATGTCGATCAGCAACAGGCTGAACGGGCCGCCGTGGCGCTGGGCAAGGCCCAGTTCGGTCGTCAGGGTCTGCTCCAGCGCCGCCCGGTTGCCAACACCGGTCAGCGCATCCTGACGGGCCGCGCGCAGCGCCTCACGGTAGAGCAGGGCATTACGCAGCGGGTAGCCGAGCAGGGACAGGCTGGTTTCGATGATGAGCAGTTCGGCGTCGGCGAACGGCTGCTGGCGCGACAGGCGCAGATCGCCCAGCGGTTGTTGGCCGATTTCCAGCTGGTATTGCGCCTGATGGCGGCCGGCGGCACCGTGCTTGAACTGGGTCTGGCCCCGCACCGCAAAGCTCAGTTCGTCGACGCCGACCAGCTTGGTCAGGTTGTCGAGGTAAGTGCTCAGCACCTCGGCCAGATCGAGGCTGCGTGGCAGCTCACGTGCCAGCCGGGTGCACAGGTCTTCCAGCCGCTCGATCGCCGCCGGCAGTTGCCGGAAATGCGCCGCGGCCGGCAGACCAATGACTTTGCGCAAGGTGGGGCTGGACATCGCTTTCACTCCGGAGCACGGCAACGACCCGACTGACGACCGACAGCGTGGCGTTGCCCGGTTCGCTGTCACGAACGGTGTTAGCGAGAACCGTGCCAGGGTTCAGAATAAAAATTGGCGCATTATAAATCAACGATTTATTAACGGAATGAGGTGCATTCTTTGAAGCAGGTCAGGGTTTTGACAGAGAACCGGCAGCCAGTTGGCTGCCGGTGTCGGGAAAAAGCCGGGAATTTGGCACAAAACAGCCGTGCAAATTGGCCTATTGCGCGTCAACGGATTGACCGTGGACCTCGCGGCTGTCGGGCCCGAGCAGCCACAGGTAGCTCGGCAGGATGTCTTCCGGTGTTTTCAGTTTGCTGGCGTCTTCGGCCGGGAAAGCGGCGGCGCGCATCTTGGTGCGGGTGCCGCCTGGGTTGATGCAATTGACCCGGATATTGGAGTTCTCGTCGAGCTCGTCGGCGAGCACCTGCATCATGCCTTCGGTGGCGAACTTGGATACCGCATAGGCGCCCCAGAACGCTTTGCCTTTGCGGCCGACGCCACTGCTGGTGAACAGCACCGAGGCATCGCTGGAGGCTTTCAGCAGCGGCATCAGGCTCTGGGTCAGCAGGAACGCCGCGTTGACGTTGATTTGCATCACTTCCAGCCAGACATTCGGTGCGTAGTGCTCGATGGGCGCCCGCTCGCCAAGCACGGCGGCGTTGTGCAACAGGCCGTCGAGCCGACCGAATTCCTGTTGCAGCGTTTGCGCGAGGCCAACGGTGTCGTCCGGGGTAACGGTCAGCAGGTTCATCGGCACGATGGCCGGCTGGGCGCCACCGGCGGCGACAATCGCGTCGTAAACCGCTTCCAGTTTTTTCTGCTGACGGCCGAGCAGGATGACCGTCGCGCCGTGTTTGGCGCAACCGAGCGCGACGGTTTTGCCGATGCCATCACCGGCGCCGGTGATCAGGATGACGCGATCGTTCAAGGCGTCGGCGGCGGGTTGGTAGTGTTTGTGATCCATGAGCAGTTCCTGCGCGTGCGGGTTTTCAATCGACGTTAGCCGGCAAACGAGCCGGTCGCCAGTTTCAGTTGGGTGACAAGGCGGGTTTGCCAGCGCTGCCAGCCACCCAGTTGCAAGCGATAGTGTTGCAGCGCGTAGCCGTCCGCTTCGGTGGCGGTGAGCCAGCGGCTGCGCAAGGCCAGCAGTATCAGCACCGGTGCCAGCCGCTTGGCGCTGGCACGGTTCAGGCGCTGCAGGCCGCTGTCCAGCTGTGCGCGCTGGTGTGCCGTTTGCGCGCGGAAAACCGCGCGCAAGTCGGTGTCGCGTTGCTGACAAAGCTGATCGGCGCTCAAGCCATGTTCAGCCAGCTGCTTGTACGGCAAATAGACGACGTGCGCGCTGGCGTGGCGGGCAAAATCGTGGACCAGCTGACTGTATTCCAGAAAACCGCCGATCGCCTTGGCGCTGTCGCTGGTCAGTACCACGTTCAGGGCATAGGCAAGCAGTTGCAGCAACAGCTCGCCACGCTGTTGCAGAAAGCCGTCGAGTTCGGCTTGTTCGGCAAAGCCGGCGAAATCAATGTCCTGTTCGACGGTGTCGAGCAGGGCGTTCAGCAGTGGTGTGATCGCCGGGATGTGTGCGCGCAGCGGTGCCAGTGCTTGCAAACTCGGGTGCGTGCTGGGCGCGTCGGCAGTCAATTGTGTGCGCCACCATTGCAGCTGGGTTTCCGCCAGCTGGCGCTCGCTGGCGCGATGCGGAATGTCGCAGACGCGCTGGTGAAAGGCAAAAATGCCGAGCAGCGCCAGCTCGGTATCGGCGTCGAGACCACGGAGTGCGCAGGCCAGATCACTGTGCGGCGGCGCAACGTCCTGCCGGCAAAATTGGCGGGCGTCCATGTCAGCGCTCCGAACGGGCAGACAGGGTGAAACCGATGGCGTACTGCATGCCGGGCGCCAGAATCAGCGCATGATCGTTGGCGATGGCGGTTTCGACACAGACAAACTGGCGCCAGTCATCACCGCGCAGATCGCCAAGGCGAGCCGCTTTGTCGAGCCATGGTGTCCAGACGACGGTGTCGGTGTTGCCATGCTGCTGCAATTGCAGGCAGTGATCGCCGTCGTGAATGTGCACGGTGCCGTGGCCGCGCCGGTAGATGCGGTCGGTTTCCCGGTCAAAGGTCAGCGCACCGTGCTGCAACGGCTGCTCGCCGGTCAGCTGATCGACATAGCCAACGCCATCGAGGTCACTGATGTGCGTGGTGCCGATGTCGCGGACGGCAAAATAACTGTGCAACGCGCCGGCCGCCGGCCAGGCGTGATCGTCGGTGTTGTGCATCAGCAGTTGCACCGACAGCACGTCGCTCAGGCGGATTTGCAATTGCAAGGCAAAGCGGTGCGGCCAAAGTGTGCGGCTGCTCTCGTCATCCTGAATGGCCAGCGTGACGGTGAGCGCATCGTCGTGATGCTGGGCGGATTGCAGCTGCCAGTGCCGGGTACGAACAAAACCGTGGGCGGGCAGGGCGCTGTCGAGCGTGCCGAACCACGGCCAGCAGATCGGCACACCGGCGCGCAGCGCCTTGCCCGGCACCACTTGCAGTGACGGATTGCGCCAGATCAGCGAGCGACCGTGTTGGTGACAGTCGAGCAACTGGCCGCCGTACAACGACAGGGTTGCCTGCAGCTCGCCGTGTTGCAAATGCAACAGCGGATAACCGGGCGCCAACTCGCTGACTCGAATGCCAGCAACAGACGCGGCGGTGGCGAGCGACAGGCTCGCGGAAGCGGGTTCAGCCACGGTTACAGCTCCACGGAACCGAGACCATTCTGATGCCAATGTGCAATCAGATCGATCAGTTGTTCGGTTCGGTCAAGGTAGTGATCGGCGAGCCAGCGCTGCGGATCTTCGCTTTCGTCAATGAAGCCCCAGAGTGCGCATACCGTACGCATGCCGGCGCGACGACCGGCTTCGATATCGCGCTCGGCATCGCCGACATAGCAACAGCTGGCGGCATCGACGCCAGCCATCTGAGCGGCATGGAACATCGGCGCCGGATCCGGTTTGCGCTGCGGCAGGCAGTCCCCGGCGACAACGCAAGCTGCGCGCTGCCAGAGCTGCAGATGCTCCATCACGGCGCGGGTCAGGTAACCGGGTTTGTTGGTGACTACGCCCCAGCGCAGATCGTTTTGTTCGCAGTAGCGCAGCACCTGATCGAGGCCGGTGAAGAGCATGGTTTCTTCGATCAGGCATTGCTCGTAGAGCGCAAGGTAGCGATCCCGAAAGGTCGTGAAGGCCGGATCGGTCGGTTCCATGTCGAAACCGAGTTTGAGCAGACCGCGGGCACCATGCGAGACCTGCGGCCGAATCGCTTCATACGGCAAGGGTTTGCGGCCGCGCTCGACCAGCAGCTGGTTCAGCGCTTTCGCCATGTCCTGCGAGGTGTCCAGCAAGGTGCCGTCCAGATCGAACAGCACGCATTGCAGGGGAAGGACCGAGTTCATAGTGTCTTCTATCTGGTTTTGTAGGAGCGGCCGTGGGCGCGGGTTTATGAAAGGAGAATCGCGGCCAAGGCCGCTCCTACAAACTCAATCGACCGGCCGGGTATGGACGATGTAATTGACATCGACACCGGGGCCGAGCGAGTAGACCTTGGTCAGCGGGTTGTAGTGCATGCCGATCATGTCGCCGACGCGCAGGCCGGCATGGCGGGCCCAGGTGCCGAGCTCCGAAGGCCGAATGAATTTGGCATATTCGTGGGTGCCTTTCGGCAGCAGGTTCAGAATGTATTCGGCGCCGACAATGGCAAACAGAAACGCTTTCGGGTTGCGATTGATGGTCGAGAAGAATACGTGCCCGTTTGGTTTCACCAGCTTGGCACAAGCCGCGATGACTGACGCCGGGTCCGGCACATGCTCGATCATTTCCATACAGGTGACGACATCGAAACGGCCCGGCTGCTCATCGGCCAGTTGCTCGACGGTCATCTGCCGGTAATCGACGCTGCGACCGCTTTCAAGCAGGTGCAATTTGGCGACCGACAGCGGTGCTTCGCCCATGTCGATGCCGGTCACCTGCGCGCCTTCACCGGCCAGCGCTTCGCTCAGGATGCCGCCACCGCAGCCGACGTCGACCACGCGCTTGCCGGCGAGTGGTCCGGTTTTCTGCAGAATCCAGCCGAGACGCAGCGGGTTGATGTCATGCAGCGGTTTGAATTCGCTGTGCCGATCCCACCAGCGGGCGGCAAGCGCTTCGAATTTGGCGATTTCGGCGCGGTCGACATTGGTGTGGGTCATGGCGCGTGTCCTGTAAGTGAGTATTTGTGGCAGCGGGCTTGCCCGCGATGTTCTTGCAATTGAAAAGAATCGCGGGCAAGCCCGCTGCCACAGCGTAATTTATGCGTGTGCTTTCAAAGTGTTTTGCACATCGCCCTGCCAGCGCTGCACTTTTGCCCGCAGCGCCGTTTCATCAATGGTTAGCAGTTCGCGGTTGCGCATCAGCGCTTGCCCGGCGACCCAGACATCGCTGACCTGTTCCCGTTGTACGGTGTACAGCAACGAATAGAGCGGGTTGTACACCGGTTGCTGCAACAGTCCGGAAAGGTCGACGGCGATCAGATCCGCGGACTTGCCGACTTCCAATGAGCCGATTTCGTTTTCGAGGCCCATGGTACGGGCGCCGCCGAGTGTCGCCATGTACAGCATCTGTTCGGCAGGCATCGCCCGCGGATCGCCGGCGACGGCTTTGCCGAGCAGCGTCGCGGTACGCAGCTCGCCGAGCAGATCCAGATCGTTGTTGCTGGCGGCGCCATCGGTGCCGAGGCCAACATTGATGCCCGCGGTCCGCAGTTTCGCCACCGGCGAAAAACCGCTGGCGAGTTTCAGGTTCGATTCCGGGCAGTGCACGGTCTGGACGCCGTTTTCTTTCAGCAGCGCGATATCGGCATCATTCAGATGCACCGCATGCACGGCGACAAACTGCGGGCCGAGCAGGCCGAGCTGGTTGAGCCGCTCCAGTGGCCGCATGCCGTACTGCTTGAGCGAGTCCTCGATTTCCTGCGCACTTTCGTGCACGTGCATGTGCACGATGAGACCGAGTTCTTCGGCGTAGGTGGCAACCTGGGTCAGCAGCGCATCATCGACGGTGTACGGTGCATGCGGGCCAAACGCGGCGTTGACCAGCGGCAGGTTCTTGCAGCTATCGTGCAGTTCCAGCACCCGGTGAATGCCGGCTTTGCCATCGGCGGCGCCGGGCATCGGGAAGCTCAGGATCGGGCTTGCCATCAGGCCGCGCAGACCGGCTTTCTGGATCACGGTGGCGGCGCGGTCGGCATAGAAATAATTGTCGGTGAAGGCGGTGACGCCGCCGCGGATTTGTTCGGCGCAGGCAAGCTCGACGCCGTCGGCGACAAACTCCGGCGTCACCAGCGCTTTTTCCAGCGGCCAGATCCGGTGATTGAGCCAGTCCATCAAGGCCATGTCTTCGCCACAGCCGCGCAGCAGCGTCATCGCGGCATGGTTGTGAGCGTTGACGAGGCCGGGCAACAGCACGTGATCGGCCAGATGCTGTTGCTGGCGGGCGCGTACCGTGCCAAGCAGTTCGCGACGTGGGCCGACGGCGACGATACGGCCAGCCGCGATGGCCACGGCCCCCTCGTCAATGACGGTGGACGCCGGGGCGACGGGCAACAACCAGCGGCCACTGAGCAGCAGATCGGCTTCGATCATGTTGGTATCGAACGGGAATCGGTCAGGACGGCGAGTATACCGGGCGGCATGATCCGGCGTCATGCACGGCCGCCGGCAACCGTGGCCCGGCGCTTCACTGCAGATCCTCGCTGTCCTGCCAGAGCACCTGTTCGACCCGGAAGCCGGCATTGACGCTGTCGCTGTTCAGCTGCTGCGCGACCTCCAGCACCGCTGGCAAAGCGCTCTGGGTGCTGATCCGGACCAGCTGATCGGTGTCCGGTCGCCGTTCGATCTTGTGCAACAGCCAGCCGGTCTGGCGGCAATCGTCCAGCCCAATCACGTAGTAGCGATGGCCCTGCGGCGAGAGGGCGGTTTGCACGGGTGCGAAGTGCCATACCTTTCGGACCTGCCAATCCAGCATCTGCACGGCCTCGCCGCCCCGTTCGAAATGGCCGCGATAGAGTGCGGCGCGGAACTGCCGCAGTGGGTCCCTGGCGCCCGGCTTCAGCCGCCAGAGGTCGAATCGCTCAGGTTCCAGTGTCAGCAAGCCGCCGGCGGCGAGCAAGGCATGAACCTGCTGCGGAGCGGATTCACCGATCGGGTCGAGCTCCAGCACCACCTGCCAGTCATGCGGATGCCGGTACAGCGGCAGATGCGAGGCAAAGACCCGGCCCGGCTCGCCGAACAGCACCATGCCGTGCACGCCGTGGGCGTGGTTTGGCGCCGCTGCCGCTTCCGGTTCGGCTGCCTGCCCGCAGAAAGCGGCGAAAAAGCCAGCGAAAAGGGCGTTTTTTAACCAGTTCTGCATCTGTTTTCTCCCGCATTCGCCGGTGGAGTGGGACACCCCCGGCATGCTACCATCACCGGCTTTGTGGGCGCCGGTTTTCAGCTGTCGCAAACCCAATAAAATCAATAGCTTAAAGGGCAAAAATCCAGATGACCGAACTCGCCAAAGAGATCCTTGCCGTCAGCATCGAAGACGAGCTGCGCACGTCCTATCTCGACTACGCGATGAGCGTTATCGTCGGCCGGGCCCTGCCCGATGTCCGCGATGGCCTGAAGCCGGTGCACCGCCGCGTGCTGTTCGCGATGAATGTGCTCGGCAACGACTACAACAAGGCCTACAAAAAATCGGCCCGTGTGGTCGGTGACGTCATCGGTAAATACCACCCGCACGGTGATACCGCCGTCTACGACACCATCGTCCGGATGGCGCAGCCGTTCTCGATGCGCTATGTGCTGGTCGACGGCCAGGGCAACTTCGGTTCCATCGACGGCGACAACGCGGCCGCGATGCGTTACACCGAAGTGCGCATGGACAAGATCGCCCATGAACTGCTGGCGGATCTCGACAAAGAGACGGTCGATTTCGTCGACAACTACGACGGCAGCGAGCAGGAGCCGTCGGTATTGCCGACCCGGGTGCCGAACCTGCTGGTCAACGGTTCGAGCGGTATCGCGGTCGGCATGGCGACCAATATTCCGCCGCACAACCTGCGCGAAGTCATCAATGGCGTACTGGCCTTGATGGACAACCCGGACATCGATGTCGAAGGCCTGATGGAACACATCCCGGCGCCGGACTTCCCGACTGCCGGCATCATCTGCGGTCGCGCCGGCATCGTTCAGGCGTACAAAACCGGTCGGGGCCGCTGCGTCATTCGCGCCCGCCACGAACTGGAAGAAGAAGGCCAGAAAACCAACATCATCGTCACCGAGCTGCCGTATCAGGTGAACAAAGCCCGGCTGATCGAGAAAATCGCCGAGCTGGTGCGCGAGAAGAAAATCGAAGGTATCACCGGCCTGCGCGATGAGTCCGACAAGGACGGCATGCGCATGGTCATCGAGCTGCGCAAGAACGAGCTGCCGGAAGTGGTGCTCAACAATCTTTACGCGCAGACCCAGATGCAGACCACGTTCGGCATCAACACCGTTGCGCTGGTTGATGGTCAGCCGCGCACGCTGGCGCTGAAAGAGTGTCTGGAAGAGTTCGTTCGCCACCGCCGTGAAGTGGTGACCCGCCGTACCGTTTATGAATTGCGCAAGGCGCGCGAAAAGGCCCATACCCTCGAAGGTCTGGCGGTTGCGATTGCCAACATCGATGAAGTGATCGAGCTGATCAAATCCTCGCCGACCCCGGCCGAGGCGAAAGAGCGTCTGGTCGCCAAGCCCTGGCAGCCGGGTGGCGTCATGGCGATGCTGGATCGCGCTGGTGCGCAAGCTTCGCGGCCGGAAGATCTGGAAGCGCAATACGGCTTTGTTGACGGTGGCTATCACCTGTCGCCAGTACAGGCCCAAGCCATTCTGGAACTGCGTCTGCACAAGCTGACCGGTCTCGAGCATGAAAAACTGCTCGACGAATACAAAGAGCTGCTGACCGAAATCGGCGAGTTCCTGCACATCCTCGGCAGCAACGCCCGCCTGATGGAAGTGATCCGCGAAGAGCTGATCAAGATTCGCGACGAATACGGCGACGAGCGTCGCACAGAAATCTCCAACACCGCCGAAGACATCGACATCGAAGATCTGATCGCCGATGAAGAGGTGGTCGTGACGCTGTCGAACGAGGGCTACGTCAAATACCAGCCGCTGTCGACCTACGAAGCGCAGAAGCGCGGCGGTCGCGGCAAATCGGCGACCGATCTGAAAGACGAAGACTTCGTCCGCAAGCTGATCGTCTGCAAGACCCACGATTACCTGCTGTGCTTCTCGACGCGCGGTCGCCTGTACTGGCTCAAGGTTTACAACCTGCCGGAAGCCGGTCGCGGCGCTCGCGGCAAACCGATCGTCAACCTGCTGCCGCTGCAGCCGGACGAGAAAATCACCTCGCTGTTGCCGGTGCGCACCTTCGATGCCGAGCACCAGATTTTCATGGCGACCAAGTCGGGCGTGGTCAAGCGCACCGCGCTGGACAATTTCTCGCGGCCGCGTAGCGCCGGCATCATCGCCGTCGATCTGCGCGACGACGACGAGCTGGTCGGTGTCGACATCACTTCGGGCAACGACGATGTGATGCTGTTCTCCGATGTCGGTCGTGTCGTGCGCTTCAACGAAACCAAGGTTCGCGAAATGGGCCGTCTGGCCCGTGGCGTCCGTGGTATCCGTTTGGGCGAAGGCGAGACCGTGATCAGCCTCATCGTTGCTCATGACGGCACCGACATCCTGACCGCGACCGAGAACGGTTACGGCAAGCGCACCGCGCTCGAGGCCTATCCGGTCAAGGGCCGTGGCGTCCGCGGCGTGCTGTCAATCAAGGTCAGTGAACGTAACGGCAAAGTCATCGGTGCGGTCGCGGTCAAATCCGGTGAACACATCATGCTGATTTCCGACAAGGGCACGCTGGTGCGCACCCGCGTCGCCGAAGTGCGCGTGATGGGCCGGAATACGGCAGGTGTCCGCCTGATGCGGATGCTGGAAGGCGAGCATCTGGTTGGTCTGGAATCGATCACGGTGGTTGATGAAGGTGACAACGAAGACGTCGTGTCGCCGCTCGTCAGTGACGATGCCGAAGAGTAATTTCCCGGCTTTCGCGTAATGACGTAGGTTGGGCTGAGCCTAGGCGAAGCCCAACACCTCCCGAAATGTGCTGTTGGGCTTCATTTCATTCAGCCCAACCTACAGCGGTAAGTGACGGCAATGCGTAAATACAATTTCTGTTCCGGCCCGGCGGCGATGCCGGAAGCCGTGCTGAAACGGGCCCAGGCCGAGTTGCTCGACTGGAACGGCCACGGCTGTTCGGTGATGGAGATCTCGCACCGCTCCGATGCCTTTGGCGAGCTGGCGGCGAATGCCGAACGCAAGCTGCGTGCGCTGATGAATATCCCGGACGATTACGCGGTGTTGTTCTGCCACGGCAGCGCCACGCACCAGTTCGCGATGATTCCGATGAACCTGCTGGCCGAAGGCAAGACCGCGGATTACCTGACCACCGGTATTTGGTCCGACAAAGCGGTCAAAGAGGCCAAGAGATTCGGCAGCGTCAACGAGATCAAGGCACTGGTCGAACGCGATGGCGTGTTCACCGTGACCGACCGCAGCGAGTGGAAGCTCAGCGCTGACAGCGCTTATCTGCATTACTGCCCGAACGAAACCATCGGCGGCGTCGAGCTGCATTCGATTCCGGCTGCAGGCCGTACACTCGTTGCCGACATGTCGAGTTGCATTCTGTCGCGCCCGATCAATGTCCGCGATTACGGCCTGATTTACGCTGGCGCCCAGAAGAACATCGGCCCGGCCGGCATGACCATCGTGATCATCCGTAAGGATCTGATGGGTAAGGCCGCGGCGCGCACGCCGACGCTGTTCGATTACAAGGTGCTGGCTGATAACGGCAGCATGTACAACACGCCGCCGACCTGGGCCTGGTATCTGGCCGATTTGGTGTTCGACTGGATTGCCGAGCAGGGTGGTGTGCTAGCGATGGAACAGCACAATGCGGCCAAGGCCGATGCGCTCTATGCCTGCATTGATGCCAATCCGTTCTATCGCAATCCGATTGCCAAGCCGTACCGCTCGCGGATGAACGTGCCGTTTCGTTTGCACGACGAGTCGCTGAACGACAAGTTCCTGCAGGAGTCGGAGGCGGCAGGCTTGCTCGCGTTGGCCGGTCACCGGTCGGTCGGTGGCATGCGCGCCAGCATTTACAATGCGATGCCGATGGCCGGCGTGCAGGCGCTGATCGATTTCATGGCCGATTTCGCCAAGCGCAACGGTTGATGGGATTTTCTGTGGGAGCGGCTTTAGCCGCGATTATGTTGCTGTTTGAATAAGCGCATCGCGGCTAAAGCCGCTCCCACAGAATCCGATTTACAAGGCGGCGTGAGCCGCCTTCTTTCCAGATGAACGTGCTGCCGGAGGATCGCCGACAGCCCAGCAACAGGTGAGCACAATGAGCATCGATTTCTCGAAACTGGTGGTGGAAGGCGTCCGGACATTGCATCCGTATCAGCCGGGCAAACCGATTTCCGAGCTGGAGCGCGAGCTCGGGATCACCGACATCATCAAGCTGGCCTCGAACGAGAATCCGCTCGGGCTGTCGCCGAAAGCGAAAGCGGCGATTGAAGCCGAGATCAAGGACATCGCGCTGTATCCGGATGCCAACGGTTTCTACCTGAAGGACGCCATCTGCAAGCGTTTCGGCCTTAAGCATGAGCAGCTGACGCTCGGCAACGGTTCGAACGATGTCATGGATATCGCCGTGCGCACCTTTGTCGGCTCTGGTGACGAGGTGGTTTGTTCGCAGTACTGTTTTATCGCGTTTCCGATCAGCGCCCAGGCGCAGGGTGCCAAGATCATCAACGTGCCGGCGAAAGCGGATTTCGGTCACGATCTCGCCGCGATGCGCGCCGCGATCACGCCGAAAACCAAGCTGGTTTACGTGGTCAACCCGAACAACCCGACCGGCAACTGGCTGCGTGCGGGCGAGCTGAAAGCCTTCCTCGACAGCGTGCCGGAAAACGTGATCGTCGTATATGACGAAGCCTACTTCGAATACGCCGACGGCACGCCGGAATATCCGGATGCGTTTGCTTGGCTCAATCAATATCCGAACCTGATCGTGCTGCGCACGTTCTCGAAAGCTTATGGCCTCGCTGCACTGCGTGTCGGTTTCTCGGTGGCGCAAGCCGAATGCGCCGGCTACATGAACCGGGTCCGGCAGCCGTTCAACGTCAACTCGCTGGCGCTCGCGGCGGCGGTCGCTACGATGAACGATACCGACTACATCAAACGCGTGGTTGAACTGAACAAGAAGGGCATGCAGCAGTATCAGCAGGCCTTCGAAGCGCTGAAGCTCAATTACATTCCGTCGCTCGGCAATTTCATCACGGTCGATTTGGGCCGGCCGGCGGCGCCGGTGTATCAGGCGATGCTGCGCGAAGGCGTGATCGTCCGGCCGATTGGCAATTACGGGTTGCTGAACCACATCCGGATTTCGATTGGCTTGCCGGAGCAGAATGAGCGTTGCATCCGGGCGTTGACGAAGGTGTTGGCGGCTTGAGATTGGTCTCGTAATTCTCCGCCGCTCTGCAATTCTCTCTCTGCAATTTTCCCCCTCTCCCCACCCCCTCCCCCGCGAGGGGGGAGGGGCTCAAATGGATAAGGTGCGATTCGCCGAGTCAATGCTTCTGGCGGCGACGTCCGACTGGGGGAGGGCCGGGGAGAGGGTGAAACCTCCCGGTTGCAGCGGTTGCTCGCTGCCAAAGTCACTGGCTGTCTTGCTTTGGTCCTGCGGTCGGACGCGCCTCAATGCACCGGTCCCTGAAACTCCCGTACACAGTTTTCGGTCCAAAACCCCGCCCAATCGTCACCCAACTCGCGTAGAATCGCGCCCGCTTTCCGGCACCCCGGCCGGACCGGTTCATTTCCCGTCGGCGGCTCCTGTTTGCCGATGGCCATATAAAGGATGTCAGCCATGACCAAAGCGGTCCCCGTCATTGCCATCGACGGTCCCGGCGGTTCCGGCAAAGGCACCATTGGCCTGTTGGTGGCCAAGGCGCTGAAGTTCCATTTTCTCGACAGCGGCGCGCTGTACCGGCTGGTCGGCCTCGCCGCCAAGCACCATGGCATCGCGCTGGACAATGAAGAAGCGTTGACCGTGCTGGCCGGCCATATGGACGTGGCGTTTGCCGCCGGCGCCAATGGCGAGCCCAAGGTCTATCTGGAAGGCGAAGACGTCACCAGCGACATCCGTTCCGACGAGGTCAGCCAGCTGGCTTCACAGGTCGCTGCCTTTCCGCGGGTCCGTTCGGCGCTGTTCGACCGCCAGCGCGCCTTTGCCAAGGCGCCAGGGCTGGTCGCCGACGGCCGTGACATGGGCACCGTGGTGTTCCCGGATGCCGATGTGAAGATTTTCCTGACCGCTTCGGCCGAAACCCGCGCCGAACGGCGCTTCAGGCAGTTGCAGGCAATGGGTTCCGGCGCTAGTATTGGCGACCTTTTGACCAGCATCCGGGAACGCGACGAGCGGGACCGTAACCGTGCGGTGGCGCCTTTGCGACCGGCGGACGATGCCATTGAGATCGACAGCTCCCACCTGAACATCGATCAGGTGCTGCAGCGGGTGCTCGACGTGGTCCGGGACCGTCTTTCATCAGACCAGATCCCGAACTTAAGCTGAGCATGCCGGACTGGGTGAGCAGGAAGGGCAGTCTCGGCTGACCCTGAACGAACAATAAAAGGCTGCGCCGGTCCTTCCGTGATCCGCGCGGCCTTGTGCTTTTCCGGTGTCCGGTCGGGTGACGGTGCCGGTGAAGCAAAACGAATTCCGTGATTTGTCATCGCTGACACTTCGCGGTGGGCGGTTCCCTTCAAGGATTGAAACGGAACCATGTGCAGCAAGCCATCTCGTCGGGACGACAGAGGTGTTTTGTATACCGTTTAAATGAACTCTTTCGTTTAAACGTTTTCAGGACAGTCGCAATGAGCGAATCATTCGCCAAACTTTTTGAAGAATCCCTGGTAGCAGTCGAAATGCGTTCGGGTGCCGTGGTCCGTGGCGTCGTGGTTGACGTCGGCCCGGATGTGGTCACCGTGCACGCAGGCCTGAAGTCGGAAGGCGTGATTCCGGTCGAGCAGTTCAAGAACGAAGCCGGCGAAATCGAAGTCAAAGTCGGTGACGTGGTTGACGTGGTGCTCGAAGCCGTCGAAGACGGTTACGGTGAAACCCGCCTGTCGCGCGAAAAGGCCAAGCGCCAGGAATCGTGGATCGCTCTCGAGCGTTCCTTCACCGCTGGCGAAGCGGTTACCGGCATCATCACCGGCAAAGTCAAAGGCGGTTTCACGGTCGACATCAAGACCATCCGCGCCTTCTTGCCGGGCTCGCTCGTTGACGTCCGTCCGGTGCGCGACACCACCCACCTCGAAGGCCGCGAACTCGAGTTCAAGGTCATCAAGCTCGACCAGAAGCGCAACAACGTTGTCGTTTCGCGCCGCGCCGTTATCGAAAGCGAATCGAGCGCCGAACGCGAACAACTCCTTGGCCAGCTGCAGGAAGGCATGGAAACCAAGGGCGTGGTCAAGAACCTCACCGATTACGGTGCGTTCGTTGACCTCGGCGGCATCGACGGTCTGTTGCACATCACCGACATGGCCTGGAAGCGCGTCAAGCATCCGTCGGAAGTGGTCGAAGTCGGCCAGGAAATCACCGTCAAGGTGCTCAAGTTCGATCGCGAGCGCAACCGCGTGTCGCTGGGCCTGAAGCAACTGGGCGAAGATCCGTGGGTCCAGATCAGCCGCCGTTACCCGGCTGGCGCCAAGCTGCGCGGCAAGGTCACCAACCTGACCGATTACGGCTGCTTCGTCGAAATCGAAGAAGGCGTCGAAGGTCTGGTGCACGTTTCGGAAATGGATTGGACCAACAAGAACATTCACCCGTCGAAAGTCGTTTCGGTTGGCGACGAAGTGGAAGTCATGGTTCTCGAGATCGACGAAGAGCGTCGTCGTATTTCGCTGGGTATCAAGCAGTGCCAGGCCAACCCGTGGCAGACCTTCTCGGCGACCCACAACAAGGGCGACCGCGTCTCCGGCAAGATCAAGTCGATCACCGATTTCGGTATCTTCATCGGTCTGGACGGCGGCATCGACGGTCTGGTTCACCTGTCCGACATCAGCTGGAACGAGTCGGGTGAAGAAGCTGTTCGCAAATACAAGAAAGGCGACGATGTTGACGCCGTGGTCCTGGCCGTTGACGCCGAGCGCGAGCGCATCAGCCTGGGCATCAAGCAGGTCGAGAACGATCCGTTCGCGAACTACCTGGCTGCGCACGGCAAAGGCACCATCGTTTCGGGCAAGGTCACTGCGGTTGACGCCAAAGGCGCCACCATTGATCTGGGCGAAGGCGTGGAAGGTTACATCCGCGTTTCCGAACTGACCCGCGACCGCATCGAAGATGCCCGCAGCGCAGTGAAGGAAGGCGAGACCATCGAAGCCAAGTTCGTCGGTGTTGACCGCAAGAACCGCACCATCTCCCTGAGCGTTCGCGCCAAGGACGAGCATGAAGAAGCTCGCGCCATTGCCGAACACAGCAAGGAAGATGATGTGGCCCCGGCAACCCTGGGCGACCTCATCAAGGCCCAGATGGCCAACCGCGAGTAAGCCTTGCGTCCCGAAACGGGACACCAGGTGGGAGCAATCCCGAAAAGAGCCGGCAACCGCCGGCTCTTTTTTTTGCCCCGGGTCGGCCGGCGCTGGGCTTTTCCCCTGACGGCGAAGGTTTTGTGGAAAGGCGAAGCACTTCCGCTGCCCGCGGAAAGCCGTTTGGCCGTCCAAATACCCCGAATCAACACCATTCGGCGGCAATTTTGCCCACTACCCGAAAAAATTCACCTAAGTCGTTGACCGGGCGTGCATTTCTGCTTTTGTCGCGCCATAATGCCGAAACTGTAACCCCTTGACGGCAAAAGGAAAGCCGGATGACCAAGTCGGAGCTCATTGAGCGGCTTGCCGGTATGCAGAGCCAGCTCAATGCCAAAGATGTCGAGCTCGTCGTAAAGACTTTGCTTGAGCACATGGCGCAGGCCCTGGCCAAAGGCGAGCGGATCGAGATCCGCGGCTTTGGCAGCTTCTCCTTGCACTATCGTGCTCCGCGCGTCGGCCGCAATCCGAAAACCGGCGAGTCGGTGATGCTGGACGGCAAATACGTCCCGCATTTCAAGCCGGGCAAAGAACTGCGTAGCCGAGTCAATGGCGGCGTCGATATCATCGCCCTTGATGATGACGACGAAGACGACGAGGATTGAAACCGGTGCGGCGTTTGCTGATTTTCATCGTAGTGGTGCTGCTGCTCATTGGCGGTTGGCTGTTCTCGGCCGCCAATGGTGGTGAGGTGACGGTCAATTACCTGCTCGGCACCTTGCAGGGCCGCTTGTCTTACTGGCTGCTCGGGGTGTTTCTCGGCGGGTTTGTGGTCGGTGTGCTGTATTGCGGCGCGTCGCTGGTGCGGGCGCGGCTGGTCAATCGTCGGCTGCGTGACCGCTTGGTACAGACCGAGCAAGAGTTGCAGAAACTGAACGCGGCTGCCGCCAAGGCAGGTCGCTGATTCTTCTACCGGTATCGCTCTCACCGGTGACAGGCCGGGTGGCATGACACTTTCTTTCTGGTTGTGGGTCTTGTTGGCGGCGGCACTCGGCTGGGTGTTTGGCCGCCGTTATGACCGCCACAAGCAGGCGCGCCGTTCGGCCGAACGGGCCAAGCGCTACTTCAAGGGCCTGTCGTATGTGCTGAATGATCAGCCGGACAAGGCCATCGATTTATTCGTTGAGCTGGTCAAGGTCGACCCTGACACCGTCGATACCCATTTCGCGCTCGGCAATCTGTACCGGCGCCGCGGCGAAACCGAACGCGCCATTCGCATTCACCAGAACATTCTGTCGCGCTTGTTGTTGCCGCCGGCGCACCGGGCGCATGCCCAGTTCGAGCTTGGGCTGGATTATTTCGCCGCCGGCATTCTGGATCGCGCCGAAGCCATTTTTGTCGACCTGCAACAGGATGCGATTTACCGTCGTTCCTGCCAGAAAGAACTGCTGGCGCTCTACCAGCAAACCCGTGAATGGGGCAAGGCGGCCGATGTCGCCGATGCCATGCGGCAAGAAGGTGCGGCCGATGCCGGGCCGATGCTGGCCCACTTCTATTGCGAACTGGCAGAACAGGCGCTGCAGCAAGGCGAGTTCGCGCTGACACGGCAACGGCTGACGACGGCGTTGGAGCTCGACCCGCGCTCGGTACGTGCCAGCCTGGTGCTGGCGCGGGTGGCCCGTGCCAGCGATGATGATGCGGCATTCGTGGCGGCGGTCGAGCGGGTGTTGCAGCAGGATGCGGCGCTGTTCGTCGAAGTGCTGCCGCTGCTGGAACAATGGGGCGCCAGCCATCCCGAGCAAGAACGGCAGTTGCTGCAGCAGGCCATTCAGGCGGGGGCCGGTGCCAGCGTGGTACTGGCATTGGCTGAGCGCATTCGTGTTGCGGACGGTGATCGGGCAACCGGCGAATACTTGATTGCGCAGTTGAAGCTGCGGCCGAGTTTGCGCGAGCTCCAGCGCTTGGTGGAGCTGCATGTGCAGCATGCCAGCGGCAGTACCAAAGAGAGCCTGGCGCTGCTGCAGGATGTGCTGCAACGCCTGGTTGCGCGTTTGCCGCGTTACCGGTGCCGGCGCTGCGGATTTCAGGGCCAGCACATTCACTGGCGTTGCCCGGGTTGCAAAACCTGGAACAGCGTGCGGCCGGTGACCGGTATTGAAGGCGAGTAAGCGGTTTTGGATTGCAATGCCTGTTGCGACGGGTGCGTGGACCGCTCAGCTTCCATCACCGTGAACAACAGAAGAGGAGAGGGTGAACCTCTCGGCTGGCCGAGCCATTCGGTAGTGGCGCCAGCGTCGACATTCCCATCGGTATACGAGACCAAACCATGATCGATCCGAAAATCATTGTGGCCCTGGATTACGACCAGCAAGCCAAGGCCTTGGCCTTGGCCGATCAGCTCGACCCGGCGCAATGCCGGCTGAAGATCGGCAAGGAGATGTTCACCAAATTCGGGCCGGAGTTGGTGCGGACCATACAGCAACGCGGCTTTCAGGTATTTCTCGATCTGAAATTTCACGACATTCCCAACACCGTTGCCGGTGCGGTCAAAGCCGCCGCCGACCTCGGCGTCTGGATGGTTAATGTGCATGCCAGCGGCGGTCCGAAGATGATGGCGGCCGCACGCGAAGCCTTGCAGGGCTATGGCGCCCAGCGGCCGCTGTTGATTGCCGTCACCGTGTTGACCTCGTTCGATGCCGAGCAGTTGGCGGCCATCGGCATCAACCGCAGTCTCGACGAACATGTGCTGGCGCTGGCCAAGCTCACCGAGCAGGCCGGTCTGGATGGGGTGGTCTGCTCGGCGCGGGAAGCGAGCGCCTTGCGGGCACAGTCGGGCGCCGGCTTCTGTCTGGTGACGCCAGGTATTCGTCCGGCCGGCAGTGCCGCCGGTGATCAGGTCCGCACCCTGACGCCACAAGAGGCTCTCCAGGCCGGCAGCAGTTATCTGGTGATTGGCCGCCCCATCACCGGTGCGTCGGATCCGCTCAAGGCTTTGTGCGAGATTGCTGAATCGCTGTAAGACACGCTGGAGCGCAGGTAACCGGTCTTCCTACCATGCGCCCCGTGCCCCGGACGGCACCTGACACGCAGGAAGCGTGTCAGGCCGCAAGCGCAAGGATGCGCCGCTGCGGCACTGATTCCCCTACGGATATGGAGACCCTCACATGCGTAATCTGATTGCTGCTGCCGCGTTCACCCTGTTCGCCGTTATCGCTCCGGCGCACGCCAATTCGGCGCCGGCCGCCAAAGCCACTGAGCAAGTGGTGACCGAAGCGAAAGCCGAAGCCCGGCTGAACATCAACACCGCTTCCGCCAAGGAAATCGCCAAAGGCATGAAAGGCATAGGCATCAAGAAGGCCGAAGCCATCGTCGCCCACCGCGAAGCCAATGGCCCGTTCAAGTCGGTAGAGGACTTGCTGAAAGTCAAAGGTGTTGGCCCGGCGACGCTGCACAAGAATGCCGCCCGGATCGCCGTCAAGTAAGTCGGTGCGGTGCAACAAAAAAGGCCTCGAATGAGGCCTTTTTTCATGGTTTGCCAGTTTCCTGGCGTGTCAGAAAATTTTCCAAATTTTTAAGGACTTTGCTATAGTCGCGGCCGGTTTAGCCACGGCGATTGGAGAGGGCACGGATGTCCACCTTAGCGTGCAGCACCTTGCTGCCAGTCATTTTGTCCGGCGGAGCGGGTACAAGGCTTTGGCCATTGTCCCGCGAGATGTACCCCAAGCAGCTGTTGCCTCTGGTCGGTGAGCACAGCTTGGTGCAACAAACCGTTCAGCGAATTCAACACAGCGACTGGCCGGTACAGGTAGCCGAGCCCTTGATTATCGCCAATCAGGAACATCGTTTCCTGATCGCCGAACAATGCCGGGCCGTAGGTGTCTCCGCGCGCATTGTTCTGGAGCCGATTGGCCGCAATACCGCGCCGGCGATGACAGCGGCAGCGATGTTGGCGGGCGAAGGCAGCGACGGTTTGCTGCTGGTCATGCCGGCTGACCACATCATCAAGGACAGCAAGGCGTTTCAGCAGGCGGTAGCCAAAGCCATTCCGGTGGCACAGGCTGGCGCCATCGTGACGTTCGGCATTGTGCCGACCGAACCGCACACCGGCTATGGCTATCTGCGCACCGGCAAACCGGTGGCAGACGGCGTGGTGGCGCTTGATGCGTTTGTCGAAAAGCCCAGTCGCGAACGTGCCACGCAATTTCTGCAGCAGGGTGGTTACTTCTGGAACGGCGGCATTTTCCTGGTGCGCGCGGATGTCTGGCTGCGTTGCGTGGAGGCGCTGCAGCCGGCGATGTTGCAAGCCTGCCGTGACGCATGCAGCAAGGCGAGTCATGACCTGGATTTTGTCAGGTTGGACAAGGCGGCCTTTGAGCAATCGCCATCCGACTCGATTGATTACGCCGTGATGGAGCGATTGCCGGAGATCAGCAACGGCCCCGCCGCCGCCGTGGTACCGCTACAAGCGGGGTGGTCCGATTTGGGGTCCTGGCCTTCCGTAGCCGAGCAATTGCCTGCTGACGAAAACGGCAATCGGACCCGCGGCGATGTCGTCAGCATTCAATCACAAAACAATCTGGCGCTCGCCGAGCGACGCATGATTGCACTGGTTGGCGTTGAGAACCTGATTGTGGTGGAGACCGCTGACGCCGTGTTGGTGGCGGACAGTCGCCACGCACAAGCGGTCAAAGATGTGGTGCAGCATCTCAACAAGCTCGGCCGTGACGAGGCGTTGACTCATCGCCGTGTCTATCGGCCCTGGGGCAACTATGAAGGCATTGATGAAGGCCCGCGCTTTCAAGTCAAGCGTATCACGGTCAACCCCGGCGCTTCCTTGTCGTTACAGATGCATTACCACCGTGCCGAGCACTGGATTGTTGTGACCGGCACCGCAGAAGTGACCTGTGGTGAGGAAACTTTCCTGCTGACCGAGAACCAATCGACGTTCATTCCGCTCGGAAAGACGCATCGGTTATGCAATCCCGGAAAGGTTCCGTTGGAAATGATAGAGGTTCAATCCGGTGCCTATCTGGGAGAGGACGATATTGTCCGGTTTTCGGATGTCTATGGCAGACAAGCAACATAACAGGGATGCTTAGAAAATGGCGCTGATATTCTTGGTTGCAGGCGCGCGACCAAATTTCATGAAGATTGCTCCGATTGTTCGTGCACTCGAGGAACGCTCCGACCGATTCCGGTATCGGATTGTTCACACCGGCCAACATTTTGATCATGAAATGAGCGATGTTTTTTTTGAAGAACTCGGTATTCCCACTCCGGACTACCATCTCGGCTGTGGTGGCGGCAGTCACGCTCAGCAGACTGCCAAGATTATGGTGGCTTTCGAAGAAACCTGTCAGAAAGAACGACCGGACTGTGTGCTAGTTGTCGGCGATGTCAACTCCACGCTGGCCTGTTCGATCGTCGCAAAGAAAATGGGGATTCGTGTAGCGCATGTTGAGGCGGGTTTGCGCAGTGGCGACATGAGTATGCCGGAAGAGATTAACCGGCTAGTCACAGACTCAATTTCAGATTGGTTTTTTGTCACCGAACCGTCCGGATATGAAAACCTGATAAAAGAGGGAAAGTCGCCTGACGTCGTTTTCGATGTTGGCCACGTTATGATCGACAACTTGCTGTACCAACATAAAAAGCTTGAGCAAACCGATAAGTCACAATTCATCAGTGAGCCCATCAAGAAACAGCTAGGTCGATATGGCGTTGTTACACTTCATCGGCCATCTAATGTTGATGATGCCGTCGTTTTTTTGCGCATCATGACAGCACTGAATACTGTTGCTGAGTCAATTTCGCTCGTATTCCCCGTGCATCCGCGAACGCGGCAGATGATTGAAAAGTGTGGGATTACGCCTCACCAGAATATCCTGCTTACGAAGCCCCTATCCTATATGGATTTTTTAAATCTCTGGAAGGATGCAGTTGTCGTGATGACCGATAGTGGAGGTTTGCAAGAGGAAACTACGGGATTAGGTGTGCCGTGCTTAACGCTTCGAGAAAATACCGAACGGCCAGTCACGGTAGAGCAGGGCTCAAATGTTTTGGTGGGTACGAGCACACATATGATTGTTGATGCGGCATTTATGACCCTGGTTGGTGGAGGCAAGACCGGAAGGAGGCCTGCCCTGTGGGACGGTGCGGCTTCTAGGAGGATTGTAGGTCGATTATCAGATTTATTTTCACAATGCTGATCGCGGTTTAGTGGTGATAATGGAAATGCATTGTTGAGGTGTTTTGGTGCTTTACATGATTCACGCATACCTGATTCAAATCTGCACTAAGCCCCTCAAATTCTGCGAACAAGCTTCGTGAAACAGGAGGTAAATGCACCATAAGCCTGATTAATATTTTACATGTTTAAACTTTGGAGCAGGCATTGCTCATTAAAATCTAGCTGTATGCAGTTATGTAATGCTGTAAGAATTTCATAGACTAGTGATGTAAAGAGCAGTATACGAATTAATATTTCTAAGGCGTACATTAAATCGCATTAACAAATTTTGAAACTTTAACCAACAGGCGTAGAACTTCCGGAGTCGCTAGTCGGTTCATCTGCTCCGGACCAAATTAAGACTCTAGAGAATCCACATGCGAACTTTTTCTGCGAAGCCGACGGCGCTGTTTCAATGCATATGGCGGAATCGCTCATTAATAGCTGCTTCAGCGAGACGAGAGGTTGTCGGTCGCTATCAAGGCTCGATATTCGGATTGCTCTGGTCGTTTTTCAATCCTCTTTTGATGTTGGCTGTTTATACTTTCGTGTTCACCGAAGTCTTCAAGGCGAGGTGGAGTTCGAATGGGTATGTGAAGGTTGAATTTGCTTTGGTACTGTTTGCGGGGTTGATTGTCTTCAATATATTCTCGGAATGCATTAATAGGGCACCTAATCTGATACTTGCTAATCCAAATTATGTAAAGAAGGTTGTGTTCCCGCTTGAGGTTTTGCCAGTAATAATTTTGATATCCTCACTGTACCATGCGTTGGTTGGTATGTTTGTTTGGTTTGTTGCATACATCATTTTTGTAGGTATGCCAAACTGGTCCGCTGTACTGTTGCCGCTATTGCTTCTTCCTTTTTCATTATTTGTGCTGGGTCTGAGTTGGATCCTTGCTTCGCTGGGGGTTTTTCTTCGTGATGTATCACAGTTTGTGGCGGTCATAACGACGGTTTTGCTTTTCATGAGTCCGATATTCTATCCGGTAAACGCTTTGCCAGAAATATACCACGGTATCGTATATTTCAATCCAATCACGCCGATTGTGGAAATGGTTCGCGAAATTCTCTACTGGGGAATTTGGGTGAGAGTAGAGGTGATCGCTGGTTACTGGCTATTCTGCATGCTAATCGCATGGATTGGATTTGCGTGGTTTCAAAAAACTCGTAAGGGATTCGCAGATGTCCTTTGAAACGGCGATAATGGTAAGTGGCGTAAGTAAGTGCTTCAACATCTATGAATCACCTCGTGATCGATTGAAACAGTTTATCTTTCCCCGGTTGCAACAGGTTTTATCGCTAGAAAAGAAAAAGTATTTCAGAGAGTTTTGGGCGCTTAAAAGTGTTTCGTTCGACGTGTTCAGAGGCGAAACAGTTGGCATCATAGGTCGGAACGGTAGCGGCAAATCCACACTATTGCAGATCATTTGTGACACGCTGAGTCCATCGGAAGGGGCTGTTTCTGTGAGAGGCAGGGTCGCTGCCTTGTTGGAGCTGGGGTCTGGTTTCAATCCCGAGTTTTCGGGGATGGAGAATATCCGTATCAACGCAGCAGTGTTGGGGTTGTCTGACGATCAAATATCTGAGCGACTGGATCGGATCATTTCTTTCTCTGAAATTGGGCAATTTATTCACCAGCCTGTGAAGACTTATTCAAGTGGAATGATGGTGAGATTGGCATTTTCAGTCGCTATCAATGTCGACCCCGATATCCTTGTGATTGATGAAGCTCTTTCGGTAGGTGACGAGCGTTTTCAACGAAAATGTTTGTCAAAAATTGAGTCATTGAAGCGAGATGGGGCAACAATCCTGTTCGTATCGCACTCTGGCGCCCAGATTGTGGAATTGTGCGACCGCGCAGTGCTATTAGACAGCGGTCGTCTATTAATGGTTGGACCGCCGAAAGATGCCATAAAGGAGTATCAAAGGCTTCTGTATTCCCCTGAGTCAGAAAGGGAAAACATACGGAATAGGCTTTTGAGTAAAAAAACGGGGACATCAAATTTTGTTGATGTTAATTACTCTTTTTCCGAGGTCGAAACCGCTGCTGATAATCGCGGGGAATCTGAAGAAAGGGAAACATTTGACCCCACATTTGTTTCCACCAGTGAAGTCATTTTTGAGTCACATGGACCGGTTATTTCGCCACCGGTCATATTGACATTGAGTGGTGAGCAGGTAAACGGGCTCGTTAGGGGGCGAAGATATCGAGTTAGATACTCGGTTTCTTTTTGTCGTTCAGCGAGTAATGTCAGATTTGGTATGTCTTTTAGAACTGCAACTGGCGTTGCAATAAGTGGTGTCTTGTCGTCGCCCTCACTATTGGAGTCTATACCTGCAGTTAGGGAGGGGGCGATTGCAAATGTGACATTTGAGTTTTCTTGCCGCCTCAATACGGGCGTCTATTTCCTTAATGTAGGAGTCTTTGGTTGTGTTGGTGAAGAGGAGGTGGTTCTGCATCGTCGTGCAGAGACCATTGTATTTAGGGTGCTTCCTGTTCAGAGAAACATCGTAACCGAAGCGGTATGCTTTGAGTATCAGCCGTTAATAGAGTTATTCCAAGATGAGTAATAGATTGCTTGTGTCGTCGCCAAATGGCGGTGGGATTTTCCTGATAGACCGTGGCGTTATTTATCGGATTGATGCCAGGAGTGCGACGGGGTTATATGTTTCTTCTAAAGCGCTACTGCGTTGCTTTCAGCCTAGTTCATTGACGTTTCTAGATAGATATTCTGAGTCTACCGTATTGTCCCATGTGGTAGATGGAGTTGATGATATCCATGACGTTACGTTGCTTGATTCATTCGTATATGTTGTCAGCACCGGGAAAAATCAAATCATAAAACTCAATCTTCAAGGTGAGGAGAGTCAGCGGTGGGTTTTTCCTGGCGAACCCGATTCCTGGCACATTAACAGTATAACTTGCTGGAACGGGCGGATAATTTTCTCCGCCTTCGCTGATGTTCGCAGGCATCGAGGGTATAAGGGCGCAAGTGATGGTGCCGGTTTCGTGCAGGATTTGCTATCTGGGGAAAGGATTATCAAGGGGCTATCGCAACCCCATAGCTTGACTCCATTTAATGGAAATCTGTTGATTGCAAACTCAGAAAAGAAAGAGGTTTTGTGCTTTTCTCCGTCTACGGAATTGTTGTGGAGGATGAGATTTGATGGCTATGTTAGAGGAATTGCAGTATCCGAAGATTCTCTCTATGTCGGTTTGAGTCGCTCTCGTAATATTGATGATGCGGGGCTTCAATCGGCACAAATTGTTGAAGTTGGTTTGGAGGATTTTTGCGAGCGTTGGCGTTCTGACATACCAGCTAACGAGATTTACGATATTAGAGTAATTCCGCCAGAGGCGGATCTGGTTGCTCTGTTGTCTAGCACGACCGCAGATTCTGTCAGCTATTGTGTTTCCGAGAATGAATCCGCTAACCGACTTGTTGAAGAGCGTATTGTGTGGGCGCAGTCAATGGAGTCCGAGCTGCAGGCCGCGCGCGGGTTGGTAGAAGAACGAACGCTTTGGGCGCAGTCGCTGGAGTCCGAGTTGCAGGCCGCGCGCGGGTTAGTGGAAGAACGAACTGCTTGGGCACAGTCATTGGAATCTGAAGTAAAGAGTATAGGGAAACTGCTGGAAGAGCGTACTGCGTGGGCGCAGTCGCTGGAGTCCGAGTTGCAGGTGGTTCGCGGGTTGGTAGAAGAGCGAACGGTTTGGGCGCAGTCATTGGAATCCGAAGTAAAAAGCACAGTGCATCTGCTGGAAGAGCGTACTGCGTGGGCTCAGTCGCTGGAGTCTGCTCTGAAGGCAGCTCAGGAATTGATTAGAGACAAAGATGCTTTGGCTGACTCCTTAAATGCTGTGATTGCCGAGCAAACAAGAGCTGCTAGACAGCTTGAGCATGCGCTCGCCGAGCGTGATCAGTTAGTACATAGTCTTTATGCCTCTAGGTCTTGGCGCATTACGCAGCCATTACGTAATATTCGGCATTATGCTTCTAAGGCAACGTATCTACTACGGAAATTGCCAAATGGGTTCAAGTATCTTGCTCGTCGTGATTTTTCTGGATTCCTTGGTCGTTTAAAGGCTATTAGACGGGATAGTGCGTTCTATCAAGTTGCAAATCAAACGTATGAGCAGAAAGTAGGGTTGCGTTGGGGCGTCATCGCTACTCGCCACACAGCATTCATAGGACATTTAGTCAAATCTCGATTGCAAAAACACGGCTGGTCAGTTGATTTGTTTTTTACTGAGCAACAGCAGTACGACCATGACTTTTATGTCGTGATATGTCCGCAAATGTTCAAATCTCTTCCCCCTGGAGAGAAAAGAATTTCTTTTCAAATGGAGCAATCCGTTAGTTCGCGTTGGTTTACATCTGATTATTTGGATGTGCTAAATAACTCGCTTGCTGTTCTGGAGTATTCACTCAAGAATATTGAGTTCCTTAGCGAGAAGGGAATTGCTTACCCGCATGTCCACTACTTGCCTGTTGGCGCAGATCCTTCATATATCAAAAGTGGTAAAAAAATAGATAAAAAATATGACGTTCTTTTCTATGGAGATGCCAATAGCTCGGCTCGTCGAAGAGAGCTTCTAAAAGTCCTTCGAGAAAATTTTCAGGTAAAGATTTGTAGTGAAGTTTTTGGCGAAGAAATGACAGAGGAAATTCGCCAGGCAAAGGTTGTCGTGAATTTGCACTACTACGAAAACGCCCTACTCGAAATGCCACGCATCCAAGAGTGTATATCGTTGGGCGTGCCGGTCATATCAGAGTCTTCTCAGGACCAGTCCGACTATCCAGAAATCTTGGGGGCCGTTAGATTCTTTGCTCAGGGCGATACAAACGGAATGATCGAAACCGTTAGAAAGTGTCTTGAAAGCCCTATTCCTGAGAATGAGGTTTCTCGGTCTGCTATTCTAGGCTCAGAGCGGTTCGCGTTTATGTTTGACCGTTTCTTGGTCGCTATGGGGTATTTATCATCAAACAAACTAGCTGTGGATGGCTTACCCTTGCCAGTAGATGTGAAAAGAGTCGCACTATCAATGCCTGAGACTATCGCTCGACGAAGGATATTCGAGGCTAATCGTCCATTGAATTGTGCCGTTTTCGATGGTGTGAGGCTTCGTCCTGGCTGGGTTGGGTGCGGGCTTTCCTATGCAAATCTCGCGCGGCATGCATTGAAAAACAAGTTGAGTAGACTTACTGTTCTTGAGGATGACGTTCTGTTGCCTGCAGATTTCGAATCAAAGATGCAAGTAGTAAATGAATACCTCGATATTAATGAGGGCGAATGGGATATCTTTGCAGGGGTAATCGCTGTACTGCATCCAGATGCAAAAGTGCTAAAAGTAGAAAATTTTCGAGGTATCTCTTTTATTACGATCAATAGAATGACGAGTATGGTTTGCAACATTTACAGTAATAAGGCATTAGGAATTCTATCCTCATGGAATTCTGATAATCGAGACGACCAGACGAATACAATCGATAAATATTTGGAGCACCAGATCAATTTGCGTGTCGTTGTAGCCCTGCCTTTTCTGGTCGGACACAGAGAGGAGGTAAGTTCCACGCTTTGGGGATTTCGTAACTCACAGTACAGTGAATTGATCTCTAACAGTGAGCGATTGTTGCTTGAAAAGGTAATCACTTACTCAAGGATTCATGCAAGGTCATAGGCGGGGTGTGAACCAAATTGCCCGAGCTGCTGTGAATTCTAATGTGCCCGCAGGTATGCCGCCTCATAATGAGTCTCGCAGAAAGTCGCCATACGCTTTTTTGAGTTCACTTTTCGACTGTTAACAGGGATATTCCAGCTATAACACATCTCAGCCATCGCATTTTTA
Organism: Pseudomonadota bacterium; assembly: GCA_049324755.1. Lineage (GTDB taxonomy): Bacteria > Pseudomonadota > Gammaproteobacteria > Enterobacterales > Permianibacteraceae > Permianibacter. The sequence continues at coordinate 65,910 of JBMOMZ010000067.1, forward strand.
CATTCCACAAGCAGTTTGCACCTAATTCTGATTGGTGCGGGCGTTTTATTGCTTTCCGAGAGGAGGAGCGGGCGGCGTCTCTGATACTGGTCTGGGTTGTAAATGAGTTAACTTCGAGCACGGTGGTGTAAGAATGAAACGGTGTCATTTTAGGTTAAACGCAAATTGATGTGGAACGCAATTATGAAGCATAAAATTACCTGATTAGTGTCGATCCACATCACAAGCGCAGAAAATGCGTCTGAAGGCAGCGGAAACTGGCGAAAACGGCAAACTCGAAGGTGCCACCATGGCCATCAATGCCATCCAGTTTCAGAAAGGAATGAGTCTGGCTGAGTTCAACCAGCGATTCGGAACGGAGAGCCAGT
>JBMOMZ010000068.1:0-6770 GCA_049324755.1 Pseudomonadota bacterium
TTCGACCGCCATCGTCTCGCGGGAACTCGTCACCACCGGGCAACTGCACACCCGCCATGGTCAGGTCAGCATCGGGATCCTGCTGTTTCAGGATATCGCCGCAGTATTCCTGTTGATCATGTTGCCGATGCTTGCCGGCACGAATATCGACAACCTTGTGACCAGCATCGCCGACCCACTGCTGCGCGGCATGCTGCTGTTCTTCGCGATGATTGCCGCCGGGCGCTGGCTGTTGCCGCGCCTGCTGGAGGAAACCGCGCGCACCCGCTCCGAGGAGTTATTCATGCTGGCGACGCTGCTGGTGGCGCTGGTGGCGGCGTGGGTGACGCAACTGGCGGGCCTGAGCATGGCACTGGGTGCTTTCCTCGCCGGGATGCTACTGGGCGAAAGCCGCTTCCGGCACCAGATCGAATCCGACATCCGCCCGTTCCGCGACCTGTTGCTCGGCCTGTTCTTCATCAGCATCGGCCTGATGATCGACGTGGCGATGCTGCGCGAGTACTGGCCGCGCATCATTGTGTTCGGTCTGCTGCTGGTGGCAATCAAGGGCACGCTTATCGCGCTGCTGACACGCGCGCTGCGCGAGACGAAGGAAACATCCATTCGCACCGGCCTTGCACTCGCCCAGGGCGGCGAGTTTTTCTTCGCGCTGCTGGCGCTCGCGGCGAGCGAACGGATCGTCCCTGCCGATGTCGCCTCGTTCATGATCGCAATCACTGTGGTGAGCATGGCGGTTACTCCACTGCTGCTCGGTCGCAGCGAGGCGATCGCCAACTGGTTGTTGCCACGGCTGCCGCGCCGTCGCACGGCACCAGCTGACACGACGCCCGACACCAACCAGCTCATTGCCGTCAGCGCCGAGCTGAACCAGCATGTGATCATTCTCGGCTACGGTCGCGTCGGCCAGACCATTGCCCGCTTTCTGCGTCTGCAGCAGATAGCGTTTGTGGCGCTGGACACCGATGTCGTGCGGGTACGCGAGGCCGCGATCGCCGGCGACAACCTGTTCTTCGGCGATCCGTTGCGGCGCGACATGCTGCACGCAGCGGGCATTGCCCGTGCCGCGCTGCTGATCGTCAGCTTCGACCATGTACCCAGCGCACTGCGCATCATCGGTCATGCACGCGAACTGCGCGCCGACGTACCAATCCTGGTACGCACGCGCGACGATCACGGACTTGCCGAACTGCAGGCGGCCGGCGCCACGGAAGTGATCCCCGAAACGCTGGAAGCCAGCCTCATGCTGGTATCGCATGTCTTCCTGCTGCTGGGCGTGGCGCCGCACGATATCCAGCGCCTGCTGGAACAGACGCGGCGCCAGCGCTACCAATTGCTGCACGGCTACTACGAGGGCACCTACGATCGCCTGCAACCACAACAGGACGACAAGCCCGAAGATGTGCTGCACGCCGTCCCCTTGCCGCCACACGCGACGGCGATCGGTCGGACACTCAGCGAATTCGATACCGGTACCGTGGAAGTGCGTGCGGTGCGGCGCGATGGCGTGACGCACCAGTCGCCTGCCGGGAACTGGTTGCTCGCGCCGGGCGACACGCTGATCCTCGCGGGCAGCCACGCTGCCGTTATCGCCGCAGAAGAACGTCTGCTCGGCGGTTGACCGGGATATATTTTTGACGGCGATGAACCCCGCGCAGTCAGCGCACGAAGACGAGGCTCAACCAAGGCACATACGTGATGAGCAATACCACGGCCAGCAGGACAAGGAAAAACGGGAATGTAGCTGACCACAATGCCGCAATTGGTTTGCTGAAACGGATCGACGCGATGAACAGGTTCAGCCCCACCGGCGGCGTGAAATAACCGATCTGCATACTGGCAAGGAAGATTATGCCGAGGTGGACCGGATCAATCCCGTAGCCCAGCGCCACCGGCAGCAACAGCGGAATCATGATGAGCAGCGCGGCAAAAATATCCAGCATGCAGCCGAGAATCAGCAGCAGCACATTGAGCAGCAGCAGAAAAGTCCATTTGCTGTCGATGTACTCACGGCTCAATTCGAACAAGCGCTCCGGCACCGACGCATCCACCAGGAAGTTGGTGAAGGCCATCGCCATGCCCATGATGATCAGCACGCCACCGACCATCACCATTGCATCTCGCATAATGGCCGGTAGTTTCCGCACCGGAATATCGCGATAGACGAACACTTCGACGATCAAGGCATACAACGCCGTGACGGCTGCGGCCTCGGAGATCACAAAGGCACCGCTGTAGATGCCGCCGAGCACGACAAACGGTAACGGCAACTCCCATTTCGCCTCCAGCAGCGCACCACCGGCCTCGCGCCAGTTGAATTTCTGCAACGGAATGCGCTTGCCGCGATGTGCCCACAGACTGTATGCCCACAGCGCGATAATCATCAGCGCCGCCGGCAACAGCCCGGCGACGAACAACGCCTCCAGTGTCACGCCCTCAACACCCATCTGCTGCGCGACAACGCCAAAGATGATCAGCGGCAATGCCGGCGGCAGCAGCAGGCCGAGCGAGCCGGATGTGGTAACAAGACCAAGCGAAAACTTCTCGTCATAACCTCCCTCCTTCAACGCCGGCAACAGCATCGCGCCGATGGCAACAATGGTGACGCCGGAAGCGCCGGTGAAAGCCGTGAACAGCGCACAGGTAAGCAGGGCAACAAGGGCCAGCCCTCCGGGCATCCAGCCCATGAACGCCTGGGTCACCCGCATCAGCCGGTGCGAGGTTTTGCTCTCCGACAACAGGTAACCGGCAAACGTGAACAGCGGCAGCGCCAGCAGGACCGAGGTATCGGTGAGCCGATACAACTCGATGGCGACCGTTTGCAGGTCAATGCCGTTGCTGTGAAACCCCAGCATCGCCGCCGCAGCGATGACGGCGAACAACGGCGCACCGATAAGCAGAACGACAACCAGCAGAGCGCTGAAAACGGCGTTCATATGCCGTCCTTGCGTACCGGTCGGCTGCCCAGGGCAAGGCCCACGCCAATACCCAGGTAGCGCACCGCCATCAGCGCAAAAGCCGCCGGCATGATCGACTCACACCACCAGGCCGGCACACTGCCAAACGCAATCGTCTCGTAACTGTACTCACTGAGCACAAAGGCATACGCAAACCAGGCAAGCGCAGTGCAGACACCGGCCGTAAACAGCGACAAGGCGACGCCGGATGCGCGCGCAAGACGCTCCGGCAGATAGCGGGTGGCGATATCAATGGCAATATGCGCGTTCTCGCGCGCAGCAATGCCGGCGCCGAGCAGACCGATCCACAGCACGGAAACACGCAGAAACGGATCAGCCCACACCAGGCTCTGATCAGCGAAATTGCGCAGCACAATCTGCACAACCGCCAACAAAACCATCATCAGTAACAGGCCAACAAGTGCTCCATCCTCGACGATGCGCAACACCCGCCACAAGGGCGCAAGCGATCGGGTTTTGGCCGCATTCATCCGCGCGTCACTTCTTGTTGGGCATAACAGCGGCAGACGTTATCGCCGGCACAACTGCCGCGGGGCCCGCGCGAAACTCCCCAAGGTACTTGCGGAACTGGATCAGTGCCGCGGCGGACAATTCGCCGCGCGCCACAACATCGTCGGTTGCCTTCAACGCGAGATGCTCCCACTGTGCGAACTGTGTCGCATCGGGCTTCACTATCCTGATGCCTTGCTTGTCGAGGGTCGACAGGGCGGCAATGTTGTCTTTGCGCGCATTTTTATCGAGTTCAGCGAATGCGGCACCGAGCGCCTCGCGCACAATTTTCTGCTGGCCGGCATCGAGCCTGGCGAAATACTTGTCGCTGACAGTGAGCAGGCCATAGGTATATAGCAACGGCACCTCGGTACGATACTTCACACGCGAATACCACTGCAGCGCAATGGCAGCAGTGGTCGGCGCGGCAAAAGCGTTGATGGCGCCGGTTTGCAGCGAGGTAAGTACATCGCCGATCGGCAATACAATTGGCGAAATGCCCCAACTCCTCGCGGCCTGCTCTGAGGCGCTGTCGTTGGCAGGAACCCACAGTTTCTGCTGCCGCAAATCCGCGACTGTCACCACCGGTGCGTTTGACATCACATAGGCAAAACCGCCTTCTACGATGCCGAACGACACCCAGCCGGCCTTCTCCAGCTCGCTCTTCAGTTGCGCATCCATCTTGCCGCGCACGTAATCGACTTCATCGAACGTGCGGAAAGCCAGCGGTACGTTGTAGACCTGAATGTCCTTGTAAAACTGCGCGACGGCGCCAGCCTGCGTTAAGGCGCCGTGCAACTGACCGGTGCGGATCTTGCGCAACACGGTGGCGTCGTCACCCTGTACGCCACCGGCATAAACCTTGAGTTTCACCTGGCCACCCGTGCGCTTGCCGATATCCTCCCCGGCCTGCTTGATCCTGTTGACCACCGGCGTGCCATCCGGATACAGCGTCGAGATCTTGAAGGTGACCGTCTCGGCACCGGCAACTGCGCTGACAAGAAAACCGGCTATCAACAAAGCGGCAGGCATACCGCAACGGTGAATCAACGACAACAACATGCGCGCACTCCTGTCGATGTTCCGGGGCAACGTGCCGTCACCCACTGCATCCGTGCAGCAGGCACGGAAAACCAGACTAAAAATAATCGTCAGCACCGGCCAACAGCCGGCGGGCCTCTTCCTGGGCATAGACGTTCGCGAGCGTCAGGCCATGCACCTTCGGATCGGCAGCCATGACCTCGTTGAGCAGGCGATCATGAAGATCGCGATCGTACATCAAGCGGGCGTACTGCTTGGCATACATCATCTTCGCGTAGAGGTTCTTCCCTCCGGAATAGGCTACGGCCTGTTCATAGTACGCACGAGCAACTTCCGGCTTGCCGCCCAGCGAGGGCGGCAACAGACTGCTCATCACACCGAGATAGAGTTGGGGCATGCCACCCTCGAAAGCCGGATCGATGGCGATAATCCTCTCGAAGATCAACTGGACGCGGGCCAGTTCCGCTATCGCGTTCCAGTCGTCGCTGTACAACTGGATGTAAGTCGCCCAAGCGCTACCGACCGCAAACAGCAGCGGCAAATCCTCGTTATCCGCATCTTTTATCACCGCCTCAAACTCGGGGAAACTCAGCGCCCGCAGCCGGCAGGCGTCTCTATTATCCTCGCAGGCAGCACGCAGCGCGTAATCAAGGGCGCGGACACCGAACTTCCTGGCGCGATCACGCTCAGTGGCCACCAGCGTGGCGTAGGCGCCGGACAGCGAGGCGGCCGTGCGCAGCAGTCCGGCGTCATGCGGCCAGGTCACCAGCAGACCGTCAACCGTGACGATGTAGGAGGGCAGCGCGTCACGAACAAGTTGTGGGTCGTCGCTATCAAGGATGCCGTAGGGCAGATTGTCTGCCAGCCGCGACAGCGCACAGCCACCCAGCCCCGATACAAGCAAGACGACAAGGGCGCAGGCTTTCAGGCTGCGGTAAAGTGGGCGCACGCAATATCCTCTTCGAAACACCGGCAGCACGCGCGCTGCCATGGACCTGCCGTGTCGCTATACCGGCAACGGACACATGCAGGGCTTTTATAGCAACACGGCCCTGCGAAAACAATCGAACCGCACCCAACTCATTGAATCTGTAAGTGTTTGACACCACGATCATGGTCAATTGCCAATGAAACCCGAACTCCTTTCCCCGGCCGGCAGCCGCCGCCACATGGCCTACGCCTTCGCCTACGGCGCCGATGCCGTTTATGCCGGCCAGCCCCGGTACTCGTTGCGGGTGCGCAACAACGAGTTCAACCGCGAGGAACATCTTGCCGAGGCGATCGGCGAGGCACATCGGCTGGGCAAGCAGTTCTACCTTGCGGTCAACCTCGCCCCGCACAACGACAAGCTGCGCTCGTTCGAGCGCGACATGGCACCCATCATCGACCTGGAACCCGACGCACTGATCATGTCGGACCCCGGTCTGATCATGATGGTTCGCGACCGCTGGCCGGACCTGCCGGTTCACCTCTCGGTACAGGCCAACGCCGTGAACTGGGCAACGGTAAAGTTCTGGCACCGCATGGGCCTGTCGCGCGTCATTCTCTCACGCGAGCTGTCGCTGGAGGAAATCGCCGATATCCGCGAAAAAGTGCCAGAAATGGAATTGGAGGTGTTCGTGCACGGCGCGCTGTGCATTGCCTACTCCGGTCGCTGCCTGCTCTCGGGTTACATGAACCACCGCGATTCCAACCAGGGTGCCTGCACCAATTCCTGCCGCTGGCCGTACCAGGTGCATGACGCCGCCGAAACCGAGACGGGCGATATCGTCGCCGTGCGCCCCGACGTGCAGCTCGCCGCCGTGGCAGCAAACGGTACCGGTCTTGGCCGCTGGACACCCGCCGATGCGACTCCGCAGGAAGTGAATGACGCCCGCTGGGACGAGCAGGAGCGCGCGCAGCGCGTGTTCCTGCTGCAGCAGGAACAGCGTCCCGGTGAATACATGCCGGCCTACGAAGACGAACACGGTACCTACATCATGAACTCGCGCGATTTGCGCGCGGTGCAGCATGTGCATCGCCTGGCGCAAATGGGTGTGCACTCGCTGAAGATCGAAGGTCGCACCAAGAGCCACTACTACGTGGCGCGTACCGCCCAGGTGTATCGCCGGGCGATTGACGATGCCGCGGCCGGCCGGCCGCTCGACATCGCCCTGATGGAAGACCTTGAAAAAATGGCCAGCCGCGGCTTCACCGAAGGCTTCTATCGCCGGCACGTCGCCGACGCGTTGCAGAATTACGAAGGCGGCACATCAAGCTCGGGGA
>JBMOMZ010000069.1:0-59104 GCA_049324755.1 Pseudomonadota bacterium
TCACCAGCGGTCGAGCATCCGGCAGTTGATGGAAGATGTTCGTTGTTTCATGGCAAACTGCCAACCGTTTCCCGGCAGCTCTCCCGCGCTAGCGAGACTGTAGGGGATTTCGGATCAGCTATTTAGAAAGCGATCGCCTGAGTCCGCGTGCGTTCTACCGCGAATACCAGCAGCGGCATAACAGCTTCTTTCAATCCGATGCCGACGAGACCGATGTCGGCAACTTTGCCTGCAGCGTCAAATTTGTCGAAGTCTCCGGCCAGTCGTTCAAGGCCAATGTCTGCGCCCGCCCCTACAAGCGCTACCCCGGTTTGACCGATTTCATGGTGCTGATGGCGATGACCGGCCATGATCGGCAAGCACTGCTGTTCACGCTCGATCTGTCGTCGGTGACGCTCGACAACGGCATGAAGCTGCTGCAACAGTTTCTGGAGAATTTCCAATGGCAGCCGCGCTGATTCTGGAAATCATCACCCGCGGCCGTGGTCAGCCGCAGTACCGCCGGGTCCGGCAGTTTCCGTATCGGATCGGCCGTGGCTATGACAATGATCTGATCCTGCCGGACGACACGGTGTCCGCCCATCATGTCCAGCTCGAGCGTGATGTCGATGGCGCGCTGCGGGTGCGCAACCTGTCGCATGAAAACGGTACCCGACTCGGCAGCCGTAAGCTTGGCTATGTACCGGAATTGCTCGCCACGCCGGCCACGCTGCAGCTCGGTCACACCCAGATCCGCGTGTTGACCGCCGAGGTCGCCGTGGCGCCGGCGCGCCGGCCGCAAGCGGTGCCGGGTTCGCTGGCACTGGTCGAACGGCTGCCGTTTGCGCTCGCATTGTTGGCGCTGCTGTTCGTGCTGGAGGTCATGTTCGCGCTCTTGCATCAGGTCGAGCCGCAGCCACTGAAAACCGTGCTGCTGAACAAGGCGCCGGAACTGCTGGCGCCGCTGTTCACGGCGGTGGTGACCGGCTTCATCAGTCGCCTGCTGCTGCACCGCTGGCGTTTTGGTTTGCAGCTGACCATTGCCTGCGTCGGCTTCATTGCTGCGCAATTGACCATCGAATTGCTGCAACGGGTCAGCTATTACTATTCCAGCAACGAGATTGCCTCGGTGCTGAATGTGGTGCTCGCCGCGACCCTGTTCACCGGTTTGTTCGCCTGGCAGCTGCGTGCATTCAGCACGCTCAGCCGCAAACGCTCGGTGATCACCGCACTGGCCATCGCCCGGCCGCTGCTGGCGCTGTTCGGCGTGCAAAGCATCGTCCGCGAACCGGATTTCCGTTCACAACCGCCGCTGCACTTGCAGCTGCATGTCCAGGATGTCCGGCAGCAGCCGACGCTGACGCTGGACGTGTTTCTGGCCGAAACCCGCAGCGAGCTGGCGGAACAGATGGCCGCTGAACAAGCGGAATCTTTGACCAATTGACATGTCGGCAACGCCGGGGCGGTCGGTTACGGAACCGGCTGCCATGGCCGCCGTTTTTGCACAGGGAGAGCGCAATGCGCCGAGGCAGTTTCATCTCCGGTAGCCGCTGGCTGTTGGCCACGACCTTGACGCTGGCCGGTTTGTTTGGTTGTGGTGGCAAGGACAGCGAGCCCGCCGACAGCCAGACCCCGGTCACGATCAAGAACGATCCGAAATGGCCGGAGTATCTGGCTGAACACAGCAGCGGACTCATCTCGCGCAGCGATCAGATCCGGCTGCGTTTCGTCAACGACGTGGTCAGTGAAGCCGAGGTCGGCAAACCGTTCCCGGAGCTGGTGCAGATCACGCCCGCGGTGGCGGCGGCCGCGGTGTTCAACAATCCGCGCGAATTGCTGCTGGTGCCGAACCAGCCGCTGTCGTCCGGCCAGCGTTACGAAATCACGCTCAAAGGCGGCAAGCTGACTGCCCTGCCGCCGGCGCTGGGTGATTACCGTTTTCTGGTCGATGTGATCCCGCAGGGGGTTGATGTCCAGGTCGACAGCGTGTCACTTGATCCCAACGACAACCAGCAGCTGGTGGTCAAGTTCCGGATCGAAACCGCCGATCTGGCCGATGCCGATGCGGTCGAACGGATGATCACGGCGCGCTATCTCGATGACCCGGTCCAGCTGCAATGGAGCCACGCCGCCGATGGCAAGCTGCACAGCGTCAGCACCGAACCGTTGCGCCGCCAGGATGCCGAAGCGGCGCTGACACTGCGCTGGGATGCCGCGATCATTGGCGCCAGCGGCAATGGCACCACCGGCGAGCTGCAGCAGGCGATACCGGCCCGCGGCGTGTTCAGCGTCAGCCGGATCGAACCGCAAACCGGCGATACCGCGACCATCCAGATCGATTTCTCCGACTTGCTCGACCGCCGCCAGCAACTGGCCGGTTTGATCCAGCTCTCCAGCGGTGATTTCAGCAGCCGTGTCGATGGCAACCGCATCACCTTGACGCCAAACGAGCCGCCGTCCGGTGACGTGACGGTGACGCTCGACGCCGCGATCCGCGCCGCCGATGGCCGCACCCTCGGTCAGGAGCGCAAGCAGACCGTCGCGTTTGCGACCGAACAGCCGGCGGTGCGTTTTGTCGGCAAAGGCAGCATCCTGCCGGATGCCGAGCAGTTGTCGGTGCCGTTTGAGGCGATGAACGTCGCCTCGGTGCAAGTCACCGCCTTCCGCATTTACGACAACAACCTCGGCCAGTTTCTGCAGGTCAATCCGCTCGGTGGCAGTTATGAGCTGAAGCGGGTCGGCCGTTACCTGTGGCGCAAGACCATCACTCTCGGCGCCGGGCCGATGAACCAGTGGCGCCGGTTTGCGATCGATGTCGACGAGCTGATCAAGCAGGATCCGGGTGGCATGTACCGGCTCAGCCTGAGCATCAATCGCGGCAACAGTCTGTATGGTTGTTCCGATGCCGACAAGGCGGTGCCGGTGCCTGCCGATCCGGTACCGGACAACGGCGATGAATTCAGCGAAACGGATCCGTCCGGCTGGGATTACGCCGACGATTACGAAGGCGGTTACTACGACGACAACTGGTGGCGCGACCGCAACAACCCGTGCAAGGACGCGTACTACCGGCACAACCAGAACGCGAAATCGGAACGCAACCTGCTTGCGGCCAACATCGGTCTCATCGCCAAAGCCGGTACCGATGGCAAGCTCGCGCTGGTGGCCACCAACCTGCGCACCGGCGAGCCGATCTCCGGCGCCGAGTTGACGCTGTTCAATTACCAGAACCAGACCATCCTGCGTGAAACCACCAATGCCAACGGCATGGTGACCGTGCAGCCGGAGGTGCGGCCGTTTTACATCAAGGCCGAGAAAAACCAGCAACGCGGTTACCTGAAACTCGGTGACGGCATTGCGCTGCCGGTGTCGCATTTCGATGTCGGCGGCGTCAAGGTTGAGCGCGGCATCAAAGGCACGATTTACGGTGAACGCGGCGTCTGGCGGCCCGGCGATACCTTGCACCTGACCTTTGTCCTGCAGGACCCGTTGAACGCGATTCCCGACGGTCACCCGGCGACGATCGAGCTCATCAATCCGCAGGGGCAAACGGTGCACAGCCAGACGCTGACCAAACCGGTCGGCGATTTCTACGCCTTTGCCGTCAACACCCGTGACGACGATCAGACCGGCAACTGGCGCGCCGTGGTCAAGCTCGGTGGTCGCAGCTTTGAACGCACCGTCAAAATCGAAACGGTGATGCCGAACCGGCTCAAGATCGAGCTCGACACCGGCGACACCCTGAAGAAAGACGACAGTGCCGAGTTGAAACTGTTCAGCCAGTGGCTGCACGGCGCCAGTGCCGCGAACCTGCAGGCCGACATCGCGGTCAAGCTGAAACCGCGGCCGACCAGTTTCAGCCGCGCCGCCGATTTCCGCTTCGAAGATCCGACCCGCCGGTACAGCGGCGATGAACAGCAGATCTGGGAAGGCAAGCTGGACGCTGAAGGCCGCGCGCGCATCGATGCCAGCATCGTCGCCGATGACACCGCCGCCGGTTTCCTGACTGCCGAATTCACGACCCGCGTGTTCGAGCCGGGCGGTGCGTTCAGCATCGCCAGCCAGACCGCGGCGTTTCATCCGTACCAGCATTACGTCGGCATCAAGCTGCCGAAAGGCGACATTGCCCGCAACATGCTGCTGACCGATCAGAAACATCCGGTGCAGATCGCGACACTCGATGCCGACGGCAAACCGGTGTCGCTGGCCGAGCTCGATGTGGCGATCTACAAACTGGAATGGCGCTGGTGGTGGGAACAAGGTGGCGATGGCCTCGCCAATTTTGCCAGCAGCCACAGCCACACGCCGCTGCAGGCGGAAACGATCCGCAGTCAGGACGGCAGCGCCCAGTGGCAGTTTGAAATCAAATACCCGGATTGGGGCCGCTATCTGGTCCGTGCCTGCGATCGCGCCGGCGGTCATTGTGCCGCGCAGATCGTTTACATCGATTGGCCGGGTTGGGCGGGCCGCGCCAGTGAACAGAGCGGGCCGGGTGCCAATGCGCTGATGCTGGCGACCGACAAGCCGAACTATCAGGTTGGTGAAACGGCAGTGCTGCAGCTGCCGCCGGCAAGCCAGGGGCGCGCGCTGCTGTCGATTGAAAACGGCAGCAGCATCCTGTCGCAGCAATGGCTGCAACTGGACGGCAAGCGCGAGACGGTCGAGATCCCGATCACCGCCAACATGGCGCCGAACGTCTATGTCAGCGTCACGCTGCTGCAACCGCACGAAAACAAAACCAACGATCGGCCGATCCGCTTGTATGGCGTGGTGCCGCTGCTGGTCAGCGATCCGGCCACGCACCTGAAACCGGAACTGACGGTCGCCGACGAAGTGCGGCCGGAAACGACGATGACCGTTGCCGTGCGTGAAGCCAGCGGCAAGGCCATGACCTACACGCTCGCCGTGGTCGACGAAGGCCTGCTTGGTCTTACCAATTACAAAACGCCGAACCTGCATGGCGAGTTCTACCAGCGTGAAGCGCTCGGTGTGAAAACCTGGGACATGTTCGACGAGGTCATCGGTGCCTACGGTGGCGCGCTCGAACGCTTGCTGGCGCTCGGTGGTTCCGATGGCGCGCTCAACAACGATGCCAACAAGGAACGCAAACGCTTCCCGCCGGTGGTGCGTTTCATCGGGCCATTCGCGCTCGACGCCGGCAAGAGTGGCAGCCACGAAATCCGCTTGCCGCCCTACGTTGGTGCCGTGCGGGTGATGGTGGTCGCGGGCCAGCAAGGCGCGTACGGCAGCAGCGAAAAATCCGTGACCGTGCGGCAACCGGTGATGGTGCAGACCACCTTGCCGCGCGTGCTCGGCCCCGGCGAAGAGCTGCAGATGCCGGTGTCGGTGTTTGTGCTTGACGACAAGATCAAGACGGTTGAGCTCAGTGCCAAAGTCGAAGCACCGCTGACCATCATCGGCGACAGCCGGCAAACGCTCAGCTTCGAGCGCACGGGCGACAAGCTCGGTTTCATCCGGCTCAAAGTCGGCGACACGCTCGGCAAAACCCGGGTCACGGTCAGTGCCAACGCCGGCAAGGAAAGCGCGGAACAGCGCATCGACATCGAGGTGCGGGCGCCGAATCCGGCCAGCAACATCGTCCAGAAAAAGATTCTGCAACCGGGCGAAAGCTGGGACACCACATTAAGTCCGCATGGCCTTGCCGGCAGCAATGCCGCGACGCTGGAAGCCTCGGTGGTGCCGGCGCTGAACCTGAGTGATCGGCTGCAATACCTGATGCAGTATCCGCACGGCTGCGTCGAGCAAACCACGTCGGCGGCATTCCCGCAGCTGTACCTGAACAAGCTGCTGAAACTGCAACCGGCCGAACAGCAACGGGTGCAGCAGAATGTCAGCGCCGGCATCGAGCGCTTGCGCCAATACCAGCAAAGCGGTGGCGGTTTCGGTTACTGGCCCGGCGCCAATGACTGGAACAGCTGGAGCACGTCCTACGTCGGCCATTTCCTGCTGGAAGCGCAGAAGGCCGGCTACAGCGTGCCGGCCAACATGTTGTCATCGTGGAAAGCCTTCCAGAAATCGCGGGCGCAAGTCTGGGCGCCGGGCAACAACGAACAGGCGCTCGATCAAGCGTATCGCCTGTACACCCTGGCGCTCGCCGGCACGGCCGAACTCGGCGCGATGAACCGGTTGCGCGAGCAGGCGAAACTGCCGAACACCGCGCGCTGGCTGCTGGCGGCGGCCTACAGCCAGGCCGGGCTCAGCGATGTCGCGAAAGCGCTGACTGCCAATGCCGATCTGGCGGTCAACCCGTATGAACGTGAAGGCCTGACCTTTGGTTCGGCGCTGCGTGACCGCGCCGTGCTGCTGGAGAGTCTGGTCAAGCTGAACGACAGCTTCCGCGCCAAGGATCTGGCCGACGCGATCGCCGACGAATTGTCCGGCATCGGTTGGTACAGCACCCATTCGGTGGCGTGGTCGCTGCTGTCACTGGCGCACTTTGTCGGTGACAACGCCCAGGGCGGCTTCACGCTCGATTACGCACTCGCCGAGCAAGGGTTTGAACAGCGCAAGAGCGAAGCGCCGGTGTTGCAATTGCCGCTGGCGATCGGTGACAAGCCGACCCGGGTCCGGGTCAACAACCGTGGCCAAAAGCCCTTGTACCTGAACCTGGTCAATCGCGGCGTGCCGCCCGCCGGCAGCGAAACCGCCGGCAGCGATTCGCTCGCCCTCAGCGTCCACTTCAGCGACGGTGCCGGCAACAGCGTGGATCCGAGCCGCATTCGCCAAGGCCAGGATTTCCGCGCCAAGGTGACGGTACGCAACACCGCCCTGCGCGAACTGCAGAACATCGCGCTGAGCCAAATCGTGCCCGGCGGCTGGGAGATCATCAACACCCGCACGGCTGCGGTAGCCGCGCCGGTGGAAGAGTCGGCGTTTGATTACCGCGATGTCCGCGATGATCGTGTCCACACCTACTTCAGCTTGAAGAGCGGTGAGTCACGCAGCTTCGTGCTGGTATTCAATGCCGCCTATCCCGGCCGCTACTACCTGCCCGGCTGGCACGTCGAAGCGATGTATGACGCCAAACGCTATGCCCGCAATGCCGGTCAGTGGGTGGACGTGGTGGCGGAATGAACAAAATAACGAGGGTGCTGCGGCGGGGCCGGTGCAGGGTGTTGCTATCTCTAGCACTGGTTACTCCCGCCGTGGCTTCCGATCTGGCCGTCAACGCAAGAAATATCGCCGGTAGCTATACCTACACGGGTGGCGATATTGGATATGAAGATTTTGAGTTGGTGGCAGATGGGTCGTTTACATCGTGGTTGCATCAACGACCTGAAACTGTCGGGGTGTGGTCACTCGAGGGTAATGTCATTACGGTGCGAGAGCAAACGGGTGCCGTTCAAATGATGACGGTGAAATCCCTATCGAGCTCCGAGATGGAGGTTCATTTCCGTGGAATGAAGTCCAGCGCGCACTACCTCAAGCGGCTTCAGAACGAGATGCCTGACGAACAATAGGCGGTCCGAATATGTAGGCGATTTACATGCCGGTGGCATCCTGCGAGTCGCTGCCGTGCGTTTGCCAGGCTTGGGTTGCTATGTCGCTATCAAAACCGCTCCTCCGCTGTCGTCGCCTGCAGATCGCGCTGGCCGCGCTGCTCGTCTTGCTGATCGGGTTCTGGCAGGCGCTGCCGGATCAACTGTTCAACGCGCCCTACTCGCCGGTGCTGTTCGCCCGCGACGGCGAACTGCTCGGTGCGCGTCTTGCTGCCGACAAGCAATGGCGGTTTCCGCTCAGCGCTGACGTGCCCGAGCGTTTTGCCAGCGCACTCATCGCCTTCGAAGACAAGCGTTTTCGCTCGCATCCCGGTGTCGATCCGCTGGCCTTGTTGCGGGCCCTGCGCACGCAGTTCGACGACGCTGCCGTTAAAAGCGGTGGTAGCACGCTGACGATGCAGGTGATCCGGCTGTCGCGCCAAAACCCGCCGCGCACGGTCGCCGAAAAACTGTATGAGATCGTGCTGGCGCTGCGGCTGGAGTTTTCCTACAGCAAGCCGGAGATTCTGGCGCTGTACGCTCAGCATGCCCCGTTCGGTGGCAATCTGGTTGGCCTGGAGACCGCGGCGTGGCGCTATTTCGGTCGGCCGCCGCGCGAACTCAGTTGGGCCGAGGCCGCGACGCTGGCGGTGCTGCCGAACGCGCCGGCGCTGATCCATCCGGGCCGCTCGCGGGCGCAGTTGCAGGCCAAGCGTGATCGCTTGCTGCGGCGCCTGCACGCGGACCAACAACTGAGCGATCTGGATCTGCGCCTGGCCTTGGCCGAGCCGCTGCCGGAGGCGGCGCAGCCACTGCCGCGATTGGCGCCGCATCTGCTCGACAGCATGCTGGCAACGCCGGCGCAGCTGCACCTGCCGGCGACACCCGGCCCGGTGCTGCACAGTACGCTCGATGCCGACTGGCAACGCGAACTCGGCGCCGTGCTGCAGCGCGAGTCGGCGCTGCTGCGTGAACAAGGCGTCGGCCATGCGGCGGCGATTGTCATCGACAATGCCAGCGGTGAGGTGCGCGCCTACCTCGGCAACAGTCTGTCCGCCAACTCCGGTCTCGATGCCCACGCCGTCGATCTGCTGCAGCAACCGCGCTCCAGCGGCAGCATCCTGAAACCGCTGCTGTATACGCTGATGCTGCAACACGGCTTGCTGACACCGACGATGCTGGTGCCGGATGTGCCGACCCAGGTGAACGGTTATGTGCCGGAAAATTTTGATCGGCAGTACCGCGGCGCAGTGCCGGCCAATGAGGCGCTGGCGTTGTCACTGAACATTCCGGCCGTGCGTCTGCTGCGCGAGTTCGGGGTGGCGCGCTTTCACGCGGCGCTGCAGCGGCTTGGTTTGCGGACGCTGTTCCGGGCGCCCGATGACTACGGCCTGACGTTGATACTCGGCGGCGCCGAAACCACGCTGTGGGACATTGCCGGGGTCTACGCCAATCTCGCCGCGGTCGCGCAGCAGCCGGAAGCGCAAAGTGCCGGTCTGCAGCAGCGGCGTTTGCGCGTCCTGCATGCCGCCGAAACCACTCCTACACCGCGATCAACGCCACCGTCGGCCACCGCCAGCGCCGACTACGGTCCGGGCGCAGCCTGGCTGACGCTGACCGCGATGCAGGAGGTCAACCGGCCCGGCGCCGAGCTGCACTGGCGCAGCTTCAGCAGCGGCCGGCCGCTGGCCTGGAAAACCGGCACCAGTTTTGGTTTGCGCGATGCCTGGGCGGTCGGCAGCACCCCGGCCCACACCATCGCGGTCTGGGCCGGCAATGCCAGCGGCGATGGCGTCGCCGGCCTGAGCGGCAGCCAGACCGCGGCGCCGCTGCTGTTTGCGCTGCTGAACCGGTTGCCGGACAGTGGCTGGTTCAGCGAACCGCCCGCCGACCTGAAACTGATCGAGGTCTGCGCCGAAGACGGTCTGCTGCCGCAGCTGGACTGCCAGCGCCGGCATGAACGGGTGCCGCAGGCGGCCGGCTTCAGCAAGGTGTCACCGTGGCACCGGCGCCTCGCGCTCGACCCCGCCAGCCGGCTGCGCGTGCATGCCGGCTGCGCCAACGTCGCCGACATGCAGCTGCACAGCTGGTTCGTGCTGCCGGCGACGATGGAACATTTCTACCGGCGCCAGCATCCCGAGTACCGGCCATTGCCCAGCTGGCGACCCGACTGTGCCGGCAATGCGCCGGAGCAGGACGAACAGGCCATCGGCCTGCTCTATCCGCAAGACGGCAGCCAGATCTACATTCCGGTCGATCTCGATGGCGAGCGCAGCCAGATCATCTTCGAAGCCGTGCATCGCCGCGCCAACGCCACGCTCTACTGGCACCTCGACGACCACTACCTCGGCGAAACCCGCCACTTCCATCAATGGCCCTTGCAAACGAGCGCCGGTGAACACCGGTTAACACTGGTAGACGATCAGGGCCAGCGGCTGGTGCGCCGTTTCCGGGTACTGGCCAAGCACTGAAGCCAGGTACCGGCGCCCCGATCGCGCTGACAACAAGCCTTCATGCAAATGCCAGAGGTGCTTGCTTCTGCTTGCCGGCAAAACAAAAACCCGCCGTCGGCGGGTTCTTGTTTTGTGGGAGTACCGTCAATCAATGGCGGCGCAACAGTCGGCTCATGCCGAGCAACAACATTACCGACCACGCGAAGCTGCCACCGCCACCGCCACTGCCGGAACCGCCGGTGCCACCACCGCTGCTCGACCCGGCGGTCACAGTTACCGTGTTGCTGACCGTCTTCGCGACGCCGTTGCTGTCGGTGACGGTGAGCGTCACGGTGTAGGTGCCGGCGGCGCCGTAAGTATGCGACGGGCTCGCTTCTGTGCTGGTGGTGTTGTCACCGAAATTCCACAGATAACTCAGGCTGCCGGTACCACCACTGGCGCTGCTGTTGAAGCTGACGACAAGATTCTGAGCCGACTGGCTGATGCTGGCTTCGATTGCATTTGCCGCCGGATTGGCGCTGAGGAAAATGCGCGCCGTACTGCTGTCGTTGCTTTGTTCCAGCACTGACATCACCAGATTGTGTTCGGGCAATACCAAACCCGATTGCGGCGAGTCCGGGCTGCTGTAGTCATAACGATCATCAAACGAGAATATCGCCGCCAGATGGCTGTCACTTGACTTGGCGGTTTGCGTCATGCGCCGGAATGCCGCATCGCGAACTTGCAAACTCGACTCCAATGCGCGGGTTCCCGACTGCATCAGCACTTGATCGGCATCGACTACACCAAGGAAGCCATGGCCCGGATGGGTTTCGACGTTATTGTCGTTGTAATTCGGGTCCGCGAACCAGAGCACCACGCCGTCGTCATAGGATTCACCGGCCAGGCTGGCGTCGATACCGCTGTGGTTGCGCAGTTGCAGGTAATACTGCTGCGGCAGACCTTCACGTTGGGCGCCAACGCGGCTGAAGCCATTCAATGTTACTTGGCCGTCGCTTTCAGCATCGGCGCTGAAAGCGGTGCTGCCGCCACCGGTAACGGCGAGCGCGTCGACTACCATGCCGAAATCACCAACGGCCTGATCGGTGACGTACTCAAACTCGATGGTGACGGTCTGACCTTTGTATGCGGACAGCGAGAACGTCTGCAATGCCCAGTCGGTGCTGCGATTACCGGACAGATAATGCGTTACACCGGCATGCTGCGGGTTGACGCTGGCAATGGTGTTATTGCCGGCAATGGCCGTGCCATTGACCAACACGCGGACATAGTCGTAATCGTCTTCGATGTTCCATTTCGCCTGGAATTGCAGCTGTGCATTGTCAGCGTCCGGTACCGTGACTTCGAACGACATCCGGTTATCGAGCATATCGCCCTGTCCGGACCAGAACTGAAAACTACCGGCGAACGGTTGCTGGAGCGGTACGACCGGACCGGGCAGATCGATGCGAACCTGGTTGATGGTGTCAGCATCGTGATTGATCGCCGCGACCAGATCGAGTTGCTGCGTTTCCGCCTGCAATGTGCTCAGTTCGAGCACGGTCTGGTTGACCCAGTTGCCACCGTACCATTGCTGGAACAAGTCACGTGCGTAAGGACTAAACCCGACCGGTTCCGTGCCGGGAATGGCGCCCGCCCAACTGCCGCCGGACATCACCGACCACATGCCGATCGGTTCGCCCATCGCCGAATTGTCGGTGTCGTACTCATCCGGCAGGCCCAGATCGTGGCCGAACTCGTGCACAACGACACCGGCCGCGGCATCAATGGGTTGAATGGTGTAACCGAGCAGCTGATAGCTGGTGCCCGGAATCGTATAGGGCTGGCCAACGGTCCAGCGGTGCGACCAGATCGCATCGGCACCGAGCACACCGCCACCGGCCTCTTCGCCGACGCTGGAATGGAACACCATGACGTGATCGATCATGCCGTCCGGCTCATTCAGATTGCCATCACCATCAATGTCGTACTGGTCTTCGACGTCATAATCGGCCAGATCGAATTCCGGGTTGCTGGCATTCGCCGCGACGGTCTTGGCCACCGCTTCCCGGATCAATTCGCGCGCGGCCCGATCATTATCTTCTTCGCCTTCATTGCCACCATAATGGGCAGCGTTATTGTCCGCGCGCACCCAGTCATAAACATCTCCGGTGAAATGCAGGCTGCCACCAGATTCGGCTTGGTAATACTGATAGCCGGACATCAGGTTTTGGCCACTCGGACCGGCATAGCCGGTGGTCGAGAACATGAGATCGCGGTAATGGGCAACGTTGTAGTCGGCGTAGTACATGCCGGTGTCGCGACGGGTCAGTCGGTTGTCGTCGTGCGGCAGATCTGGAAAGTCAACCAAGACAGTCAGGACCTTGACCGTTTTTTCCTCAATCGCCTTGCCGTGCCGCTGTGCTTTGGCCTGCTTGCTGCTTCGGGCTTTTTCCAGCGCCTTCGCCATCGGTGCCGACAGGTGATTCACCGCCTTGGCATGCTTCAGGTATTTCTGCAGATAAGCCTGCTTGGCCTCCTCGGACGCATCCGCGGCCAATTCGCCGCGTTTCTGTGCCCAATACAGAATGCGTTCCTTGTTGATGACGCCAGGGTCCTTAGGCGTACCTTGCGTAGCGGCCGGCGCCGCTACAGCGTCAACAGAGGTCAGGGTCAGGGCACCGGCCATGGCCAGTGCCAACAGCGACAGTTTGTTCAGGTTCATATGCATCACTTCTTCACTTGGCAGTCTTTCAGGAAACGTTCGTTTTTGGCCCGGATGTAGTCACGGATGGCCTGTTCACGCTGTTCGCGTGACATCTCGGCCGTGATCTTGCCCTGCTCGATCAGCAGGGGCTCCAACTTCCAGATATCCGGAATGGGCGGCGGTGCACTGCAGACCGGTTTGGGCTGGACCACCGCTTTTGGGGTGGCGGAGCTGGCTGGTTCGCTGGCACAGGCAGAGAGCGCGGCCAGCCCGGCGGCCAGCGCCAACAGACGCAGCGACGGGACGGAACACACATCGAACAACGGGGTCATCAGCCCTCCTCGGGTGTGGTGTATCGATTCGGAGCGCGACGCTAGCAGCCGAGGGGGTTGGCTTCCGTTTCGTTTTGTAGTTTTGCTGGCTGCATACTGTTACAAACGATTGCGCTGAGCAAATTTTGACCATTCGCAAGCGGGCCGCTACAATGCGCGCCCCATTCTGTCCGTACCGCTAAAGCCATGATTTTCCCGCAAGAATTCGATGTCATCGTCGTCGGTGGCGGCCATGCCGGGACTGAAGCCGCGCTGGCGGCGGCCCGCATGGGTGTCCGGACGCTGTTAATCAGTCACAACATCGAAACGCTGGGCGCGATGAGCTGCAACCCGGCCATCGGCGGTATCGGCAAAGGCCATCTGGTCAAGGAGATCGATGCCCTGGGCGGGGTCATGGCGCGCGGCGCCGACCATGCCGGCATCCAGTTCCGGACCCTGAACGCCTCGAAAGGCCCGGCGGTACGGGCCACCCGCGCCCAGGCCGACCGGCTGCTCTATAAGGCCTTTATCCGCGCGACGCTGGAAAACCAACCGAACCTGTGGCTGTTCCAGCAGCCGGTCGAAGATCTGCTGCTGGACGGCGATCAGGTCACCGGTGTCGTCACCAAGATGCAGCTGACCTTCAAGGCGCGCCAGGTCGTGCTGACGGTCGGCACCTTTTTGCAGGGCCTCATCCATATCGGTGAGCAGCACTATTCCGGCGGTCGCGCCGGTGATGCGCCGTCAATCGGGCTGGCCAACCGCTTGCGCGAACTGCCGTTCAAATTCGGCCGGCTGAAGACCGGCACGCCGCCGCGCATCGATGGCCGCTCAATCAACTACGCCGGCCTGCAGGAACAACCGGGCGACAACCCGACCCCGGTGTTCTCGTTCCTCGGTTCGCGCGCCGACCACCCGAAACAGATCAGCTGCTGGATCACCCACACCACCGCAAAGACCGCTGAGGTGATCCGTGCCAACCTGCACCGCTCGCCGATGTACAGCGGCAAGATTGAAGGCATCGGTCCACGCTATTGCCCGAGCATCGAAGACAAGATCGTCCGGTTTGCCGACAAGGAAACGCACCAGATCTTCATCGAGCCGGAGGGTTTGACGACCAACGAGGTGTACCCGAACGGCATCTCGACCTCGCTGCCGTTTGATGTCCAGATGCAGATCGTGCAGTCGATCACCGGCTTCGAGAACGCCTACATCCTGCGGCCCGGTTACGCCATCGAATACGATTATTTCGATCCGCGTGAACTGAAGACGACGCTCGAAAGCAAGCATGTGAACGGCCTGTTTTTCGCCGGCCAGATCAACGGCACCACCGGTTACGAAGAAGCTGCCGCACAAGGCCTGCTCGCCGGCCTCAACGCCGCCCGCCGCGCGCAGGAAAAAGATCTGTGGGCGCCGCGCCGTGACGAAGCCTATCTCGGCGTGCTGGTCGATGATCTCACCACCAACGGCACCCAGGAACCGTACCGGATGTTCACCTCGCGCGCCGAATATCGCTTGCTGCTGCGCGAAGACAATGCCGATCTGCGTCTGACCGAAAAAGGCCGCGAACTCGGTCTCATCACCGATCCGCACTGGGAGGCGTTCTGCCGCAAGCGCGATGCGATTGCCGCCGAGCATGAGCGCTTGCATCGCAGTTTCGTGCAGCCGAATTCGGCGGCGGCCGCGCACCTGAACCAGTATTTCGAAAAGCCGCTGACGCGCGAATACCGGCTGCTGGAACTGCTGCGCCGGCCCGAGCTCGATTACGCCAAGCTGACTGCGGCGCCGGATCTGGCCGCCGACGGCATCGACCCGCTGGTTGCTGAACAAGTGGAAATCCAGGTCAAGTACGCCGGCTACATCGAGCGCCAGGCGGAAGAAATCGAAAGCAGCCAGCGTTACGAAAATACCAGGCTGCCACTGTCGCTCGACTACAGCACGGTCACCGGTCTGTCGGCGGAAGTGATGCAGAAACTGAACCGGGTCAAACCGGAAACGGTCGGCCAGGCGGCGCGTATCAGCGGCGTGACGCCGGCGGCGATTTCGCTGCTGCTGGTGCACCTGAAAAAGGGCAACTTGCTGAAAGCCTCGGCGTGAGGCGGTTGCCAAGAACAAGGGCCGCTATGCGGCCCTTGTTCTTTACGGCAATCGGCTAGTTGGCTTTCGGAAATTCCTTCCGCAGCCAGTCCTGCAACAGGCGTTCATCATGCTCCAGCGCATTGCGGCTGGCGAAGCTGCTTTCCATCAGGTAGTTCAGGTTGCGCAATTCCCGTTCGCCTTCGCTGAGCACTTTGCCGTCGCTGCCCTGCAGCGTGAACTGCAGCGTGATCCGTGGCGGATAAATGTCTTTCAGCACCCGGACATCCTGGAAATCCGGACCATTCCAGGGTTCGAAATCACCGGCCAGATCGATATCCAGTATCCGCAAACGCAGCGTCTGGCCATCGGCGATGTGTTTGGCGCCCTCTTTTTCCAGCCAGCTTTTCAGGTTCTTCAGGTGGGCGTTCTTCTCCGGCGCGGTCTTGAATTGCCGCTCCTTGACGTCGGTGAATTTCTCCGGCTGGACGTAGTCGACCGTGATGGCGCCGGCGGCGACTACCGGTCCGGTACCCAAGGTCAGCAGCACCGCTGCAAGCAAACGCGATTTCATCGGTATTCTCCCCGCAGGTTTGTCGCTGTTTAGTCCGCAATGCCGTGGCGATGGTTCCGTGGTCATCGCTACAATGGCAGGGCCGTCACCGCACCAGAGACCATGATGTCCGAGCCCCTGCTTGCCCGTTTGCATGCTGCCTGCCAGAGCTGGGGTCAGCCCATCGATGACAGCCAAGCCGGCAAGTTGCTGAGCCTGCTCGATAACCTGCTGCGCTGGAACCAAGCCTATAATCTGACGGCGATCCGCGACCGTGAGGAAGCGTTCACGCTGCATCTGCTCGATTCGCTGTCGCTATTGCCCTATCTGACCGGCCCGACCCTGCTCGATGTTGGCACCGGCCCGGGTTTTCCGGCCCTGCCGCTCGCCATCGTGCGGCCGGATATCGCCATTACCGCACTGGATTCCAATGGCAAGAAAATCCGCTTCATCCGGCAGATGGTGCACGAGCTTGGGTTGGCGAATGTGACGCCGGTGCAGGCCCGGGTCGAGCAGCACCAGGGCCAGTACCAGCAAATCACCAGCCGGGCATTCGCCGAACTGAAACTGTTCTGTGATCTGACCCAACATCTGTTGGCGATCGGTGGCGAATGGTTGGCGATGAAAAGCCAGTCCGCTGCTGCCGAGCTGGCACCACTGTCCGCCCTCTTGCATGCCGAAACGCTGCCGCTGCTGGTCCCTGGCCTGCAGGCCGAGCGTTATCTGGTTCGTGTTCGGCGTTGACCGGCGTCAGGCAGACCGGGCGTCCTGCCAATTCAGTTCGCTGTCAGCGGTGTCGACGAATTGTCGCGACAACTCCTGGAATGATTCAGCGCTGATCCGTGTCTGAGCCACTTTGAATACCCGCATCGAGTGATTCAAGGTATCCGCGAGCTGGTTCAGCTCATCAGCTGCTTGTGCGACGCTGCTCGCCATCAAGGCGCTTTCTTCTATGCCGTCCAGAAAATGGGCAATGCGCCGTGCGACTTGGTCACTGCTACCCCGCACTGTCGCCATCGTGCTGACGATGTCAGTCACCCGGTGTTCGGTATGGCTGATTTCATCGACCACTTTCTGCATGGAGGTCCGTGCCGTTGCCGCGGTTGCCGAGATGGATCGGGTCTGTTCGGCGCCAACGCGGATAAGATCGATGACCGCATCGACGCGCGCGTGGTTGTCGGCGATCATCTTGGCGATTTCATCGGTCGAACGGGTGGTGCGCTCAGCCAGCGCCCGTACTTCGTCCGCAACCACCGAGAAGCCACGACCACTCTCACCGGCGCGCGCTGCCTCGATTGCGGCATTTAGTGCCAACAGGTTGGTTTGTGCTGCAATGTTGCGGATCACCGACACCACTTCATTGATCCGCTCGGACTGACTTGCCAACCGTTCCGCTTCCTTGACGGCCTCTTCAACCGTCTCAATGATTTGCTCCACGGCACGGATCACATTGGCGACGCCGGTAGCGCTGTCGCGCGCCGTCGTCACGGTACGGCCGGCACTCTCGGAGACCGCTTCGCCGGTCTGAGCGATGCTGGTGATGGCCGTGTTGAGTTCTTCAATCGATGCGGTCATTGCGGTCGCGTCTTCCGAATGAGCCGCCGCGCTGGTGGCGATGGTATGTGCTGCCTGCGACAGATCGGTCGCCGTGCGGGTGACGTTGCCCACCTGCCATTTCATGCCGCCGATCAATGCCGCCAAGCTGTACTGCATCGCGTGCATGGCGGCAAGCAAACTGTGTTCGTCACCAGGTTGTTTACGGATGCTCAGCATCAAGTTGCCATGTGCCACCGAGCGCACCACCTGCTGCGCGTAGGCCGGTTCGCCACCGAGTTGTTGTTGCACCGTGCGTTGCATCCGCCAGCCAAACATGCCGACTACCACCAGCCACAGTGGCAGGCCGAACAACAGCAACAGCGTTTCGAGTTCATGACGTGCCGAGCTGACATCAAACACGGCTTTGGCACTGACCAGCTGCTGCTCAATGAGCTTCGCCACCACTTCGGACAGTGGATCGATGGCCGGATACAATTCCGTTTCTGCCAGCTGTATCAGTTTGCTTTGGTCGCCGGTGGCCAGCGCCTGCTTGAGTAATGCAATCATGCGGCGTGCGCGGTCTTGCAGCTGATCGAATTCGCGCACCAGCCGTAGCTCGTCGGCCGACAACTCGTGGGCACGGTATGCGGTCCAGGCCCGTTCGATGCGTTGTTCGGCCAAGTTGATCTCGTCGAGCGCCTGGCGATGACTAAATGCGCCACTGCGCGCTTTGTGCGAGGCATCGACGATATTGACCGCGTAGGCGTCAGCGATGATTTTCAGATCCCGCATGGGCACCACCCGGTTCTGATAAACCGAGTTCAGGCCGTCGACGGCAGACTGGGTGGAGCTCAGACCCTGCAGGCCCACCACGGCCAACGCCAGCATTGGTAGTGCGATCAGCAACAGCAGTTGCCAGCGCAGGGAAAGACGGTGCAAGGACAGCATGACCACCTCCATGAGGTCGGTGCCAGAGCGGCACGCGGGCAAAGTCGGCATCTGGCCTTGCCAGCCGCTGTGGGGCTGACGAACCGAAACGGTCGTCAAACAACTTAAAGGTGTGGACGACAACTGATGATTTTTCAAGCACCCCCGCGCTAAATGAGGGCAACAGCCGTCCAGACTGTGGAAATCCCAAGTTATCCACAGAGATTGCACCGATCTGTTCCGTGGAACAGCGTTCCACAGATCCGTTACCCTAACGCCCCGGTTTTGAACACCGGTCCATCGCTCGGGAGCCTTCCGTGGGTCGCATCATCGCAGTTGCCAATCAGAAAGGTGGCGTCGGCAAGACCACCACCAGCATCAACCTCGCTGCCAGCCTCGCGGCCACCCATCGCCGGGTGCTGCTGATCGACCTGGATCCGCAGGGCAACGCGACCATGGGTAGCGGCATCAACAAGCATGGTCTCGCAGCGACTGTTTACGACGTGCTGATGGGTGACATCGATGCCCGTGGCGCCATCATCAAGGCGGCCAATGCCGGTTACGACCTGATCCCGGCCAACCAGGAACTGACGGCAGCGGAAGTGCACCTGCTCGAAATCGAGCAACGCGAACACCGGCTCGAACTGGCGCTGGCACCGATCCTCGGCCAGTACGACTACATCTACATCGATTGCCCGCCGAGCCTGAACATGCTGACGGTCAATGCGTTGGTTGCAGCCGACTCGGTGCTGATCCCGATGCAGTGCGAGTACTACGCGCTGGAAGGCATCTCGGCGCTGATGAGCACGGTCGAGCAGATCAAATCGGCGCTGAATCCGGCGCTGCATATCGAAGGCGTGCTGCGCACGATGTTCGATCCGCGCAGCAACCTGTCGACCGATGTCGCGGCGCAGTTGCAGGAACATTTCGGCGAGCGCCTGTACAACACCGTCATTCCGCGCAATGTCCGTCTGGCCGAAGCGCCCTCGCACGGAGTGCCGGCGCTGGTCTACGACAAACTCTCGGCGGGGGCGAAAGCGTATCTGACGCTGGCCGGTGAAGTCCTGCGGCGCGACAACGTGCCGTTTTCGGAAATGTCCGTGCAGTAAGAAAAATGATTTCGCGCGACCACCTCGGTCGCGCGCTTCGGTGTTGTCACGCCAGCGTGGCGCACCGGTTTCGCTGCCCGTGCAGCGAGCATCCGAATCACATTGGGGACGACAACAATGGCAGTAAAAAAACGCGGCCTCGGCACCGGCCTGTCGGCGCTGATTGGCGCCAACACCGCGCAGGCGCTCAGCACCGGCAAAACGCTGGCGGAAACCGATGGCGAACTGAAACAGTTGCCGGTCGAGTACTTGCAGCCGGGTCGCTATCAGCCGCGTCGGGTGATGACCGAAGACGCGCTCAATGAACTGGCCGAATCGATCAAGGCCCAGGGTCTGATCCAGCCCATCGTCGTTCGCCGGACCGGTGACAACAAATACGAGATCATCGCCGGCGAGCGGCGTTGGCGTGCCTCGCAGAAGGCCGGCATGATGCAGGTTCCCTGCCTGGTCAAGGAAGTGTCCGAGCATGGCGCCGCTGCGATGGCGCTGATCGAAAACATCCAGCGCGAAGATCTGAACTGCATCGAAGAGGCGATGGGTTTGCAGCGCTTGATTCACGATTTCCAGCTGACCCAGGAGCAAGTGGCAACCGCGGTCGGCAAATCGCGTGTCTCGGTGACCAACCTGCTGCGCCTGTTGCATCTGCACGCCGATGTCAAAACCCTGCTTGAGCGTGGCGATATCGAGATGGGCCATGCCCGTGCGCTGTTGTCGCTGGAGCCGAAAAAACAGGTGGAAGCCGCGCGCGAAGTTGCAGCCAAGCAATTGACGGTGCGCGACACCGAAAAACTGGTGCGCCGGTTGTTGCAACCGGTGGCAGAAAAAACGGCCAAGCCTGAGCAAGGTGCCAGCGATGTCGCCCGGCTTGAGCGCCAGCTCGCCGAACTGCTCGGCACGCCGGTGCGGTTCGAGCAGTCGAGCAAGCATACCGGCAAACTCGTCATTGCTTACAGCTCACTCGAACAACTCGACGGCGTGCTCGCCAAACTGGGCATCGCTGGCGAGGACTGAGTTTCGACAGAAAGAGCGGCGCCGCCGCTCTTTCTTCACCCACTGACCGCACTCCGCATCGAGTTGCGCTAACAACGACAGGAATTCCCCACGCATGAAAGCCAGTCGCCTGACGCTCTACATCATCATCGGTCTGTTGCTCGGTCTGTTGGTTGGTTATGTGGTCAACGGATTCTATCAGCCGAGCGTTGCCGGCTTCGCCGATGCCATGAGCCTGATCACGACCATCTTCCTGCGCTTGATCAAGATGATCATTGCGCCGCTGGTGTTCACGACGCTCGTGGTCGGCGTCGCCAAGATGGGCGATCTGGCCGCGGTCGGCCGGGTCGGTGGCAAGGCGCTGCTGTGGTTTATTTTTGCCTCGATCATTTCGCTGACGTTGGGCCTGATCATGGTCAACCTGTTCCGGCCGGGTGATGCGCTGGTCGGCAAGGTCGTGCTTGATGCGACCGCCAGCAGCGGTATCAGCGGCGCCTCGCTGACGCTGAAGGAATTCATCACCCACCTGGTGCCGGCCTCGGTCATTGACGGCATGGCCAAGAACGAGATCCTGCAGATCGTCGTGTTCTCGCTGTTCTTCGGCACCGGCCTGGCGGCGATGGGTGAACGCGGCAAAGCGCTGATCGAAGTGATCGACATCGCCGCCCATGTGATGCTGAAAGTCACCGGCTATGTCATGTGGCTGGCGCCGATCGCCGTGTTCGCGGCGGTTGCGGGGGTGATTGCCAAGAGCGGCTTCGGCATCATCGCCGACTTTGCCTGGTTCATGGGCGAGTTTTACTTGAGCATCCTGATCTTGTGGCTGGTGCTGATGGCGCTGGGCGGCATTTTCCTCGGCCGCCGGGTCATCGATCTGATCAAGTCGGTGCGTGAGCCGCTGATCCTGTCGTTCTCGACCGCGTCGAGTGAAGCGGCCTATCCGAAGACGCTGGCGCAGCTGGAGAAATTTGGCTGCAGCAATCGCATCGCCTCGTTCGTGCTGCCGGTGGGTTATTCATTCAACCTCGACGGTTCGATGATGTACTGCACCTTCGCGACCGTGTTCATTGCCCAGGCCTATGGCATCGAGCTGACGCTCGGCACCCAGATCACGATGCTGCTGATCCTGATGCTGACCTCGAAAGGCATGGCCGGTGTGCCGCGCGCCTCGCTGGTGGTGATTGCTGCCACGCTGTCGCAATTCAACATTCCGGAAGCCGGTTTGCTGTTGATCCTTGGCGTCGATCATTTCCTCGACATGGCACGCTCGGCGACCAACGTGGTCGGCAACTCGGTGGCGACGGCCGTCGTCGCCAAATGGGAAGGGGAGCTGACCGAGCCGCTGCCGGATAACGACGACAAAGCCTGACCGGCAACGCACATGAAACCGGAAGAACTGGCCAGCTTGCGCCGCGATCAGCAGGCGATGCTGGCCAATATTGACGAGATTGAGCAGGCCTATCTTGCCCGACCGGACGATGTGCCGGCCGATCCGGAACTGGAGCGGTGGGTCGCTGATACGCGTCAGGCGATTGCCGATCAGCAAGAATGGCTGGCGCAAGTTCAACAGGATGTGGTCGAGCGGCAGGCGGATAAACGGAAAGCGCTGTTCGGTATCGTCGTTTTGATCATCGTATTGGTCGGCATCATTGCTTTTTCCTGAACCAACCGTTCAATCGGACTCCACAAAGGACATTGTGCAATGGCCGTGACGCTGGATGGTAAATTGGTAGTCGCAGTGTCGTCACGGGCACTGTTCGATTTCGAAGAAGAAAACCGGCTATTCGAATCGAGCGATGACCGCGCCTACATGCAGCTGCAGCTTGAGCGGCTGGAACAACCGGCGCGGGCCGGCGTCGCGTTTCCGCTGGTGCAGAAGCTGCTCGCGTTCAACCGCAACGGTCAGCACCGGGTCGAAGTTGTCATCCTGTCACGCAACGATCCGGTCTCCGGTTTGCGGGTGTTCCGGTCTGCCAGCAATGCCGGTCTCGAACTGCAGCGCGGCGTGTTCACCCGCGGCGCACCGCCCTACCGCTATCTGCATGCCTTGCGTGCCAATCTGTTCCTGTCGGTCAATGAAGACGATGTTCGTTCGGCGCTGAACAGCGGCTTTCCGGCCGCCCGCGTCTATCCACAATCGATCAAGGCCGCCGAGCAGTATCCGGATGAAATCCGCATCGCCTTCGACGGCGATGCGGTGCTGTTCTCGGATGAAGCCGAGCGGGTGTTTCAGCGTGATGGTCTGCCCGAATTCCAGCGCCACGAGCACGACCACAAGGCGCGGCCGTTGCCGCCGGGCCCGTTCCAGCCCTTGCTGAAGGCCTTGCATGAACTGCAGCAAGCCAGCAGTGACGCGCCGATGCGTATCCGCACTGCGCTGGTCACCGCCCGCAGCGCGCCGGCACATGAACGCGCCATTCGGACCTTGATGGACTGGAATATCGTGGTCGACGAGGCGATGTTCCTCGGCGGTCTCGACAAGGCGGCCTTTCTGCGCGAGTTCGCGCCGGATTTCTTCTTTGATGACCAGACCCGGCACTGCGACTCGGCGGCCAGTGTAGTGCCGACCGGCCATGTCAGCGCCGGCATCGCCAATGGTGGTTGAAGCCGGATCAGCAGGCTTGTGCCGGCACCAGTTTCAGGCCACTAGATATGGTGGTACTGGTGCCAGCGTACGATGCATAAGCGCTTGAACTAACGGCGTTTCTTTCGTGAATAGCACATTGTAAAAGCCAATTCCCGCCCTTATAATGCCGCGCGTCGCCGGCAGGCCAGATGAGAGCGATTCTCATTTGACCGCCAAACTCCCACAACTCCTATTTCCAAAGCGAGATCCGGCTCATGACGCAGCATCCGGTAGAGCGCGGTCGTGCGTTCGTCACCCGGGTGCACGGGCTCATGGCCTTGCTGGCCGTGGTGTTGGCAGCTGCCATCGCCGTTTTTGTTGGGGTTCCCGAAGCCCTTGCCACCCTGACCGGTGGCGCCGCGGTGGTGCTGCCGCAGAATTTTGTTGCCCGCCGGTTGTTGCAGCCGGTGGCGGTACGTAATGCCGACCGGTTTGTGCTGCGGCTGTGGATGTTCCAGGCCGTCAAATGGGGTGCCAGTGCGCTGCTGCTTGCCGCCGCGATTGGTTACTTCAAAGCGCAGGCCGGTTATGTGTTGACTGGATTTATCGTCATCTTCCAAGGGCTGTGGATCGTTCCTTTGATCCTGGCCCGAACAGGTAAGTCATGAGCGCAGAGATGAGCGAGCAAGCGACCGAAAAAGGCCAAACGGCTGCTGAGTACATCAGTCACCACCTGCATCACCTGCAAAGCGCCCATCAGGAAGCGCAGGTCGATTTCTCGGTGTTCAATGTCGACACCATTTTCTGGGCCTGGGTTGCCGGCGTGCTGGCACTGCTGGTGCTCTGGAAAGCCACCCGCAAAGCGACGACTGGTGTCCCGGGCCGGCTGCAGTGTGCCATCGAGATGCTGGTCGAGATGGTCGAAGATCAGTCCAAGTCGATTGTGCACGGCGACCGTTCGTTCATCGCCCCGCTGGCGCTGACCATTTTCATGTGGATCATCTTCATGAACTCGCTCGACCTGATCCCGGTCGACTGGTTCCCGTCGCTTGCCCATGCCATGGGCTTCGAATACATGCGCGTGGTGCCGACCGCCGACATCAATGCCACCTTGGGCATGTCGTTCGCGGTGCTGCTGCTGTCGCTGTACTACGGCATCAAGATCAAGGGCATCGGTGGTTTCACCCATGAACTGGTCGCCGCACCGTTCGGTGGCGCCTGGTATCTGGCGCCGATCAACTTCGCGATGCAGCTGATCGAATACGCCGCCAAGACCCTCAGCCTGGGCCTGCGTTTGTACGGCAACATGTACGCTGGCGAACTGCTGTTCATGCTGATCGCCCTGCTCGGCGCACTGGCCTTCCCGTGGGAAAGCACCGCCGGTCTGTTCGGCTTCATCGGCAGTTTCATTGCGCAACTGGCCTGGGCGATCTTCCACATCCTGATCGTCGTGCTGCAGGCCTACATTTTCATGATGCTGACCCTCGTCTATCTGGGTCAGGCGCATGACGCCCACTAAGCGCGGATAAAAGCAGCGCGGGCAAAAACGGTTTTAGGTAGTACCTGTTTATTTCTGTAGTTTGTTTTAACTCAACACCTTAGCGAGGAAACACAAATGGATATCGGTCTGCTGGCTCTGGCATGCGGCATCATCATCGGTCTGGGCGCCATCGGTGCTTGTATCGGTATCGCCCTGATGGGCTCGAAATTCCTGGAAAGCTCGGCTCGCCAGCCGGAGCTGATGGGTCAGCTGCAAACCAAGATGTTCCTGCTGGCTGGTCTGATCGACGCCCCGTTCATTATCGGTGTTGGTCTGGCCCTGTACTTCGTCGGCAACCCGTTCGGCGGCTAATACGCGCCCTTTCCGGGCATTTGAAGCTCGACAACTGCTGAGGAAGCATCAACCGTGAATCTGAATGCAACCCTGCTAGTGCAGACATTCACGTTCCTGGTGTTCGCGTGGTTCACGATGAAGTTCGTGTGGCCGCCGATCATGAAAGCGATCGACGAGCGTCGGCAGAAAATCGCCGACGGCCTCGCCGCCGCGGAACGTGGCAAGCACGACATCGAGATTGCCCAGAAGGAAGCGACCAAGATCATTCGCGACGCGCGTGAACAGGCTGCCGAGATCGTCGAAAAGGCGAATCGCAAGCATGCTGAAATCGTTGACGCCGCCGCCGGTGACGCCCGCAAAGAAGCCGAGCGCATCATCACCAGTGCGAAAGCCGATGTCGATCAACAAGTCCAGCAGGCGAAAGAAGCCCTGCGTGGTCAGGTTGCTGCATTGGCGGTCGCTGGTGCCGAGAAGATTCTCGTGCGCTCGATCGATGCCAAGGCGCATGCCGATCTGGTGAACCAGCTGGCGCAAGAACTGTAATGTCGTCCTCTGACCGCTTCGTTGTGAGGCGGTCGGAACTGATGCTGTTTTTATTGAGACCTGCACACCGTCATGAGCGAATTGACCACTGTTGCGCGTCCGTACGCCAAAGCCGCTTTCGAGCACGCACTCAGCGTGAAAGCGCTCGGGCCGTGGGCGGAATTTCTGCAGTTTGCGGCGCTTGCCGTCGCTGACAAGGAAATGCATGCCCTGCTCGACAATCCGCGCGTGCCCAAGGAGACCCGTCTCGCGGCGCTCCTCGCCGTCTGCGAAGGCAGACTCCCTGATGGCGGCAAGGCGTTTATCGAACTGCTTTCGGACAACGATCGTCTGAATGCGCTGTCGGAAATCTGCGTGCTGTTCCTGATGGAAAAAGCACGTCATGAAAAGACGGCAGAAGTGGTCATTACCTCGGCGGCTGTGCTCGCCGATGCCGAGCGCAAGGCGTTGACCGATGCGCTGGCGAAAAAATGGAACAAGACCATCGTCGCGTCCTACGCTGTCGATGCTGCGCTGATTGGTGGCGTGGTGATTCGCGGCAACGATGTCGTGATCGATGGTTCTGTTCGCGGCAAATTGAATCGTCTGGCCGAGACCCTGCGGGCCTAATCAGGAAACCGAAGCATGAGCATGCAACTCAATCCTTCAGAAGTTAGCGAGCTGATCAAGAGCCGCATTGCCCAGTTCAAGGTGCAATCGGAAGCCCGCAACGAAGGCACCGTAGTATCGGTGTCGGACGGTATCGTCCGTATCCACGGTCTCGCCGACGCGATGTACGGCGAAATGATCGAACTGCCGGGCAGCAAGTATGCGCTGGCACTGAACCTCGAGCGTGACTCGGTCGGCGCCGTTATCCTCGGTGACTACAGCGGCGTGGCTGAAGGCCAGACCGCCAAGTGCACCGGCCGCATTCTGCAGGTGCCGGTCGGCGAAGCGCTGCTGGGCCGCGTTGTCGACGCACTCGGCAACCCGATCGACGGCAAAGGCCCGATCGCGCAAACCCGCTACGAGCCGATCGAAAAGGTCGCGCCGGGCGTGATTTGGCGGAAGTCGGTCGACCAGCCGGTACAGACCGGTTACAAGTCGATTGACGCGATGATCCCGATCGGCCGTGGCCAGCGCGAGCTGATCATCGGCGACCGTCAGACCGGTAAAACCGCGATGGCGATCGACGCGATCATCAACCAGAAAGGCACCGGCATTAAATGTATCTACGTTGCGATCGGTCAGAAAGCCTCGACCATCGCCAACATCGTCCGCAAGCTCGAAGAGCATGGCGCGCTGGCGCACACCATCGTCGTCGCCGCCTCGGCTTCGGAATCCGCTTCGATGCAGTTCCTGGCACCGTTTGCCGGCTGCACCATGGGCGAATATTTCCGTGACAAGGGTCAGGATGCGCTGATCGTTTATGACGATCTGACCAAGCAAGCCTGGGCCTACCGTCAAATCTCGCTGTTGCTGAAGCGTCCACCGGGCCGCGAAGCCTACCCGGGTGACGTGTTCTACCTGCACTCGCGTCTGCTTGAGCGTGCCGCCCGCGTCAGCGCCGAGTATGTCGAGAAAGAAACCAAGGGCGCCGTCAAAGGCCAGACCGGTTCGCTGACCGCGCTGCCGATCATCGAAACCCAGGCCGGTGACGTGTCGGCGTTCGTTCCAACCAACGTGATCTCGATCACCGACGGCCAGATCTTCCTGGAAACCGACCTGTTCAACGCCGGTATCCGTCCGGCGGTCAACGCCGGTATCTCGGTGTCGCGCGTCGGTGGTGCGGCCCAGACCAAGATCATCAAGAAGCTGGGCGGCGGTATCCGCTTGGCACTGGCCCAGTACCGTGAACTGGCAGCGTTCTCGCAGTTCGCTTCGGATCTGGACGAAGCCACCCGCGCTCAGCTCGAGCACGGTCAGCGCGTCACCGAACTGATGAAGCAGCTGCAGTACGCGCCGATGTCGGTTGCCGACATGGCCATCTCGCTGTTCGCCGCTGAGTTCGGCTTCCTGAAGGATGTTGAACTCGCCAAGATCGGCAGCTTCGAGAAGAACCTGCTGGCCTTCATGAAGAGCGATTACAAAGCGCTGGTGGACGACATCAACGCCCGTTGCGACTACAACAAGGACATCGAGAAAGCGCTGTCCGAAGCCATCACCAAGTTCAAGCAAACGGCGACTTGGTAAGGCATCAGGTGTAGTCGCGG
Organism: Pseudomonadota bacterium; assembly: GCA_049324755.1. Lineage (GTDB taxonomy): Bacteria > Pseudomonadota > Gammaproteobacteria > Enterobacterales > Permianibacteraceae > Permianibacter. The sequence continues at coordinate 27,255 of JBMOMZ010000069.1, forward strand.
TGGTGACCGCGTTCGCGGTCACCATCCGGCAATGTGTTGATTCGGTAAGCGGTTCGTTTGGACTAAACGCTGACTCCCGTCGAGCGGCGCTTACTCTGGGATAGTCTTACTCCGGAACAGTTATGGCCAGCGCAAGAGAAATTCGCACCAAGATCGCCAGCGTGAAAAACACGCAGAAGATCACCAAAGCGATGGAAATGGTCGCTGCCTCGAAAATGCGCCGGGCGCAGGATCGGATGGCAGCTACCCGTCCGTACGCGCGCAAGATCCGCAAGGTGATCGGGCATTTGGTGCATGCGAATCTGGAATACCAGCATCCGTACGTCGTGCCGCGCGATGCCAAGCGGGTCGGCTACATCATTGTCTCCACCGATCGCGGTCTGTGCGGCGGTTTGAACGTCAACCTGTTCAAGCGCGCACTGAGCGACATCAAGGCCTGGACCGACAAAGGTGTCGAGGTCGAGCTTTGCCTGATTGGTGCCAAAGCGACCCAGTTGTTCCGCCGCATCGGTGGCAACGTGGTGTCGCAAGTGTCGCAGCTTGGTGACAAGCCGGCGCTGACCGATCTGATCGGCACTGTGAAAGTGATGCTGGATGCGTTTGATGCAGGTCGTCTGGACCGGGTGTTCCTGGTCAACAACACCTTCGTCAACACCATGACCCAGTCGCCGACCATCGAGCAGCTGGTGCCGGTGCAGGCCAACGCTGACGATGCCAAGCCGGACCACAGCTGGGACTACATCTACGAGCCGGAAGCCAAGCCGTTGCTCGACATGTTGTTCAAGCGCTATATCGAGTCGCAGGTGTATCAGGGCCTGGTCGAGAACATCGCTTGTGAAATGGCGGCGCGGATGGTGGCGATGAAGGCCGCCACCGACAACGCCGGCAACCTGATCAGCGAATTGCAATTGATCTACAACAAAGCCCGTCAGGCGGCGATTACTCAGGAACTGTCTGAGATCGTCGGCGGCGCGGCGGCGGTTTAACGGTTGTCAAGAAACTCGCGGAATACCAAGTTTGAATTCAGAGGAAAGTAAGATGAGCCACGGTATCATCGTTCAAATCATCGGCGCCGTTATCGACGTCGAATTCCCGCGCGACGCCGTTCCGCAGGTGTATGACGCACTGCACGTCGAAAGCTCGGGTCTGACCCTGGAAGTGCAACAGCAGATGGGCGACGGCGTGGTCCGTACCATTGCGATGGGCTCGTCCGACGGTCTGAAGCGCGGCATCAAGGTCAGCAACACCGGCAAGCCGGTGTCGGTGCCGGTCGGCAAAGAAACCCTCGGCCGCATCATGGACGTGCTCGGCAATCCGATCGACGAAGCCGGTCCGATTGGTGAAAAAACGCGGCTGCCGATTCACCGCAAAGCCCCGACCTATGCCGATCAATCGAGCGCCAACGAACTGCTCGAAACCGGTATCAAGGTTATCGACCTGCTGTGCCCGTTTGCCAAGGGCGGTAAAGTCGGTCTGTTCGGCGGCGCCGGCGTCGGCAAGACCGTCAACATGATGGAATTGATCAACAACATCGCCAAAGAACACGCCGGTCTGTCGGTGTTCGCCGGTGTCGGTGAGCGTACCCGTGAAGGCAACGACTTCTACCACGAGATGAAGGACTCGGGCGTTCTGGACAAGGTCGCGCTGGTTTACGGCCAGATGAACGAGCCGCCGGGTAACCGTCTGCGCGTCGCGCTGACCGGCCTGACCATGGCTGAGCATTTCCGTGACGAGAAAGACGCCTCGGGCAAAGGTAAAGACGTGCTGCTGTTCGTCGACAACATTTACCGCTACACCCTGGCCGGTACCGAAGTCTCGGCGCTGCTCGGCCGTATGCCGTCAGCGGTGGGTTACCAGCCGACGCTGGCAGAAGAAATGGGCGTGCTGCAAGAGCGCATCACCTCGACCAAGTGGGGTTCGATCACCTCGATCCAGGCCGTATACGTTCCGGCCGACGACTTGACCGACCCGAGCCCGGCGACCACCTTCTCGCACCTGGACGCGACCGTCGTTCTGAGCCGTCAAATCGCCGCGCTGGGTATCTACCCGGCCGTGGACCCGCTCGACTCGACCTCGCGCCAGCTCGATCCGCTGGTCATCGGCGAAGAGCACTACAACACCGCCCGCGGCGTGCAGGCTGTGCTGCAGCGTTACAAGGAACTGAAAGACATCATCGCGATTCTGGGTATGGACGAACTGTCGGCCGAAGACAAACTGGTCGTGCAGCGCGCCCGTAAAATCCAGCGCTTCCTGTCGCAACCGTTCCACGTTGCCGAAGTGTTCACCGGCTCGCCGGGCAAGTACGTCGCGCTGAAAGAAACCATTCGTGGCTTCAAGGGCATCCTCAGCGGCGAATACGATCACCTGCCGGAGCAGGCGTTCTACATGGTCGGCTCAATCGACGAAGCGGTCGAAAAAGCCAAGACCCTGGCCAAGTAAGCGGCCACGACCAAGCCGGAACGGCATGCAGCATCCGCGTGCCGCTCCGGCCAGTACGAATGACACCCAGCAAGGGGTAAGGTGATGTCAGCTGTGAGTATTCATCTGGACATCGTCAGCGCGGAAGGCCAGCTCTTTTCCGGGCTGGTCGAGCTGATTGTGGCGAACGGTTCGCAGGGCGAACTCGGCATTCTCTACAATCACGCACCGCTGCTGACCGCGCTCAAGCCGGGCACGGTCAAGATTGTCCGTCAGGGCGGCGAAGAAGATTTCTTCTATGTCTCCGGCGGCATGCTGGAAGTGCAGCCGAGCCTGGTCACGATTTTCGCTGACACGGCCGTGCGTGCCCACGATCTGGACGAAGCCTCGGCGGTCCAGGCCCAGGAGCGCGCCCGGGTGGCGCTGGAAAACCGTACCGGCGAAATCGAGTACGGCAAGGCCGCGTCCGAGCTGGCCGAAGCGGCCGCCCAGATCGCCGCCATCCAGAAGCTGCGCAAGCAGGCCAAGCGTTAAGCGACGGGCAATCGGTCGCAACAGGAAAGGCAGCCTCCTCGGCTGCCTTTTTCTTTGTCCCGGAAACGGCCTCTGCCGTAACCATCGCCACGGTTGAAAATGCCCCTGCCCGCGCGCCGGCCAAGCCCGTACAATAGCGGCCTCGCGCCGTTACCCAGGCGCTTTTCACGAGTTGCTCCGGAAATGGAACTGTCCGTCGTCATCCTCGCTGCCGGCCAAGGCACCCGGATGAAATCCGCCATGCCGAAGGTGCTGCATGCCCTGGCTGGCAAACCCTTGGTTCAGCATGTCATCGACAATGCCCACGGCCTGCAGGCGCAGGCGATTCACCTGATCTATGGCCATGGTGGCGATCAGGTGCGGGCCCGCATCAATGACGACAAGATTCAGTGGGTGTTGCAAGCGCAGCAGCTTGGCACCGGTCACGCGGTGCAACAAGCGATTCCGGATATCGGTGATGATCAGCGTGTATTGATTCTCTACGGCGACGTGCCGCTGACCCGTACCGAAACACTGCAGGCGCTGCTGGCCAAGCAGCCGTCAAACGGCATCGGTTTGCTGACCGTCAATCTGCCCGACCCGACCGGTTATGGCCGCATTGTCCGCAACGCTGCCGGCAAGGTGACCTCGATCGTCGAACAGAAAGATGCCAGCGACGAGCAGAAAAAAATCACCGAGGTGAATACCGGCATCCTCTGCTGTGCCGCCAAGGATCTGCGTCGCTGGCTTGGCGCGCTGAAAAATGACAATGCCCAGAAAGAATATTATCTGACCGATATCATCGCGATGTGCGTGCGCGAAGGTGGCGTTGTTGAAACCCATCAACCGGCTTCGCGTGACGAAGTCGAAGGCGTCAACAACCGTTTGCAGCTCGCCGATCTGGAGCGCCGCTATCAGCGCCGGGTCGCTGAAGAATTGATGACGGCTGGCGTGACCTTGCGCGATCCGGCCCGGCTCGATGTTCGCGGCACCGTCGCGATCGCCCAAGACGTAATTCTCGATGTCAATGTCGTGCTGGAGGGCCGCGTCGAAATTGGCAGCGGTAGTGAAATCGGTGCCAACTGCGTGCTGAAAGACTGTGTAATTGGCCGCAATGTCATGGTCCAGCCGAACTCGGTGCTCGAAGGTGCCGTCGTGGGTGATGGCGCCATCATCGGCCCGTTTGCACGCCTGCGACCGGGCGCCGAGCTCGCCGAGAACGTTCACATCGGCAATTTTGTCGAGGTGAAAAAAGCCAAGATCGGCGTTGGCACGAAAGCCAATCACCTCGCCTACATCGGCGATGCCGAAATCGGCCGTGACTGCAATGTCGGCGCCGGCACCATCACCTGCAACTATGACGGCGCCAACAAGCATCTGACCGTGCTGGAAGATGATGTCTTTGTCGGTTCCGATAGCCAGCTGGTTGCACCGGTGCGGGTCGGCAAAGGCGCGACCATTGGTGCGGGCACCACGGTTACCAAGGACGTCAGCCCGGATGTGCTGGTGATCTCGCGTAGCAAGCAAACCGAGATCAGCGGCTGGCAGCGGCCGCGCAAGAAAAAATAGACCTTGGCGGTTTGAGGAAACCGACTGTTGCCGGCAGGTTGCCGGTCAACACGGCACAATGAACCTGGTTTCTACCAAATTCTGGTCATTCAGCCGGCGTTTAGCTCCCCGCCGGAAACTGGCAGTCAAGACGGATCGCAAGGAGCGCGGCCCGGTAACAGAGGAAGATCAAGATGTGCGGAATTGTTGGCGCGATCGCGCAGCGTAACGTGGTGCCGATGCTGGTCGACGGCCTGAAGCGGCTGGAATACCGCGGCTATGATTCGGCCGGTATCGCCGTGCTCGACAAGGAAATCAAGCGCGTGCGCCGGGTCGGCCGGGTCGCCGAAATGGAAAACGCCGCCAAGGAGGCCAACCTGACCGGCCTGCTTGGTATCGGCCACACCCGCTGGGCGACTCATGGCGGTGTTACCGAGCCGAACGCGCACCCGCATGTCTCGGCGGGTCTGATTGCGGTCGTGCACAACGGCATCATCGAGAACCATGATGAAAAGCGCGATGAGTTGAAGAAACTCGGCTACATGTTCACCTCGCAGACCGACACCGAAGTGATCGCGCATCTGGTTCACCATCACTACCACAAAGATCATGATCTGCTGAAAGCGGTCAAGCTGGCGGCCAAGGAACTGATCGGTGCTTACGCGATTGCCGTGATCGCGATGGACAAGCCGGAACAGCTGGTCGTCGCCCGTATGGGTTGCCCGTTGCTGATCGGTCTGGGCGAGGGCGAAAACTTTGTCGCTTCCGATGTCTCGGCGGTGCTGTCGGCCACCCGCAAGGTGATTTACCTCGAAGAAGGTGATGTCGCCGATCTGACTCGCACCAGCGTGACGATTTTCGACAAGACCGGCGCCAAGGTCGAGCGCAAGGTGCACCTGTCCGATGTCTCGCTGGCGTCGCTGGAACTCGGTCCGTACAGCCACTTCATGCAGAAAGAAATTCACGAGCAGCCGAAAGCGCTGTCCGACACCATCGAGCAGGTGCTCGACCAGGGCTTTGTCCCGGAACTGTTTGGCGCCGATGCCGCGAAAGTGTTCAGCGACATCGAAGGCATCCAGATCATTGCCTGCGGTACCAGTTTCTATGCCGGTTCGGTCGCGCGTTACTGGATTGAATCGATTGCCGCCCTGCCCTGCCAAGTCGAGATTGCCAGCGAATACCGCTATCGTGATGTCGCTGCCAATCCGAAGCATCTGGTGGTCACCATTTCGCAATCGGGCGAAACACTCGACACGATGGAGGCGCTGAAGTACGCCAAGTCGCTTGGCTGTGACAAGACGCTGTCGATCTGCAACGTGCGCGAATCGGCGTTGCCGCGCAACTCGTCGCTGGTGTTCTACACCCGTGCCGGCGCCGAGATCGGTGTGGCCTCGACCAAGGCGTTCACCACCCAGCTGGTCGCGCTGTTTGCCTTGACCGTGACGCTGGCCAAACTGCGTGGCCGCATCAATGATGAACAGGTTGCGGCTCATCTCGATGCGCTGCGTCACCTGCCGGGTAGCGTCCAGCATGCGCTGAACCTGGAACCGCAGATCGCGATCTGGTCAGAGAAATTCGCGCCGAAAGATCACGCGCTGTTCCTTGGCCGCGGCCTGCACTTCCCGATCGCGATGGAAGGCGCGCTGAAGCTGAAAGAGATCACCTACATCCACGCCGAAGCCTATGCGGCCGGTGAGCTGAAGCACGGCCCGCTGGCATTGGTCGACGAAAACATGCCGGTCGTCGTGATTGCCCCGAACGACAGCCTGCTGGAAAAGGTAAAGTCGAACATGCAGGAAGTGCGCGCCCGTGGTGGCGAGCTGTTCGTATTCGCCGATCTCGACAGCCACTTCAGCGAGTCGGAAGGCGTGCACGTGATCCGCACGCCGCGCCATGCCGGCCTGCTGAGCCCGATCGTGCACTCGATCCCGGTGCAGCTGTTGGCTTATCACGCCGCGCTGGCACGTGGCACCGATGTCGACAAGCCGCGGAACCTGGCCAAGTCGGTGACGGTCGAATAAGCGAATTCTTTGTCTGCCTGAACTGAGGACCTGACATGCAACTGAAAACTGTACTGGCGCTGGTAGCGCTGTTGTTCACCGGCGCCGCTCTGGCCAATACCGCGGCGCCGATGAAAGAGGGCGAACACTACAAGATCGCCAATCCGGCCGGCAAAACCGCGCAGCCGGAAGTGCTGGAGTTTTTCTCCTACACCTGCCCGGCCTGCTTCAAGATGGAAAGCTTTTTGGCTGACTGGAAACAGCAGAAGCCGGCCAACGTCCAGTTCAAGCGCATGCACGTAGTCGGCATGTTCGGTGCACAGGGCGATCTGTACGCCAAGGCTTACTACACCATCGAAGCGCTGGGTCTGGCTGACAAGGCACATCTGCCGTTCTTCAACCAGATTCACCTGGAGCGCAAGCCGCCGCGCGATGAGCAGGAGATCGCCAGCTTCATCGCCAAGTTTGGCGTCAAGGAAGAAACCGTGCTGAGCACAATGAAATCCTTCGCCGTCAACATGAAGATGGGTCAGGCCAAGCAGGCGATGGAAAAATATCGTTTGCGCAGCGTGCCGGTGTTCATCATCAACGATAAGTTCTATACCGATGGCGGCATGGCCAAGGGCACGGAAATGCTCAACAGCCTGCTGAATCAGTTGCCGCTACGCTGACCGTAGCGCAAAAGCCCGCCTCGGCGGGCTTTGTTTTCCCAGCCGGGTGGCGGCGAGTTCTCCGGCAACGGTCACAAGAGGATGCATGATGAAACTGCTGCGCAATCTGCTGGCGTTCTTGTTGGTCGGCCAAGCCGCTCTTGTGCCGACCCACGCCGAGGCTACCGGCGTCGTGCAATCGCCACTGCTGTGGCGTATCGAAGGCCCGACGCCGGCCTATCTGTTCGGCACGATCCATATTCCGGATCCGCGCGTGACCACGCTGCACCCGGCCGCTGAGCAAGCCTTCGCCAGTGCCGATGTCGTGGTCACCGAGCTGAAGATGGACATGGCCACGATGACAATGGCGGCGCAGGCCATGTTATTGCCAGCACCACAGAAGTTATCGACGATGCTGGATGCCAGTCAGCGCGCCCAACTGGAAAGCGAACTGAAAGCGATCAGCCCGCAACTGAAGCTGGCGCTGTTCGAGCGGTTGAAGCCATGGGCGCTGGCGACCCAGCTGGCGCTGTTGCCGATGCAGCGGAAGCATCCGGGCGTGCCGGCGCTGGATCTGCAGTTGGCGCAGCGAGCCGAGACGGCCGGCAAGCGCAACGAAGGCCTGGAACAAGTGCAGGAACAGCTCGGCATCTTCGATGGCCTGAATCAGGCCGAGCAACTGGCTTTGATGCAGGAAACGCTCGATGGTCTTGCCAAAGCCCGGCGTACCGGCAAGAACATCGTCGAGCTGCTGACCGAGGCTTATCTCAGCGGTGAAGAAGCCAAGGTGGAAGCGCTGCTGAAGGAGTTTCAGGGCGAGAACACCGCGCTCAATCAGCGGCTGACCAAGGCCCTGATCGATGATCGCAACCGGACCATGTCGAACCGGATCATCGCGAAGCTGAAAGCCGAACCAAAGAAGCGCTATTTTGTCGCGGTGGGTGCGGCCCACCTGATCGGACCGACCTCGATCGTCGCGCTGCTGCGGCAACAGGGTTATACCGTAACCCGCATCCAGTGAGCGGGGCTGCGTCATGAAAAAACGCCGGCACTGCCGGCGTTTTTATTGCTCGCTGACTGGCCTGCGTTACGGCACCAGTTCCTGCTCGGTGAACACGCCTTCGAACAACGCGCTCGACAGATAGCGTTCGCCCGAATCCGGCAACACGACGACGATGGTCTTGCCTTTATGCTGCGGCTGCTCGGCAACGCGCAGTGCCGCGGCGAGCGCCGCGCCGCAGGAAATGCCGGCGAGAATGCCTTCTTTCAGCATCAATTGCCGTGCAGTTTCGATCGCTTCTTCATTGCTGACGGTTTCGACCTGATCGACCATTTCCAGATCCAGGTTCTTCGGCACGAAGTTGGCGCCGATACCTTGGATCTTGTGCGGCGCCGGTTTCAGTGGTTCACCGGCACGGGTTTGCGTGATCAGTGGCGATACCGCCGGCTCGACCGCAACGGTGGTGATTTTCTTGCCTTCCTTCAGCTTGATGTAGCGCGAGACACCGGTCAGCGTGCCGCCGGTGCCGACACCGGAAACGAATACGTCGATCTCGCCATTGGTGTCTTTCCAGATCTCGGGGCCGGTGGTGTCGAAGTGGATCTGCGGGTTGGCCGGGTTTTCAAACTGCTTCGCCTCGAAATACTTGCCCGGATTCTCCGCGACCAACTCGCTGACTTTTTCGACTGCGCCGCGCATGCCTTTGGCCGGGTCGGTCAGCACCAGTTTGGCGCCGAGCACCTTCAGCAGCTTGCGTCGTTCGAGGCTCATGCTGGCCGGCATCGTCAGCGTGACGCCATAACCGCGGGCGGCACCGACGAAGGCCAGCGCGATGCCGGTATTGCCCGAGGTCGCCTCGATGATTTCCATGCCCGGCTTCAGCAGGCCTTTTTTCTCGGCATCCCAGATGATGGCGGCACCAATCCGGCACTTGACCGAAAACGCCGGATTACGGCTCTCCAGCTTGGCGTAGACCTTGGCGTCGGTCAGCCGCGCCAGCCGGACCAGCGGGGTATTGCCGATGCTGAGGGAGTTGTCATTGAACACGGCCATGGAAATTCTCCTGAATGAAGCCACGCGCTCGGGCGTTGGGGTCGACCGCCAAGACGGCCTGCCAGATGCGGTCATGGTCGCGCGCGCGCCGGCGGCCGGCAAAGACTGGCCTGCCATATTGATATAGCCGGACAGCACATGAACGGATCAGCGGTCGGTCACGTCAGGCAGATGGTAAAGCCCAGCGCCGCGGCGGCGCTGACAGGCTGAGGTCCACGGCGGTGATCCGCTACACTGTCGGCCTGTGATGACCACTGTTGTTGCCCGCCGAGTCGGGCTGTGTTGACACTGATGACCGAACCCGTCCGCCGCCGACCGCGCAAGCGCCATCGCTTTCCCAAATTCAAGAACTGGCTGACGCTGACCGCCATCCGGTTTGGCGCCATGTTGTCGCTGGCGTCCGCCCAGCGTATCGGTCGGCTGCTGGGCTGGCTGCTGTACAAGGTCAACAACACCAACCGCCGGGTCGCCCGGATCAATATCGCCCGCTGCCTGCCGGAGAAAACCCCGGCCGAGCAGGAGCGGCTGGTCAAGGCCTGCCTCAGCCACCTCGGCATGTGCACGATGGAATCCGGCCCGGCCTGGCTCTGGCCCATCGAGCGGGTGCGGGCACTGATCGTCGATGTCAGCGGCGAAGCGCTGTTCCACCAGGCCGTTGCCGACGGCAAGGGCATCATCATCGCCGGTCCGCATATGGGCAACTGGGAAGTCATGGCGACCTGGATCGCCGCCCGGCTGCCGATGACCGGGCTGTACCGGCCGGCCAAGATGTCCAGCCTCGACGACCTGGTCAAGACCGCCCGCGAACGCCTGCCGGTCGAAATGGCGCCAGCCGATCAAACCGGGGTCAAACAGCTGCTGCAGGCGCTGCGCAACGGTCGCGCCGTCTATGCTCTCGCCGACCACGAACCGAGCAGGGGGGTCGGCGTGTTCGCGCCGTTCTTCAATGATCTCGCCTACACCGGCAACCTCGTCCCGAAACTGGCCCAGCGCACCGGTGCCACCGTGCTGATGTGCTGCACCGAGCGTCTGCCGCGCGCGGCCGGCTTCCGGCTGCATTTCCGGCCCGGCCCGGTGTTCAACCAGAATGACGACGATGTTCAGACCGCTGCCGCGCTCAATGCCGCGCTCGCCGACCTGATCCGCGAGTTCCCGGAACAGTTTCTGTGGAACTACAAACGCTACCGGACCCGGCCAGAAGGCGAGCAACGGCCGTACTGAGTCGCGTTCAATTCCTTCATCTGCAGCGGACATTCACCATGCCCCGGTTGTTCCTGATTGGCGTGATCTACGCCGGCCTCAGCGTCGTGCTCGGCAGCATGGGCGCGCACGCGCTCAAGACGACGCTGGCCCTGCACAGCAGCGCCGGCGTGTTTGAAATCGGCCACGACTACCTCGCCTATCATGGCCTTGCCCTGATGCTGATCGCGCTGGCCGAACAGCGCTGGCAACACCTGCGCGCCGAACGCGCCGGCTCACTGATCGCCATCGGTGCCGCTGTCTTCAGTTCGGCGTTGTTGCTGTTCAGTGTCACCGGCATCAAATGGCTCAGCCATTTTGCGCCGGTGGGTGGTGGCTTGATGATTCTGGGTTGGTTGTGGCTGACGTGGCGGGTGTTTCATAGCGTGCGGTGACTTTCTTCCCTCCCCTGCCAGGGGGATGAAAGCGGGAATTCAAGTTCGTCATAGTTGACGAACTTGCCGCTTGAACGACGCCAACTCTGTTGGCGGCTGGACGGGCTGGGGTGGGGGCGTGTACGAGATGAAGTTTGCTATCTGAATATGCTCTCGCGTAGTGGCATTGCCGGGACTCGCCCCGGCGGGCGCCTCACTTTCTTTGCTTGCGCGAAAGAAAGTAAGCAAAGAAACGCACCCCAGCTGCGCCAGTTAAAGGTCAGTTGCTTCGGCGGAACTTGCCCGTCACCGTACTGCCATCAGCTCGGGCCCGCGCTGATGCGGCATCCTGCCTTATCAGCGCTACGCCGGCTATCCCTGCCGGCGTACCCGGCCGCTGTCAGCACGGTGACGGCTGGCGCAGATGGGGCCCAGTGTTCTAGCTACTGCTTACGCTTCGTTCGATTTTTACTCCCCTCCTTGTCAAGGAGGCGTTAGAGAGCGTTCAGTCAGCACTATCGTTTCTGCTCAGAAACGCGATGTGCTTTCAGAAACCGACGAAACAGCCAAAAGCAAGCGAACGCGATGAGCAAAAAGAAACACACAATTTCGACCTGAAGCACCGTTGGTGCGGCAGCAATGCCTTCGAAGGCAAACCAGAAGCCGAATCCGATGGAAAAGCCGCCCGCAGCCAAACAAAGGATTGCAGCAAGCCATTCACCGATTTCTCCGGTCGGTGCCAGCGCGGCACCGAGCAGCTCTCCAATGAGATCAGCAATCATGGTTTCGCTCAACTGCCAAACATCGTCTCCACACTGAACAGCTTCTCAATCGCCGCGACATGCTTCTTGTCGCTCAGGAACAGAATCACGTGATCGTTTTCCTGGATGATGATGTTGTCGTGGGCGATCAGTACTTCTTCGTCGCGGACGATCGCGCCGATGGCGCAGCCCTCGGGCAGTGGCACATCGCCGATTGGACGGCCGACCACTTTTGATGAGCGTTCGTCGCCAAGTGCCGTGGTTTCAATCGCTTCGGCGGCGCCGCGACGCAAGCTGTGTACCTGACTGACCTGACCGCGGCGGATATGGGTCAGCAGCGCCGAGATGGTGACCTGCTCCGGTGAAATCGCGACGTCGATGTCGCGACCCTGCACGATATCGACGTATGAGGCCTGGTTGATCAGCGCCAGCGTTTTGCCGGCGCCGAGTCGTTTCGCCAGCATCGCCGACATGATGTTGGCCTGATCACTATTGGTGACGGCGATGAAGGCATCGGCCATCTCAATGTTCCAGTCGCGCAAGCGCTGCTCGTCGGTGCCATCGCCTTGCAGCACGATGGCGTTTTTCAGCCGCTCGGAGATCAGCAGCGCCCGGCGCGGATTGCGCTCGATGATTTTGACTTCGGCCTGATACTGCAACGCTTCCGCCAAACCCAGACCGATATGACCGCCGCCGGCGATCAGGATGCGCTCGTAAGGCCGTTCGAGTTTCTGCAGTTCGCCGATGATGGCCTGGATGTGGTTCGACGCGGCGAGAAAGAACACTTCATCATCGGCTTCGATGATGGTGGCGCCGGTCGGCCGGATCGGTTTGCCGCGGCGGAAAATCGCGGCGACGCGGGCATCGACTTTCGGCATGTGCTGGCGCAGCGCGGCGATGGCGCTGCCGACCAGCGGACCGCCGTAATAGGCGCGTACCGCAACCAGACGCACCTTGCCGCCGGCGAAATCGAGTACCTGCAACGCGCCGGGATATTGCACCAGCCCCATGATGCTCTGGGTGACCAGTTGCTCAGGTGAAATCAGCACGTCGACAGCGAAGCCACTTTTGCCTTCACGGCTGTCATGCTTGCTGTCGGCATCGCCGAACAATTCGGTTTCATACGCCATGTATTCCGGCGCGCGCACCCGGGCAATTTTCAATGGCGTCTTGAACAGGCTGTAGGCGATCTGACAGGCGACCATGTTGGTTTCGTCAGAATTGGTCACTGCAATCAGCAGATCCGCGCTTTCCGCGCCGGCGCTTTGCAGAATGTTGGGATGGGCGGCATTGCCATGCAGGGTTCGCACATCGAGATGATCGCTGAGTTCTTTCAGCCGCAGCTCATCGTTGTCGACAATGGTGATGTCGTTGTCTTCGCGCGCCAGATGCATGGCGAGCGTGCTGCCCACCTGGCCTGCACCGAGAATCAGTATCTGCATGACAGCTTCCCTTGTTGTCGAGCCAGCCGTGCCAGCAGCGCCAACTGCTTACTGCTTTGCCAACAAAGCGTAGTAGAACCCATCCATTCCGCTCTCGCCCGGGCGAATGATCCGGCCGATGCCGTCCGCCGGTTGGCTCGGCAGAACTTGCAGCCGGGCGTCGAGCTGGCTCGCCAGAAACGCGCGGATCACGTCGGCATTTTCCGCTGGCAGACTGGAACAGGTGGCATACAGCAGTTTGCCGCCGCGCGCGAGCGTTGACCAGAGTGCGCGCAGCAGCTGCAGTTGCTGTTCGGCCAGTGCCGGAATGTCGCGCTCGCGCCGCAGCCATTTGATATCGGGATGGCGGCGGATAACGCCGGTGCCGGAGCACGGCGCGTCGAGCAGGATGCGATCGAACGGCTGCTGATCCCACCATGCTGCGGTAGCGCCGGCATCCACGGCTTTCAGTTCGGCCTGCAGTTGCAGTCGCTGCAGGTTTTCCCGAACCCGCTGCAGTCGGCTCGCGTCGCTGTCGAGCGCCAGCAGTTTCAAGCTTGGCTCGCGCTCAAGCAAATGTGCGGTCTTGCCGCCGGGGGCGCTGCAGGCATCGAGTACGCGCTGGCCGGGCTGCACGTCGAGATAATCGGCAGCGAGCTGGGCCGCGGCATCCTGCACTGACACCGCGCCATCTGAAAAACCGGGCAGTTGCTGAACATCCATCGGCGTGGCGAGCACCAGCGCATCGGGCGCTTCCGGATGCGCCGCGGCGGTGATATCGAGTGCTGACAACAACGCTTGATAAGACGTGACACTGCCGCGTTGCCGGTTGACTCGCAGTGTCATCGGCGCGGGCGCATTGTTGGCGACGAGCACGCTTTCGCAATCGCGGCCGAAGGCTTTCTTGAGCGCATTGACCAGCCAGTCCGGATGCGAATGTCTGAGCTCCCAGTTGCGATCAATGTCGGCAAGCAGCGATTCGGCTTTGCGCTGGCTGTTGCGCAGCACGGCATTGACGAGACCACGGGCGCGATCTTCACCGAGCTCGCTGACCGCTTCGACGGTATCGGCGACCGCGGCATGCGCCGGCACCCGGGTATACAACAATTGATACAGGCCGACGACGAGCAGCTGCGCCAACTTGCCCTGTGGTTGCTGCAGCGGCTGACTGAGCAGGCGATCGCGCAGCGCTGCCAGCCGGCGGTGATGGCGCAGGCTGCCGTAGACCAGTTCTTTCAGCAGTGCCCGATCTCGGCTGTCGCTGATGGCCTCGGTGGCTTCCGGCAACAGATCGTTGAGCGAACGGCCGTCGTTGATGACGGCGGTGAGCACGGTCGCGGTGCGGGCGCGCAGATTCATGTCCGGTTCTCCACTGCGCTGACGTTACCGAGGCGCACGCCGACTGCCAGTTGTTGCGCACGTGCTTTCAGCACTTCTTTCACCGGCAGTCGTTTGCCGCCGGGCCATTGCAATTCGGTGATCGCGAGCACGCCGGCGCCGGTCGCCACCAGCAGTGCATCAGCCTGCTGTGCGATGATGGTGCCGGGCGCGGCCGTGTCATGCTGGTCTGTGCAATGGCTGAACCAGATCCGCAGCGTGTCGGTGCCGAGCGTGGTCTGCGCGACTGGCCACGGGTTAAAGGCGCGGATCTGGCGGTCGATTTGCGCTGCCGGTTGCGACCAGTCGATCTGCGCTTCGGTCTTTTCCAATTTTTTGGCGTACGTGGCGCGCGCATCATCCTGCACTTGCGGACGCAGTTCACCGCGCAGCAGAGCCGGCAGGTTACTGACCAGCAAATCAGCACCGAGCGTGGCCAAGCGATCATGCAAACTGCCGCCGGTGTCCTGCGCCGTGACCGGCGTGTGTGCCGAAGCGAGCACCGGACCGGTATCAAGCCCGGCTTCCATGCGCATCAGATCGACACCGGTTTCGGCATCACCGGCCAGCAACGCGCGCTGAATCGGCGCGGCACCGCGCCAGCGCGGCAGAATCGAACCGTGCACGTTGACGCACCCGAGTCGTGGAATATCGAGCACCGCTTGCGGCAAGAGCAGACCGTAGGCGACGACGATCAGCAGATCCGGCGCATATGCCTGCAGCGCGGCTTTTGCCTCATCGGATTTGAAATTCACCGGTTGCTCGACCGCAATGCCGTGCTGCAGCGCCAGTTGCTTGACCGGCGACATCTGCAGTTGCTGGCCGCGGCCGGCGGGTCTATCCGGCTGGCTGTAGACCGCGACCGGTTTGATGCCGGCGCGCAGCAGTGCGTCAAGGTGAACGGCGGCGAATTCCGGCGTGCCGGCAAACACGATACGAGCGTCAGTCACGGTGCTGTGGGTCTTCATCGGTTCCGGGGTCGTCAAAAACAAACCGGCGCCAGAAGCGCCGGTTTGTGTGCAGGTCGATCAGGCGCTGGCGTCTTGCGCTTCACGCCGGTGTTTCTTGTCCAGCTGCTTGCGGATGCGGTCGCGCTTCAGTGGCGACAGGTAATCGACAAACAGCTTGCCTTCGATATGGTCGAGCTCGTGCTGGATGCAGACGGCGAGCAGGCCACCGGTATCGATTTCGAAATCCTTGCCGTGCCGATCCTGGGCCTTGATCTTGATCTCGTTGGCGCGCTGGACCTTGGCATAGACGCCGGGAAACGACAGACAGCCCTCTTCCATCTCCTCGACGCCGCGCTTTTCCAGCACCTCGGGGTTGATGAGCACAATGGGCTGGTCGCTCTCTTCCGAGACGTCGATGACGATCAGGCGCTTGTGGATGTCCACCTGGGTGGCGGCAAGGCCGATACCCGGGGCGGCATACATGGTCTCCAGCATGTCGTCGATCTGACGCTGGAGCTCGGGGCCAAAGTCGGTGACCGGCTTGGCTTGGGTCCGCAGCCGCGGATCCGGATATTCAAGAATTTCGAGTTTGGCCATGGGAAAGGGTGAACAACTTCTAGTAAGCTGCGAAAAACGCCTGCTAAGATTAGGGCCCAGCTCAAGTTTTTCCAGTCACGCCTGCTGTTGGCGTGAGGAAGCGCTAAGCTCCGGTGATCATACTGGAAAGCGCCACCGGCCGCGACCGCCCGGGGTGCGACGCAGCAGAAGGATAAAAGCCATGAACAAACTCGTGGTCGGTCTTGCCGCCTTCACCCTCAGTGCCGCCAGCTCATTGGCTGCCGCACTGGAGCTGGCACCCAACCCGCCCGACGTCTATGTCGTGGTCAAAGGCGATACCCTGTGGGATATCTCCTCCCGTTACCTCAATGATCCGTGGTCCTGGCCGGAAATCTGGCAAGCCAACCCACAGGTCGAAAACCCGCACCTCATCTATCCCGGCGATGTGTTGACCCTGGTCTACGTCGACGGTCAGCCGCGCGTGCAGCGCACCGCCGGTCCGGGCACCGCCGTGCCGGTCGGCGACGGCAGCGTGGTCGAGACCCGCATGGCCGATGGCACCACCAAGCTGTCGCCGCGTGCCCGGGTGCTGTCCGAAGGCGACGCCATCACCACGTTGCCGCTGGAAATCATTTCGCCGTTCCTGACCGATGCCCGCGTGGTCGACAGCAACGCCCTCGATAAGGCCGCCTATGTGCTGGCCAACGACGGCGAACACGTCGTGGGCGGCCAGGGCGACAAGGTCTATATCCGCGGCATCACCACCGGTCTGGAAGAGAAGAGCTACACCGTGTTCCGCCCGGGCCGGCCGTACATCGATCCGGTCACCGAAGAGACCCTGGGCTATGAAGCCATCCACGTTGCCGACGCTGCACTGACCCGCGAAGGCGACCCGGCCACGTTCAAGCTGATCCGCACGCCGCAGGAAGTCCGTGCCGGCGATCGGGCGATGCCGGTCGAAAAGAGTTATCTGGCGCCGAATTTCTATCCGACTCCGGGCCCGGCCGGTGTCGAGCCGGTGATCATTTCGGTTTACGGTGGCGTGACCCAAATTGGCCAATACAACATCGTCGTGCTGAACAAGGGCGCCCGTGAAGGCATCAAGAACGGCAATACCTTCACCGTGTGGGCGGCCGGCAAGTTGATCAAGGACGAGATTGGCGCTGAGCGCGCCCGCAGTGATGAGAAGAAAGGCTTCTTCACCAAGGTGAAGGAATTCTTCAGCGGCGGTCCGGACGGCCAGGCCGTCAAGCTGCCGGATGAAGAGGCCGGTCACCTGATGGTGTTCCGCACCTTCGACAAGGTCAGCCTGGCGCTGGTGTTGACGGCGACCCGGACCATCCACGTCGGCGATGTGGCGAAGACCCCGGAGTAAGTCACTACTGTCTTCAGAGGTCGTGAAAAAAGCGGGAGCCGAACAAGCCCCGCTTTTTTCTTGCCGACAATCCCGCAAGTGGCTTGACCAACCGGCCCGCGGCTCGGAAAGATGCTCGGCCCGGAAATCGGCACTGTCCCGTGCGTTCTGCTTACATCGGAGTCTTGCCCATGCCCGTAACCACGGACCGGTTACCGCTCTGGCTCGAGCTTTCGCTGCTGCGTCAGTACGAGGCGCGCGCGGCGGCGCTGCTCACGAACGGTTTGCCTGACGACCCGACCGCCCTGCGCGCCCAGCTGCCGGCCTTGTCGGACGCCTTGCAGGCCCGCCACGACGCCGCGCTGGCCTGGCAGACTGACGGCCGCACCCTGCTCTGCCCCGACGACCCCCGCTACCCGCGGCTGCTGCGCGATCTGCCGGATCCGCCGCTACTGCTCTATGTGCTCGGCAATGTCGACGTGCTGAGCGACCCGCAGCTGGCGATGGTCGGTTCGCGCAACCCGAGTCCGCAGGGCCGCGACAACGCGGTGGCATTCGCCAAGGCGTTGGCCGAGTCAGGACTCACTATCACGTCCGGCCTCGCGCTGGGCATCGACGCCGCGGCGCACGAAGGCGCGCTGGCCGGCAAGGGCCCGACCATCGCGGTCGCTGGCACCGGGGTCGACCGGGTCTATCCGGCCAGTCACCGCGAGCTGGCTCATCGCATCGTCGCCGGCGGTGGCGCCCTGGTCTCCGAATTCGCGCTCGGCACGCCGCCGATGAAGCACCAGTTCCCGCAGCGCAACCGCCTCATCGCCGGGCTGTCACTCGGCACGCTGGTGGTCGAGGCGGCGCTGTCGTCCGGCAGCCTGATCACCGCCCGGCTGGCGCTCGAACAGGGCCGCGAGGTGTTTGCCATCCCCGGTTCCATCCACAACCCGATGGCCAAAGGCTGTCATCAGCTGATCCGGCAAGGCGCCAAGCTGGTCGAAACCGCCCAGCACGTGCTGGAAGAACTGGGCGCGCTGATCCCGCTGACGCTGACCGCGCCGGCAGCGCCGGTCGACAACCCCATCGAGCGCGATGGTCTCGACGCCGAGCAACTGCAGCTGCTGGCCGAAATGGGCTATGACCCGGTCAGCACCGACGAGCTGATCGCCCGTACCGGCTTCGGCGCCGACGTGGTCGCCGGCATGCTGCTGACGCTGGAACTGAACAATGTGGTGGCGGCGGTGCCGGGCGGCTATGTTCGTCGACGCTGATATCCAGAGAAACGGCAACAGCCAACGGCAAGGCCACGTGGCATGACCGAAATCCATTCATCCGCCGACCGCTATCAACTCGGTGACTGGCTGATCGACCCAGCGGCAAATGTGCTGAGCCGTGGCGATGACAAACGCAATCTGCGCGCAAAAGCCATGGAGTTGCTGCTGCTGCTGATGCAGCGACCGAATGAAACCGTCAGCCGCGAGGAAATTGTCGGCAAAATCTGGGCCGGCAACGAAGCTGTTGCCGCACAAGGCATCAACAATGCGATCTGGTCGATTCGGCAAGCGCTGGATGACGATGCCGATTCGCCACGCTATCTGTTGACGGTGCCGAAAAAAGGTTACCGGTTGATCGCGCCGGTGCAGCCGATCAAACCGGACGTTGCTGCGGCCAACACCAACACGGCAAGCTCTGCCGAGTCCCAACGCGAACAAATTCCATCGCACACGCTCTGGAAACGTCAGCTGGTCTGGTCGCTGCCGGTCATCGCACTATTGATCGGTCTCATGCTTGTCCTTGGCGACCGCCAGACCGCGCCGGCAAGCGTGCCGCGCTTTGTCGACATTCAGCCGCTATCGTCGTATCCGGGCATGGAGTATCTCGGTCAATTATCACCGGACGGCCAGTTGCTGGCGTTTGCCTGGTGGCAAAGCACTGGCAAAGGGATTCTGTATCTGCGGCGCGCGCACGAACCGCTGGCCGATCTGGTCCGTGTCTCCGACGTCAATCACGATGTCGTCAGCCTCAGTTGGTCAAGTGATGGCAATCGCCTGGCATTCACCACGCTGGATGCCGTTGGCCGCTGCCAGGTTTCGCTCTACTCCTTGCACAGCCAGCGCAGCGAACCGCTTGCCGATTGCGTCGCCATGTGGACGCCAACACTGGCGTGGTCGCCGATTGCAGATCAGCTGGTATACAGCGCACGCTTGTCCGACAACACGCCGGCTGGTTTGGTGCTGCATGATCTGGCCAGCGGCCAAAAACGTCAGCTCACCGCGCACGACGGTTTGCTTGCCGATCATCAGCCGGCGTGGTCACCGGATGGGCGCCAGCTGGCCTTTGTCCGTTCGGAAAAGAGCAGTGGCCGGCGCGACATTCATGTCAGCGATTTGCAGGGCAATCTGCGCCAGCTCACCAAGACCGGCATGCAGGATTTGCACGGCATCACCTGGCGCCAGGATGGCAAAGCACTGATTTACTCGACGACCCTGCACGGTTCACGCGTGCTGTGGCAGCTGGATCTGGCAAGCGATCAAGCGACGCCGCTCGGTCTCGAAGGCAGTGCGCCGCAAGCGCATGCCAGTGGCCTGTTGTATTCCTTGTTCAAAAAACATCAACGGATTGGTCAGCTCGCGTTTGAGTCCGGTCGTGCTCGCCTGCAGCCGCTGGCCGGTGGCGTCATTTCCGAACAGACACCGGATTTTTCGCCGGCGCAGCAAGCGCTGGTTTTTGTTTCCGCCCGCAGCGGTCATCGCGAGCTTTGGCGTGCTGATGCAAACGGCCAACACGCGCAGCAATTGACGCACAGTCAGCGGCTGGTGCAACGGCCACGTTGGTCACCCGATGGCAAGTCGATCGCGTTCATTGGTGCCTGTGAGCCCGAGCGCTATGGCGTCTGCCTGCTCGACGTCGCAACCGGCAAAGTGCTGACGCTCAACACCGACGCAGAGGATTACGAAACGCCGGTATGGCGAGACGACGGCCAGGTCCTGTACGTCGTTGCCGAAACCGACGAGCGGAAAGCGCTGTGGGCGATCGATCGGGATCGCGGCCGCAAGCGCGTATTGACCACCACCGAAGAAATCACCCAACTGCAGAAGCAGCATGATCAACCATTGCTCTACTACCTGACCCGTTCCGGGCGGCAACTGCGTCAGCTGGATCCGGCAACCGGTAGCGAACAGACGCCGGCTTTTGCCAAGGCATGGCCGAACAACGTGGTGGCGTGGCTGCCGCTCGCCGACAGCGTGCTGGTGCTGCAGCGCGACCAGAGCGAGATGTGGCTGCAGTGGCACGCCGGCCAGAGCGACTGGCAGGTGTTGAGCGAGTTTCCGCTCGGGACCTTCGCCGAATTTCCGACCTTGACCATGGCCGGAAACAGTGACCGGCTCTACCTCGAACTCGCCGATACCGCCTATGCCGACCTGATGCTGGCGCGTGAGTGAGCCGCGGCGCAGCCAGACCGGCTCGAGACAAGTCTTTGATCGGACTGTGAAATAAATTTTGGATAACAAATCCAGCGGCTGATTATTGAGCGCGTACTCCTGTCAGCACGATGGTTGCCCGAGCGGTTGAAACCGGAATTCACCGGAACCGAAGCATGGGCGACAACATGAAACGAATCGGACAAATGGCGGCAACGGCGCTGCTCGCAATGCTGATGCTGGCGTGCAGTGGTGGTGGCGGTGGTAGCGATGACGGTGGTGACAACGGTGGTGGTGGTTCCGAGTCGCCGCCGCCGGTGGCCGGTTGGACCCGTCTGGCCGATCTGCCGGCCGGCGTTGGCCGGTTCGCAGCGGTCGAGCACGCCGGCAAAATCTACGTGCTCGGCGGTTACGACACCTCGGCGGCGGTGTATGTCTACGACATTGCCGGTGACAGCTGGGCGACTGGCCCGGCGCTGCCGCGCGGTACTGACAACAATGGCGCCGTGGTCCATGACGGCAAAATTTTCGTCTTTGGCGGTGAGGCGGCGCGCGCGCTGCAGGTGTTCGATATCGCGACTGCGAGCTGGAGTACCGGCGCGCCGCTGCCGACCGTGCGCTTTGCCTCGACCGTCAGTGTGCTCGACAACAAGGCTCACCTGATTGGCGGCTGGAACTACAGCAACACGGCCAGCGCCTCACTGGCGAGCCACGAGCGCTTCGATTTTGCCAGCCAAACGGTTGAACCGGGTCTGCGGGCGCCGTTGATGGCAGCACGCAACTGCGCCACGGCCGCGGTCATCGATGGCGCGATCTATGTCGCCGGCGGTCGCCAGCCGGGCATCCGCGACCACGATTCGCAACCGCTGAAAACCGTCGAGATGTACAACCCGGTGGCTGATGGCTGGGATGTCCGCGCCGACATGAACACCGCCCGAGCCTGCGCGGCGGGTGCGGTGCTCAATGGCAAATTCTATGTGCTCGGCGGCGAATTGCCGGCGCCGCGCATCCACAAGACGGTGGAGCGGTTCGATCCGGTCAGCAACAGCTGGGAGGCCCTGCCCGACATGCCATACCACGTCACCGGTGCGGCCGTCGTTGCGGTTGGCGAGGATCTCTATGTGATCGGTGGCTATGCCAGTCTGAGCGGCGACCTGCCGCGTATGCCGAGTCGCTATCTCTACAAGTACCGGCCGGCGCCCTAGGCCTGAGCCGCTGGTTCACTCGACCCGCCCGAATGTCTGGGTGGGTGTCGACCGCTAGCAAAATCGCTGGCCGGCGCCGTCGGATTGCATTTCCGGGCGCCGCCCGCCGGCGGCTTGTGCCAAAATACCAGCCTTGCCGAACAAGGTCCGACAGCGGGGTTGCTCCCCCGCTGTTGCCATTTCTGGCTCTGGGCCGATTTTTCGACCACTATTTTTTAGCCACTACGAGGCGTTCCGATGCAGCACGTGCAGGTAGGCATCATCATGGGTTCCCAGAGCGACTGGGAGACGATGCAACACGCGGCCACCATGCTCGATCAGCTCGGTGTGCCGTACGAGGTGCGGGTGGTGTCGGCGCACCGGACCCCGGATCTGTTGTTCGAATACGCCGAGACCGCGCAGCAGCGTGGCCTGAAAGTGATCATCGCCGGTGCCGGCGGTGCTGCCCACCTGCCCGGCATGTGCGCGGCCAAGACCGTGCTGCCGGTGCTCGGCGTGCCGGTCGAGTCGAAAGCGCTGAGCGGCGTTGATTCGCTGTATTCCATTGTCCAGATGCCGACCGGCATCGCGGTCGGCACGCTTGCCATCGGCAAGGCCGGGGCCGGCAACGCTGGCTTGCTGGCGGCACAGATCATCGGTGCTTTCGAGCCAAAGGTGCAGGCGAAAGTCGATGCCTTCCGCAAGGCGCAGACCGAGCGCGTGCTGGCCAATCCGGACCCGCGCGCCGTCAAGCTTTGACGATGACATTGCGCCAGTTGCCTGGTGCAGAAGAAAAACGTGTTCGTCATACCGGCGAAAGCCGGTATCCAATTTCATTAAATGGACTCCGGCCTGCGCCGGGGTGACAACCGTGTAGCAATTATTCGACAGCCGCAGTCGTTAAATCGGTGTACGAGGTTGAGTCATGAAAGTCGGTGTATTGGGCGCAGGGCAATTGGGTCGGATGCTGGCATTGGCGGGCACGCCACTTGGCATCCGCTGCGCGTTCTATGATGGTGATCTGAACGCGCCGGCCGCCCACCTCGGTCAGAACTTTGATCAGCGCGATCCCGCTGCACTCGATGCCTTTCTGGCTGCGGTCGATGTCGTTACCTACGAAAGCGAAAACATTTCGATTGATCTGGCCGAGTACGTCGCGGCGCGCAAACCGCTCTGTCCGGGCCCGACCTCGCTGCGCATCGCGCAGAACCGGCTGAAAGAGAAAACGCTGTGCAATGAACTCGGCATTCCGACGCCGGCGTTCCGCGCGATCCACTCACTCGCTGATCTGAAAGCTGCGGCAAACGATCTCGGTCTGCCGGCGGTGCTGAAAACCACCACGATGGGTTACGACGGCAAGGGTCAGGCCGTGCTGCGCGCCGATGCCGATATCGAGGCGGCGTGGAATGCGCTCGGCAAACAGGCACCGCTGATCCTCGAAGCCTTTGTCGATTATCGCCGCGAGCTGTCGCTGCTGGCTGCGCGCAATGTCGACGGCGAAGCGGTGTTCTACCCGCTGACCGAAAACTGGCATTACCAGGGCATTCTGCGTTACTCGATTGCGCCGGCCGAAAATGTTCCGGCTGCGCTGCAACAAACCGCCGAAGACTACATGAACCGGTTGCTGACTCATCTCGGTCATGTCGGCATGCTGACGGTCGAACTGTTTGAAACCCGTGACGGTCGTCTGCTGGTCAACGAGATGGCGCCACGCGTGCACAACAGTGGTCACTGGACCATTGAAGGCGCCGAGACCAGCCAGTTTGAAAACCATTTGCGCGCAATCTTAAGCAAACCGCTCGGCTCGACCGAAGCACGGCAACCGTCGGCCATGGTCAACATCATCGGCACGCATGGCGACACCGATGCCGTGTTGCGCCAGCCGGGCGCGCACTTGCACCTGTACGACAAGGAAGAGCGGCCGGCACGCAAGCTTGGCCACATCAACCTGCATTGCCATCACCACGTCGAGCTGCACGACAAGATCCGGGCGCTGCGCGACTGGCTGCCGGCCGACGCGCCGATTCTGAAGAGCTGATTCCGTTACCGCATCGAGAGATCTCACCCAGATGGCACAACACCCTTCGGTGCCGGCCTGGCGCCAGCAACCGCTGCGCAATGTGCTCGCCAGCGATGGCGTCATTGCCTACCCGACCGAAGGCGTCTGGGGCCTCGGTTGCCTGCCGGATTGTCTGACTGCGGTGCAGCGCATTCTCGATCTGAAACGGCGGCCGGCGCACAAAGGTCTGATCCTCGTTGCCGCCGAGCCGGAACAGCTGTCGCCGTGGATCGACTGGGGCGCACTGCCGCTCGATCGGTTGAGCGAAATTCTCGGCACCTGGCCGGGCCCGATCACCTGGGTGCTGCCGACGTTCCCGCATGTCTCGCCGCTGCTGCGCGGCAAGTTCGATACGCTCGCCGTGCGCGTCAGCGCGCATCCCATCGTGCGTGAACTTTGTTTGCGCCACGGCCCGCTGGTGTCAACGTCTGCCAATCACGCCGGCCGCCGCGCTGCCAAAACCGAACTGCAAGTGCGGCAATGGTTCAACAATGAAATCGATGCCGTGATCCCGGGCAAACTCGGCGGTCGCAAAGGGCCGTCGGAGATTCGCGATGGCTTGACCGGTGAAAGCTTCCGGCTGTGAGGCAGTGAAGGAAGTTGCTCATCTGCGGTAGGTACGAGTCCATGCAGTGGCTTCGTGCGAATAAGTCTTCATGCGTCCGAAACGCTGCGCGGTTCGGACCTACCTCTGTAACGTAGGGTGCAATTTATTGCACCGGGTTGAAATGCATGCGGTGCAATAAATTGCACCCTAGCAAACACCGGGAGCGTGGGCGTGGCGATTCAACACACTGAACAAGTCAAAGCTTTCCTGCTTGATCTGCAAGATCGAATCTGTACCGGTCTGTCTGCGATCGACGGCAAGGCATTTGCGACCGATGAATGGCAACGCGCCGAAGGCGGCGGTGGCCGCGCCCGTGTGCTCGAGAACGGCAACGTGTTCGAGAAAGGCGGCGTGATGTTTTCGCATGTAATGGGCGACAAGCTGCCGCCGTCGGCGACGGCAGCACGGCCGGAACTGGCCGGTGCCAAATGGCAGGCGATGGGTGTCAGTCTGGTGATACACCCACGCAACCCGTATGTGCCGACCTCGCACGCCAATGTCCGGTTTTTCATTGCCGAAAAACCGGGGGCGGAGCCTGTCTGGTGGTTTGGTGGTGGTTTCGATCTGACCCCATTCTACGGTTTTGATGACGACTGCCAGCACTGGCACCGGACCGCGCACGGTGCCTTGGCGCCGTTTGGCAGCGATTTGTATCCGGCCTACAAGAAATGGTGCGACGAGTATTTCTACCTGAAGCATCGCAATGAACCGCGCGGCATCGGAGGCTTGTTCTTTGACGATTTGCACCACGGTGGTTTTGACCGCTGTTTCGGCATCATGCAGGCGGTCGGCAACGGTTACCTGCAGGCTTACACGCCCATCGTGAACAAGCGCAAGGACACGCCGTACGGCGAGCGCGAGCGCGAGTTCCAGTTGTATCGGCGCGGCCGCTATGTCGAGTTCAATCTGGTGTTCGATCGCGGCACGCTGTTCGGCTTGCAGAGCGGCGGCCGCACCGAATCGATCCTGGTCAGTCTGCCGCCGCTGTGCGGCTGGAAATACGCCTACACGCCCGCGCCCGGCACGCCGGAAGCGCGGTTGTACGAGCGTTATCTGCAACCGCGTGACTGGCTGAACAACGCCGGCGCGGCCTAAGCCACACGTTCAGACTGGCGCAGCCGACAAACGCTGTCGCAGCGCTGGCAGGGCCGGTCATATTCCCGCAACCAAACCGTCATAGCATCAAAGCCGGCGGCAGGCGATAGGCCTATAATTGGCGCCAGTCGTTTGCCCGCTGGAGCCTTTCATGTCGCTGTTTTTCCCCGGTCAGTACCCGCATCGCCGTCCACGCCGCAACCGTGCCGCCGAGTTCAGCCGGCGGCTGGTGCGCGAAACCCGTCTGGCGGCCGACAACCTGATCTGGCCGGTGTTCGTCATCGAAGGTGAACAGAAGCGCGAGCCGATCGCGTCGATGCCGGGCGTCTGGCGCATGACGATTGATCAGCTGGTCATTGAAGCGCGCGATGCGCACCGGCTCGGCATTCCGGCCATTGCGATTTTCCCGGTAGTCAGCGCCGACAAGAAATCGCTGGCAGCGGAAGAAAGTTTCAATCCGGATGGTCTGGCCCAGCAAGCAGTGCGCGCGCTCAAATCGGCACTGCCGGAGCTGGGTGTCATCACCGATGTCGCACTCGACCCGTTCACCACCCACGGTCAGGACGGCATCATCGACGGTGCCGGTTACGTCATCAACGATGTCACCGTGACCACGCTGGTCAAGCAGGCGTTGTCGCATGCCGACGCCGGTGCCGACATCGTCGCGCCGTCCGACATGATGGACGGGCGCATCGGCGCCATTCGTGCGGCACTGGAACAGGCCGGTCATCACAATGTCCGCATTCTCGCGTACAGCGCCAAGTACGCGTCGAGCTTCTATGGGCCGTTCCGCGATGCAGTCGGCAGCGCCGGCAACCTCGGCAAAGGTAATAAATACACTTACCAGATGGACCCGGCCAACAGCGACGAAGCGCTGCACGAAGTGGCGCTCGACATCGGTGAAGGCGCCGACATGGTCATGGTCAAACCCGGTCTGCCGTACCTCGATATCGTCCGCCGGGTCAAAGACGAATTCGGTATGCCTACGTTTCTTTACCATGTCAGCGGCGAGTATGCGATGGTGAAGGCAGCAGCCGAAAAAGGCTGGATCAACGAAAAAGCGATTGTGCTGGAATCGATGCTGTCGGCGCGCCGTGCCGGCGCCGATGCGATTCTGACCTACTTCGCCAAAGACATCGCGCGCTGGTTGCAGGAGTAATCCGGTTCCGACACAGTGAACCGGCTGTGGCCACGCGCAAACAGGAGCAGTCATGGCCTCTGAGGTGAGCGTGGCCACACACGCCGCTGTTGTCTCAACCGGCAGCAAGAACACGGTGGCTGCAGCGGTTGAAACCGCTGTTGCCGACAGCACCAACACCGTGCAGTACACCGATCTGGGCGACCCGGGTCTGTACATCAACCGGGAGTTGTCATTCCTGCAATTCAACTGGCGCGTGCTGCAACAGGCGCTGGACGAATCGCTGCCGCTGCTTGAGCGGCTGAAGTTCATTTTCATCTGCTCCAGCAACCTCGACGAATTTTTCGAGGTGCGGGTGTCCGACATTGTCCGCCGTCGTACCCTGCCTGGCGCGCACCGCGGTGCCGATGGCATGGCGCCGTTGGAGATTCTCGACAAAGTTGCCGAGTTCACCCACAAACTGGTGGAAGAACAGTACCGGATTTTCAACGAGGTATTGTTGCCGGCACTGGCCGAACAGAACATCCATTTCCTGCGCCGCAAACAATGGAGCGAACCACAGGCGGCGTGGATCAAGCGCTACTTCCATCACGAGGTGGTGCCGGTGATCTCGCCGATCGGGCTTGATCCGGCCCACCCGTTCCCGCGCCTGGTCAACAAGTCGCTGCACTTCATCATCTCGTTGGAAGGCAAAGACGCCTTCGGCCGCGAGTCGAGCTATGCCGTGATTCACATGCCGCGCTCGCTGCCGCGGCTGATCCGCTTGCCGAACGAACTGGCTCCGGGTGGCGACAGCTTTGTCTTTCTGTCATCGGTCATTCATGCCCACGCCGCCGAGCTGTTTCCGGGCATGACCATCAAGGGCGTCTATCAGTTCCGGCTGACCCGGGATTCCGATCTCGATGTCGATGAAGAAGGTGTCGAGGATCTCGCCAACGCCCTGAAAAACGAATTGCTGTCGCGCCACTTCGGCACCGCTGTGCGGTTGGAAGTGAGCGACAAATGCCCGGATCGCATCGTCAAGTTCCTGCTGCAAAAGTGCAACCTGACCGAACGCGAACTGTACCGGGTCAACGGGCCGGTCAACCTGAACCGGCTGATCACGATTACCAATCTGGTCGAACGCCCTGACCTGTGTTTCCGGCCGCTGGTGCCGCGCATCGCACCGCAGGTGCTGCAGCACCATAATCATCTGTTCGAGGCCATCGCCGAACACGATGTGCTGCTGCACCATCCCTTCGAGAGCTTCGATTCGGTGGTCGATTTTGTCCGGCAGGCGGCGATCGATCCTGAGGTGCTGGCGATCAAGCAAACGCTGTATCGTACCGGCAAGAACTCCGACATGGTGCGCGCGCTGATCGAAGCGGCGCGCAACGGCAAGGAAGTGACGGCCGTGGTCGAGCTGCGGGCGCGCTTTGACGAGCAGGACAATATCGATCTGGCGTCACGGCTGCAGGAAGCCGGCGCCCTGGTGGTGTACGGCGTGGTTGGTCACAAGACCCACGCCAAGATGACGCTGGTCGTGCGCCGGGAAAAACGCAAACTGCGCCGCTATGTTCACCTCGGTACCGGCAACTACCACAGCGCCAATGCCAAGCTGTACACCGACATTTCGCTGCTGACCGCCGACCCGGATCTGTGCGAGGACGTGCACAAGGTCTTCCAGCAACTGACCGGCATGGGCAAAACGCTGGAGATGAAACGCATCCTGCAGGCGCCATTTACCCTGCGCAGCGGCTTGCTGACCTTGATCGAACGCGAGGCCGCGCATGCGCGCGCCGGCAAACCGGCCAAGATCATCGCCAAGATGAACTCGCTGACCGAAAGCACGATGATTCGGGCGCTGTACGTGGCATCGCAGGCCGGCGTCAAAATCGAGCTGATTGTCCGCGGCATCTGCTGCTTGCGGCCCGGCGTCGCCGGCGTCAGTGACAACATCCGGGTTCGCTCGATCATCGGCCGTTTTCTGGAACATTCGCGGGTGTACTGGTTCCGCAACGGTGGTCAGGAAGAGGTCTACGCTTCCAGTGCCGACTGGATGGACCGCAATCTGCATCATCGCGTCGAAGTGTGCTTTCCGATCATCGATCGCAAATTGCTGCGCCGGCTCAAGCACGAAACGCTGGTCAACAATCTGCAGGACAACAGCCAGGCCTGGTTGCTCCAGGCCGACGGCAGTTACCGCAAAACCCAGCCGCGAAAGAAGAAACCGCATCGCGCGCAGCAACAGCTGCTGCAGCTGCTGGCGGTCGAAGGCTGATCAGTCGTTCGCTGGCGAGGTCGGCCGATCCTGCGGATCAGCCGTCGCCAACCAGCGGGCGATGTCACCGCGCGCCGTGGCATCGCGGATCGCGCGGTTCAGACGGGCGAGACCGGCATCGTCGAGTACGGTCGGTGGGAACGCGAAATAGCGGTCATTGAACGTCAGTGGTGTCGGCAGCGCCACCAGCTGATCGCCACCGCGCATCTTGGCCAACTGGGCCGTCAGTTTGGCGCGGCCGTTGCCGTAAACGGCGACATCGGTGCGACCGGCGAGCAGCTGCTTCAAGCGCGCCTGCACGCCACCGGGATTTTCTTCCACCGTGAACACCGTGTGCTTGGCTTGTTCGAACGCGTCGTCGTAACTGGTGCCCAGCGGTATGCTGACTCGTTTGCCGCGCAGATCGTCAATGCTGCGGAAGTTGAACTGGCGGTCACGGCGGGTCACCAGCAGCACCTCTTCGCGCCAGACCCGTTCGGAATAACGCAAACGCGCCACGCGCTCGTCGGTTCTGGAAATGCCGTAGATACCGGCCTCCCCGGCCAGCGCCATCGTCACGGCGCGGTTCCACGGCGTCGGCAACAGCCGGAAGCGAATGTTGGCTTGCTGACCGAGCTGTTCGACCAGCTGCTCGATTGCCGGCGTCGAGCGGGTTCGGCCGTTTGCTTCGCTGTGCTTGCCACTGTGCAGCACCAGCAAGGGCACTTCGGTAACGGCCGGTGCCGCAGCCAGCGCAGGCGCCAGCCACAGCCCGGTGAGAACTGCCAGCCAAAACCGTCGCTGCATGCGCAGGATGCCCTGTGATTGTCTCGTTTGAGCATACCCCTCGCGAGCAGGCTGTAAAGCGTACAAGGCAGCAACAAGCGAATTTGCTACCCTTTAGCCTGTGATTTCTTGTGACGATGTCAGGTGTGTCATGGCCGAACCGGTGTTCTACCCCAAAGTTGCTGAAACCATCGATTCCTGGGATTTCGTTTTCCCGAACGATGCCAACCCCTACGGTTCCATGTTCGGTGGCAAGCTGCTAGCCATCATGGACACCACCGCCGCGATCGCGGCCATTCGCTACGCCGGCCGCACCGTCTCCACCGCGGCGGTGGAAGCGGTCGAGTTTGTCCATCCGGTGGTGGTGGGTGATCGGTTGAAGACCTCGGCCAAAGTGGTTCATGTCGGCCGCAGTTCGATGATGGTGCGGGTCGATGTGTACGTCGATCATGGCGGCAATGATTTCCAGCGCTGCACCCACGCCCATTTCGCGATGGTGGCCTTCGACGACCGGCGTAAACCCACGCCAGTGCCGCCGCTGAAAATCGAAACGCCGGAAGACCAGGCAGCGTTCGATCTCGCCGCTTCCATTCGCGCCAACGCGCTGGAACGGGCCAAGCAGGCAAAACAGCAGAGCAAGACCTGACGCAAGCAGCGGCGCCCAAGGGCGCCGTATTGCGATGAAAGCCAATCTCAAGGAGTGACCGATGAGCCAAACCCGTAGCCAGACCCTGCGCTTTCTCGCCGAGCCGGGTGAAGTCAACTTCGGTGGCAAGGTACACGGCGGCAGCGTGATGAAATGGATCGATCAGGCCGGTTACACCTGCGCGGTCGGCTGGAGCGGGCAATACTGCGTCACGGTTTACGTCGGCGGCATCCGGTTCTACAAACCGGTGCACATCGGTAGCCTGGTCGAAGTGCAGGCGCAGGTGATCTACACCGGCAAAACCTCGTTGCACATCGCCGTCGATGTCAGCGCCGGCGACCCGAAAAGCCCGCAACGCGAGAAAACCACCCACTGCATCATCGTCTTCGTCGCGGTCGATGGCCACGGCAAACCGATTCCAGTGCCGCAGTGGCAACCGCAATCGGACGAAGACAAGGCGCTGGAAGGTTACGCCAAGAAGCTGATGGAACTGCGCCAGCGCATCGAAGACGAAATGGAGCCGTTCCTGCCGCAGTAAGCGTCTGCCGCCACTCAACCGATCAGATGCGAAGCGCCGTACACGATCAAGACAAAGCCCAGCAGATAACTGAACAATGCCAGCAACTGCCGCGGCCAGCGCCGCAACCGCTGCTTGAGCGTATGGCTCTCGCTTGGTTGATCAGACTGTGCCGGCAGTGCGTGCTGGCGAAAATACCGATTCGCCATCCGGTTCAAACAGACACCGAGCACCACCAGCAAAACGGAAAGCGCGGTTAACATGGCCGCAAGGAACACCAATCGGAAAGTGGCAGCGTAGCGGCTTCCCGGTCATATCACCAGTTGATTCCTTTGGTTGGCCAGTTCGAATGAGAGCGGGCGCTTCTCCACTACTCCGTTCAATGCAATAGTCATGGCATACAGCTCACGGAAGCGTCGGCTTACATTGTCAAACGCTGTCACGGGTGTGGATGCCAAACCAACCTGGCATTCGAATACCAATCCCTTTCCCATCTCCCAATGACTGCATCAGCGGCTCAAAAGACGCTCAACCGAGCACCAAGGTCGTACTGAAGGTTGCAGAGTAGGACGTTGGTCTCTTTAGGCAATGATGCGTGTCGGGCGCGACCTTGACCGCTTTCAGCTATCTCCCAGAAAAATTTCCTTCGGCCCTTAATTTCGTCGCCAAAACAGTGGACAGAAGTAAAAGGGCTCAGGAATTTGCAACGTCGATTCCAAGCCCTTGAATGTAATGAGTAAGGCGAGTCAAAACAAAGATCGCCAATTATTTCAATAACCTACGCTGTGCCAGCAGAAGGCTGGCAGCCGGCAGCATGCATTGTGGGGAACAAAAAATGGTCGCAATCGTCGCGGGCAATGGATTGGGTCTGTACAACGCGTCGTTGAATACCCTGGGCGGAGCCGGGGTGTGGGGCCAGGGCGGGTTGGGTCAGGCCGGTGGTCGGTCCT
>JBMOMZ010000070.1:0-5868 GCA_049324755.1 Pseudomonadota bacterium
ACCAGCGATCGCCCGGGCACCCGGCAACACTGTCGTCGTAATAGTTGTGCTGGAAGTTGGCTGCCGAGACGACCGGCAGATCGCAGTCATTGCCCGGACTGGCGGCTACCGTATTTCCGGCAATCACCGAGTTGGCGATGATGACCGCCGTCAGCGTACTCACGCGCAACCCACCCGTGCCGCTCATGGCATTGTTGTCGACGAGAGTAATGTTGTTGGCGCTGAGCCAGCCCGAGGTAGCCACAATCTCGACGGTGGAGCTGCCGGAAGCTTCGTTGCGTCCGAAGGTTGCGTTGACCACCGAAACTCCAACGGCCTCACCACCAACGTAAAGCGCGGATCCGGTAACCGCGTTGTTGTTGATCACAGCGACCCGCTCAAAACCCAGCGTGCCGCCGCCTTCGCCAACCGGCGCGAAATAAAGAGCACCACCCCGATCGGCGGCCGAATTGCCCTGATCATCCGCAACCGACGCCTGACCGAAGGTGACATCGGTGAAATCAAGACGCGGACCAATACCGGCAACCGCTCCACCATCAGCCGTTGCATGGTTGCCGATGAATACTCCGCTCACGACAACGAACGAACCGCCGGTATCGACATAGACGGCCCCGCCGCTTGATGCCGTATTGCCGGCAAAAATAACATCCTGCACATCGCAACTGCCGGCAACGAACAGGGCACCGCCATTGCCCGTGCCGGCATTGCCTCCGGTCAGATACAGATTCTGGAGCGTGAGCGCATTGTCAACCCTGAACAGGCGCGTCGCACCACCACCGGTGATGATCGAAGCAACGCCGACACCCTGGATGGTCAGACGAATATCGACGGTCACTTCGCTGGCCAACGTATAGGTGCCTTCGCCAAGCAGGATCGTGTCAAACGAGGAACCGTCCTCACAGCCGTCAACTTCATCGCGGGCATTCAGTCGATCGATCTCGGCATCCGTAACCAGCATCGTGCGTTCAAGGAGATCGATGGTTGTTTCAACATCGGCGAGATAAACCTTGGAATCCGGCAAAGCGTCGATCAGGGCCTCGTGAGCGATGACCTCGGCGAGCAACCCGCTATCCACCGGGTTGTGTGCCTCCAGATCCTTACGCAGCAACAGCAGGATGTTTTGCACATTGCCTCGCGGGTAATACTCGATCGCAAACTGGAGTCGATCGAGATTGCGCGGATCGGCAATTTCGGCGAGGGACTGATCCATCGCCAGGCGATTGTTGGTGCGCGCAGACAGGGCTGTCGCCCGCGCGGATGCGATCACGGCCTCGCGGATCGAGCACAGATCGTCATTGTCGGCCGTGATATCGTCGAAAGTAGTGACATCAATGGTCGCAGCGCCCGCCGTACACCCCAGCAAGGCCAGCGTAACGACGACCAGAATACGTGCCCGCAACCACTTCATCAGACGCTCCCCAAAAGACGCGGCGCGCACAGGGGCACACCTGGATATTGTTGTTTTGTCGTATAAGCGACGGGTAAAGCGGGATGCGTCATTCGCAGAACCCACGCAGCCGGAAAGTATTCCGCTGCTAGTCTAGCGGCCGCCGACCGACACCTGATGTTGGACTTTTGTTAAGTCCCGGCAAGGAGTTACCGGTACCGCATCGATCACGCTCCCCAGCCTAGCACCTGGCGGACAAAAGGCACTGTCAACCGCCGCTGATGAACCAGCGCTGCCCGATCGAGTTGTCCGAGCAGGGCAACGAGGGCGTCCAGACGGCGGCTCGTCCGTGTCAGCAGAAAACGGCCGGTCTCCGGCGGCAAATCCAGACCACGCCTGGCCGCCCGGAAGACCAGGATGGCCAGTCGCGTTTGGTCATCGAGCGGTGCCATCTGTACGGTCAAGCCGGAACCGAACCGGGAGACAAGATCCGCCAGCGACAGACCCAGAGCCATCGGCGGCGCCGCGGCGACCACGACGAGGCGCGCGCCACGCGCTCTGAGGCCATTGAAAAGGTGGAAAAAAGCCTCCTCCCAGCGGGAATCTCCGGCGATCTTGTCGATATCGTCGATACAGACTATGTCTGCCGTGTCGGCGGCACCCTCAAGTACATCAATATCCGGCAGCGGCTGCAGACCAAGCGCGATGTAGGCCACCTTCAGCCCTTCGCTCACTACCGCTTCCACCACTGCTTCCAGCAGGTGAGATTTACCGGTACCCGGAGCACCCCACAGGTACACAAACAGCTCCTGTCCGGCCAGCAGACTCCTGACGGCGGACAGCGCCTCAGGATTCGCCGCAGGCAGGTAGCTGGCCAGCGTATTGCCGTCACGCAACCCAACCGGCAAGGTCAACTGCCCCATCACGGCGCCGGGGTATCGGCCAGCGCCGCCGTGATGGTCATCATGCTGCCCTCAGCGATCGGCGTGCCAACTGAAGCAAAGCGTCCATCGGCAGCCATCGCCTGCAGCAGACGATCGGTTGCACCGGCCAGCGTGAGGCCGTACTCGATCCGCTCGCCAGCTGCCTCGTGCAGAATTCCTTCCACGACCAGGTCCCTGACCAACGGCAGTGAACCAAGCCAGCGTTCAAGCCCGGCATGCATCGCCAGGGAGCGCACGCCGGTTACCCGCAAGCGCACCGTGAGCATCTGATCCTGCCGGGCCACGATGGCATAACGGCCACCCAGGCGATCTGCCGCATCGGCAACCAGTTCGCGAATCGCCGCCATCTCATCCTTTGCCACCGCCTCGAGACGCTCGCCCACGCCGTCAACCGAAAGAACCCCGCTAGCCCTCACCCCGCTGCCGCTGCTGCCCAGTGAAGCTGCCAGCACAAGTCTGGCGCCAGCCCGCGTGGCCGCCTCACGGATCAGCGCCGGCACACCGGTGACGATGGCGTCGCCACCTGTGGCGGTGCCCGGCGGCGGCAGCACCGTGGGCAGGCCCCGCTGGGCAGCCATATCCAGGAGTACATCGGCCTGGGGTGTGCCGAGCGCAAAAAGTGTGCCGCCTTGCGCACCTTCGCGCACCAGCCAGAGATAAAGCGGGGGGCGGCTCGCTCCCCAGACCGGGGCACCGGCACGATTGAGGATAGCCCGCACGCCCGTCGGGTCGAACGACAAATGAATGAACAGGATTCCCTGGCCCGACGCTTCGGACTGACCGGAGGCGCTCCCGCTCCCGATGGCACTCTCGTAACGATAGGAACCCAGCAGAGACTCCCCCTTGCCCAACGCCGCCTGGATCGCCGGGGCAGCCAGCACGGATCGCTGCCCGCTTACCTTGACCAGCACTTGCCGGAAGCCCGCGTCAATCGCCCGGGCGCGGTCACCCGCCGACTGGCTGCCCACCGGCACGCGCGCTTCATAAAGGCCTGTGACTTCGGCCGCACGCAATGACTGTAACGTCAGCAGGCAAAGCACCGGCAACAGGAGAAAACGCAACAGCACAGACATCATCGAGGTGATCCGGCAGCAAGCAGGAAGGAGGGGCAAACAAGGCAGTGAACAAGCCATACAGTAGCGACCGCCCTCGGCAGCCGCAACCGGACAGCCCGGCGGCAAACCCGACACAGCAATCAAAATAGCGCCTGCTAGAATACCTCCCCCCTCTCGTACCACCCGCCCTTCCGGAAGCCCCACCATGACCGATACGCGCAAGCCATCCCTCAGTTACAAGGATGCGGGAGTAGACATCGATGCCGGCGACGCCCTCGTCGATCGCATTGGCCCGATTGCGAAACGCACCCGGCGGCCGGAGGTGATGGGCGGGCTGGGCGGCTTCGGCGCGCTGTGCGCAATTCCGGCCAAATACCGCGAGCCGATCCTGGTCAGCGGCACCGATGGCGTTGGCACCAAACTCAAACTGGCGATGGACCTTGGCCGCCACGACAGCATCGGCATCGACCTCGTGGCCATGTGCGTGAACGACCTGCTGGTCTGCGGCGCCGAACCGCTGTTCTTCCTCGATTACTACGCCACCGGCAAGCTCAATGTCGAAACGGCAGCCGCTGTCATCGGCGGCATCGGCAAAGGCTGCGAGCTGTCCGGCTGTGCGCTGGTCGGCGGCGAAACGGCGGAAATGCCGGGCATGTACCAGGGTGAGGATTACGATCTCGCCGGCTTTTGTGTCGGCATCGTCGAGAAAACGAAAATCATCGATGGCAAAAGCGTCGGTGCCGGCGATGTCGTGCTGGGTCTTGCCGCCTCCGGCCCGCACTCCAACGGTTATTCACTCATCCGCAAGATCATCGAAGTCTCGAAGGCTGACCTGACGCAGAAAATCGATGGCCGATCACTCGCCGATGCACTGATGGAACCGACACGCATTTATGTCAAACCACTGCTGCAACTGTGTGCGTCTGTACCGGTGAAGGCAATGGCGCACATCACCGGTGGCGGTATCACCGAGAATCTGCCACGGGTGTTGCCGGCCCGCACCCGGGCGGTAATCGATGCCCAAAGCTGGCAGCGCCCGGCAGTATTCCATTGGCTGCAGGAAGCCGGCGGCGTCGATGCGCGCGAAATGTTTCGCACCTTCAACTGCGGCATCGGCATGTGCATCGTGGTCGCCGCTGAAGATGCCGTACACGCGCAAGCACTGCTGGCGGCCGAGGGCGAGACCGTCAACGTGATTGGTCGCATTGAAGCCGGTGCGCATGCAGATGCCTGCGTCGAACTCACCGGCATCGTGTAGGGCTCCCGAACGATGAGCGCGCCGTTCCGTCTGGTGGTGCTGATCTCTGGCAGCGGCAGCAACCTGCAGGCCTTCATCGACCGCATCGCTGACGGCTCGCTGCCGGCGACGATCACCGCAGTCATCAGCAACAAACCCGCAGCGCTCGGCCTGGTGCGCGCTCAGAATGCCGGCATTCCGACCGCCGTTGTCGATCATCGGGCCTATGCCACGCGCGAAGCATTCGACGCAGCCCTTGCACAACACATTGATGAATACCAGCCAAACCTGGTCATCCTTGCCGGCTTCATGCGCATCCTGACGCCGGCATTTGTTCAGCACTATCGGGGCCGCCTGCTCAATGTGCATCCGTCGCTGTTGCCACAGTTCACCGGCATCGATACCCACGCCCGTGCGCTGGCCGCCGGGGCGACCGAGCACGGCTGCAGCGTACACTTCGTCACCGAGGAACTGGACGGCGGGCCGGTGGTCGCACAGACGCGCGTGCCGGTGCTTGCGGACGATACCCCGGACACCTTGCGTGAACGTGTACAGGTAGCGGAGCATCGCCTCTACCCCAGGGTGGCTGGCTGGCTGGCCACTGGCAGGCTTGTGCTGTCCGCCAGTGGCCCACTGCTCGACGGGCGCCCTGTGCCCCTTGTGCAAGCAGCCACACAAGCAACCCCGGAACCCGGCAACATCGCCCAGCAGTGAAGCGCGAGCGAACCATGACACACCTGACCGGGATTCCTGCGCTGCTTGCCGTGATTTTCGCCACGCTCATCGCCGTATCCGCGCGCGCCGAAGCGCCAGCCGGCTCGCTCAGCCCCTTCGCTGCCACGTACGAAGTCAGTCTCAACAACCTGCCATTCAAAGCCCAGGCATATCAGACGCTCACGGCGCTGGGCAACAATCGCTGGCATCTGGAACTGCGCGTCGAATCGTTTCTGCTCGATACCGTCGAAGTGTCTGATTTCCGCTGGGACGATACGAACTGCCACACGATTCCCGAGCACTACTCCTACCTGCGCAAGGGTATCGGCAAGAACCGCAGTCTCGATATGAAGTTCAATTTCGACACACTCAATGTCACCCGTACCGACACCAAATCGACATCAACCTTTCCGATCATCGAGGGAACAGAGGACAGGCTCGGTCACACCCTGGCCCTCGCTTGCCGCATCGCTCGCGGCGCACGCGGCACGCTGGCCGTCGACGTTGCCTGGGATCGCGATGTGCGTCATT
>JBMOMZ010000071.1:0-55072 GCA_049324755.1 Pseudomonadota bacterium
TTCCTTTCTGAAACTGGATGGCATTGATGGCCATGGTGGCACCTTCGAGTTTGCCGTTTTCGCCAGTTTCCGCTGCCTTCAGGCGCATTTTCTGCGCTTGTGATGTGGATCGACACTAATCAGGTAAAGCAATGCAATTTGTATCTGCCAAGGGATGGTGGCATGGCAATCATCGCGTCTACCTATAACCATGGCGGTCTATTCGCCGAGAAGGCAACCGGAGCGGAATCCTGCACAACAGCGAATCTCGAAGCGTTGGGGCAGCTAATTAAGAGAAAACTCTCTGAGTGCGAATATCAGGAAGACTTCAACTATTCCCAGACAAAAAGCAGTGATTGGCCTGCCTATAAGGAATCTGGACTCAAAACAATCAAAGCCTTCGAAAAAGGATTTGTTTGGTACAGTATCCGCGGCGTCAACGATGCCAATATCACATTGCAAATTGTTAGTCCTGCGCTTCTGGATGGAATAGAGCTGCACTCATCGTTCTCTGCATCAGCAAGCGCAGATGAAATCGGTAGAACAGCGATAAGACTACATGAATTCTTCCTTAAAGCCGAGATCGTCACCTAACAACCGCTTCCACAGGACGGCGTCGCCAGCTCGTAAGTTAGGCTGAGACACGAAGCCCAATATCCAACTCTTAGGCCTAAAGCCACTGCATAGTAGAGGATGCCTGTCGCCACTCTTCAATTCAAAGACTCTGGGTTCCCGCCTACGCGGGAACGACGACGTTTTTGTCTGTCTTGCGCGTAGCGTACCTTTGAACTTTCCGCCCGTTCGACGAGCCGAGCAGCGGAGTGCAGTCTGGGTTAACAGTTCACGTAGGTCCGAACCGCGCAGCGTTTCGGACGCATGTATCGCCATCCGTGCGAAGCCGCTACGCGGATTCGCACCTACGCCACTGGAATGCCCGCGCCGGAGCCGAAGCACAATCTATCGCGGTCGAGCTGCTTGAATGACGGGCAGAGACGCGTAGCCTCGAAACCCATCGGCAATCTCCGGCGTACATCGAACGGCTGACGTCGGCGTTGGGTTTCGCTTTCGCTCTACCCAACCTACCCGGTACATTCATTCAGAAATTCGCAACAACTCCATCAAATCCCCCAGCTGGTTTGAACAAGATCGCCGGCGTAAGCTGACCTCCATCAGCGGTGAGCTGTCAGGCACCGCAGCAAATTGAAGGAGGCACACCATGTCCATGCCAAAGCAGTCGATTCCGGTTCGCCCGAGCGTTGAGCCGCGCATCGAGGCCAGCCGTGAGCTGGAGCAGATTGTCATTGGCCGGCCGACCAGCGATGGTGCCGGTGTCAAACTGACCCGGGTACTGACCCAGAACCTGCAGAAACGGCTCGACCCTTTCCTGATGCTGGATGAATTCGGTTCCGATCAGGCCGGCGACTACATCGCCGGGTTTCCGGATCACCCGCATCGCGGTTTCGAGACGGTGACGTACATGCTGAACGGCCGCATGCGTCACCGCGACAGCGTCGGTAACTCCGGTCTGCTGACCAACGGCGGCGTGCAGTGGATGACGGCCGGGCGCGGCATCATCCACTCGGAAATGCCGGAGCAGGAAGATGGACTCATGCGCGGCTTTCAGCTGTGGGTAAACCTGCCGGCCAAGAACAAGATGATGGCGCCGGGCTATCAGGATCTGCCGTCAGAGGCGATTCCGGAGGTGCAACTGGCCAACGGCGCCTTGGTGCGGGTGATCGCCGGTGCGTTTGCCGGTGTCACTGGCGCGATCCAGCGGCCGGATACCGAGCCGCTGTATCTCGATGTGCATATTCCGGCCGGCGCCAGCGTGCAGCTGCCGATTCAGGATGGTCACAACGCCTTTCTGTATCCGTACGAAGGTGAGCTGACGGTGGGTGCATTGGCGCGGCCGGTCAAACGCCAGCAGATGGGCATTTTGAGCTCGACGGCCGGCGCGAGCGGCATCACGGTCAACGCCATCGCAGACAGCCGCTTCATTCTGGTGGCCGGCAAACCGCTGCGCGAAGCCATTGCCCAGTACGGGCCGTTTGTGATGAATACGCCGGCGGAAATCGAGCAGGCGATTCGTGATTATCAAGCCGGCCGCTTGGCGAGCTAAGCGCTGGCATCACGAGCAAAACAAAGCCGGCACGCGCCGGCTTTGTTTTTGTGCTGCCGCGTTACGCGGTTGCCAGCTTCGGGCGCCGCAGCGCCCAGTCGCCATCACCGAGCAGGGCATGCACCAGCGATGCGGCGATCAGGAACGCCGGAAACTCCCAGCCGCCACCGGCATTGGTGAACAGCCAACCGTTCGGCACGTGGGTCCAGAGCGCAACGGCAAGTACCGGCACCAGTGCCAGCGAGATCCAGCGACCGAACAGACCGAGCACGATGGCGATACCGCCGATGATCTCGACCGCAATCACCGGCCCTGCGGCCCAGCCCGGCAAGCCCTGTTGTTCCAGCCAGCCGGCGAAACCGGCGACCGTGAACACACTGAGTTTCATGCTGCCGTGCGCCAGCCACATCAAACCCAGCGCGAGCCGCAGCAACAGCGGCGCGTAAGAAGACGTCGAAAGCGAAGTTGCCATGACTCAACCCTCCTCCAGCATCAAGCCGGCATCCTGCCAATCCTGCTTGCCGGCTTTGTAGACCGCGACGTTCCGATAGCCCATGGCGATCAGCTGCACCGCGGCCATCGCTGAGTTCTGGCAGCTCTCATTGCTGCAGTAGACGACAATTTCGGCATCCCGATCGGGCAGCAGCGCTGGCGCCGCGGCTTTGACCGCATCGTGGTTCAGGTTCAGGGCGCCCGGCAGGTGGCCGGCACGGTAGTAACGATCGGGCAAGGCCTCGACCAGGATCGGTCGCGGACCAGCCAGCAGTTTGTTGACGAGTTCCAGGCGGGTGACGGTATGCATGACGGTCTCCGGGGCAAGTTTGCTGCAGACGAGATAGTTGCATTTGCAACCACGCAGACACGCTAGCATGCTATAGTTGCATTTGCAATCATCTTGATTGGCATTATTTGCCGCCGGAGCCACCATGCCCTCTCGCCTGCTGACCGACCCCACCGTCCGTGCCTGGGCCCGCCTGCTGAAAGCACAAAAGCTGCTGCTGGAAGGGGTACAGCAAGCACTGGCCGAGGCCGAACTGCCGCCGCTGGAGTGGTATGACGTGCTCATCGAGCTGAAAACCGCGCCGGAGCAGCGGCTGCGCCTGTTCGACTTGGGCGAACGGATGCTGCTGTCGCGTTCCAATCTGACCCGACTCATCGACCGCCTGGAAAAAGAAGACCTGGTGCTGCGCGACCACTGTGCGGAAGACCGCCGTGGCCTGTACGCCGTGCTGACACCCGCCGGTCTGGCATTGCAGAAACGGATGTGGCCGGTTTATCAGCAGGCCATCCGACAGCTGTTTGGCCGGCACTTCAGCGCCGACGAAGCCAACACCATGGCCAACTGGCTGGAACGACTGACCGGCGCCGAAACCGGTCACTGAAACCGGCGCTATCCGGGCAATTGTCCGAGCCGATTCGAATTACAAATTCCTACACAAGTTTCGTGGAGTCAGCCGCACCGGCTGTGGCAAGCTCGCGCCCGAATCCTCGCCCTCACCTTTCGGACTCATCATGGAACGACGCCCCATCCGCCGGCTGCTGGCCGCGCTTGGCCTGTTCGGCCTTTGCGCCAGCGCCAATGCAGTGACCACCGCCAAAGACGTACAGACTTTCACCCTCGACAACGGCATGAAATTTCTGGTGCTGGAAGATCATTCGATCCCTAACGCCAACCTTTACCTGTTCTGGAAAGTCGGATCGCGCAACGAATACCCCGGCATCACCGGCCTGTCGCATTTCTTTGAACACATGATGTTCAACGGCGCCAAGAAATACGGCCCGAAACAGTTCGATCGGGTGATGGAAGCCAATGGCGGCGCCAACAACGCCTACACCACCAACGATGTCACCGTGTACACCGACTGGTTCCCGGCCTCGGCGCTGGAAACCATTTTTGATTTGGAAGCCGACCGCATTGCCGACTTGAATCTCGACGACAAGATGGTCGAGAGCGAGCGCGGCGTGGTTGCCAGCGAACGCACCACCGGGCTGGAAAACTCGCCGTGGCGCACGCTCGGCGAAGAAGTCGATGGCATGGCATTCCGCGCCCATCCGTATTCCTGGCCGGTAATCGGCCACGAGTCCGACATCAAGGGCTGGAAGAAGAGCGATCTGCAGGCTTATTTCGATACCTATTACGCGCCGAACAACGCCGTCGCCGTGGTCGTTGGCGCCGTCAAGGTCGCCGAGGTAAAACGACTGGCGCAGCAGTATTTTGGCCCGATCAAAGCCGCCGAGCCGCCGCGCGCGATCCACACGGTCGAGCCAGAACAAAAAGGCGAGCGTCGGGTATTTGTCGAGAAAGCCTCGATCCGTGCACCGCATTTGCTGATCGGCTACAAGACGCCGGCCAGCACGCATCCGGATTATTACGCGCTGGATATGCTGACCACGATTCTGGCCGAAGGCAATTCTTCGCGCTTGTACAAAGCGCTGGTCGACAGTGGCCTCGCCACGATGGCCGGTGCCGGTTACGAGGAGCACTTCGATCCGTATCTGATGCAGTTCTACGTGGTCGCTGCCGGTGAAGGCAAAACCGCGCAGATCGAATCGGTGCTCTATGCCGAAATCGACAAGCTGGTCAAAGAAGGCGTCAGCAAGGACGAAGTGCAGAAAGCCCGCAGCCAAAAACTGATGCGCTTCTACAAGCAGCTGGAAACCATCAACGGCAAAGCCAACACGCTCGGTACTTATGAAGTGTTCTTCGGTGATTTCAAGAAACTGTTTGAAGCGCCGAAAGCCTATGAAGCGGTAACCGCCGCCGACATTCAGCGCGTTGCCGCCGAGTACCTGAAAAAATCCCGCCGCACGGTCGGCATTCTGGCTGCCAAGGAAGAATGATCATGAAGCCATTGCATTGGTTGGCGGCGGCCGCACTGACAGCGGTCAGCAGTCTGGTTTCGGCCGGTTTTGAACTGCCGGCGCACGAGCGTTATCAACTCGACAACGGTCTGACCGTTTACCTGATGCCGCAGCAGGAAGTGCCGCTGGTGCATGTCCGGCTGGAGCTTGCGGCCGGCGCCATTGCCGACGGCAAGGAGCACGGTATCGCAGCACTGGCAGCCGACAGCCTGCTGCTCGG
Organism: Pseudomonadota bacterium; assembly: GCA_049324755.1. Lineage (GTDB taxonomy): Bacteria > Pseudomonadota > Gammaproteobacteria > Enterobacterales > Permianibacteraceae > Permianibacter. Next base: position 5,181 of record JBMOMZ010000071.1, read on the forward strand.
CAGCAAACAGTACAGCAAGGACACGCTGGAAGCGGCGGTCGATTTGCGCGGCGCTACGTTAAATGCCGGCGCCGATCTGGAAAGCGCCCACGTCGTCGCTGAATTCCTCAACAAGGATAACGCAGCAATCTGGCCGATCTTCGTTGATGCCGTCCGCAACCCGCTGTTTCCGGAGGTGGAAATCAGCAAACTGCGCGAGCGCCGGCTGCAACAGCTGAGCCTCGCCAAGCAGAGCCCGCGGCAAGTCATCGACAATTATTTCCGCGCCATGATGTACGCCGACTCGGTCTACGCCAATCCGGTGGCCGGACTGGAAAGCACGGTCAAGGCAATCGATCGCGCCGCCGTCGAGCGCTTTTATCGCAGCCATTATCAGCCGCAATCAGCAGTCTTGATCGTGGTCGGCGATTACGACGCCAAGGCGATGAAAAAGCAGATTCAGCAGGCGTTTGGCAACTGGCGCGGCGAACGCAAAACCACCGCCAGCGAACCGGCGGCCGTGCCGGTCGCGGTATCGGAAGCCCGGGTAATGCTGGTCGACAAACCGGATGCGATCGAAACCACGTTCTATGTCGGTGGTGCCGGCGTCGCCCGCAAGCACCCCGATTACAACGCGCTGACCGTGATCAACACCATCCTCGGCGGCCGCTTCACCTCCTGGCTCAATGACGAACTGCGGGTGAACTCCGGCCTGACTTACGGTGCCCGCTCGCAGTTCAATGCAATGCGCGGCGGCGGCCTGTTCAACATCACCACGTTCACCGCCAGGGCCAACACCGAAAAAGCGATTGATCTGGCGCTCGCCACCTACCAACGGATCTGGACCCAGGGCATCGATGCCGCCACGCTGGAGTCGGCCAAGGCCTATGTCAAAGGCCTGTATCCACCGAGATTCGAAACCGCCGCCGATCTGGCCGATGCCTTGGCCATGCTGCACCAATACGGCATGAGCAAGGCCGAATTCGATCAATACCTCGCCGATGTCGAGGCGCTGACGCTGGATCGCGCCAATGCCCTGGCCCGCCAGCATCTGCCGAAAGACAAGCTGCAGTTCGTGCTGATTGGCAACGCGGCTGAAATCGGCGCAGTTGCGGCCAAGTACGGCAAGGTCAGCCAGATCGACATCCAGCAGGATCGCTATCAGCTCTGATTCACGGACGCCCTGCCTGCGGGGCATGAGCTCCAAGCAGTCACCAACGGCCGGTTGCGAATTCGCACCCGGCCGTTATGCTGTCTGGAGACCGTGAATACGCATCCGGACAGGATCACCACGCATGGCAGACGCCATTCCACCGAGCGGCGGCGCATGAACAAGCCGTCCCGCCACTCCCGCTTGCAACGCTATGGCCAAGGCAGCGTATTGCTGCTGATTTTGCTGCTGCTGTCGCTGGCGCCGTTTACCACGGTGTTGCAACGCCTGGATTTTCTCTGGCTGGACACGTTGACGCGTTTGCGCGCGCAGCAGCAAGCGCCCGACCCCGAACTGCTGGTCATCGATATCGATGACTACAGCCTGACCGCAATGGCGGAACAGATCGGTTCCTGGCCCTGGCCACGGGCGGCGCACGCTGGCCTCATCGAGTGGCTCAATGCCCAAGGTGCGCGCGCCATCGTGTTCGATATCTGGTTCAGCGAGCCCGATAGGTTTCGGCCGGAAATGGATCAGTATTTTGCCGAAGTGCTGGCGGCCCACGACAACGTCTACATGCCGACCTTGCTGCAGAACAGCTTGACGCCGGAACGCGATCAGCTGCTCAGCAGCTACCCTCCCCTCAACGCCATTGAGCGAACGGCCTCGGCCGACCCGAACGCACGCGCGCAACTGATTTTGCCGACCATTGCCACGCCGGAACATTGGCGTCTGGGCCTCATCAACTTCAGTCCGGACAATGATGGCGTCGCGCGCCACTACGACCTCTATCAGGAGCTGTCAGGCTGGCGACTGTTTTCGCTGCCGGCCGTGGTGGCACGCGACCTTGGCTATTCGCTGCCGGACGCAGAGAAAATACGCCTCGACTGGCGTGGCGGTCGCCCGCCCTACCCGACCCTCGCCTATGTCGATGTGTTCGCCAAGGTCATGAGCGGCGAAGCCGATGACCGGTTTCGCGACAAGATCGTTTTCATTGGCTCAACCGCATCCGGCAATCATGATCTGCGACCCACCGCGCTGAGTGCGCAGTTTCCGGCGCTGTACATGCTGGTCAACGCGGTCGACAACATCAAACACGGCCAGCGCCTGCATTATCAACCGTGGTGGCAGCTGCTCTATGGCACGGCCTTGCTGCTCTGGCTGTACTGGCGCAGCAACAGCAAAGCGACGTTCTCCAGCACCGTGCTGCAAACCGTGGCGGCGGCCACGCTGCTGGTCGCCGCCAGTTTTGCCGCCATTCGGCTCGGCGTGCTGATCGCCGTGGTGACGCCCTTGCTCGGCTTGCTGCTGTTGCTGGCTGCCGCCGGGTTGTTGCGGTATTTGCGCGAGCGTGATGCCCGCGCCGAAGCACTTGACCTGTTTGGCCGGTTTCTCGATCCCAACGTGGTCGAGCAGCTTGCCCGCGACGGCCTGACCGATCAGAGCCTGGCCGCACGCGATTGCCAGATCACCGTGCTTTTCTCCGACATCCGCGGCTTCACCACTTTGTCGGAACAACAGCCGGCGCCGGTCATCATGGCACTGCTGAACGAGTACTTCAGTCAGCAAGTCGCGCGCATCTTTGCCCATCACGGCACGCTCGACAAATTCATCGGTGACGCCATCATGGCGTTTTGGGGCGCCCCGCTCGACGATCCACGCCACGCCTGCCATGCCGTCGCTGCGGCGCTCGACATGTGCGATGAACTGGAACGCTTTGTCGCCGCAAAAGGCCTGCAGGGTTTCGACATCGGCATCGGCATTCACACCGGCCCGGCCGTGGTTGGCATGCTCGGTTCCGCCCAACGATACGAATACACCGCGATTGGCGATACCGTGAACCTCGCCAGCCGCATGGAAGGCCTCACCAAGGGCATTGCCCGTGTGCTGGTTTCCGAAGCCACCCGGCAGGCCTGCCTGGCACAAGCCGGTTTGGCAACAACCGGAGAAGCTTTTGACTTCATTCCACGTGGCGAATATAAGGTGAAAGGCCGGAACGAACCGGTCACGGTTTATGAGCCAAGGAGAAAAACCTGATGATCAGGAGATGGCGTTTTGCAGCAGTCGTCACGCTGCTTGGCATCAGCGGCCTCGCCGTGGCCGCGCAGCAGGCCGAAACCGTGACCGCGACCGAGCTCAAGAGCAAACCGGATGCAAAAGCCGGCGTCGTCGCCAAACTCGGCAAAGGCAGCGCGCTGCTTGTCCACGAACGGCAAGGTGGCTGGTACGCTGCCGAACACGCCAGCGGCAAAGGCTGGATACGCTTGTTGCATGTCCGGCTGGCGGGCAATGCCGGCATCGACGGCAAGGGCAGCGCAGGTGCGCTGATGAAGCTCGGCAGCATCAGCCGTACGGATACCACCGTTGCCACCGGCATCCGTGGTCTGACCGCCGAAGAACTCGCCAAAGCCAGGGAAAATCCGCAGGAGCTGGCCAAGCTGGCGCAATTCGATGCCAGTGAACAAGAAGCCCGGACGTTTGCCAAATCCGGTGGCGTGAACAGCCGCAACGACGTGGAGGACTGAACCGATGTCAGCTACCCATTCACGCCTGCGCGGCCGCAGCGCAATCGCCGCGGCGCTGCTGATCATGCTCGCCGGCTGCAGCACGCTCAAAGGCCTGCAGGTCGGCGACGTCAAGCTCGATCCGTTTGTATCGGCGGCGGAGAAACTCGGCCAGTCTGGCGACATGAGCGAAGCGGACGAAGTCAGTCTCGGCGGGCACATGGCGGCAACGCTGGTTGGCGCGGTGCCGCTGGACCGCGATGAGGCCCTGCAGAAATACGTCAATCAGATCGGTCGCTGGGTCAGCCTGCACAGCGCGCGGCCTTCGCTGCAATGGCGTTTCGGCGTGCTGGCCGATGACACGATCAACGCGTTTGCTGCGCCCGGCGGCTATATTTTTGTCACCCGCGGCCTGCTGCAGACACTGGACAGCGAAGCGGAACTGGCTGGCGTGCTGGCCCATGAAATTGTCCACGTCACCGCCAGGCACCACCTGCACGCCGTACAGAAAAACAACCGGCTCGGCGCCGCCACCGACGTCCTCGGCTATTTGGGCGATCGCGAAATCAACAAACGCGGCGGCCAGTATGCCGGCACCAAACGCGATGTCGCCGATCGCCTGCTCGGCGCAACCAAAGAGTTGTATGCACGCGGCCTCGACAAAGGTGATGAATTTCAGGCCGACCGCGAAGGCTTGACGTTGATGGCACGCGCCGGCTACGACCCGTATGCGCTGCTCGCCGTACTGCAAAAACTCGAAGCGCGCAGCAGCACCGATTCGGCGCTGGCCTTGTTGCTGCAGACCCACCCGAAACCGGCCGATCGATTGAGCGCATTGGCTGACGCCGAGGTGTTGAACCAGCGCGGCCCGTTTGCCATTAACGCCGAGCGCTATCTGCGCCAGTTCGGCCGCTGATCTGCCCTGCGGCGACCGATTCTGCCGCCGCAACGGCCAGCATCAGCACCTGGCCATTCCACGCCTGAGAGCTGCCGCGCTGAGAGCACAAGCGCGGCGTCGCCAAGCTCAGCAGTCGCGTAAGCAGTCAACGCCCGGCGCACATGCAGCGTGACGCGCCGGGCGCGCGTATCAGGTGACTACACGCAGCTCATAGCCACCAAACTTGCGCAGGTTGATGACCCCGCTATCGAACAGCAAGTACTGGCCCTTGATGCCCTGCAACACGCCCGCCACTTCCGGCGTCTTGTCGAAATCCAGCGAACTGACTTTGACCGGATACTGCTGCACCGGGTACTGAATCGAGACCGGCTCCTTGTCGAGCACGACCACCGCATCGGCGCCAAAGCGCTGCCGCAGCGAATCCAATCCGGCTTGCACTTTGCTCAACAGCTCGTCGCGATGCGCCGGCAGGTCCAGCGTCGCCGCATCACCTTTGAGCATGGCCCGCCAATCCGTTTTGTCGGCCACAAAGTCCTTGAAGCTCACTTCGGCCAAGCCCGACTGGTAACGCGACTGTACGGCCAGGATGGGCAGGGCCTGGGTAGCGCCCTGATCCATCCAGCGCGTCGGGATCTGGCTGTGGCGGGTGATGCCGACCTTGAGGCCCGATGAATTGGCCAGATACACGACGTGCGGGATCATGCAGTTGGCCATGCCCCACTCCGGCTCGCGGCAGGTGCCGGCAGCAAAATGGCAGAGCTCGGGTCTGACGATGCAGCTGTCACATTGGGCCAGCCGGGTGAAACAGGGATAGCAGTAGCCCTGATTGAAGCTTTTCTTGGTGGCGCGCCCGCACGCCACACAGTGAATGCGGCCGGTGTGGACCAGCGCCAGGCGCTGACCGAGCAGTTCATTCAGCGGCAACAGGAAATCCCCGAGCGGCAACGCATACTGCACCGGTGCGGCCAGCGTCGTGCGCATTTTTTCAATCGTTCCAAGGTATTCCGGCATGGACGGGGCTTCCGGGTCTGTCAGCTTGAAGAGTGAGGAGAGGCCGGCATTGTAAGCCACGCCGGCGGAGGCAGGCATCGCGAAATCAGCCGCAATGGTGCGGTTCAGCTGACCAATGGATATTTACCCGGCCAAACAGCTTTGCTAACGTCGACTGAACAAGGAATGCTCAATAGCAAGCCGGCCCAGGCAACGGAATCATGATGCGCTGAAGGAGTAGCTGCCATGTTGCGATCATTGTCCAAATTGTCATTGCGTGCGACAGTCGCTGCGATTTCGCTCGGTTTCCATCTGAACGCTTCGGGCGCCGATGCCGATCCGGACCCCAGCCTGTCCGGAGACGGCTTGTACGTACATGCACAAGGCGCATTCGGCACACAAATCATTGTCCTCAATGGCATGACGGTCGATGCCGAGGGCCGCATCTTGGTGGTGGGTGAAGCTGCCAGCGACAGTTCGGGCAACAACTACAGCAGTTTTATCGCGCGCTTCCTGCCAGACGGCACACCGGATCCGGATTTTGGCGACGACGGCAGCATCGTCCAGAATGTCGACGCCACCCTGCGCGATGTTGCCTCCGAAGTGTTGGTGCAGAATGACGGCAAGATTGTCATGGCAGGTCACACCACCCCGGGCGATACCGGACAACTCGGCAATTTCTACGTCGTGCGTTATCTGGAAAATGGCGAGCTTGATGCGTCGTTTGCCAGTGGCGGTGGCATCATCATCGATTACCCCAATGCCAATGAACAACTGCTCGGCATGGCGCTGCGTTCAGATGGTCGCATCGTGCTGGCCGGCAGCACCAACACCGACGGAGCGGTCAACAGCATCTTTGTGCAGCTGACTGCCAACGGTGCACCCGATCCCGGTTTTGGCGGCGGTGACGGCGTGATCGTGCATGCCATCAATGCCACGGGCTCGGATCTGCCGAGCGGCATCGACCTTACCGCCGATGGCAAGATTGCCTTCACCGGCAGTCATGGCAGCAGCACCGAGACCAACACCGTGGTGGGTCGCTTGAATGCCGACGGCTCACTCGACACCACCTTTGCTGCCGGCATCGGCTACACGGTAATCACGTCGCTGAACAGCAACCTGCGCGATTTTGGCGACGAACTGGTGGTGCTGCCCGATGGCAGTATCGTCGTGGCGGTGACCGTTGATACCACGGTCAGCAATCGCGCCTCTCTCGGCGCGCTGAAACTCACCGGCAACGGCACGATCGACAGCGGCTTTGGCGATAACGGACTGCGCTTGATTGCGCCAGATGCCGGCACGGACATCAGCATATTCAACGCCAGCGAGATCCTGCGCGATCCGAGCGACCGCCTGTTGCTGGTCGGCGCGCAGGCGCAAATGAGCGATGAACAGGCCGGCGGCTTCCTGTCGCAAAGCACCAAGGCCGTGATTGCCCGGCTCACTGCCGATGGCGAGTTCGACAGCAGTTTTGATGGCGGCGATGGCATCACCCGCCAGACCTTGGGTGTGGTTTCGGTCTATCCACGCACCAGCACACTGCAAGCCGACGGCAAACTGCTTATCGCCGGTCGCGCCCGGGTGCCGATCGCCGGTGGCGATTACAGCAGCCTGATGCTGGCCCGCTTTGCCGGAGACACGGCGGCCATCGACGTGACGCCGGATGCATTTGTTCTGGGTAACCTCACAGACGTGGCACCGAGCAGTGTCCAGCAGTCCAATACCATCACCATCACCGGTCTCAGCGACGGAGTGCAGGTGCCCCTGCGCATCAGCAACGGCGAATACCAACTCAATGGCGGCAACTACACCAGCCTCTCTGCCTGGGTCAGCAACAATGCCCAGATTCGGGTACGCCATACCGCCTCGGCCCTGGGCGCCACCGCGACCGAAACCGTTCTGAGCGTGGGCGGCCTCAGCGTGCCGTTCAATGGTGGCAATCTGCAGGGCAATGTCATCTCGGCCAGCTTCACCAGCACCACGCAGAATGTCGACACCACACCGGCTGCGTTCAGCTTCACCAACGCCACCGATGTTGCCTTGGACAGCTGGGTCGTCTCGAATACCATCACGATATCGGAGATCAATTACGCCACCCCGGTGTCGATCAGCAATGGCGAGTATTCGATTGGCTGCGGCGCAACGTTCACCAGCGCCGCCGGCACGGTGGAAGCCGGTACCAGCCTCTGCGTCCGTCAGCGGACCGCCGGCACCACCAGTACCAGCAAGACCACCACGCTGACGGTTGGCACGGTCAGCGCGGATTTCGTCACAACGACGACCGCCTCGGTCGATACCTCACCGGACGACTTCAGCTTTACCGCCCAGACCAATGTCGCGCGCGTGGCAACCATCACCTCCAACAGCATCACGGTGACCGGCATCAACGCACCAACAGCCATCAGTGTCAGTGGCAGCGGCGGTTACTCCATCGGTTGCACGGAAACCTTTGTCAACAGCCCCGGCACGGTCAGGGCTGGCGACACCGTCTGCTTGCGCCATCTGGCATCGCCAAATTACGCCAGCCAGGTGAGCACGACGCTGACCATCGGCGACAAATCCGCCACCTTCACCAGCACCACCGTCAGCGCCAGCGCATCAGGTGGTGGCGGGCGCGGAGGCGGCGGTGGCAGCGTTGGTTTGGTGCTGCTGTCACTGCTGGCGCTGACCAGCCTGCGGCGCGCGCGTATGACAGCGGAGCGTCATCGTGCGCGAGCTTGAGCACACGGCAGTTGTCCTGCTGTCGCTGTTGCTGATGAGCAGCACCGTGGCAGCAGGCGACATCCTGCCGTTCAGCACCGATGGCTGCAGCGCTTTTCCGGACGGGCACGGCGACAACGAAACGCTGTGGCGTGATTGCTGTATCGCGCACGATCTCGCCTATTGGGCCGGCGGCAGTTATGCCGACCGGCAAGCGGCGGACGAAGCATTGGCGCTTTGTGTCGCCGATGCCGGTGAGCCGGAGATCGCCAAACTGATGCTGGCCGGTGTCCGGGTCGGTGGCTCTCCGTTTTTCCCGACCAGCTACCGCTGGGGTTACGGCTGGCCTTATGTGCGCGGCTACGCACCGCTGAGCGACGTGGAAAAAGACCAGATCATGGCCGCCATTGATCGGGCAACGCCGGAGGCCTTTGTGCCGAAGACACCAACGCGGTATTGGCAATGGAAGCCGTGGCAGCCAGAGAACGAGTGAATCGACCGCGAAATGGCGCCAACGGGTTCAGCCATCAGGACAAATAGCAACGCTCAAGACACCAGCTGACAAAAAGGGCGGAAATTCCGCCCTTTTTACTGTGTCGCCAGCTCAGCGCAGTCACGCGGATCAAATCGCCGCCGCCAGCTCCGCCCCTTGCCGGATCGCGCGCTTGGCATCGAGCTCCGACGCAACGTCGGCGCCGCCGATGACATGCACGGTAATGCCGCGAGCACGCAGCGGTTCCAGCAATTCACGCTGCGACAACTGACCGGTGCAGTTGATCACATGGTCCACTTCCAGACAACGCAGCGGCCCCTGCTCGCCTTCGCGGATCCACAAGCCCTGATCGTCAATGCGCTCGTAGTTGACCCCGGACAGCATCTGCACCTGATTCATTTTCAGACTGGCGCGGTGGATCCAGCCAGTGGTTTTACCCAGGCCGGCGCCCGGTTTGCTTGCCTTGCGCTGGCACATGATGACCTGACGCGCCGGCTGCAGCGGTTCCGGTTTCGGCAGCACCGCACCACGGTGTTGGTAGCCGGCATCAACGCCCCACTCCTTCAGGAAATGCTCGGTATCCGGCGACTTACCGGCTTCGGCAACCAGGTATTCGGCCATATCAAAACCGATGCCGCCAGCACCGATGATCGCGACCTTCTGGCCGACCGGTTTCTTGTGCAGCAGCACATCCGGATAGCTCAGCACTTTCGGGTGATCGATACCCGGAATGTCCGGCTTGCGCGGCACCACGCCGGTGGCCAGCACCACTTCGTCAAAGCCGTTGGCGATCAGCTGTTCCGCGCTGGCGCGCTGACCGAGACAAACCGACACGCCGGTCAACTCCAGCCGCCGTTTGAAATAGCGCAGTGTTTCGTAAAACTCTTCCTTGCCCGGCACCTGCTTGGCGATATTGAGCTGACCACCCAGCTCCTGCGCCGCTTCGATCAGCGTGACATCGTGGCCGCGCTCGGCGGCATAGGTCGCGAAGCTCATGCCGGCGGCACCGCCGCCGACCACGGCGATTTTCTTCTTGCGCTGCGCGCTGGCAAAATTCAGTTCGGTTTCGTAGGCCGCGCGCGGGTTGACCAGACAGGTCGCGCGCTTGTGCTGAAAAACGTGATCCAGACAGGCCTGATTGCAGCCGATGCAGGTGTTGATTTCATCGGCGCGGTTCATGCTCGCTTTGCGGACAAAATCGGCATCGGCGAGCAAGGGTCGCGCCATCGACACCATGTCGGCATCACCGCGCGCCAGAATGTCCTCGGCCACCTCCGGCGTATTGATGCGGTTGGTGGTGATCAGCGGCAAACTGACTTCGCCTTTCAGCTTGCGTGTGACCCAGGTGAACGCACCGCGCGGCACCATGGTCGCGATGGTCGGTACCCGCGCTTCGTGCCAGCCGATGCCGGTGTTGATGATCGTGGCGCCGGCTTTTTCAATGGCCTTGGCGAGTTGGACGACTTCGTCCCAGCTCTGGCCATCCGGCACCAGGTCCAGCATCGACAGGCGGTAGATGATGATGAAATTCGGGCCGACTTTTTCGCGCATCCGCCGGACAATCTCGACCGGAAAGCGCATCCGGTTTTCGTAGGAGCCGCCCCATTCATCTTTGCGCTGGTTGGTGCGTGCGCAGAGGAATTGGTTGATGAGATAGCCTTCCGAGCCCATCACCTCAACGCCGTCATAACCGGCCCGCTGGGCCAACGCCGCACAGTTGACGTAATCCTTGATGGTCTTCTCGACGCCGCGCCGCGACAGCGCCCATGGCTTGAACGGGGTGATCGGCGACTGGATCTTGCTCGGCGCGACCTGCAAGGGGTGGTAGCTGTAACGGCCACCGTGCAGGATCTGCAGCGCAATGCGGCCACCGGCCCGGTGTACGGCATCGGTAACGATGCGGTGCTTGCCGACCTGCCAGGGCCAGCTCAGCTGGGCACCGAACGGCGCCAGCCGGCCAGCGAGGTTCGGCGCAATGCCGCCGGTGACGATCAGGCTGACCCCGCCGCGCGCCCGCTCGGCATAAAAAGCGGCCATTTTCTCGAAACCGCCCTTCTCTTCTTCCAGACCGGTGTGCATCGAACCCATCAGAACCCGGTTCGGCAACGTACAAAAGCCCAGGTTCAGTGGCGCCAGCAGATTGGGGTAAGCAGCAGTCATGACTCGTCGGACCATTTGAAAGGTTCCGGCAAGTGTAGGGAGCCGAGGCGCGACCGGCAAGCTCCGCCGGCGATTCCGGGCGCAATAGCTGCTTACAAATGGCAGACCCTCTGATACAGGGGGAAACCCAAACTGTGTCAGGTACTTAGCAGCCAGACCTGAGCCGCCGTGCGAGGCATTGACCGCCCGCTCTGGCCGGTCCCGGACTGACTCCTTACACTTGGCGCCCCTGCCCGTGGCCATGACGGCCCGGCCGGTCGGTATCATTCAACCCTCGAGAGTGTCATGGAAAAGAAGCGTCGTAGCTTTCCGGTTCGTGCTCTGATCGCAACCTGGCGGTTCATCAACAATGCCCGCCGTGCGTTCATGAACCTGTTGTTTGTGCTGTTCGTCGTGTTTGTGCTGTCGGCCGTGTTTGGTGACAAGGGGCCACAGGTGGAAAGCGGCAGTGCGCTGGTGCTGAAGCCGGCCGGCTTCATCGTCGAGCAAGCCGAAAACCCGAGCCCGATCGAAGCCATCATGGGCGATCTGTCGAACGATCGGCCACCGCAAACCGAGCTGCGCGATCTGCTAACCGCCATCCATGAAGCGGCCAAGGATGAACGCATCAAACTGATGGTCATCGACACCAGTGAAATGGTGGGCATCGGCCCGTCCAAGCTGGTCGAACTGCGCGATGCCATCGCCACCTTCAAACAGGCCGGCAAGAAAGTGCTGGCCCGTGGCGACTGGTACAGCCAGGCCGGCTACTACCTTGCCGCCCAAGCCGACGAGGTTTATCTCGACAGCTACGGCGCCATCGACATCGATGGCTTCAACCACACCCGCACTTTCTTCAAAGGCGCGCTGGAGCGCTTCGGCGTCAAGATGCACGTGTTCAAAGTCGGCACCTACAAGTCGGCGGTCGAACCGTTCATTCGCGACGACATGTCGGCCGAAGCCAAAGCCAATGCCGAGCAATGGCTGAATGTGCTGTGGGACGGTTACAAGACCGACGTCGCTGCCGCTCGCAAGCTGCAGCCGGAACAAATTCAGCAATACGCCGACAACATGAGCAGCCTGCTGCAGGCTGAACAGGGCGATCTGGCAAAAGTCGCGCAAACCGCCGGCCTCATCAACGGCTTCAAAACCCGGATCGAGTGGGAAGATTATCTGCGCGAACTGGTGGGCGAAGATGAGAAAGGCGAAACCTTCAAGCAGGTCGATGCCGTCGCCTATGCCTCGCTGTTCGAACGGCCGAAGCTGCCGGGCGAAAGCAGCGTCGGCATCATCGTCGCGCAAGGCGAAATCGTCGATGGCGAAGCGCCGGTTGGCATGAGCGGTGGCGACAGCATTGCCCAACTGATCCGCGATGCCCGCGAAGACGAATCGATCAAGGCCGTGGTGCTGCGTGTCGACAGCCCCGGAGGCTCGGCATTCGCCTCGGAAGTCATTCGGCGCGAACTCGAAGCGACCCAGAAAGCCGGCAAGCCGGTCGTGGTCAGCATGAGCTCGGTTGCCGCGTCCGGTGGTTACTGGATCAGCGCAACCGCGGACGAAATCATTGCCAGCCCGCAGACCATCACCGGTTCGATTGGCATCTACGGCATGTTCCCGACCGTCGAAGCATTGGCCAATGAATACGGCATCCATCGCGACGGCGTTGGTACCACGAAGCTCGCCGGCGCTTTTGATCTGGCTCGTCCGCTGAATCCGGAACTGGGCGCGATCATCCAGCAGGCGATCAACAATGGTTATGAACGTTTCCTCGGTCTGGTTGCCAACGGCCGCAAGAAAACCCGCGACGAAGTCGATGCCATTGCCCAGGGTCGGGTCTGGGCGGGCAGCGATGCGCTTGGCCACGGTCTGGTCGACAAGCTCGGCACCTTGAACGATGCGGTCAAATCGGCGGCGGAACGCGCCAAGCTTGGCGACAAGTACACCGTTCGCTATGTCGAAAAACCGCTGACGCCGATGCAGGCGTTCGTCAAGGGCTTTACCGCCAGGGCCGTTGCAGTACTGCCGGCAAGCTGGCTGCCGACCGCCGAACACAAGCTGCCGAGCCCGCTGCTGATGCAGGCCAAACTGGCGGCCAGGCAGGCCAAGGATCTGCTCGAAATGAACGATCCGAACCATGCTTATGCACACTGCCTGTGTGAAGTGCAGTAACCACAGTAAACGCTGTCCGCTAGCGCGCTGTTGCCGGTAGCGCGCTGTTGCCGGTAGCGGACAAACAAAAACGGCAGCCAATGGCTGCCGTTTTTGTTGCTGCAGATTCCGCTATCAGTCGTTCGAGAACCGGCGGCTGCGACGCGGCGGCGCACTGTCCGAACGCTCGCTACGTACCGACAGGCGTTCGCCTTGGGCGAAACGCGACGGCCGCTCGCCATCCTGACGCACCGGACGATCGGACCGATCGCTACGGGCCGGACGGGCGCCGTCGGCGAAACGGTCGCCACGCGGGGCCGGACGATCGCTGCGGTCAAAACGGCTCGGACCACGGCTGTCGCGTGCCGGTGCGGCATCGCGGCTGAACCGATCCGAACGCGGCCGCTCTTCGCGCTTAAAGCTGTGCGCGGTCAGTTCGGTGTATTCGCTGCGCTCGAAACGCGGGGCAAAATTTCCCCGGCTTTCGTCATCGCGACCACGACGGTTGTCGAAGCTGCGTTCGCCACGCGGACGCTCATTGCTGAAACGATCCGCCTGCGGGCGGTCAGCATACGGACGGTCGCTGCGCGGTCGGTCACAAAACCGGCTTTCCGCCGGGCCGCGATCGCTGAAGCGACGCTCGGTGCGCTCACGGGCAAAGCGATCATCGCTGCCGAAATCTTCCCGGCTCGGGCCACGCGAACCGTGCGAACGGCTTTCATGTGAACGACCACCGAAGCTGCGACCACCACGATCACCACCGCGCGGACCACCACGACCGGTGCCGCCACTGCGACCACCGCCACGCGACGGCCGACCGCTGCGCGGTTCCAGGCCTTCGATGACGATTTCTTCCAGCTTGGTGCCGAGCATCTGCTCGATGCGGAACAGTTTGTGCCACTCGCGCGGGCTGACCAGGGTCAGCGCTTCGCCGGTGGCACCACCACGGCCGGTACGACCGATACGGTGCACGTAATCTTCCGAAACCATCGGCAGATCAAAGTTGATGACGTGGGTGACGCCCTTGACGTCGAGACCACGGGCTGCGACATCGGTCGCGACCAGCACTTTCAAACGGCCTTCGTGCATTTTTTCCAGCACGCGACGACGGAAGCCCTGCTTCATGTCGCCGTGCAGCGCATCGGCGCTGATGCCTTGCGCTTTCAAGGTTTCGGCCAGTTCTTCGGTGCCATTCTTGGTGGCGACGAACACCACGGCCTGCTGCATGTCCTTGCGTTCCAGCAGCGAGGTCAGCAGCGAATTCTTGTGGCCGAAATCGTCCGCAGCCAGCACCGCTTGGGTAATCGATTCGTGCTTCTCGCGCACGCTGGCGGTCTGGATGCGGACCGGCTCGTTCAGGAGCTTGCGGGCAACGCGTTCGACTTCGCCTTCCAGCGTCGCCGAGAACAGCAGGGTCTGGCGGTCGGCCGGCATTTTGCTGGCGATCATTTCGACGTCATCGACAAAACCCATGTCCAGCATGCGATCGGCTTCGTCGAGAATCAGCAGTTCGATGCGCGAGAAATCGATGCGGCCTTTGTCCATGTGATCCATCAGGCGGCCCGGGGTGGCGACCAGAATGTCGAACGGACGCGACAGCAGTTTTTCCTGGTGGAAGTACGAGACGCCACCGACGATGGTGCCCATACGCAGTTTGGTGTTCTTGCCGAAATCACGGACGGCATCGTTGATCTGCTGGGCGAGTTCGCGGGTCGGCGACAGCACCAGTACACGCGGGCCTTTGCCGGTGCCTTTCGGCGGCGCGGTCAGCAGTTTGTGCAGCGTCGGCAGCATGAAGGCAGCGGTTTTGCCGGTGCCGGTCTGGGCCGAGGCCATCACGTCTTTGTTTTGCAGGATGACCGGAATGGCTTCCTGCTGAATGGCGGTAGGCTGAACAAAATTCAGCGCTTCGAGTGCCTGCATCAGGCGCGAATCGAGATTCAGATCAGCAAACGAAACAGGGGTAGAGGTTTCGATCGCAACGTCGGTTTGGGTTTCGGTCATCGTAGACAAGGTCATTTTTCCTGCCCCAGCGGGGCGCAAACGGCAGCCATGGCCGCTGCAGACCGGTTTGTTCGGGGCGAAGTTTTTCCAACGCACGGAAATTTTCGCCAAACAAAAGCCTGCCGAGCCGCGCAATACGCGGTAGCCACTGCCTTACATCAGTTATGTGTCAGCCGGAACCGGGCATCGGTCCACGCCTCTGCATCGGCAGAGCGGACCACCCGCAACTTGGCGAAAACACGTCGTGCCGCCAAGCCGGATACCTGCAGGGATCAGATCTGGTTCGAGGAACCGGACCCTGGCGCGAAGTCGCGCTCGCAGGAGGAGGATTGGTGAGGCTCATACCTGCTGCGGTTTTGATGCCCCGCAGCAAGGGCGCGAACTATAGGGGCTGACCGGGCAAAAAGCGAGCTATTTCTGCCCCGGGTTCGTCCGAATGGCAATTTTCACGGGATTTGTACCAGTTGAGCGCAAACGGGCTGTCGGCCGGGTCGGCAACTGGCCCGATCGTTCCGGATAGGCCGGCCCGGCTACAATAGCCGCCATCTGTCCCCTACCCGACCCGGCCATGACCCGTTCCGTCTATATCGCCCACACCGGCGGCACCATCGGCATGAAGAAAACCGCCAACGGCTACGCGCCGGTGCGCGGCTACCTTGATGAAGTGATCCGGACCATGCCGGAATTCGCCCGGGAAGAGATGCCACGGGTAGTCGTGCGCGAATTCGACACGCTGATCGATTCTTCGGACATGACGCCCTCGGAATGGTGGCGCATTGCCCAGGACATTCGCGATCACTATGACCAGTTCGACGGCTTCGTGATCCTGCACGGCACCGACACCATGGCCTACACCGCGTCGGCGCTGTCGTTCATGCTGGAAGATCTGGCCAAGCCGGTCATCGTCACCGGCTCGCAGATCCCGATGTGCGAATTGCGCACCGATGGCCGCGACAACCTGATCAGTGCGGTGCTGCTGGCCGCCAATTACGACATTCCGGAGGTCTGCCTGTATTTCCATGATCGACTGTACCGCGGCAACCGCTCGCAGAAAGTCGATGCCAATGGCTTCCACGCCTTCGATTCCCCGAACTTTCCGCCACTGGCCGAAGTTGGCATCTCGATCGACGTCAACCGTTCGCTGCTGCTGCCGGGACCGAACAAACCGCTGCGCGTACAGCGGCTCGATCCGCCGATGGTGGGAACCATTTCGCTGTTCCCCGGTATAAATGCCGGCATCATCGAAAACTTCCTGAAGCCGCCATTGCAGGGTTTGATTCTGCAAAGCTACGGCAGCGGCAATGCGCCGTCGAAAAACACCGAACTGTTGCGGGTGTTGCAGGAAGCCAGTGACCGCGGCGTGATCGTGGTCAATTGCACCCAGTGCTACCGTGGCCTGGTTGACATGAACACGTATGAATGCGGTCGCGTGCTGATGCAGCACGGCGTCATCAGCGGTTACGACATGACCCGGGAAGCGGCGCTGACCAAGTTGTACTACCTGTTTTCGCTTGGTCTCGACAGCAGTGAAATCAAAAAACGCATGCAGCAAAACCTGCGCGGAGAATTGACGCTTGATTAAAGCGCTGGCCATTCTGGGTGGATTGCTTGCCGGGGCATTCTCGGCCGCAGTGATGGCGCAAAATGCCATCCCTGCCGGACCTGCTGCGCCACCGACGTTTCAGTGTGGTGTTGGCAAAGCTGGCAAAAGCCAGCCACTCAGCAGCACCCAACGCGGGCTGCAAACCCTGCCGAACCTGCAGTATCAATGCTTCACCAGCCCGGGTGGTCAGGCCCTGCTGACGGCGCAAGCCGGTCAGCAACACGAACAGACCATTCTGCTGATACACGGCCTCGGCACCAATGGTCATCACGACTGGCGCGAAACCATTCCGGTGCTGGCCCAGCGCTATCACGTGCTGGCGATTGATTTGCCGGGCTTCGGCGGTTCACCGATGCTGCCGCAAGGTTACGTCTTTGCCAGCCTGGCCGAACTGCTGCAGCAAACACTCGATCACTATGCGGTAGGGCCCGCCATTGTCATGGGCCATTCACTCGGTGCCGCCATCGCGCTGGATTACGCGCATCGCCACCCGGCGCAGGTCGAGCGACTGATCCTGGTTGATATCGCGGGCGTGCTGCAAAAACAGGTCTTTGCCAATCACATTGCGCAATGGCCACTGCCGCAACAGGTCGGCCTGCCGCCACTGGATCGCGTGCTCAGCCAGGTGAACCGGCACATCGACACGGTCAAACGCAATGTCCTGAACTGGCCCGATCAACTGTTTGATTTGACCGGATTCCTGCGGGCCAACCCGGCAATACGCTCGTTATTGCTGCGCGATCAAGTGATGTTGGATGCGGCAATAGGACTGGTCGAAACCGACTTCAGCGCGGCCATTCGCAATACGCACACGGCTACCTTCATTCTCTGGGGTAGTGAAGATCAGGTGACACCGGTGCGAACCGGTCGCCTGCTCGCCAATCGCATGCCGAATGCACGGCTGTATCTGGTGCCGGGCGCCCGCCATGTGCCAATGCTGGAAACGCCGGGCGAATTTCACCGCTTGCTGGCCGATGTGCTGCAGATGCCCAGCCACGGCAACCGCAACGCACTGAAAACGGCGCTGCAACGCAATACCGACGGAGCCAGCGATCAGTCCTGCCAGAACCAGACCGGCGCGCGCTTTACCGGCACGATTCGCACCTTGCAGTTGAGCAATTGCCACGGTATCCGGATTGAAGACGCCAGCATCGGCCAGCTCGTGATGCAGCAGTCATCGGCCGAACTGACGCAGGTCGAGATCGTGTCAAAAGAAACGGCGGTGGTGGCCAAACAATCGATGCTGACCGGCACCGCGGTCACCATCCAAGGCAGCACCGCCATCGACGCGGATGACAGCCGTTTTGATCTGGCGGGCGCCAGTTTGATTGGCCAGCAGCAGGTCGCCAAGATTGGCCGCGACAGTGTGTTTTACTTTTCGGTCAGCGACTGGCAGCGCGGTAACTCGCGCCGCGACCAGCACGGCGTGATGACGCTGGCGCCGGGCAGCTATTCGCCCTGAACGCGTTACACCGACGCCATCATCGCCATTTCTCGGCCTGCAGCACTCACCGGCGACGACTTTCCGACTCAGCGCAACTGGCAGATGCCGCGCTACTGCAGGGTGATTTTGAACGTGGCGTGCGCCGCGTCCAGCCGCTCTTTTTCGCTGTCGCAGAGGAAGCGCATCTCACCGTTCTGATCGATGGTGTAAGCCTCGGCATTGTCAGGGTTGTAGCGTGCCTGCCACATCATCAACGCTTCCAAGATCAGGGTCCGCTGCTCGTCGCTGAGCCGGACACCGTCCGGCCACTTGCCCAGCTCGACGGCGCGGGTCAGTTTTTCCCGAATTTCGGGCGTCATGCTGGCAATCAGCTGGTCTATTGTCATGGCAGTTCCTGTCATGGCAGGTCCCGGCAGCACAGCCACCGGCAGGAAAGCCCGGTATCCGGGCGGGCAAGGGCGCGCATTCTAGCAAATGCCGACACCGGCGCGCTGCGGCTGCCTGTCCTACACTGAATCTGAGGCAGGGGTATCCGATGCGAATCTGGCTGGGATTGTTGTTGCTGATGGGTGCGAGCGCGGTTTGGGCCGAACCACGCCTGGTACGCGCATGCGATAACGATCAGGATTACCCGCCGTTCCGCTGGCAACGGCCGAATGCCGACGGCCAGCTCGAAGTGCACGGTCTCGGTTACAACTTGCTCCGGCACATTTTCGCCAAGCACGGCTGGCGGCTGGAGCTGGAGTTGTTGCCGATCAAACGCTGCCTGCGTGAAGTCGAACATGGCCAGCGCTTCCAGCTGCTGGTGAGCGGCAGCTACAACGCCGAACGGGCAAAACGCTATCGGCTGACCGAGCCCTATGACTACGTCAGCTTCCACGCCTTCTATGTGCGGCAGCGGTTTCCAGATGCCGCACCGGTCAGCCAAAAAGCAGACCTGGCCAAATGGCGTGTCTGCGGCATCGCCGGTCACAACTTCGCGATGTTTGATTTGAAGCCGGAGCAGATCGACACCGGCCCGGAAAATTTCGCCGCAGCGTTTCAGTTGTTGCGCGCGGGTCGTTGCGACGTGTTCCCGTATAACTTCCAGACCATCGAAGCCTTGTCGCTGATCGGTCAGGACGTGCTCGGCAGCGGCGAATTTGCCAGCGCCGAAATCACTGACGTACCGCATGGCCAGATCCTGATGCTGATCTCACGCAATCATCGTGACAGCCTGGCGCTGAAGAACCTCATCGACAGCGAATTGAAAGCGATGGCGGCGTCTGGGGAACTGGCGCTGTTACGGCAGCAGTTTTACCGCGAACACCAGCCGAAAACGCCATAGGCTTTCGACAACCCAGTAGTCTTTCGACAACCCAGTAGCCTTTCGACAGCCCAGTAGTTTTTCGACAATGCCGCCGTCTTGCAAGGCGCTACGCTGTCGTGCGACGGCTCAGTAGCCGTCGCCCATCAGCACGTAGCAAACGCCGAGCACCGTCCACGGACCATGGCCACCGTCCGGCAATGGCATCGGTTGATAGCGCAGGCTGCCGTCCGGTTTGCGTTCGGTGTTCAGCAGGTCACGGATTTGCACCACCAACTTGCTGACAGCAATCTGTGCCGACCAGCTGCGATAGGCATCGGGCCATTGCAGGCTCAGCGGCCGCGGCCGGGTGCCGCCATATCCCGGAATGGTGCCGAGTCCGGCAAAGCGCTTGCCGACTGCGGCGTGGCCGGTTTCCGCGAGCAGAAAGTCCAGGCGGGATACCAAGGACGCCGCCACCCGGCTGTTGAATCCGATCAGCGGCAAGCCGCCGCTCTGTTCGCGATGGGCAGTGGTAAAAGCGGCAAGCCAGGTCCAGCCGGAATTCATCTTGGCGTTGGCGCTGGCATCGGCGCTCAACGCCGCCTGCACCACCTTGCGCACGTTTTCGGTCGTCACTTCCCGTTGCGGCACGCCAAACAGGTTGAAGATCTCGTTGGCGATCTTGACCGCGAGAAACTGCTCCTCCACCGTCCAGGCATTGTTGTCCTCAACGGTTTTGGCGAGCAGCCGGGCGCGATACAACAGCGAGTTGGTCAGGAACCCGTACGCGCTGTAATTGATGCGCGGCTTCGGCCAGAAAAATTTCAGCAGCCGGTCATGCCAGCCGCTGACCGGCTCGCCGACCGGTTGCCGTTGATACATCGGCTGGTAGGGTTCTTCATCGATCCAGCGCACCAGCGCCTTGACAAATTCATCGTCCGCGGCGTCGGCGTTGGGCATCACCGGCGGGTAGATGCTTTCACCGATCACGCAGGTGGCGGCATCGTCGATCACGACCGGATCATCGCTGGAGGTTTCGATATCCGCCTGCACCCGGGCCTCGGCGTAAACGAGATACATCTCCTGGGCAACGAATGACAGCGAGTCCCAATAGTCGAGCGCCTGATCGGTCAAGCGCGCGCCCGGCACGCTGTTGCCGGTGCTCTCCTCGACATAACTGCAGGAACGCAACAAAGCCGGATTGAGCCGGATGAAATCGTCACTGGCCTGCACGGTATTGCGAAACGGCCACGGCACCATCAAACGGGCAATGACATCGACACTGAAACGGCGGCCGCGCGCCAGAATCTCGCACAACTTGCCGTCGCTGTCATGGCGTGGAATGCGGCCTTCGCGCCAGCTCTCGGGCTGCGGATGAAAACGCTTGAACCAGACTTTCCAGGCAGCGATGAAAATGCCGCGTGACAACTGAAAATTGTTGGCTGAAGGAAACGTGACGTGCATGGTCAACAGAACGGCCGGCAAACAGGATGGCGACATGATGGCACAGCCGCACCGCGGCGGGCTACCGACGCCCGGCTCGACCAGCCGGCCGCGCCCCGCTTAGCCAGCCGGCCGGGCACGGATACGACCGCCATCCTGCAGATCCGACGGCGGATACACCACCACCGTTTGGCCGGGTGACAAGCCCGCCAATGCTTGCACCTGTTCCCGATTGCGTTGACCGAGCTCGACCGGCGTCAGCACCGCGACATCGCCGTCGACGCGGAACACCGCCCAGCCATCGCCGTTCCGGAACAGGGCGCCAACCGGGACCGGCAACACCGATTCCGACTGCCAGACCAGAATGCGGGCCTCGACGTGGTAGCCATCACCGAGCGTCGGTGGCGGCGCATCGATATCGGCAATTACCCGCACCCGCTGCTCTTCAACACCCAGACTCGAAATCTTGGTGAAAGCGGCCGGCTCCACCGTGCGCACGCGACCGGTCAGGGTTTGCGCACCGCCCCAGCCAAACAGCTCTACCGCCATGCCCGGGCTGACGTTGACAGCATCGGTCGACAGCAGCTCGATGCGCGCCTCCAGCCGGCTAGGATCGCCGAGCAACATGATCGGCGCACCGCTGCTCAGCACCCGTTCGTTCTGCTCGATCACATTCAGCACCTGGCCATCGACCGGCGCACTCAGCTTGACCGGTTCGACGTTACCGCTGACATCGATGGCTGCCAGCGAGGCCCGGGTCGCGGCGACCTCAGCCTCCGCCACTACCACGCGCTGACGCGCCGCCCGCGAAACCTCGGCCGCGGCTCGCGCCTGCGCCACCGCATCGTCAGCCACCTGCTGCGAGATCAGTTTCTGGCCCAGCAGCTGCTCGCTGCGAGCGCGCTCGCGTTCGGCTTGCTCCTGCAACAGCTGCGTGCGCGTGACATCGGCACGCGCCTCGCGTTGCCGGGCGATCGCCGCGGTCAGCCGCGCTTCCAGTTCCTGTTTCTGCCAGCTCGATACCGGCAGCGGCATCAGACTCGCGACCACCTCGCCGGCTTTGACCTTGTCGCCTTCGTGCAAACCGATGCGCAGCAGCCGACCGGTGATCGGCGCGGTGACCATGTACCGATCGTGGGCATGGACTTCCCCTTCCTCTTCCACCGTCACCCGCATCGGTGCCTCGGCGAGCGTCACCACATCCACGGCGATCGGCGCGGTTCGACTGATCCGCCAGACGATAACCAGCAGCACTATCACCGCGATGCCGAGCAGCAACGGTTTGCCTTGCAGACGCATGTCATTCCCTCGTTTTCAGCACATCGACCACATTCATTTTTGCCAGCCGCTTGGCGACCACCATCGCCGACAACGCCGCCGCGACCAGCAACACCATGGCGGCGTTGCCATAGGTATCGACGTTGACCACCAACGGCAATCGATAAGCGTCGGTGACCAGACGCTCGCTGAGCCACGCACACAGGCCGTAACCCATGGCAGCACCGAGCGGCAGCGCCAGCAACAGGATCACCGCCTGCTCGGCCAACAGAATTTGCAGCACTTCCTGTCGGGTAAAACCCAGCACCCGCAGCGACGCGAGTTCGCGACCGCGTTCGGACAGCGCAATGCGCAGATTGTTGTAAATCACTCCGAAAGCAATGGCACCGGCAAACAGGATATTGATCAAGGTCGCCACTTCCACGCTGCGCTCCAGCATCGCATCCATGCTGGCCTTGATATCGGCCTTGCGCACCGTGGCGGCAAGCCACGGCGTTTCCCGCAACAACGTGGAAAATGCAGGCCACGCCTGCTCATCCATGCGCAACCAGGCACCACTGACGGTACCGCCGTCACCGAGCAGCAGCTGACCGGTTTCCGGGCTGACATAGGCACCGAGCCCGAGCCACTGTTCGGTGATCTGCTGCACCTGCAACTCACGCTGCCGGCGCTGCCCTTCGAGCACCGTCACCATAACGGTGTCTCCATGCCTGACCGCCAACTGCTCAGCCAACGTCTGGCTCAGACTGATGCCGGTTGCCGGAATCGGCAGCGGTTTGTCGTTGTCGTCGCGCCAGACGCGCAAATCCGCTGTGACAGGCATCGCGGTAATGGCCAGTCGCTTGCTGCGATGGCCATGTTGTACGCGTACCGGGATCTGCCGAAACGCTTCTGCCTGCAACACCCCGGGCAACCGGTAAAACGCCGACAAGGCGTTGTCACCGCGTGCCTCACGCAGCTGCACGGTGACCTGCTCACGATTGATTTCATCAAACTGTTCGCGCATCACCTTGTCCAGCGTATCGAAACCAAAACCGCCGAGCACCAGAATCGCCATTGCCGTACTGGCCGCCAGCAAAGAGAACAGGGCCCGTACCCGCCGCCGCAGCAACTGCCGCACTGTCATCCGCCAGATCGGTATACGTGACAGCAAGCTCACGACGCGTTCCCAGGCGCCGGCATGAAAACGCGGCGGCGGCTCTGGCTGCATCGCTTCGGCCGGCGCCAAAGCGATCGCACGGCGCACCGGCAACAAGGCGCCAAATACCGCCGCGCTGGCGGCAATGACCAACGCCAGCAGGACATTGAACGGATGCAGGACATAGCGCAATGACGGAAAATGATAATAATCGTTGTAGATCACCGTCAGTGCCTCGCCGAGCCAGGCACCAATGGCAATGCCGGGCACCGTACCGAGCAGCGCCATGGTCAGCGCCAGCAGCACATAATGACGGCCGATCTGGCCCGCGGAATAACCGAAGGCCTTCAACAAACCAATCTCGCCCCGCTGCAGGCTGATCAAACGTGACAGCGTCACGTGCAACAGGAAGGCGGCCACTGACAGAAAAATGGCCGGGACAAAGGTCGTGTGAATCCGGTTCTGGCTGATCTCATCGCGAATGAACTGATGCGAGGGATGATCGTCACGCCCGTAGGCACCGATGCCGCCATAATCGGCCAGCACCGCGTCCAGACGGGCAATCACATCCGCCGCATTGGCGCCCCGTTGCAAGCGGAACAAGGCTTCGTTGAAGGCGCCCTGCATACCGACCGCCGGCGCCAGCCGCTCGTACGCCATCCACATCACGCCAAAACGTTTGGCATCAGGCAACAAGGCCCCGGTGCCAACCTCGTAAATGAATTCCGGCGCCAACGCGATACCGACAACCTGCAATTGTTCACGCCGGCCATTCATGATCACGGCGATGCTGGCGCCCGGTTGCCAGGCATTGGCCTTGGCAAACGTCTCGCTGATCAGAACTTCGTTGCTCGCGCTAGCCTCCGGCCAGCGGCCGCTGCGCAGATACAGGCCATTGAGCGCGGGTTGCTGTGCCGGCAGCGACACCAGTCGCGCGCTGGTCAGCACGTCCCGATTCGCATCGTCGAGCAGGATTTCGGCGTTGACCCGTAGCGCCACCTGCGCGACACTGGGCATTTGTTCGAGCTTGGTCAGCAAGGTTAGCGGCGCCCGTTTCACCGGCGCGAAAATGTCGGCGAAACGATACTGCCGGTAATAGTCAGCCTGGGTTTGGGCCAGCGCTTGCCACGTCCCATAAGTGGCAACGAACGACGCGATGCCACAGGCGATCACCAGCGCGGTGGCGAACACTTGCCCGCGCAGCCACCACAGATCGCGCCAACGCATCCGCTGCAGCGACGTCATGGCAGCGCGAGCCCTTGCTTGGCCCGCCGCGCAACCGCTCGCGCGTTCACCACGCCAACTCCTCGACGCCGGCGCGCCGCTCATTGCGGGTGTCCGAGACAATGCGACCGCTGCTCAGCCGTATCACGCGATCCGCCATCGCCGCCACCGCGACGTTGTGGGTAATGACGATGGTCAGGGTATTCAGTTCCCGGTTGATGTCAGCCAGTACCTGCAGCACCGTCTTGCCGGTGGCGTAATCGAGGGCGCCAGTTGGTTCGTCGCACAGCAACACATCCGGGCGCTTGGCAATGGCGCGGGCAATTGCCACCCGCTGCTGCTCACCGCCCGATAGCTGCGCCGGAAAATGCTGGATGCGATCAGCAAGACCCACCCGTCGCAGCGACTCTTTGGCATCCAGCGGCGATGGCGCAACATCGGTGACCAGCGCGACATTTTCCAGCGCGGTCAGACTCGGCACGAGGTTGTAGAACTGAAAGACAAAACCGACATGCTCGCGCCGGAACCGGGTCAGCTCGGCCTCGGTTGCCGCCGTCAGGTTGTGATCGAGATAGAAGATGCTGCCGGCGGTCGGCGTATCGAGCCCGCCGAGCAAATGCAGCAGCGTCGATTTGCCGCTGCCGGATGCGCCGAGAATGACAATGAATTCGCCAGCCCGGCATTCGAGATCAATGTCGCGCAGCGCGACCACCTCGACCTCGCCGGCCTGATAGACCTTGTGCACGCCGTGCATGCGCAGCACCGGCTGCCCGTCCCCTGCCACACTTGCCGCAACACCTGCCGCCACGATTGACGCCGCCCTGCCCGCGCTTTTGCAGCAAAGCATGGCACAGACAAACAGCGGACGGTTTGACGGCTGATCAAATCTTGGCCAGGAAAACAGGCACGTGAAAGGAATTGGCGTCCCGGAGACGATTCGAACGTCCGACCTTCCCCTTAGGAGGGGGATGCTCTATCCAGCTGAGCTACCGGGACGCGGGCCCGGCATTCTAGCCAACTGCCCCGGCCTTGACCATTGCCGGCTCAGTGAATTCGGTCCAAGGCCTGACCGAGCGCGATGACAATGCGGTCGATATCGGCCGGTTCGGTACGCCAGTTGCTGAATGCGGCGCGAACGCCCCATGTGCCCTGATACACCGTTGCTGTCAGAAACACTTCGCCGTCATCGCGCAGGTTGCGGACCAGCGCCTGAATGCGCTCCGCGGTCGGATTGTCGGCCAGGCTGAAGCAGACCACATTGAGTCGTGTTGGTGCCAGCAGCCGCAAACGCGGTTCATTCGCCAAGCGGCTGGTCAACGCCTCTGCCAGCGCAACATTGCGCGCCACGATATCGGCGTGACCGGCGCGACCATAAGCCAGCAGGCTGAACCACGCCGGCAAAGCGCGAAAGCGACGCGAGTTTTCCGGCGTCAGATGGACAAAATCCGGATCGCCGGTCGGCATGCCCAGATAGACCGACGCATTCTGGAACACGCGGACCTGCAAATCCTGCCGCCGGCTGAACTGCACAGCGCTGTCATAGGGCACATTGAGCCATTTGTGCAAATCGATGCAGATCGAATCGGCCAGTTCGAGTCCGCGCACCTTGTCGGCGTGGGCCGGCAGCAAACGGGCGAATGCGCCGAATGCCGCGTCAACGTGCAGCCAGAACGGGTACCGATCACGCAGCGCAGCGATGGCCACCAGATCATCAAAATCGACGCTGTTCACGGTGCCGGCATTGGCCACCACGATCACCGGCTGGCCGGGCCGCGCTGCCAACGCCTGCTTCAGCGCCTGCTCCAGTGCGACAACGTCAACCGCTTCCCGCTCCGGCAACAACGCGACCGAGTGGATCGCCTTGCGGCCGATACCGAGCATCGCCGCCGCCTTGTACAGGCTGGAGTGCGCTGCCCCCGACAAGATATCGATGGCACCCAACGCTGCCAGGCCATCATTGGCCACGCTGACGCCGCGCTGTTCACCACACCATTCCCGCGCAATCGCCAGCCCCACCATGTTGGAAACGGTCGCGCCCGAGACAAAACTGCCCGCAAACTCGGCCGGCAACTCAAACAATTCACGCAGCCAGGCCAGCGCTTCGCGTTCAAGCAACTGGCCGGCGCCATCCAGGCTGTTCATCGGATTCTGATCCAGCGCGCTGGTCAGCCAATCACCGGCAAGCGCTGCCGGCGTGGCACCACCGGTGATGAAGCCCAGATAGCGCGGCCCGGCACTGCCACTGAGTTGCGGCTGCCAACGCTCGCTGAAGTGCTGCAAGGCGGCGGAAAAGCCGATACCCGCTGCCGGTAACGGCTGCGGCGGCAGCGCGGTCGGTGCCTGCGCCGCCGGATGGTTGGTCAACTGTTGCAAATGGGCCAACGCGTGTTGGCTCACAGCTTCCAACACGTTGGAAAGTGAATCACGTTCTTGTTGCAAACGGTTGTACATGGCGCCTCGGTAACAATCCGCATCATGTCATCAGTGTATCGGATGGCAGGCAGTGTGACCGTGGCGTGTACGGAAACAGAGCGTTGCCGATAAGCAGAAAAAAAGCGCAATCCTGCGATTGCGCTTTTTTTGTTGTGCCGGCGAAGACAGGCGTTGGCTGCTTCACACCGCGAAGTAGCTCGCCTCCGGCTGCGGCCAATCGTGTGCCGACCCCACGATCAGCGTCCGCAGGCTGGCGGTGCGCGGCATCAGCTGGCGACGGAAGAAATCCGCGGTCAGCAGCTTGTGCTGGTAATAGCTCTCGCTGTCTTCCGCCGACGCCGCGATCTGCGCCAGCTGGCACCAGAGCCAGCCGTAAACCAGGTGACCGGTCAGGTGCAGGAAATGCACGGCATTGGCACCGGCATGGCGGCCGCCGTCCTCGGCGTTTTCCAGAATCGCATCGAGCGCGAGTTCGAAATCGCTGGCGGCTTGGGTCAGCGAGGCTTTCCAGTCGGCATCTTTCAGTTTCTCGGCGTAACGGCGAATCGCCAGCAGCAGCTCCTCGGCGGTTTCACCTTTGTTGGCGATCAGTTTGCGGCCGACCAGATCCATCGCCTGCACGCCGTTGGTGCCTTCATAGATCTGGGCGATGCGAGCGTCACGAACGGTCTGTTCGACACCCCATTCGCGCACATAACCGTGACCGCCGAGCACCTGCACGCCATGATTGCAGACTTCGAAACCGATATCGGTGAAAAATGCTTTCGCGACCGGGGTCAGGAAGGCCAGCAGCGCTTCGGCCTTGGCTTTGACCGCCGCGTCTTTGCCGGTGTGCGCTTCATCGAGCAGGCTGCCCATCCACAGCGCCAGCGCGCGACCGCCTTCGGTGTAGGCCCGCATGGTCAGCAGCATGCGCTGCACATCCGGGTGGACGATGATCGGGTCGGCAATTTCTTTCGAACCCGGCGCCCGGCTCTGCTTGCGCTCGCTGGCATAACGCGCCGCGATCTGCCAGGCGAGCTCGCCCAGGCCAACACCTTGCACGGCAATCGACAAGCGCTCGACGTTCATCATCGTGAACATGCACTTCAAGCCTTCATTCGGCTTGCCGATGAGGTAGCCCTTGGCACCGTCAAAATTCATCACGCAGGTGCTCGATGCCTTGATGCCCATCTTGTGTTCGATCGAGCCGCAGCTGAACGCGTTGCGGGCGCCGAGCGAGCCGTCGGCATTGACGTCAAATTTCGACACCAGAAACAGCGAAATGCCCTTGGTGCCGGCCGGCGCATCCGGCAGGCGTGCCAGCACCAGATGGACGATGTTGTCGGTCAGATCGTGCTCACCGCCGGTGATGAAAATCTTGGTGCCGCTGATGCTGTAGCTGCCGTCGGCATTCGGTGTCGCTTTGGTTTTCAGCAGGCCCAGATCGGTGCCGGCATGCGGCTCGGTCAGGCACATCGCGCCGGCCCATTCGCCGCTCAGCAGCTTCGGCAGGTATCGCGCCTTCATCGCTTCATCGCCGTGCGCCGCGATGCACTCGGTGGCGCCGTTGGTCAGCGACGAATACAGGCAGAACGAGGTGTTGGCGCCGTAGATCATTTCTTCAATGGCGACATGCAGCGTGCGCGGCAGGCCCTGACCGCCGTACTGCGGATCGCCGCAGAGCGACTGCCAGCCGCTTTCGGCAAACTGCTTCCACGCTTCCGGAAAGCCTTTTGGCGTTTTGACCACGCCATTGCTGATGCTGCAACCTTCTTCATCGCCACTGCGATTCAGCGGCGCCAGCACGCCGCCGCAAAACTTGCCGGCCTCTTCCAGCACGGCATCGATCAAGCCGCTGTCCAGTTCGGCATGGCCACCGAGTTGCTGCCAGCGCTCCGGCAACTTGAGCCATTCGAGCAGCAGGAAACGGTAATCGCGGATCGGGGCTTGGTAGGTCATGAAAGTCTCCAGAGTATTTGCTGATTTTTTTGTGAATGGGGTGTTTGTGAAAATGACTTGTTTATGAAAATAAGCGGTCAACGCAGGCTGTCGAGCAGCCATTGCAGTGCATATTCGAGCGCCTGTTCGCGCACCGCCGCACGCTCACCGTCGAAACGTTGCAGCCGGGCTTCCACCGCCACGCCTTTGCGCGCCAGCCCAAACCAGACCGTGCCGACCGGCTTGGCATCGGTGCCGCCATCGGGCCCGGCGATGCCGCTGACACTGATCGCGATATCGGCCTTGCTGCGCGCCAGCGCGCCGAAGGCCATCGCCATCACGGTTTCGCTGCTGACCGCGCCGAAGGTATTGAGCGTGTCGGCCGAGACACCGAGCAACTGCTGCTTGGCGTCATTGCTGTAGGTGACGAAACCGCGATCAAACCAGCGCGAGCTGCCCGGCAACGCGGTGCACGCCGCTGCAATCAGGCCACCGGTGCAGGATTCGGCAGTCGCCAGCCACATGCCATTGCTGGTCAGCAGCTGCGCCAGATTGGCCACTTGTTGAGCAATGTCCCGGTTCGCATCCCGATTGGCGTCACGCGTTTGCACGATGGCTGTCCTTGCACCGCCTCACCAAGGAGACGACGCGGTGATTCGTATTGGGTTGGGCCGGCTCTGCCAGTAGAATGCCGGCGATGACGACGACCACACTCCCCCCGATGCCGGATCTGTCCGGCCACACGCCGATGATGCAGCAGTATCTGCGCATCAAGGCGGCCCATCCCCAGCATTTGCTGTTCTACCGGATGGGCGACTTCTACGAACTCTTCTACGACGACGCCGCCACCGCCGCGCAGGCGCTGGACATCACGCTGACCAAGCGCGGCGCCTCCAACGGCGACCCGATCCCGATGGCCGGCGTGCCCTGGCACGCCATGGAGCCTTACCTCGCCAAGCTCGTGAAACAGGGTTTCACGGTCGCCATCTGCGAGCAGCTCGGCGACCCGGCGCTCAGCAAGGGCCCGGTCGAACGCGGCGTGGTCCGTATTGTCACCCCCGGCACGCTGTCCGACGAGGAGTTGCTGGATGAGCGTCGCGACAACCTGATTCTAGCGATCACGCAAAGGTCTGACCACCGGGACGGTGGTACGCACTTTGGCGTCGCCAGCCTCGAGTTGGCAAGTGGCCGTTTTGCATTAAGCGAGCCGCGCTCGCTGCCCGAACTTTGCGCAGAACTGCACCGGCTGCAGCCGGCCGAAGTGCTGCTCGACGAAACCCTGTACGAGCTGCCCCTGCCGGCACTCGGCGCCCGCCGGCTCTGCCCGGCCTGGCAGTTCGATCCGGTCTCGGCCCGCGATGCCCTGCAGCGCCATTACAACGTCCGCAATCTCGACGGCTTTGGCCTGAGCCCGCTCAGTGCCGGGCTCGGCGCCGCCGGCGCGTTGCTGCAGTACGCCAAAGAAACCCAGAAAACCGCGCTGCCGCACCTGCGGCCGCCGACCCTGGAGCGTGGCGATGACGCGCTCCAGCTCGACCCGGCCACCCGGCGCAATCTCGAGCTGTCCGAAACCATCCGCGGCGACGACAGCCACACCTTGCTGCAGGTGCTCGATCGCACCGTCACTGCGATGGGCACCCGGCTGCTGCGGCGCTGGCTGCACCGGCCGCTGTGCCAGCGCCGCGCCATCGAGCAACGGCTCGACGCGGTCGAAGCGTTGCTCGACTCGAACGGGCTCGATGCGCTGCGGCAGGCACTGAAATCAGTCGGCGATCTGGAGCGGGTGCTGGCGCGCATTGCGCTTGGTTCGGCCCGCCCGCGTGATCTGGTCCGGGTGCGCGAAGCCACCCGCGCGCTGCCCGATCTGCTCGCGCTGTTGCACGCCGTACCGAGCCAAAGCCTGCGGCAACTGACCAGCGGACTGCGCGCATTTCCCGATGTCGAAGCGCTGCTCAGCCGCGCCATTGCCGAGCAACCGTCCGGCCTCGTGCGCGACGGCGGCGTCATCGCAGTCGGTTACGACCAGGAACTCGATGCACTGCGCGAGCTGTCCGAAGGCGTCGATGGCTTTCTCGAACGCATCGAAGCCGAAGAGCGCGCCGCCACCGGCATCGGCACACTCAAAGCCGGCTTCAATCGCGTGCACGGTTTCTATCTGGAAATCTCGCGTGGCCAGGCCCATCTGGCGCCGGCCCATTACCGCCGCCGGCAGACCCTGAAAAACGCCGAGCGTTTCATCACCGAAGCCCTATCAGCGCAGGAAGAGCGGGTGCTGCGCGGCAGCGAGCGGGCGTTGCTGCGCGAGAAAGAACTGTACGAACAGCTGCTCGCCACGCTGCGCACCGATCTGCCGGCGCTGCAGGCCTGCAGCGATGCGCTTGCCACGCTCGATGTGCTGCAGTCGCTGGCCGAACGGGCCGGCACGCTAAATTACCGGCGGCCGGTGTTGCGCGATGCGCCCGGCATCGTGATCCGCGGCGGCCGCCACCCGGTGGTCGAACAGTTCATCAACGAACCGTTCGTTGCCAATGACACCGAACTGACGGAAGAGCGCCGCAGCCAGATCATCACCGGCCCGAACATGGGCGGCAAATCGACCTACATGCGGCAAACCGCGCTCATCACGCTGCTCGCCCATGTCGGCAGCTTCGTGCCGGCCGACAGCGCCGAAATCGGTCTGGTCGATCGCATTTTCACTCGCATCGGCGCCAGTGACGATGTCGCTGGCGGCGCCTCGACCTTCATGGTCGAGATGAACGAAACCGCCAACATCCTGCATCACGCCAGTGCCCGCAGCCTGGTGCTGCTCGATGAGATCGGCCGCGGCACCAGCACCTATGACGGCCTCGCGCTGGCCTGGGCCTGCCTCGAGCATATCCATCTGAACATCGGGGCTTTGACGCTGTTTGCGACCCATTATTTCGAGCTGACCCGCTTGCCGGAACAGCATGCGGGCATGGTCAACCTGCATGTCAGCGCGACCGAGCACGGCGATTCGGTGGTATTCTTGCACGCCATCGAGGACGGCCCGGCCAACCGCAGTTACGGCATTCATGTCGCGCAACTGGCCGGTCTGCCGCTGGCGGTTGTCGCCCGCGCCCGCGCCCATCTGGGCCAGCTGGAATCGGCCACGCCGGTCGCCGCGCACAGCGCGGCCAGCGAATCGGCTTCACCGGAAACCAGACCCGCGATCGACCCGGCCCATGCCCTGCTCGATGCCCTGGATATTGATCGCATCAGTCCGCGCGACGCGCTGGACGTGCTATACCAATTGAAATCGCTACGCCGCTGAAAAGCGGATAATTGAAAACCTGCTTGTCACCCCGGCGAAAGCCGGGGACCATTTTCAATAACAAGATGGATACCGGCTCGCCGGTATGACAAAAGATTGAACCGGCCGCCCTTATCCGGCCTGGCCAACTCGAAATCGGGAGCCCATCATGGCCTTTGTTGTTGCCGACAACTGCGTCCTGTGCAAGCACACTGACTGCGTCGAAGTCTGTCCGGTCGATTGCTTCTACGAAGGCGAGAATTTCCTCGTCATCAACCCGGACGAGTGCATCGACTGCGGCCTGTGCGAACCGGAGTGCCCGGTCAACGCCATCTTTGAAGAAAACGAATTGCCGGACGATCAAAAGCAATACATTCAGATCAACGCCGAGCTGGCGAAGAACTGGCCAAACATCAACAAGAAAAAAGACGCCCTGCCGGACGCCGAGAAATGGAATGGCGTACCAAACAAGCTGCAGTATCTCAAGCGTTAAGTCACGACAACCATCAGCCCAATTGCCGCTGATGCTGTGCTGGCGGCTCTGACAAGGAGCGCCAGCCATGGCGGCAAAATCACGTCTCTTGGCATTGAAAGCATTCACCCTGGGCTTCAGCCTGCTGGCGGCAGGTGCTTCGGTCGCATGGTTGTTTACGCCAGCGCTGTTCGCAGCAGAAATTTGCACCCGCGACAGCCAATGCGATGACCGCAGCTTCTGCAATGGCGTCGAGCGTTGCCAGCCGGGCACCAGCGGCGCCGACGCCCGCGGCTGCGTTGCCGACCGCAATCCGGTCTGCCGGGCCGGCCAGTTCTGCAATGAAGAAACCGACCGCTGCGTTGCCGAAACCGCCTGCCCCGATCGCGACGGTGATGGCGCCCGCGCCATGTACTGCGGCGGCGATGACTGTGATGACAACGACGCGAACCGTTACCCGGGCAATGTCGAAGTCTGGGACAAGCACAATCACGACGAAGACTGTGACGACAGCACCAGCGGTGTCAATGCACTTGGCGGTACCCAGGCCGCGCAGATCTGCTCCGGGCGTGACGTGATGGTGTTGAGTACGCCGCATCGTATCGCCAGCTGCATTAATGGCACCGTGTGCATTCCGCAGCCAAACGGCAGTGGTATCTGCGGCGTGGCACCGGCAGGCTATGTCGAACCGGCAAAAGTGGAAGTCCCGCCCGGCCAGCAAACCGGCAAGCCGGTGCCGAACCTGGCGAAACCGCTGACCGACAAGACCAAGCTGAAACTCAAGGAAAAGAACTGAGGGTGATTGCCGACCAGCGACAATCCCGTAACACCAGTCAAGACAGAAGACACACAACCAGAACGTTTTGGGGATGATGTATGTACAAGAAGGTTTTGCTGACAACCGGTCTGCTCCTCGGCAGCGTGACGCTTGCTGATGCCGATGAAGGCCAGTGGCAACCGCACCAGCTGCTGGAACTGAAAAGCGAGCTGAAACGCATCGGCATCACCATTCCGGCGGAAAAGCTCAGCGATCTCACCAAGCACCCGATGAGCGCGATTGTCTCGGCTGGTGGCTGTTCGGCGTCATTCGTGTCACCAAACGGTCTGGTCGTCACCAATCATCACTGCGCCTACAGCGCCATCCAGCGCAACGCGACCGCCGAGAAAAATCTGCTCGCCACCGGCTTTCTCGCCAAAACCATGGCCGAAGAATTGCCGGCCGGACCGAATGAACGCATCTACGTCACCGACAAGGTGGAGAATGTCACCGACAAGGTGCTGAACGGCCTGGATGCCAGCCTGACCGGCAAAGCCCGGCACGATGCGATCCAGATGCGGGTCAAGGCGCTGATCGCCGAATGCGAACAGGACCCGGCCTATCGCTGCTCGGTACCGAGTTTTCACCGCGGCCTTGAGTACTACCGCATCCGTCAGCTGATGATTCGCGACGTCCGTCTGGTGTACGCGCCGGCCGAAATGATCGGCAATTACGGTGGCGACATCGACAACTTCGAGTTCCCGCGCCACACCGGCGATTTCGCCTTTGTCCGCGCCTATGTCGGCAAGGACGGCAAACCGGCCGACCCGTCGCCGGAAAACGTGCCGTTCAAGTCCAGGGATTTTCTGGTCGTCTCGGCCGAAGGCTTGCAGAACGGCGATCCGATTCTGCTGGCCGGTTACCCCGGCCGCACCAACCGCTACAAGCTGCCCAATGAAATCCGCTTTGCCCGCGATATCGATTACCCGGCACAGATACAGGAATACCAAGCCGATCTGGACGTGATCGCCGCTGCGACCGCCACCAATGCCGACTGGCCGGTGCGCTATGCCAACACCGTCAAATCGATCAACAACCGGATGAAAAAACTGCAGGGCCTGCTCGACGGTTTTGCCCGCAAGGATATTGCCGCGATCAAGGACAAGCAGGATCTGGCCTTCCGCGAATGGCTCAGCAGGCAGAAAAATGCCGAGAGCCAGCAACAGATTCTGACCGAGCTCGATGAGCTGATCGCCGCCGATCAGCTCATCACCCGGCACGAATTTGCCTTTGCCAAAGCCAGCCACAGTGATCTGCTGAAAGCAGCGATGACGCTGTACCGCCTGGCACGGGAAAGCGAAAAAGCCAATGCCGAGCGTGAGCCCGGTTTTCAGGAACGCGACATTCCGTTTATCCGTGCCCGCCTTACCCGGATGGAGCAATCGCTGGTGGCGCAAGTCGACTTCACCCGCTGGCAGGCGGCACTGAAGCGTTACTACGTACAACCGTTGGAAGATCGCATTCCCGGCTTTGATCTGGAGTTGCCCCATGGCAGCGATCTGGATCAACGGCTGACTGCGCTGTATCGCGGCACCGAACTGGCCGATACAGGCAAGCGACTGGCCTGGCTCGGTCAGCCACCTGCGGCATTTGAGCAGAGCAAGGACGGTCTGATTCAGCTGGCAGTGGCGCTGTACCCGACGGCGATTGCCCTGGAAGCGCAGCGCAAGGAAGTGGACGGCGAATTCGATCGCATCATTCCGCGCTACATGCAGGCCGTCATCGCCTGGAAGAAATCGCAAGGCAAGCCGGTTTATCCGGATGCCAACTCAACCCTGCGCGTAACCTACGGCACAGTCGGCGCCTATTCGCCTGCCGATGGCATCATCAAAGGCCCATTCACCACGGTTGACGGCATTCTTGCCAAGCACACCGGCGAAGACCCGCTCAATGCCCCGCGCGCGCTGCAGGAGGCCATCAGAGCCGGTCGTTATGGCGTGTACCGTGATCCGGTGCTGAACACGGTGCCGGTCAACTTCCTGAGCAGCGCCGACACCACCGGCGGCAACTCCGGTTCCGCCGTGATGAATGCGCGCGGCGAGTTGGTTGGTCTCAATTTCGACTCGACCTATGAGTCGATCACCAAGGACTGGTATTTCGACCCGGCCATTACCCGCGCCATTCATGTCGATATCCGCTACATGTTGTGGGTCATGCAGGAAGTCGACCACGCCGACAATCTGTTGCAGGAAATGACCATCAAGTATCCGAAGTCGAAGAAGTAGTATCAGCAATCGCAAACAACAAAAAGGCGGACTAAAGTCCGCCTTTTTGTTGTTTTCCTGATGAAGTGGGTATCGCAGCAGTTCCTTTCACGCTAGCCTGTCCATGCTTCGATGCTTTGACTGATTCAGCATCAGCAGCAACGGAGCCCTTGCAGCGCACCTCAAACATGCCGTTCGCCCTGAGCCCGTCGAAGGGTAACGGCATACCAACCGTACCAATCAATCACTGCGCTTTGCGTTGACGAGAACCTACTGCCCCTTGCGCGACTGGGCAATATAAAAACGCGCGCGTTTCGCCTTGTCCATGCAGCCGGCATAGGCCTCTACGGTCTGCTGCGTTTTTGCCAGCGACAGCAGCCCCACGGCTTTGCCATAGCTGACGGTGCCGGAGAAACCTTCGGCCTTGGCAATATCCAGTTCGCGCCAGGCAGCATCCAGCTGCGCCGCACAGCCATCGCGGCCGACCTGCTTGCCCGCACAGGCCGACAACAGGCCAAGCATCACAACCAGTCCAAGCATTCGCATCATCATCCTCCACAGATTGTCAGCCGTGCTGATACGTATCCGACTACGCCCCGGATGCAAACCAACCTAGCTGACCGAGCGATTGTCCCCTGTTAACCGTCGCACAAAACGTAGCGCCGACCCGACATAGCCAGCGCGCTGATAGAACGCATGCGCCCGTTCGCGCTTGACACTGGAGGTCAGTTCCAGCTGCATACAGCCCTGTTCCTGCGCCCACTGTTCCGCCGCCCGCAGCAGTTGCTTGCCCAGTTGCTGGCTGCGCAGGGTTTCACTGACCACCAATGACGACAGGCGCGCGATCGGTTGACCCAAATGGAAATAAAACAAACGAGTCACGGCCGCGAGTCCGACAACCTCGCCGGCAAGCTCGGCGACAAACACCGCCTGCTGCGGATCGGCAAGCGCCAGTTGCAGGCTGTGCGCGGCCACACTGACATCCTGCGGATAGCCAAGTTCGGCGAGCAGCGAAGCAACCGCCGCTGCATCATCCATCGTGGCCGCGCGTATGGTCGGCGCATCTGCCATATTGCCTCCGACAAAAACCGTATTTTCGTAGCAGCGGCCCTGGCCGCGATTGTGCAGGCACGGAGCCGCAGGGGCCGCAGTGCCGACTCGAATTTGTGGGAGCGGCTTTAGCCGCGATGATTCAACGGAGAACCTATCGCGGCCAAAGCCGTTCCCGCAACAATCACGTCTCGTCGGATGTGCGGTCCGCTTTCTGCGCCTGTCGCTGTCCTTGACGCTGCGCCTTTCGATACGCCTTGTACTTGCCGAGCAAGCCATCAAAACCATCAAGCAAAGCCTGCGAAATCTCCGGCTTTTCGCCAAGCACCTCGAGCGTGTAGGCAATCGACTCGATGGTGGACAGGCACTCCTTGCGCGGCTCCTTGCGCAGATTGCCGTACTTCGACAGCGCACGTGGATTCAGCACGGCGCGCTTGCATTTGAGCAGCCAGGGATTGCGCCACCACAGGGTCTTGGCCTGCGCCCAGGTGCCGTCGATGGCGATGATGCCCTTGATGTCTTCTGCTTCAATGTCGGCCAGCTCATCCTTGCGGTCAAACACATACAGATCGGATTCGTCCTCGCGCCGGGCCAGCTCATGGAATTTGTACTTGCTGCCGAGGAACAGCACGATCCACTCACTCGGGTTGGCATCAAAACCAACCGCTTTTTTCAGGTTGGCAACCGAAAGCGCCGTTTTCAGCGTCGACTTTTTCAGAATGAGATTGGCCAGCCGGGCACTGCCCAGCTCCTTGTCCGGCTCTTGCGGGTGCTGCAGGATCAGCACATGGCGCTGGTTTTCCTGCGGATGGACCAGCTCGCACACACACAGCGGGCGGATTTTATAGCAGACGGGGCAAGTATCCATGCGGACGGAATCGGGCAACGGGAATGGCGACTATTCTAGCGCGTTCGTCCTGCGCCGTCGTTGCCACTGAAGGGAAATGCCCGGCGCCAAACCTGCCCCGCGCGGGTATCAGCCGATTTGCCGCGCTTATTCGCCCACCGTCGCCCGGTAGGCATGCCAGGTCGCCAAACCGACCCAGGGTGCGGTAAAAATCAGGCCGATAAAACCGGTGATAAAACCAAAACCGATCAGCAGCACGATCAGCAACGCCCAGAACAGCATGGTGAGCGGATTCCGTGCCAGTACCCGCAGGCTGGTGAAACAGGCGGCAAAGGTTTCGGCATCGCGGTCCATCATCATCGGTACCGACACCACCGAAATCGAAAACACGATGGTGGCGAAGATGCCGCCAACCACCAAATAGGTAATGACAAAATCCAGATGCTCCAACGAAATGATCTGCGCCAGAAAATCCTTCAGCTCCGGCAGCCCGGACGAGAAGAACATGGCAAACGTGATCAGCGAAGCCCGGCCCCAGATCAGCAGGATGACGGTGGTGATCAGCAGATAAATGCCAATCCCCTGCACGTTGGACTGCCACGCCAGCATCGTGCGCAAGGCCGTGACCGGTTTCCCGGCCTCGGTTTGCTTGGCAACGTTATACAAACCGGTTGCCAGAAACGGGCCGAGCAGAAAAAAACCAAAGAGCGCGGTGGTGAAATACTGCAAGGCGTTCGTCAGCACATAATTGAGCAGCCAGCCCATCACAGCGAACGCGACGCCATACAACAGGCTCGCAACCGGATGCAGCCGCATGTCATTCAGACCTTTGTAAAGCCACAGCACCGGTGCGCTGAACGGCACATCACGAATGGGTGGCAGTTTCGGGCCCGCGAAAGGATCGGTGTTCGGCGTTTCGGGCGTCGATGGGGTTGGTGATTCGGTCATTTGAATAACGACACTTATGATGGGCAGGAGCCCGAATGCCGCGGGCGCAGGAACGCGCAAGAGCGGCCAAGGGTAAATGTCTTTTACCCTGTGCCCAGGGTGACTGTAAAGTGCCAGCGAACCGTGAACTCGCTCGGTGAAAGCGCCATTTTCGCTGCATCAATTCCAGTTTGACCGGCAGGAATCACCCTCACCCTGGCCCCGCTCCGCGCCCCAGCCATTCGCCATAGGCTCATGGCGCTGCGGCGGAACGAAGCGATGCTTCGTCAATTCCCGCCTCCGCCCCATCAAGGGAGAGGGTACATATCATGTTCAGCCCGATAATAAATTTTCGGCGGCAGAAGTGGTGAGTTAGTCGAGATGAAGAAAAGAACAGGAATGGGTCGGTGCTTGTTCAGAGTGCCATCACCCATCAGACCGTTGCTGCGAGTAGCGTTGTTTGGTTCCCTCTCCCTTGAGGGGAGAGGGTTAGGGTGAGGGTGAAACTCGCCGCATAAGCATCAGCCGAAAAACGAATCCCATTCAATCATCCATCTCACCCAACATTTCATCATCATGCAGCGGCACCGGATGCTGCCCGGTCAAACTGAGCGCGACCGCCTCCGCCACTTTGATGCCATCGACGCCAGCGGAAAGAATGCCGCCGGCATAACCGGCGCCCTCACCGGCCGGATACAGGCCCTTGGTATTGAGACTCTGGTAATCCGGCCCGCGTGTGATGCGCAGCGGCGACGAGGTGCGCGTTTCGACGCCGGTCAACACGGCGTCATGCATTGCGTAACCACGGATCTGGCGGTTGAACGCCGGCAGCGCTTCGCGCATCGCCTGAATCGCATACTCCGGCAACGCCGACGACAAATCGGTCAGATGCACACCGGGTTTGTATGACGGCAACACCTCGCCAAACTGGGTCGAGGCTTTGCCCGCGAGGAAATCGCCGACCAACTGGCCGGGCGCTTCATAGTTGCTGCCGCCGAGCACAAACGCGCGCGATTCCAGCTCGCGTTGGAACGCGACACCGGCCAGCGGGCCACCGGGATAATCGGCCGGCGTGATGCCAACCACCATGCCGGCATTGGCATTGCGCTCGTTGCGCGAATACTGGCTCATGCCGTTGGTGACCACGCGATTCGGTTCCGACGTTGCCGCCACCACAGTGCCGCCGGGGCACATGCAGAAGCTGTACACCGCACGGCCATTGCTGGCGTGATGCACCAGCTTGTAATCGGCAGCGCCGAGCAGCGGATGACCGGCAAATTTGCCGAACCGGGCCTTGTCGATAATCGATTGCGGGTGCTCGATGCGAAAACCGATCGAAAACGGCTTGGCCTCTATGTACACGCCGCGTTGATGCAGCATTTCAAAGGTATCGCGGGCGCTGTGACCGAGCGCCAGCACGACATGATCGGTGCGGATCTGCTCGCCGCTTTCCAGCACAACGCCACGGACATGGCCATCCTCGATCTGGATATCGGTGACCTTCTGCTGGAACCGAATCTCGCCACCAAGTTGCTCGATGGTAGCGCGCATGGTCTCGACCATACCGACCAGGCGGAACGTGCCGATGTGCGGCCGGCTC
Organism: Pseudomonadota bacterium; assembly: GCA_049324755.1. Classification (GTDB taxonomy): domain Bacteria; phylum Pseudomonadota; class Gammaproteobacteria; order Enterobacterales; family Permianibacteraceae; genus Permianibacter. The sequence goes on from JBMOMZ010000071.1 coordinate 45,145, forward strand.
AGGTACAGAATCTCTTCCGGTGCGCCGGCCTTGACGAACTCGGTCATCACCTTGCGGCCGTAGAATTTCGGGTCCTTGATCTGGCTGTACAGCTTGCCGTCGGAAAACGTACCGGCCCCGCCCTCACCAAACTGCACGTTCGATTCCGGGTTCAGAATCTTCTTGCGCCATAAGCCCCAGGTGTCCTTGGTGCGTTCGCGCACCTTCTTGCCACGCTCCAGCACAATCGGCCGCAGCCCCATCTGGGCCAGGATCAGCGCGGCAAAAATGCCGCAGGGACCAAAGCCGATCACCACCGGCCGGTGCGGCGTCAGCGCCGGCGCCTGGCTGACGAACTTGTAGCTCATGTCCGGCGCCGGCCGGATATGGGCGTCCTTGGCAAAGCGGTTCAGCACCGCTGCCTCGTTCTTCAGGCTGACATCGACGATGTAGATCAGCATCAGCGCGTCCTTGCGGCGCGCATCGTGACTGCGTTTGAACACCGTGAAATCCAGCAGCTCGTCCTTGCCGAGCTTCAGGCGTTCCTTGATGGCGGCCGGCAGGGCTTCCGGCGCATGGTCGATAGGCAAACGGAGTTCAGAAAGTCGGAGCATGGCGATGGCTCAATGACAGCCCGAGGCTCGCGGTCCGCACCACGCAGGACAAGCCGCCTCCGGCATGGCGGCAATTATAGGAGATTGACGCCTGCTGCGGGGGCACAAGATGGACCAGCATCTGTGGGAGCGGGCTTGCCCGCGATTGCAGTCCGCACTTATGCTCAGGGTCAACATGCGTACGATTACGCTGCGCTGATCGTACCTACAGAGTTGTCATCAAGTGAGCAAGGAACCGTTGGCAAATCCACAGAGTTGGAATGCACTGGCAAGCACGGTTCGCTTCTCTGCCCCGCTCGACCTTCCCGCATTTCGGAAGCAAGTGTCGACCGGAGCGAGAATCCTGGACCTGGGCTGCGGCTATGGCCGCATTGCGGCAGAACTTCAAGGAATGGGATTTACGGAATCTCTGATTAAGTCCAAACTTTAATGCGCCGCTCGGTAAATCTCACCAGCGGCGCATTCTTTTGCGTCAAAAATCAAAATTCATTACCGCATTACTGCGGTTTTTGCCCAAAAATTGAGCGGTAAGCACGCATTTCGCGCTCACCAGACATAATTTTCCTGCACTTTTCGTATTTCGCGACGAACCAGGTATAAATTGGCCAGCGCGAAGCATGCAAAGTACTTCGCCGTGTTCTTTTTCAATCCGCGATAACGCACTTTGACATTACCCCATAAGTGCTTCACGACGCGGAAAGCATGTTCGCCTTTGGCACGAACACGACTGCGCGCCTTGTTTTCTTGCTGTTTCTTTTCGCTCAGCGGGTGACCAGCTTTGGCTTTGTGGTGCACCCGCCATTTCATGCCCAGCGCTTCGTGAATTTCTTTGGCTTCGGCACTGGCATAGGCGCTGTCACCGTAAACCATTTCTTCTTCGCCATGCAGAAGATTGTCCATCTCCTGGCTGTCATGCACATTGGCCGCCGTGGTCGTCAGGCTGTGCACCAGTCCTTTGCCGGTATCGGTGCCGACGTGAACCTTCATGCCGAAATACCACTGGTTTCCTTTTTTCGTTTGCTTCATTTCCGGATCACGCTCTCGCTTTTCGTTTTTGGTTGAGGGCGGCGCGGCAATCAGTGTTGCATCGACAATGGTGCCTTGCTTGACCATCAGGCCGTGCGTTTCCAGCAGGCCGTTGATCGCTTCGAACATCTTTTTCGTCAGTTCATGTTTTTCCAGCAGGTGACGAAAGTTCAGGATGGTCGTTTCGTCGGGTATGGCATCATGTCCCAGATCGATACCAGCGAAGCGTTGAATCGAAATTACATCGTACAAGGCGTCTTCCATGGCCGGATCGGCCAGATTGAACCACTGCTGGCAGCAATAAATGCGCAGCATGCGTTCCAATGGCATCGGCGGACGGCCATTGCCGGCCTTCGGATAATGTGGCTCGATCAGGGCGAGCAGCGTGCTCCAAGGCATGACCTTATCCATTTCCGCCAGAAACACTTCCCTTCGCACCGTTTTCTTCTTCGTGTCGATGGCTAAGGTGAAGAAACTTTGTTGTTTCATGGCGGAAACCTTGCGTCGCAAGCGATAGCGAGATTAGATCACACCCGATCGCGCTGTGCCAGGGACTTTTTCAGAGCTTCCTTACCAATCTTGTTGGCTATGACTCATCCGAAGCGTTGATAATGCGTGGACGAAGTGAGCATCCCAGCCTGGACTTGAGAATTGCAGATGCCAGCAGCATCCCCGAACCAAGCGGCGCATTTCTGGCAATCATTACAGCAGGTCTTTTTACCAGCATCCCGGAATCAGAAAAACGCATTGCTGTTGTACGAGAAATTGAGCGATTGCTCGCCGGAAACGGAATGGTTTTCGGCGTGGGTTTTCTTCGCAACGATGACATGACGTATACCGAGGACGGCCTATTCAAAGCATCCTCCGGCATAGAAATGAAACACTTTCATCTCGATGAGCTGCGCCAAATGCTTTCTGGTTTTCCCTCTTTGCAGCATCGCATCGTTCCGGCAACCTCCCTGACCGGTTCGGCGCTTGAGGCAATACAGTACACGGCCAGCAAGCACATCCCGTAAGTACGATTAGATCTCGTAGGTACGATTAGCGCAGCGTAATCGTACGAATGCAATCCGCAGCACGTTGGCTGAGCTTAGGAGTGAAGCCCAACATCGGATTCGTTCCCAGCCCTGTGGTTTGACTTTTCTACCCCCACGCCAAGTCCGGCGCTAACACTTTTCCTGCGCCGCGGCCCGCGTTGCCAACTCCTCCGGTGGCACATCTTCGATATGGGTGGCGATGAACCAGTTGTGGCCAAACGGATCGGTGATGATGCCACTGCGATCGCCGTAGAACTGGTCAGCCACCGGCCGCACCAGCGTCGCACCGGCTTTCAACGCGCCGTCAACGACGGCATCGACATCTTCCACATACAGCACCAGATTGATCGGCGTGCCACCGTAATGCTTGGGGCCGTAGGCGTGCTTGGCCGGATGTTCATCGGCCAGCATCAGCACCGAATCACCGAGCCGGATCTCAGCATGGCCGATCTTGCCGTCCGGCCCCGGCATCCGGAACAGTTCGCTGGCGCCGAGTGCCTTGCGATAAAACGCAATAGCGGCGTCGGCGTCATTGACGATCAGATACGGTGTCAGCGCGTGATAGCCCTCGGGGATCGGTTTGACGGCCTTTTTGCCCTGATTGGAACTGCTTGCCTTGCTCATACAGCACCTCCTTGCGGGTTTGCTGCGGCACTGCCTGAAACGCCGCGACTGCGTGATGAAGAACATCCGTAAAGAATCCGGTGTTGTCGCAGCCACACCCGATTCCTCACCATAATGGCGCGCCGCAGCGCACCATTGCAAGCGACTACAGAGGCAACGTCGCGGCCTCCTGGTAAGCCGCTGCCACACCTGAGCCTTGCACATACATATCGAACACCAGCTTGAGCAGCGCCGACTCGCCGGCGAAGCGCTGTTTCTGCGCTGACAAATCTACCGATTTCTGCGCCTGCTCTAGCGTTTCGCCGCGCGCCTTGGCGGCACGCACCTGCGCCACCAAATCCTTGAGCAATCCCAGCGTCTGTTCGACATAGGCAGTATCTCGAAACACCGGGCCGTGGCCGGGCACGATGACTTTCGGTTGCAGATTCAGCAGCTGTTGCAGGCTGTCGGCATAGGCTGCCGGATAGCTGGTGGAGCCGACCAGCGGGACCGGCCAGACCACCAGATCGCCGGCAATCAGCAGCTTATCCTTCGGCAACCAGACCACCAGATCGGAACGGGTGTGAGCGGCACCGAGAAAACGGATTTCGATGGGCCGCCTGGCATCGGCCAGTACCAGTGCGCCGGCCACTTCCAGATCCGGATAGACAATCGGCAGGCTGCCCGCCTCTTTCAGATAACGCTCGACCAGAAAAATATCGCTCTCGTGGCTGACCCGTTCTTCATCGGTCAGCACATTGCCGGCCAGGCCTTTGCCGGTGGCGATGGCACGCTTCAGGCTGGCAACACCGCCGGCACCGTTTTCCAGCAAGCCTTTGCGGTTGGCGGCACCGACCGTGGAAAGATCGGCATGGGTCTGGACATGACCGATGAACTGCACACCGGGATAGGCGTCGCGCCAGACACTGTTACCGAGAATATGGTCTTCATGCCAATGGCTGTTGATGACATAGCGCACCGGTTTGTCGGTGAGCTTGCGCAGCGCCGCGAGCACTTCGCGGGTGGAGTCGGGACTGATATTGCTGTCGACCACCACGACATCGCTGTCGCGGATCAGGAACACGTTGTTGGCGTCGAACATCAACCCGGCCGGTTCGTTGCGTTCGGTGGCGTAGACGCCGTCAGCCACCTGATGCAGGGTGAACGCAGCAGAAGCGGCAGCATGGTTGTATGACGTGGTAAACAACGCGGCGCAAAATATGGAGCACAACTGCAGGGCGACGGTGATGGAACGATGCCACATGGTGGGCTTCCCCCTTCTTGGAAGGAAAAGGTTGGCTCACCGAGGCTAGTTCGGCCAGCAGGTTTTGCGCAGTGCACTATTCACGCTCGCCCGACGGCGGGTTCCGCGCGGCAGCGCCTGTCCCACCATACATATCTGGCAACAAATCGTCATGGCCGTCGCGGCAGCATCCGGTTAGCGTAACCGACCATGCTCTGGCCCGAGGACACACACGTGAAGACAAACCTGGCTTGTTTTGGCGTGCTCCTGGGTGCGCTGCTTTCGCCCTTGCTCGGCGCCAGCACCGCCGAGGCAGCCGATTACCGGCCCGATCTCGATGCCGTTCAGCAATTGCTGGCGCAGGACATCGCGTTCAACGCGGACGAACGCCAACAGGCGGAGGCCATGCTCGCCGAACTGCGCCGCGATGTGGATACGCTGAATGCTGCTGAATTCCAACTGCGCGTTGCCAAGCTGTTTGCGTTGGCGCGTAACGGCCACACGATGCTGCTGACCGGGGTGTGGCCGAGTGAGTTCAACCGCATACCGGCGCGCATCCAGGTCTTTGCCGACGGCGTTTTCATTCTGGCTGCCGATGACCGCTCGCTGATCGGTCAGCAGTTACTGGCGATTGATGGCCAGCCGATTGCGCAACTGCGCCAGCACTGCACCGAATACTGGGGCGCCGTGCCGGCAAAATGTGACGACTGGCTGGGTTATTGGCTGGAGTCGGCCGAGCTCCTGCATGCGGCCGGCCTTGCCGCAAAGCCAGATCAACTGACGCTGCGGCTGCAGAACAGCAAAGGCAAAATCACCGACGTCACGCTGACGGCGAAACTGCAGCCACCGGCACACGGTCGTTACACGTTTTTCAGTCACTCGCGTCTGCTTGAACTGCTGCCGGCCAATCTGCCGGCGCGCATAGCCGCCCCGCTCTACCTGCAAGAGCCGGACAAGCTGTTCCGCTACGCCGCCCTGCCCGAGCTGAATGCGTTCTATCTGCAGTTTCGCTACAACACCCACGCCGCCGGCCAGCGACTCGACCGCGCATTTATCGATGCCGTACTTGCCGCCATTGCGCAGCAGAAACCGACCCATATCATCGTAGATCTGCGACTCAACAGCGGCGGCGATCTGAACAACACCCGCACGCTGATGCAAACCTTGCCAACGCTGCTGCCGCCTGAAGGCAAGATTTTCGCCATCACCTCCGGCCGCACCTTCTCCGCCGGCATTGCCAGCCTGGGTTATCTGAAACAGGCCGGCGGCGATCGCGTCGTCATTGTCGGTGAACCGGTCGGCGACGAACTGGAGTTCTGGGCCGAAGGCAGTCTTGTCGAGCTGCCGGTATCAAAAGCTGAAATCCTGATCGCAACCGAGCGGCACAACTATGTCACCGGTTGCCCCGAGCCCGATTGCCACGGTTCGATACGCAAGCATCCGATCAAGGTGCAGTCGCTGGCGCCCGATATCATGACGCCGCTGCGCTATCAGGACTACCAGCGTGGCCTGGATCCAGCACTGCGTGCGATCACCGAGGTACTGAAACCTGCGTCGTAACAACAAGCTCTGATAGCTTCACCCACAACACAAAGGAAAACTACGATGGAACGATTGGTAAAAGCCGGCGCCTATGCGGCACTGGCACAAGCGCTGCTGTATGTGGTCGCTTTTGCAGTAATGGCCTCCTTTCAGCCCAATGACGCTGCCAGCTGGACGGCAGCGCAAAAGCTCAGCTACACACTGGCGCATGGCAATCTGGCGCATTTCTGGGCACTGCTTTACTACGCGTCTGGCATCGCCTTAATTGTGCTGACGGCCGGCCTGCATGAACAATTGCACAAGCAAGCCCCCGTATTGATGCCAATCACCACACCATTCGGCTATATCTGGGGTGGATTTTTGATGGCAAGCGGCATGATCAGTCAGATCGGTTTCGCCACGGTTACTCGCCTGCATGCCGAAAACGCCGATCAGGCGTTGACCGTCTGGGCCACGAACAAAACCATGCAGGATGCGCTCGGCGGCGGCGTGGAATTGCTGGGCGGCGTCTGGGTGCTGCTGCTCAGCGTCGTTTTGTTTGCTAATGCCGAGCGTGCTCGGGCACTGGCCGCATTCGGCGTCATTGTCGGAACCGCTGGCGTACTCACCGTCGTCCCTTCGCTCGACTTGATGAAAGCGGTATTCGGGCTGAGCCAGATTGTCTGGTTTGTCTGGATTGGCTTCTGGTTGCTGCGGCGGCGCTGAGCGCGATTCAGCGCGGTTCAACACCGCCGCAATACGCCAGCACCGCTCAGTTTTTCGAGAACGGCTGACGACCCAGTCGCAGCGCATTGAAGACCACCGAAACCGAACTCAGGCTCATCGCCGCTGCTGCGATCAGCGGCGACAACAGCCAGCCGGTCAGTGGATACAACACACCGGCGGCGATCGGTACGCCGAGCGCGTTGTACAGCAAGGCGAACATCAAGTTCTGGCGCATGTTGACCACGGTGAGTTCCGACAACGTCCGCGCGCCGGCAATGCCGCGCAGGTCGCCTTTGACCAAGGTGACCTGCGCGCTGTTCATCGCGACATCGGTGCCGGTGCCCATGGCAATGCCGACGTCGGCCTTGGCGAGCGCCGGGGCATCGTTGATGCCGTCACCGGCCATCGCGACGACTTCGCCACGTTGTTGCAATGTGGTCACCAGCGCCAGTTTGTCTGCCGGCGTGACCTCGCCATGCACTTCATCAATGCCCAGGCGTTTGCCGACCGACCGCGCCGTGGTCACGCCATCACCTGTCGCCATCACCACCCGCACGCGCGCCGAACGAAGCTGATCAAGGGCTTCTGCCGTTGTACCCTTGACCGGATCAGATACCGCCAGCACGCCCAGCAATTGATTGCCACTGGCCAGATACATCACGCTGGCACCGCTGGCGCGCAACGTCTCCGCCGCCGACGCCATCGCCTCGACGGCAATTCCGCGCTGCGTCATCAAATGGGTATTGCCGAGCAGCAGCGGCTGATCATCAACGGTGCCGCTGACCCCCATGCCGGTCAGGGATTCGAAATTCGTCACCGGCGCGAGCGGCAGTTGCCGCTCGCGCGCCGCTTTGACGATGGCTTCGGCCAGTGGATGTTCGCTGCCCTGATCCAGACTGGCGGCAAGTGCAAGCACCCGGTCCGGCTCAATTCCCGGGCGCGCCAACACCTGTTCAAACGCGGGACGGCCTTCGGTCAGCGTGCCGGTCTTGTCGACGATCAGCGTGGTGATTTTGCGCAGATGCTCGATGGCTGCGGCATCGCGGAACAGGATGCCGTGGGTTGCACCACGACCGGTGGCGACCATGATCGACATCGGCGTCGCCAAACCGAGCGCGCACGGGCAGGCAATGATGAGCACCGCAACCGCATTCGCCAAACCGTAGACCCAGCGCGGTTCCGGACCAAACAGCCCCCAGACCAGCAAAGTCAGTACGGCAATGACCACCACGGCCGAAACGAAATAGCCGGCGACGACATCGGCCAGGCGCTGCATCGGGGCACGCGAGCGCTGGGCATTGGCCACCATCTGCACAATCTGCGCGAGCATGGTCTGGGCACCGACTTTTTCCGAGCGCATAACCAGCGCGCCGGTGGTGTTCAAGGTGGCACCGATCACGGCGTCGCCGACGCGTTTGGTGACTGGCATCGGTTCACCGGTAAGCATGGACTCGTCAACCGCGCTGCTGCCTTCCAGCACCACACCGTCGACCGGCACTTTTTCACCGGGCCGGATGCGCAGCCGGTCGCCGACATGAACATGATTGAGCGGCACATCTTCTTCACTGCCATCGTCACGCAGACGGCGCGCCGTTTTCGGCGCGAGACCGAGCAGCAGTTTGATCGCCGCCGAGGTTTGCGAGCGCGCTTTCAGTTCCAGTATCTGGCCGAACAAGGTCAATGAGATGATCACCGCTGCGGCTTCGTAGTACACCGCGACCCGGCCCATCGACATGAACGAATCAGGGAACCATTGCGGTGCCACCGTGGCGATGACGCTGTAAACAAACGCCGCGCCGGTACCAAGCCCGATCAAGGTCCACATGTTCGGCTGCCGCTGTCGAATCGACAGCGCACCACGGGCAAAGAAGGGCCAACCGGCCCACAGCACGATTGGCAAGGACAGCACGAGTTCAATCCAGGATTGGGTGGTGGTTGCAAACCAGCCAAACGAATGGCCGAACATCGCCAGTATCGTCACCACAACGGTGAGCGGCAGCGTCCACCAGAACCGGCGGCTGAAATCGATGAGCTCGCTGTTGTCTTCGCTGTCGAGTGAGATCAGCACCGGTTCCAGCGTCATGCCGCATTTCGGACACAGGCCCGGCTTGTTCTGCCGCACTTCCGGATGCATCGGGCAGGTGTATTCGGTTGCAACTTCTGCAACGGGCACCGAAGACCCAGCCGCAGGCAGCGAAACAGTCGGCGTTTGTGACTGATGGTGATGATGATGGCTGCTTTGATGACTGTGCGGATGAACGTGCTGAGCATCGTTCTGCTGATCGTGCTGGTGATGACGATGCTGACCCGGCATTTCATTCATGAGCGTGCATTCCGCTATTGCCGCATCGACATGCCTGCTCTATGCCTTTCCGTGCAGACGCCGATACAGCCAGGAAAACAAGGTGCCAACCAGAAACCCCCAGAGTGACAGCACCAGCAGCGGCATGAGGAAGGTCGCCACCGTCATCGGCACCTGCGTTTCCAGTCGGCTGAAATCCAGGCCGTGGAACAGCGCGTTCAGAAACCGGATGCCGGCCTGCGGCCACTGCACATAGAGTAGTGCACAAACCGTATAGGAGACAGCCGTTGTGACGGCCAGAGCAACACCTGTTCGCCACGGTGCATGCAGTATTGTCATAGCCACCTCCTTCTGCAAATCGGAAGCCACAGCCTCAGCTTACTGAGGCGCCTGTTGCTGATTGACGTCCCGCGGGCCCTGCTCCTGCCGGTGATCGTGATTGTGCCGGTGATGATGTCGATGATGTCCGTGCCGGCCATGCCCGAAAACGTGCATCAACGGACACACCAAGAGCAGCACATAGGGCAGGAACGCCAGCGCATGATTGCGATGCTCGATGATTACGACATAAGCCAACAGCGCAATCAGCCCCCATAACACCAGCCACAGCCATGCGCGGCGTTGCGGTCGATTGGATTCGAACGGGGAACCAGCCATCACATCACCATCTTGGTTTAGCCAAGAGTGATTCCACTGTACGCGCACGTCAGCCGGATGGTTTGCGTTAAATCAAGGCAGCAGCCTTGGCTTGGCCATGATGCCGGCGCCATGCCTGCTGACATCATGGGTGGGTTTCGTTTGTGCATAAGGACGGTATCGGTTCATTCCGCATACCGCTAAAAAGTCACCGGCAGCATCAAGGCAAGTCCGGCCAGGC
>JBMOMZ010000072.1:0-51760 GCA_049324755.1 Pseudomonadota bacterium
CCTCCGCAGCATGACGGCGATGGCCGAGGCGTTCATCTTACCGACCCGTCGCGAGCGGCAATATCCACGGGTGGTCAAGCGACGGTTGCAAAAATACCCTTTGGCGGACTGCGCCAAAAAAAATGCCAGTCAGGCCTAACTGACTGGCATTACGCAGAAGCGCGGCTTTTTTGTTGCCCCCGATTCTTTGCTTAACGGATGCGGGTAAACCCGATTCAGGCCAAAGCGGCGCGCGGTTGGCGCACACCCACCGCCAGCGATTCCTGCAGCAGGCTCCATTGCGCATCCCACTGCGCAGTCGGCGCCTGTTTGAAATTGCTGCGGACAAACTGACGGATGCGGCCTTCGGTAACGGCCAGCAGCAAGTTAGCGGCGGCATTGACGTCAACCACCAACGGCGCCTGCGGATTCAATACGCCTTCACGCAACACCTGGCGCAACTGCATCTCCAGGCGATCAAACAGCTGGGCAACGCGCGCCGGCAGGCGCTCGTCTTCGCCTATCAGCGCGTCACCGGTGAGCAGCCGGGTCATGCCCGGATTGCGCGCGGCAAAGGTCAGCACCAGGGTCAGGATTTTGCCGCAGCGGGCAACCGCATCCTGCTCTTCATCCAGAATCACCCGTACACGCGTGAACACCACTTCCTCGATGAAATCGAGCAAGCCTTCAAACATCCGGGCCTTGCTCGGAAACTGCCGATACAGTGCCGCTTCCGACACGCCGAGGGCCGCTGCCAGCTGCGCCGTGGTGATGCGTTCTCCCGGACTTTGTTCCAGCATGCGCGCCAGCGTTTCCAGAATCTGCTGTTTGCGCGAGCCTTCGGTACGAGTGGTCATGATGAACTCCTGTCGGATTCACGCGATCAGAACGGCAAATCCACGTTCGGGTCAAGGGCCAGCATCTGGGCGCGGAACAATTCCTTGATGCGCTCCAGCGCCGGCTCATCATCTGCTTCAAACCGGATCACCAGTGCCGGCGTGGTGTTCGACGCCCGGACCAGACCCCAACCATCAGCAAAATCAACCCGAATCCCGTCGGTCGTGTTGATCTGGCCACCGGCCCAGTTGCCGAGCTTGGCCAGCCGGTCGACATAACCGAATTTGCGCGCATCGCTGATGCTGACATTCAGTTCCGGCGTCGACACCCCTTCCGGCAAGCTCTTGAAAATGTCCGCCGATTTGCGGAAATCGGCCGCCAGAATTTCCAGCAAGCGAGCACCGGTGTAAATGGCATCGTCAAAGCCGAACCAGCGCTCCTTGAAGAAAATGTGGCCGCTTTGTTCGCCGGCCAGCAAGGCACCGGTTTCGCGCATCTTGGCTTTCATGAACGAATGGCCGGTGCGCCACATCAGCGGCCGGCCGCCGTGGCCGGTGATGACGCGGGCGAGATGGCGTGAGCATTTGACGTCGTAAATGATGTCGGTGCCCGGATGCCGCGACAGCACATCCATCGCGTACAGCATCAGCTGGCGATCGGCCCAGATGATCTTGCCGTTGGAGTCCACGACACCGAGCCGGTCGCCATCGCCATCGAAGGCCAGACCGACGTCAGCGCCGGTCTGTTTGACGGTGTCGATCAACACCTTCAGATTGTCTGGCTTGCTCGGGTCCGGATGGTGATTCGGGAAGCGGCCATCGACATCGCAGTACAGCTCGATGACTTCGCAGCCCAGGGCCTTGTACAAGGTTGGCGCGATCGCGCCCGCGATGCCGTTGCCGCAATCGATGACCACTTTGAGTGGCTGGGCGAGTGCGATGTCGCCGGTGATCTGGGCGATATAGTCTTCGCTGATCGACAGCTCTTCGCTGCTGCCATGACCGGACAGCATATTGCCGGTTTCGATCCGCTCTTTCAGCCGCTGAATGTCATCGCCGGCCAGCGTTTCGCCGGCAATGACGATCTTCAGTCCGTTGTAATTGCTCGGGTTGTGGCTGCCGGTCAGCATGACGCCGGACCGGGTCGACAGGTAATGGGTCGCGAAATAGAGCAGCGGTGTCGGCACCGCGCCGAGATCGACCACGTCGCGACCACTTTCCAGCAAACCCTGTTTCAGCGCTTTCAGCAGCTCCGGACCGGACAGACGCCCGTCACGGGCGATCACCACTTTCTGCTCGCCGCGATCAAACGCTTCCGAGCCAATCGCCCGGCCGATCTGCTTGACCACGTCGGCCGTCAGCGACTCGCCGACCACGCCACGGATGTCGTAGGCGCGGAAAATCTCCGGGTTGAGCCGGACCCGGCCCGCTTCCGGCGCCGCCAAGACCGGTGCACCGCCGCTGCTCGGCAGCGCCGTTGCCGGTGCCGGTGCCGCCGCGGCGGAACCGGCACCGGCAGCAACCACCTTGACCGCCCAGTCCTGTCGCGCCAGCGTCACCGCCATGTCCTTGAACACGGCCAATTGATAGCGCTCCGGCGCCAGCTTGCCATCGCCATTGCGGGCTTCCAGCAACACCTTCAGCAGCCGCGCGGCATCGCCGTGCTGGGCCCGATCAAGCGTCTGGATAATCAGCCAGGCAAAGCCTCCGACCGCCAGCAACAGCAGTCCGATGCCGCCCCAGTAGATGAGAGTCTGGCTCGAGCTGACCGCGCTTTCTTCATCGGCCGGCCAGTACGCCAGCCGCCACGGCGCGCCGGCCAGATCCTTGCTGTACGGCGCTTCACCCACTTTCAGCATGCTCTCGCCGCGGGTCGCCACCGTTTGCGCCGCGTCGGTGAAGTCCTGCGACAGCTCCAGGTAACCCGGCGAACCTTGCGCCCCCGCCATCGCCTGCTGCAGCACTTCCAGTTTCAGGCCAGCCAGCAGGAAGGCAACTATTTGATTGTTGACCTTGACCGGCTCGATCAACGCGATGTGCTGACGCGGCTTGCCTGGCAGCACCAGTTCGACCGGCACCGGCTTGCCCTGCCGGCCCAGCCGCAACAGATCCAGGGTCACGTTGCTGATCGGCAACGAGCTGTTCATGTCCAGCTCATGCCAGTCGGCGACCAGCAACCGGACGCCGAGCGCTTCCGGAAAACGGCGCGACAGGCTCTGCTCCACGGCCTGCAGCGCGCTTGGCTCGGTCGCTTGCAGGACATCGGCAAGACCCGGCTCGCTGGCTGCCACTGCCAGCCGCAGACGCAGGAAATTGAGCTGCTGCTCGATGCGGTCGACGGTATTACCGAGCAGGGTCTGGGTGTATTGGTCAGCGCGCTGCCTGGCCGGTCCGGCCACAGTCAGCGCATGGAGGGCAACGCCGATCACGGCGATGGTCACCAGCGCGGCGAGCAGCCAGCTCAGGGTCAGCGCCAGCGCCGACTTGGCGGTACCGGCGGCGACCGGCGCTGCAACGCCTTCTTTTTTGGTTTCAGAACGGGGACGAGCCGCGACGGGCTTCTCGCGCTTCTTCACAAGCAGTGCTTCCTTTTCTCTTTCTGTGAATCCGGCAGGTCAGTCGACTGCAGCGCCGACTGGCATCAATGCTGACCTGAATGGCCAAAGCCACCGCTACCGCGGGCACTGGCCTCAAATGCTTCCACAACACGCAAGCGCGGCTGCACCACCGGCAGGATCACCAATTGGGCGATGCGCTCGCCGGGCTGGACAGTATAGGCGTGCTGACCACGGTTCCAACAGGAGATAAGCAGCTCGCCCTGGTAGTCCGAGTCGATGAGGCCGACCAGGTTGCCGAGCACGATGCCGTGCTTATGGCCGAGGCCGGAACGCGGCAGAACGGTCGCGGCCAGACCCGGATCACCGATGTACAGCGCCAAACCGGTCGGGATCAGCACCGTTTGGCCCGGTTCGACGACCAGCGGCGCATCCAGGCAGGCGCGCAGATCCATGCCGGCCGAACCGTCGGTGGCATAGGCTGGCAGCGGAAAGTCGCGGCCGACTTTCGGGTTGAGGATTTTCAGTTGCACGTCTTTGACGGCAGGGTCGTGGCGGCGATCGTCGGCCATAACAACAACAGGGCTCCCGGAACAGGCAAAAGGCAGCGGACTACGCTGCCGGGGGTAGTGATGTAACAGATTCAGTGTGACCGTAATGCGATTCGCTGACCTTGGCCCGGACGGCAGCCGTTGGCGCGTCCGCTTCAGCCAGCGCGCTGGCGGTATTCGTCGGCAATCAGGGCGATCAGCGCCCGCGCCAGCAGCCGCTTGTTCTGCGCCGGCAGGGCCTGCTGGCGTATGGTACCGGCTTGCCGGATCAACACCGTGACGGCGTTGTCATCGCAACCGAAGCCAAGCCCCGCCTGCGACACATCATTGGCGCAGATCATATCCAGTTTTTTACGCTGCAGCTTGCTTTCCGCGTGAGCAAGCACTTGCTCCGTTTCGGCAGCGAAGCCAACGCAAAACGGCCGCCTGGCGAGCGCCGAGACCTCGGCGAGGATGTCCGGGTTCTTGACCAGCTTGAGCTCCAGCTCGTCGCTGGTCTTCTTGATCTTCTGGCTGGCCACCGTCGCCAGCCGGTAGTCGGCCACCGCCGCGCAACCGATGAAAATGGCGCTGTCCGCCACTTCCCGCATCACCGCCGCATGCATCTCGGCGGCACTGTCGACATTGAGCCGCCGGACGCCGGGCGGCGTCGCGATGCTGACCGGGCCCGACACCAGCACGACCTCGGCGCCGGCCGCGGCCGCCGCCTCGGCCAGCGCATAGCCCATCTTGCCGGAGCTGTGGTTGGACAGGTAACGGACCGGGTCGATCGGTTCCCGGGTCGGCCCGGCAGTGATGACTATTTTCCGGCCCAGCAGTGATTTCGGCACGAAGTAGGCGCTCACCATCGACACCAGTTCGAGCGGTTCGAGCAAGCGGCCGGGGCCGACTTCGCCGCAGGCCTGGTTGCCGGACGCCGGCCCGAGCTGCAGCACGCCGCGGCTTTTGAGCGTTGCCAGATTGGCCTGGGTCGCCGGGTGGGCATACATCTGCTGGTTCATCGCCGGCGCAATCAACACCGGCGCGGCGGTCGCCAGCACCAGCGTGGTCAGCAGATCATCGGCAAGGCCGGCGGCCAGCTTGGCCAGCACATCGGCGCTGGCCGGGGCGATCAAGACCAGCTCGGCCCAGCGCGCCAGCTCGATATGGCCCATCGCCGCTTCGGCGGCCGGATCAAGCAGATCGGTGCCGACCGGGTTGCCGGACACCGCCTGAAAGGTCAGCGGCGTGACGAACTCGCGGGCGCCCTTGGTCATTACGACCCGGACATCGGCGCCTTCGTCTTTCAGCCGGCGAACCAGCTCGGCCGCCTTGTAGGCGGCGATACCGCCGGTGACACCGAGCAGAATCCGCTTGCCGTGCAGCGAGGCCGGCGAGGTTGTTGTACAAAGTTCGGCCACGCTAAACTCCCGTCCGGTTTCGGCGCCGAAAGCGGCATGATAGCCGAAACCCGGTGCCAGGAAAGGTGACCGCTCACTGCCGTTTAGTCGAAGTGGTTCTGGTGGAATCACTGGCCGGCATAAGCCCGAACCGGGCTCGCTCATGTAACTGACAAAGGACTGTCATGGCCATTACCGATCTGCCCTTGGATGCGCGTCCGCGCGAAAAACTGCTCAGTCGCGGCGCTGCCGCATTGACCGATGCCGAATTGCTGGCCGTGCTGCTGCGGGTTGGCGTGCGCGGCAAGAGCGCCATCGAACTTGGCCAGCAGCTGCTCGATCAATGCGGCGGCCTCGCCGGTCTGCTGCAGGCCGAGTCCCCCGTCAAACTGAAGCTGCCGGGCCTTGGTCCGGCCAAATCGGCCGGGCTGCTGGCAGCGCTGGAGCTGTCCCGACGCGGGCTTGCCGCCGAACTGCAGCGCGGCCCGGCCTTCAGCCAGCCGATGCAGGTGCGGCGCTACCTGCAGGCGGAGCTCGCCGGCGAGCGCAACGAGATCTTTCTCGGTCTGTTTCTCGATACCCGGCACCGGCTGATCGCCAGCGAACGGCTGTTTCAGGGCAGCATCGACGGCGCCAGCGTGCACCCGCGGGTACTGGTGCAGAAAGCCATGCTGCATAACGCCGCGGCCTTGATCGTCGCCCACAACCATCCGTCCGGCGTTGCCGAGCCGTCGGCAGCTGACGAAGCGTTGACCCGGACCCTGAAAGAGGCCCTGGCGCTGGTCGATGTCCGGCTGCTCGACCATATCGTGGTCAGCCAGGGCAGCACGGTGAGCCTCGCCGAGCGCGGCCTGATGTAGGCAAGCGCCGGCGAACGACGCCATCAGGGAGGAGGCAGGCAAACCGGGCGCCCTGATCAGCAATTGATCAATTCGTACCCGGGATCAGCTTGCAGGGCCGGGGAGGGTCAAGTAAGATCCCGCGCCCTTGTGTCAGTGCCGCATCCTGCCAGCCGACCAAGGACCGATTTTGGTAGTTTTTGGAGGCTTTGCAATGTCCCGCGTTTGCATGGTTACCGGTAAGGCAACGATCACCGGCAACAACATTTCTCACTCGAACCGGCACACCCGTCGCCGTTTCCTGCCCAATCTGCACTGGCACCGTTTCTGGGTCGAGAGCGAAAAGCGCTTCGTGCGCCTGCGCGTCTCGTCCAAGGGCATGCGCATCATCGACAAGAACGGCATTGACGCCGTGCTGGCCGATGTCCGTGCCCAAGGCATCAAGGTATAAGGAGCTGAACCATGCGTGACAAGATCAAACTGGTATCGACCGCTGGCACCGGCTACTACTACACCACCGACAAGAACAAGCGCACCACCCCGGAAAAGCTTGAACTGAACAAGTACGATCCGGTTGTGCGCAAGCACGTGCCGTTCAAGGAAGCCAAGATCAAGTAATCGTTGGCTGCGAACGCAGCCCGACTTGTACTGCCTCCAGCAGAAAAGCCCGCCTCGGCGGGCTTTTTGTTTTGCCCAATCCCAGCGCCTTACCCGGTTCCAGCGTATGCCACTTCCGGTGCCGCTGCCTCGCCAACACCAGGATCAACAAAAACGGCCGCAAAGCGGCCGTTTTTGTTCGGTGCTACTGCATGCGCAACGTCATGCCATGGCCGGCGCCGGTTGCGGCACAACGGCACGCAGCGAGCGGGCGAAATCCTGCAGCACGCGGATGCCGGTGGCTTCGGCTTCCTCACACCACTTGCGCAGTGCGGCAACCAGCTCGTCGCGCGACAGCGCGGCGTTCTGCCAGAGCTGCTGCAGCTGTTCACGGAAGTGTTGCACCTTGCGCAGCATTTCGTTTTCGGCCAGCACTTTCTGCAGCTGTTCCTTGTCACGGCCTTTGAGCAGGCGCTCATCGCGGAACAGACCACGGCGCGCGCGCGTGAGCAGATCCGCCATCGCCGCTTCGGCCTTGGCGCGCTCGGCTTTCCAGATCGGTTTGACCACATCGCGCGAATACTGCGCGAGCACCTGATAGCGGTTGTTGATGATCGCCGTCAGCGTGGCCATGTCGACGTGCTGGCGCTCGTCTTCGCGCACCAGCTTCGGTGCGACCCGGTTGATCTTGGCGAGTTTCAGCCAGCTCAGCAGTTTCAGATAACCCCAGCCGATATCGATCTCATACCATTTCACCGAGAACTTGGCGCTGGTGCCGAAGGTGTGGTGGTTGTTGTGCAACTCTTCGCCGCCGATGAACAGGCCCCACGGCGAAATATTGGTGGCGGCATCCGGGCACTCGAAGTTGCGGTAACCGTAGTAGTGGCCGACACCGTTGATGACGCCGGCAGCCCAGAACGGGATCCAGATCATCTGGATCGCCCAGATGGTGATGCCGGGCAGGCCGAACAACAGCAGATCGATGCCGAACATGATCGCGATGCCGAGGTAGTTGTACGGCGTATAGAGCTTGCGCTCGATCCAGTCATCGGGAGTGCCGTGACCGTACTTGCGCAAGGTCTCTTCGTTGACCGCTTCCTTTTGGTACAGCTCGGCACCTTCGCGCATGACTTTGCCGAGGCCCAGCACCTGCGGGCTGTGCGGATCGTCTTCGGTTTCGCAGCGGGCGTGGTGCTTGCGGTGAATCGCCGCCCAGGCCTTGGTGTTCTGGCCGGTGGTCAGCCACAGCCAGAAGCGGAAAAAGTGACTGATGACCGGATGCAGTTCGACGGCTTTGTGGGCCTGGCAGCGGTGCAGATAAAGGGTGACGGCGGCGATGGTGATTTGGGTCAGGATAAACGTGGCCAGGATGTAGCCACCCAGGCTGAGGTCAAGCAAACCGTACATGTACAACTCCAGAGACAGCCAGCGTGGCTGCAGGTGCTCGCAGCATACGTGGCGGCCGGGGCGGTCACAAGGAACATGGCGATCTAAGCCGCCCTCGAATGCCGCCCGGGGGCCAAGCCGACAACGACTGGTAAGCACGTCCCGGCAGGAACCGGCTCCGGTATAGTTGGCAGCCCTGTCTGTCCTGCTCGATGGCCCTTGATGAGCGCGCTGGAAACCCCTGATACCGACGCCGTGCTGACCGTCGCCGATCTGCAGTGCCGGCGCGGCCGCTTGCGGCTCGGTCCGTTGAGCTTTCTGCTGCGCCGCGGCGAGAAGGTGGCACTGCTCGGCGCCAATGGCGGCGGCAAAAGCAGCCTGCTGCTGGCATTGGCCGGCCTGTTGCCGGTGCACGGCGGCTGGGTGACCCGCAGCCCCCGGCTGGCGCTGGCCGGTGACGGCCTGGCGCTGCTCGACGAACTCAGTGTCGCCGAGAGCCTGACGGACGTCGCCGCGCTCAATGGTCTGCCCGCCACGGCAGTCGACGCCGCACTGATGCAATGGCAACTCGGCGCCGTCGCGCACCGGCCGGTGCTGTCATTGTCGCTCGGCTTCCGGCAGCGGCTCGGGCTTGCGCTCGCCACCTTGCCACAACCGGAATTGCTGCTGCTCGACGAACCGGGCAACGGCCTCGACCCGGAGCAGCAGGCGCTGCTCAATCACTGGCTGGAACAGGATCGGCAGACCGCGGTGTTGCTGGTCAGCCACCAGCTGGAGCGCTTGCCGCGCACCATCGCGCGGGCGCTGCTGCTGGCCAGCGAAGCCGATGGCCGCACAGTGTTGAAATACGATGGCGACCGGCGCGCCCTGCCGGCACCGTGGAGTACGCCATGATGCGGCGTCTGTTGGCGCTGGAACTGCGCCGCCAGCTGCGGCAACCGCTGCTGCTGTTGGCCTTGCTGCTGCAATTGCTGCTGGTCGGCTGGTTGCTGCGCGGCCAGCTCGATCAATACCTGTCGCTGCAGGCCGGTGGCCTGCGCAATCTGTCGGTCGGCAACGATCTGCTGACACCGATGCTCGGCACCATGGCGTTTGCGCTGCTGTTTACCGCGCCGCTGTTTGCCGCCGGCATGCGACCGGCGCTGCTGGCACCGTACCGTCGGCTGAGTGCGGCAGGCGCAGCACATTGGCTGGCGCCAACGCTGCTGGCCGGCAGTCTGTTGTTCTTCTCGGTGCCCTGCCTGCTGCTGGCGCATTTGCTGCTGCTGCGCACTGCCAGCGCGATCAGCCTGTGGCCGCTGGCAACCGGCGGTCTCGGCTTGCTGCTGCTCGGCACGCCGCTGCTGTGGTTCGCGCTCGCGCTGCAGCTGCTCCAGCGTCATGTGGTCGGTGCGCTGGCCTTGTCCCTGCTGGCGATGGCATCGCTTGCCGCCGCCGAAATGCAGTCGCTGTTGCCGACGCCGCTGGCCGTGTTCCGGTTGCTGCGCGACGGCGCGCTGCCACTGGCGGCGCTCAGCTTCGTGTTCGCCAGCGTGCTGCTGTGGCTATGGCTAGTCCGGTTGCGCCAGCACACGATGCAGTCGCTGGCCGCGCGCTTGCTGTTACCGGTGCTGCTGCTGGCAACGCTGGCCGGTCTTGGCTTGCCGCAGCGCTGGCAACCCGATACCGCGCACGCGCTGACCGCAACCGAACAGCAATGGTTACAGGCCTTGCCGGATTCGACCCGGCTCATCATTGTCAGTGCCGATCCGGATCGGCAGCGCGATTACCTCGCCACGCTGTCACTGTTGCCGGCGACCAACGCGGCCGTGCAGCTGCGCGCCGTACATCCGGACGCGCTCAGTCAGGCCGAGCGCGATGCCTTGCCGGGCCGCGAAGGCCTGCTGCTGTCGGTGGCCGGGCAATCGGCCTGGCTGAAACTGCCGGCAGCCGATCTGACCGCGCAAACGGTGCGCTGGTTGAGCCGCTTGCAGCGTCGCAACGACCAGTTTCTGGTGTTTCTCGAAGGACACGGCGAACGCAGTTTGTTTGGCACGCAGGCGCGTGATCTCGGCCAGTTGAAACAGGCCCTCGATGCGCTCGGCATGCGCGCGCTGCCGCTGCAACTGCAGGCCGGGCTGCAGATCCCCGCCAACACGTCAGCACTGGTACTGGCCTCGCCGACCGCGGCGCTGCTGCCGGCCGAACAGCAGGCGCTGCTCGATTTTGTTGCCGATGGCGGCAACCTGCTGTGGCTGCGCGAACCGGACGAGCCGGCTGGCTTTGCGGCGCTGGAACGCGCCCTGGGCGTTTATCGTGCCGACGGCACCGTGCTCGATTTGGCCGGCGTCCAGCGCGGTACGCCGCATCCGGCGATCGCCATCGTCGATCATTACCCGACGCACGCTGCCGTCAAAGGCGTACAGAGTCTGTCGGCCCTGCCGTGGGCAGCGGCACTGGAATTTCGCGCCGGCACGCCGTTCCACGGCACCGCCATTCTGAACAGCAGCAGCGACAGCGTGCGGGTCGCCGATCCGGATCAGCAAAGCCTGCCGCTCGACGCGCCGCGCGGCCGTTTTGCCCTCGGTTGGGCGTTGACCCGTATGATCGATGACAAACCGCAGCGGATCGCCGTGCTCGGTGACGGCCATTTCCTTGCCGACACCGCCATCAACAACTACGGCAACCGAGCCCTCGCACTCGCCGTGCTGCAATGGTTGGCGTTCGGCGACGACGCGATCACGGCACCGGATGAACGCGCCGCCGACGCCGATCTGCTGCCGGCGCCAGCGCTGCTCAACTGGTATCGCTGGGGCCTGCCGGTGCTGCTGCCGCTGCTGCTGTTGCTCGGTCTGGGTTGGTATCAATGGCACTGGCGCCGCCAATAAGGCCGCGCTGATAACGAGTTCATGGCATGCCCGAATTACCGGAAGTCGAAACCACCCGTCGTGGTCTTGAAGCACACGTGGTCGGTCAGACCATCGAGCGCTTGCTGGTGCGCGAATCAAGGCTGCGCTGGCCGGTTGAGCCGGCTTTGCCGCGACACCTGAAAAACCGCGTCATCGAAGCGCTGGAGCGACGCGCCAAGTATCTGCTGTTCCGGTTTGAACACGGCACCGTGATCAGCCATCTCGGCATGTCCGGTTCATGGCGGGTGATCACCGATGTCGCCCATTCGGCACAGGACTATCGCACGCATGATCATCTGGCGCTGCGGCTCGGCAGTGGCGATGAATTGCGTTACCACGATCCGCGTCGGTTCGGCTGCTTCCTCTTTACCAAAAAAGTCGAAGAACACCCACTGATCACCGAACTGGGACCGGAGCCGCTCGGCGATCAGTTTGATGGCGATTACCTGTTTGCCCGGTCGCGTGGCCGCAAGGCGCCGATCAAAAGTTTTCTGATGGACAACCATGTAGTGGTCGGCGTTGGCAACATCTACGCGCAGGAAGCGTTGTTCCGGGCCGGCATCCATCCGCTGCGGCAAGCCGGCCGCGTCAGCCACGAGCGCTACCTCGTGCTGGCCGACGTGGTGAAGGAAATCCTTGCTTATGCCATCGCGCGCGGCGGCACCACCCTGCGCGATTTTCTCAACAGCGATGGCGAACCCGGTTATTTCGCGCAAGAATTGAATGTCTACGGCCGCGCCGGTGAGCGCTGCCATGCCTGTGGCAGCGTGATCAAGGAAGCGCGGCTGGCCAATCGCACCACGGGATACTGCCCGCAATGTCAGACCTGAATCCGCCCACCGAAACGCCATCGAACGAACCGAACGGTTCGGCAACGCCGCCGCAATTGTCGATCTGGCGCGACATGTGGCTGAAGCCGCGCGCGGTACTGCGCCAGGAGTTGGCGCGCCCCGGCCATTGGCAGCAGTGGGCGCCGGCCATTGTGGCCGGTACTGCCGCCGTGCTGGAAACGCTCATGCTGATGACTGCCACGCCGGCCAGCACGGGCAATGCGCAAACGGCAGCCATCACCGGTCCGTCACTGCTGCTGACGGCCATGCTGCTCGGCCCCTTGTTCGGCATGCTGCACGTCGGCTTGATGGGCTTTTTGTTGCGTCACGTCGGCCGTTTGTTCGGCGGCCAGTGTCAACCGGATGCGATGCGCCGCGGCATCAGTCTGGCACTGGTGCCGTTGGCCTGGAGTCTGTTGCTGGTGCTGTTCGAATTGTGGTGGATTGAACAGCACGGCAAGGATGTCTGGGTGATGATCAGCACCGGTCTGCGCGCACTGCTGAACCTGTGGACACTGTTGCTGCTCGCCATGAACATTTCGGAAGTGCAGCAATTGCCGCTGCGCCGCGCCGCTGGCACGCTCGCCAGCACCATTTTGCTGCTGATGCTGGTCCTGCTGCTGTTGCAACCGCGCTGAGGCGTGACGGAACGTGTCGATGAAACCGAATGAACCCAGCCCCAGTGAAGCGTTCTGGCAATTCTCGTTGTCGTTCTATTGCCTGAACGGTGTCGAGCAGGCGCTGCTGACCTTGCAGGACACCTACGGCCTCGACGTCAACTGCCTGTTGTATGCCTACTGGCATGGTGCCAGCGGCCGCGGCGCCATTGGCAAACTGGAATGGCAGGCGCTGCAGGCCAGCGTCAATGGCCTCGCCGAACATGTCGGCGCGTTACGCGCGCTGCGCAAGGAAGCCAAGTTGATGGCCATCCCCAGTTATTATCAAGCCTTGAAAGACGCGGAACTGGCCGGCGAAAAAGCCATCCAGCAACGCTTGGCGCAGCAGGCGCGGCAGATCAGCGGTAAATCCGATCGCGCCGCCGCGATCCAGAAATCGATCGCCAGCTATCTGGAGCAGGCGCATCGCACGATGCCGACCGCGACCATGCAATTGCTCGACGCGCTGGGGCAACAGGCGTTACAGCAAGCCTGATGCGGTCAACCGGCCGCTCGGAACCTTGCATCAATTCGCTGCTCCAAGCGCGCTCCAGGAATCGTCATGTGAGTGCGCAGGATTGCGTGCAGCCGCTTTCATCAACGTATTGCCTTTGCTGCCACCACGCTGCTGGCTGGTCGTGGCGACGGTGACCGGCGCAGTCTTGTCGCTCGGCGGCTGCGGTGGCGCCTCCCGGCCAGTTCCTCCCAGCACGATCTATCAACCACCGGAAGCCGCCCCCGCCTGCACCGAGCTCGGCTGCCCCATTGGCTACGCGGCGGCGCCGGAACGACTCACGGTAGCGACCGAATTGCAGCGCGAGTTTGATCGCTGCCTTGCGATCGGCGTCAGTCCGGATTGCGTGCGTGAGGCGTTTGCCACGGTCAGGAAAAGTCAGGGCCTTGATGAGCGAGTGCCGACCGGCACGGTCACGATACGCAAGCTGCCGCCGACCGAAACCGGAAACTGAAAGTTCACAACCAACCTTTTTCCCGCGCCAACCGCGCCGCGTCGGTGCGGTTGCGGGCACCGAGTTTGCTGATCGCTTCCGACAGGTAATTGCGCACCGTACCTTCCGACAGCTGCAACTGCGCAGCGATGTCGGCATTGCCCTGACCATCACCGGCCAGGCGCAGCACCGCACGCTCGCGTTCGGTCAGCGGATCCGGTTCGTCCCAGGCCGCCGCGGCCAGGGTCGGATCGATGGCGCGGCCACCGCGCTGGACAGTGCGGATCGCCGTCGCCAGTTGCTCCGCCGGCGCGTCCTTGAGCAAGTAGCCGCGGACACCGGCATCAAGCGCCCGACGCAGGAAACCGCTGCGGGCAAAGGTCGTCAAAATGATCACGCGCAGCGCCGGGTAACGCTCACGCACGCGCGCTGCCAGATTCAGGCCGCTGTCGGCACCGAGCTCGATATCGGTCAACAGCACCTGCAGCTCCGGCTGCGCCGCCAGCACCGCTTCGGCCTCGGCTACGGTGGCCACGGCCGCGACGATCTCGATGTCGTTTTCGAGCCCGAGCAGCGCGGCGAGTGCGCCGCGCACCATCGCCTGATCTTCCACCAGCAGCACCCGAATCATGTTGACGGCTCCGCCGGCAACGGCAGGCGCACCCGAATGCGATGGCCGTCACCGCTGGCAAATTCCAGTTCGCCCTGCAGCGTCAGCACCCGTTCACGCATGCCGCGCAAGCCGTTGCCTTCAGCGCCGGCCGCCGCCTGACCATCATCCTGCACCAGCAACTCAATCTGGTTCGGCAATCGACTGAGCCGGATCTCGCAATGGCGCGCGCGCGCGTGCCGGATGACATTCGTTATCGCTTCGCGCAGCACGAAGCTGAGCACATTCTCGACCGCCGGTGGCAAGGTCAGCGTCGGCATCTGGATCTGCGGCTGGATGTTGACCACCTGCAAGGCCTGGCTGACCCGCTTCAATTCCTGCTGCAAACCGCTGCCGCGATAACCGGCAACGGCTTCGCGCACTTCCTGCAGCGCTTCGCGCGCGGCCGCTTCGATGTCGGCCACTTCGGTCTTGGCGCGGGCCGGATCGCGTTCAAGCAGTTTGCGCGCGAGTTCGGCTTTCAGCGCGATCAGGCTCAGGGTATGACCGAGCAGATCATGCAGATCGCGGGCGATGCGCTCGCGCTCGGCAAGGCCGGCGAGGTATTCGATCTCTTCCTGCTGGCGCAGCAATTTTTCCCGGGCCCGGGTGCGGGCGCCTTCCTGCACGTTGACCAGGCCGATCAATGCCGTGATCGCCATGCTGGAGGTCCACAGCCAGATTGGCGGCTGCCAGATCTGCGTCCAGAGCACCATCAACAGCAGCACGGCGACCACGTGGTAGACGCCGCGGCGCGGCGCGCGGTAGTTGGCCGACAGCGCCGCCGCATAGACGAACAGCGTGCCGGCGCCGGTATTCCAGTGCGCCGCCGTGACGCCGAGGCCGACCAACGCCAGCGCCAGCCACGGCTGCCATGGTTCAGCCAGACGCCAGCCGGCGAAATAGACCGGCAGGAACGCCGCGATCAACGCCAGATCGCGCAGCACCAGCTCAAGCGTGATCGGCCGGAACAGGTAGTGAAAGAACAGGAACAGCAGGTAGACGAGATAGAGGTAGGGCGCGCTGCCCCGCTCGGGCGGTGGTAACAGGGCGCGCCAGAACGGCGGCGCCACCGACGGGAAGGACATGGCGGGCTTCAATCCGTGAACGATGGCCGCCAGTATCGCCAAGGCCGCTGCTGCCGCCAAGCCGGCGCGACCGCGGTCGCGTTTTGCGCGCCCGGCCGGCCTGCAGGCTGGCAGTCTCGGTCTGGCCCGAGTAGCATGGCCGGCGAACCGCGGATGCGGCCTGCCATGACTATTCGAAGCTTCAGGAGTCTTTTGTGAACCGTATGTTGATCGCCGGCGTTGCGCTGGCCGCCGTGATTGCCGGTGCCGGCTATTACGCTATTCAATCGGGTGGCATTGCCACCGGTGCCGCGTCGACCAACGCGGCCGACTTCACCAGCAACGCCGACAAAGCGATGTATGGCTTTGGCCTGCAAGTGGGTGGACAAATCCGCGGCAACCTGGAAAACGTCCGCAACATGGGCGCCACCTTGAACAATGACGCGCTCGCCGCCGGCTTCCGCGACGGCCTGAACAACACCCGCACGCTGAGCGAAGAAGACGTCAGCGCCGCGGAAACCGCGTTCCGTGCCGAGATCGAAGCGCTGGCCAAAGCCGATCAGGACAAGAAGAAAGCCGATGGTGAGGCGTTCCTGACCGCCAAGGCCGGCGAAGCCGGTTGGACCAAGACCGAATCGGGCCTGCTGTACAAAGTCGTCACCGAAGGCGACGGCAAAGCCAAGCCGACCAAGTCCGACACCGTTGTCGTGCACTACACCGGCACGCTGATCGACGGCAAGAAATTCGACAGCTCGGTCGATCGCGGTGAACCGGCCACGTTCGGTGTCGGCCAGGTCATTCCGGGCTGGACCGAAGCGCTGCAACTGATGAGCAAAGGCGCCAAATACCAGCTGGCGATCCCGTCGAACCTCGCGTACGGCGAGAACGGCGCCGGTGGCAGCATTCCGCCGAATGCCGTGCTGCTGTTCGATGTCGAACTGCTCGACATCAACCCGACCGCCGCCGCTGGCGATCACAACGGCCACCAGCACTGAACACGAGGTGAGGCGTGACCCCGACCGGTTTGCAGAGTTTTGCGGAGTTCTGGCCGTACTATCTGGCCGAACACCGCCTGCCAAGCTGTCGGGCGTTGCACTACCTCGGCACAAGTGCCGCCAGCATCAGCTTGCTGGTGTTGCTGGCACTGGCTGCCTGGCAGTGGCTCTGGCTGGTGCTGCTGCTCGGCTACGGCCCGGCCTGGATTGGCCATTTCGTGCTCGAGAAAAACCGACCGGCAACGTTTACCTATCCGCGCTGGTCGCTACTCGCCGATTACAAGATGTTCGCGCTGTTTCTGACCGGCAAGCTGCAGGCGGAAATGGATCGGCACAAGCACATCATCTTTGCACCGCCGCGCTGAGCGGCAACGCGTGCACACGTGATTGCATGCCATGAACAAAACAAAAGGCCGTCTTGCGACGGCCTTTTGTTTTTGCCGGCAATACCTCAGGCAGCGAGGTCGCGGTCACCGAACAGCAAGGCCAGCAAGGCATCCTCGTGCTCAAAGCGTTCGGCCATTGCCACCCCGAGCGCTGCCAGATCGGCATCGAGTCGCTCGATCAGCAATTCATCTTCCGGATCGGCGTAGCGATCATTGAATGCCAGCGCAATATCAGTGCTGGCGGCAATGCGTGGATACAGTTGCTGCACCTGCGCTTCCGTTTCCGGACCGTTGCGTTCGGCCTCCTGCAACAACTCCTGATAGATCTCGAAATGCCCGGCCGAGACATAGTCGACCAGCGTGGTGCAGAACTCGCTGATGGCCGAGCGGCTCGGCAGCGCACTACGGCCGCCCGTCAAGCGCAGATACTGCACCAGCAACTGTTTGCGGCTGTCCAGCCAGCGGTCGACGGCTTCGAAACGGCCGCCAAAGCGGCGATGAGCGGCCTCGGCCTGGGTAAGCATGGGCATGGCCTGACATCTCCTTGGTATTGTCATCCCTCAGCCCGGTCGATGGTACACAGGCCTTCGCCCAGCCGGAAGCTCTGGCGACAGTGGTCGGCGCTGGGGTAGGCTTGTCCGATCGTCCGTGACCTCGCTGCCATGACGCCAAACCGGCAACCGCGCCGCTACCTGCCCCGCCAGCTGAATCTGCTGCTCACGACAGCGGTCTCCACCGTGCTCGCCATCCTGATGCTGGTGCTGGTCTGGTGGCACCCGCAGACCGTCAATCCGCAGCCGTGGGAGTTCTGGGTCGCCATTGGCGCTGCCGGTTGTGTGGTGGTGGTGCTGCTGCTGGCGATGCTGCGGGTGCGGCACGGCCAGACGATGCTGAACAGCCTCGAGCGCAACTTTCTCGAATTCATGGACGCCGCCGCCGACATGATGGTGATCAGCACGCTCGATGGCCGCATCATCGACGTCAACCGGCGCACCTGCGAATTGCTCGGCTACAAGCGCGAACAACTGCTCGGCAAGACCCTGTGGGATCTCGACATCGAGTGTTACCTGCGCCAGCACCCGCACACCCGTTACTATCTCGAACGCGGCCGCACCATCAGTTACGAAACCTGGTATCGCGCCGCCGATGGTCGCCGGGTGCCGGTCGAGTCACGCGCGCGCAAAGCCTGGTGGCACGATCAGGCCTGTCTGATCGAACTGGTGCGCGACATCACCGCGCGCAAACAAGCCGACGACGCCTTGCAGGAGTCAAAAGCCGCGGTCGAGCGCGCGCGCAACCTGCTCGAAACCAAAATGCTCGAGCGCACTGAAGAATTGCAGCGCCGGATCATCGAGCGCAATCTGGCGGAAAAACGCGCGCGCGAGTTGTCGACACTGCTGTCGGAGATCATCGACTGCATGCCGTCGGTCATCATCACGGTCGACGCCCAGCGCCGGGTGACCCAGTGGAACCGGCAAGCGACCCAGTTGACCGGCATTGATGCCGCCCAGGCCAATGGCAAATCGCTGAAAGTGCTGTTGCCGCAATTCGATGCCCAGATCGACAGCCTGACCGAAGCCAGCCGCTACGGTCAGCGCCAGCATGCCACCCGCATGCATGCGCGCCTGAACGAACAACCGTATCTGTTCGATGTCGTGGTCTACCCGCTGCAGATCCGCGGCCGCGGCGTCGTGATCCGGGTCGACGACATCACCGAGCGCGTGCGCATGGAGCAAACGCTGGTGCAGTCGGAGAAAATGCTGTCACTCGGTGGGCTCGCCGCCGGCATGGCGCACGAGATCAACAATCCGCTCGGCGCGATTCTGCAGAGCGCGCAGAACATCGAACGCCGCATCGCGCTCGACTGGCCACGCAATGCCGAGCTGGCTAGGCAGCTGGGCACCAGTATCAGCATCGTGCACCAGTATCTGGAAAAACAGCGGATTCCGGATTTTCTCGCCGGCATTCGCGAGGCCGGCGAACGCGCGGCCGCCATCGTTGCCGACATGCTGTCCTTCGCCCGCCCCGGCACCGGCGAGCTGGTTGCGATTGATCTCGCGGCAGCAATGGATGCTGCCGTGCGGCTCGCCAACACCGAATACAACCAGAAGAAGAAATACGATTTCCGCCGCATCAGCGTCCAACGCGATTACGAAAGCCATTTGCCGAAAGTACGGGCCCAGCGCAACCAGCTTGAACAAGTCTTTTTGAACCTGTTGACCAACGCGGCCCAGGCGCTGATGGCGACACACGATCCACAGATCCACCTGCGCTTGTACCGGCATGGCGATCAGGCCGTGATCGAAATCCGCGACAACGGCAGTGGCATGGAAGAGTCGGTGCGCAAACGGGTGTTCGAACCGTTCTTCACGACCAAAGATGAAGGCACTGGCACCGGCCTCGGTCTGTCGGTGTCGTACTTTCTGATCACCGATCAGCTGCACGGTCAGATGGAGGTGGAGTCAACACCGGGCGAAGGCAGCACCTTCCGGATCCGGCTGCCATTTGCCGATGCGATCAGCCGCGACAACGATAACGGCCAGGCCAGCCAAATCGAATTGCCGTTATAACGCACGCGCTATCGCACAGTGCGCCGCCGGTAACGACGCGCAGAACGCGGCTGTCTTCTTCACCGCAGCAAAATCCGGACAACAAAAAACCCGGCCAAGGCCGGGTTTTTTGTCAGGCAACCGGAATCAATCCAGCGGCTTGATGTTCGAGGCTTGCTTGCCTTTTTGGCCTTGCACCACGTCGAACGAAACCTTTTGGCCTTCGCGCAGTACTTTGAAACCCTGGACCTGAATGGCCGAGAAGTGTGCGAACACATCTTCACCACCGCCATCCGGAGTAATGAAACCGAAGCCCTTGGTTTCGTTGAACCACTTCACAGTACCAGTTGCCATGCTAACCATCTCTCACAGATATTGATTGAACGGGGTAATGGACCACGAGCGATCACAGACCCCTTTTTTACGAGACTCAACAGGGTGGGACTGACGAGGCGCTAACCGATTTGCAACAGTGTCCGCGAACGCGCAACACACGATGTGAAGATCTCGCTCCCGCATGTTACCAAGCCCGGCCGCAAACGCAACGCTTTCTTGACCGGTCCGGGGAACTTCCGCCAGACCGGTCAATACGGCCGACCGGCTGGCTTAGCCGGCCAGTTCCAGCAACAAATCCCGGGCATCGACGACCTGGCCGACCTTGGTATGGACGGCCGAAACCGTGCCATCGGCCTCGGCCCGCAGCACCGTTTCCATCTTCATCGCTTCCAGCGCCAGCAGTGGGTCGCCCCGTTTGACCTTCTGGCCGACCGTGACGTTGAGCAGGGCGATGCGGCCCGGCATCGGCGCGCCGAGCTGGTTCGGGTTGCCTTCCTCGGCCTTGCGCCGGGCCTTGGCCTGGGTCGCCTCGGCAGCGATGCGGATCTGCCGGCCCTGGCCGTTCAGCTCGAAGAACAGCTTGTAGAAGCCCTCGTCATCGATCTCGCTGCGGCCCAGCAGCCGGATGATCAGCGACTTGCCCGGCTCGATGTCGACGACGATCTCCTGGCCATCGGCAAGACCATGGAAGAAGGCCGGGGTCGGCAACACCGAGACGTCGTCATACTCGGCCCGGTGCTTGGCGAACTCGACGAACACTTTCGGGTACATCAGGTAGGAGGCCAGATCGGTGTCGCTCAGCTCCTGTTCGCAGAGCTTGGCGGCCTTGGCGCGCTCGGCCTGCAGGTCCGCTGCCGGCAAATGGTCACCGGCCCGGCCGGCGAGCGGCCGCACGCCGCGCAGGACTTTTTGTTGCAGTGCCACCGGGAAGCCATCGGGCGGGAAGCCGAGCTCGCCCTTCATCAGTGAGACCACCGATTCCGGAAAGGCGATTTCCTTGTCCGGGTTCAGCACATCGGCACTGGTCAAGCCATTGCCGACCATGAACAGCGCCATGTCGCCGACCACTTTCGAGGTCGGCGTCACCTTGACGATGTCGCCGAACAGCTGGTTGACCTCGGCATAGGCACCGGCCACTTCCGGCCAGCGCGCTTCGAGACCTAAGCCCCGCGCCTGTTCGCGCAGATTGGTGTACTGGCCGCCCGGCATTTCGTGGCGATAGACATCGGCGGTGCCGGCTTTCATGTCCGGCTCGAACGGCGCATACAGCTTGCGCACGCCTTCGAAATAGAGCGACAGCGTCTGCAGATTGCTGGCGTCGAGTTGCGGATCTTTTTCGGTGCCGGCCAGCGCCGCGACGATCGAGCTCAGGTTTGGCTGCGAGGTCAGCCCGCTCATGCTGTCGAGTGCGCCATCGACGATATCGCAACCGGCTTCGACCGCGGCCAGAATGCTGGCCGCCGCGATGCCGCTGGTGTCGTGGGTATGGAAGTGAATCGGCAGGCCGACTTCCTGTTTCAGCGTTTTGATCAACTCACGCGCCGCGCGCGGCCGGCAGACGCCGGCCATGTCCTTGATCGCCAGCGTATGGCAACCGGCTTGTTCCAATTCCTTGGCCAGTTTGACGTAGTAAGCGAGGTTGTATTTCGGCCGCTTGGCGTCGAACAGATCGCCGGTGTAGCAGATGGCGCCTTCGCAGATCGCGTCGGTGTCGCGCACGGCATCAATTGCGACGCGCATGTTCTCGACCCAGTTCAGCGAATCGAACACCCGGAACAGATCGATGCCATTGCTGGCCGCCTGTTGGATGAAATAGCGAACGACATTGTCCGGGTAATTGGTGTAACCGACCGCGTTCG
The DNA here is from genome assembly GCA_049324755.1 of Pseudomonadota bacterium. Classification (GTDB taxonomy): domain Bacteria; phylum Pseudomonadota; class Gammaproteobacteria; order Enterobacterales; family Permianibacteraceae; genus Permianibacter. The sequence continues at coordinate 21,285 of JBMOMZ010000072.1, forward strand.
AACCGCGCAGCAGCATCTGGAACAAGACATTCGGGATGGCGGCACGCAGGTTGGCAAGTCGCAGCCACGGATCTTCTTTCAGGAAGCGCAGCGCGACGTCAAAGGTCGCGCCGCCCCAGCATTCCAGCGAGAACAGATTCGGTGCAAGGCGAGCGTAGTACGGCGCGATCCGCAGCATGTCGTGGCTGCGCATCCGGGTCGCAAACAGCGACTGGTGCGCATCGCGCAGCGTGGTATCGGTCACCAGCACCTGCTTCTGTTGGAGAAGCCACTGGCTGAATTTCTCGGCGCCGAGCTGCTTCAATTTGTCACGGCTGCCGGCCGGCACGGTCTGCTGCAACAGCTGCGTCGATGGCGTCGGCGGCTCGACCGGCACCGCCGTAATATGCCGGCCTTTCAGTTCCGGATGACCGTGAATGACCACGCCACCGAGATAACGCAGCAGCTTGGTCGCGCGATCACGGCGCGGCGTTGACCGCAGCAGCTCCGGCGTCTGATCGATAAACCGCGTCGTGCATTTGCCGGAAACAAAATCCGGATGCTTGATGACGTTTTCGAGGAATTGCAGATTGGTCGCGAGACCGCGAATGCGGAATTCGCGCAGCGCCCGATCCATCCGGCTGATCGCTTCGTCGCGGGTCGCGCCGCGCGAGGTGACTTTGACCAGCAGCGAATCGTAATACGGCGTGATCACCGCGCCGCTGTAGGCACTGCCACCATCCAGACGGATGCCGAAACCGGCCGGGCTGCGATAGGCCGTGAGCCGACCGTAATCAGGCCGGAAGCCGTTGTCCGGATCTTCGGTGGTGATCCGGCATTGCAGCGCATAACCGCGCAGCTGAATGTCCGCCTGCGCCGGCACGCCGCTGCCTTGCTCGCCTTCAATCAGGCCGATCTTCGCACCTTCGGTGATCTTGATCTGCGCCTTGACCAGATCAATGCCGGCCACTTCTTCTGTGACGGTGTGCTCGACCTGGATGCGCGGGTTCACTTCGATGAAATACAGCGCGCCGGTGTCGGCATCCATCAGGAATTCGACGGTGCCGGCGTGGGTGTAGTTGACCTGTTTGCCGATGGCGAGCGCATAGCCATACAGTTCGGCGCGCTGTGTGTTGTTCAGGTACGGCGCCGGCGCCTGTTCAACCACTTTCTGATGCCGGCGCTGCACCGAGCAGTCGCGCTCACCGAGGTGCACCAAGGTGCCGTGCGTATCACCGAGGATCTGCACTTCGACGTGGTGCGCGCGCCGCACCAGTTTTTCCAAATACACTTCATCGTTGCCGAACGCGGCACCGGCTTCACGTCGGGCGGCGTCAATCTGCGACAACAATTCGCTTTCGTTCTCGACCACGCGCATGCCGCGGCCACCGCCGCCCCAGCTGGCCTTGACCATGATCGGATAGCCGATTTCGCTGGCGAGTTTCTCGATGCTGGCGGCATCGCGCGGCAGCGGCCCGGTTGCCGGCACCACCGGCACCTTGGCGAGCTGGGCCAGTTCGCGTGCTGCGACCTTGTTGCCGAGCCGGCGCATCACGTCGGGTTGCGGGCCGATAAAGGCGATGCCGGCCTTGGCGCAGGCCTCGGCAAACTCGGGGTTCTCGGACAGGAAACCGTAACCGGGGTGAATGGCATCGACGCCGGCGTCGCGGGCAATGCGCAGGATGTCGGCGTAATCGAGGTAGGCCTCGACCGGTTTCTTGCCTTCGCCGACGCGGTAGCTTTCGTCGGCCTTGAACCGGTGCAGCGAGAACCGGTCCTCGCCGGCGTAAATGGCGACGGTGCGGATACCGAGTTCGTTCGCGGCGCGCATCACCCGGATGGCGATCTCGCTGCGGTTGGCGACCAGAATCTTGCGGATGCGGCGCGCTGCATGGGGGCCGGACGTCGTGCTCATTGGTGGTGCGGTTCCTTGGCTCGGGTGCGGTAAGGGACTTTGCTACGGTGCAGCATAGCCAGCCGTTTCGACAAGACCGACTAACGAACTGGCATAAGCGATACAGACGTATTCATTTTGGCGCGATCGAGCAAATGACCTGCGGTCACTTACTTCCCAAGCGCCGGACTGGCGCGTAAGCTTCGGCCATCTGCCGCGCCTATCGACGAGCCGCCATGACCGCCGCGCTGACCGTTGTCACCACCCCGGGTATCGACCCGCTGACCCTGCCGTTTGAACAGCAAAAAGCCGCCTGCCTGCGCCAACCGTTCCCGACCGAGGACGAACGCCGTGACCGGCTGAACCGGCTGCTCAAGATGCTGAAAGCGCACAGGGCCGAATTCGCCGCCGCCATCGACCGCGACTGGGGCGGCCGGCCGGCCACCGAAACCGATATTCTCGAAGTGTTCCCGTCGCTGGAAGCGATCAAGCACAACCGCAAACAGCTGCACCGCTGGATGAAGCCGCGCAAGCATGGCGTCTCCATCTGGTTCAAGCCGGGCAAGGCCTGGGTGCAGCCGCAGCCGCTCGGTGTCGTCGGCATTGTCTCGCCGTGGAATTACCCGCTGTTTCTGACCCTGTCCGGCATCGCCGGTGCGTTTGCGGCCGGCAACCGGGTCATGGTCAAGCCAAGCGAATTCACCAGCCAGTTTGGTGAAGTGCTTGCCGCCTGCGTCGCCCGTTATTTCGCGCCGGAAGAACTGGTCGTGATCAACGGCGGTGTCGAGGTCAGCCAGGCGTTCACCGCCCTGCCATTCGATCACCTGCTGTTCACCGGCTCGACCAACGTCGGCAAAGCGGTGATGCGCGCCGCATCCGAGCACCTGACCCCGGTTACGCTCGAACTCGGCGGCAAATCGCCGACCGTGATCGGCACCGATTTTCCGATCGCCACCGCCGCCGAACGCATCATCACCACCAAACTGCTGAATGCCGGCCAGATCTGCGTCTCGCCCGATTACCTGCTGCTGCCGGTCGGCAGTGAAGAAAAATTCGTCAATGAAGCCAAGCGCGTTGCCCGCAGCCGTTACCCGAATTGGCCGCAGGATTTCAGCGCGCTGGCCACGCCGCGTCAGCGCGAGCGCATTGCCGCGGTGATCGCCGATGCCGAAGCCAAAGGCGCGCAGGTGATCAAGCTCATTGATGCCGACGACAACGCCACCCATTTCGTTCCGCGCATCGTGCTGCACGCTACCGACGACATGCGCATCCTGCAGGAAGAGATCTTCGGTCCGCTGCTGCCCGTGCTGAGCTACCGCGCGCTGCCCGATGCCATTGCCTACATCAACAACCGGCCACGTCCGTTGGCGCTGTATTACTTCGGTTACCACCGGCAGGACATCGACAAGATGCTGCACGAGACCCACAGCGGCGGCGTCACGCTGAACGACTGCGTGCTGCACGTCGGCCAGGAATCGCTGCCATTCGGCGGCATCGGTCCAAGCGGTCTCGGCCACTACCACGGCGAATACGGCTTCAACACCTTTTCGAAACTGAAACCGATTTTCCAGCAAAGCAAACTGAACGGCGCCCCGCTGCTGTACCCGCCGTTCGGCCCGCGCGTCAGCGCGATGCTGAAGCTGCTGCTGGGTCGCTGAGCGCAACATGCTGACCCGTCGACAGTTGCTGCTCGGTTCGCTGCTCGGCGGCGCGGCGCTTGCCGGTCTGACGCTGAGCCTGGCGCCAGCGGATGACGCTGCCGCGCCGCAACCGGAGCTGAAATTCCTGACCGGCGATGACGCCCTGATCCTGAGCGCGTTGATCCCGGTGCTGCTCGACGGCGCGCTCAGCACCGACGCGAACATTCAGCAGCAACAAATCCAAACCGTGATTCACCGCCTCGATGAAGCGCTGCGCCATCTCTACCCGCGCACCCGCGCCGAACTGCGCGAACTGTTCGATCTGCTCGGCAACAAAGCCGGCCGCGTCACCCTCGCCGGCGTCTGGAGCAACTGGGCCAGCGCCAGCTCGCAGGACAAAAACGAGTTTCTGAACGACTGGCGCGAAAGCTTTCTCGATCTGCTGCAAACCGCCTACGCCGGTCTGCACAATCTGGTGATGGCTTCGTTCTATGGTGATTCGGCGAACTGGGCCCTGGTCGGTTATGCCGGGCCGCCGCAGGTGCGGTGAAACCTCAGCATGGTGGTAGGTTACACAAGTTTTGTTTTGACCTTCCACCCGTCTGACGAGCCGAGCAGCGGAAAAGCGCAACGGGGTTTCGGCGAGGGTGAATGCGGAGATAAGCACAGCACCAATGTGCTGTGCGCCGCGTGAACGGGCTGAGCTCAGCGAAGCACCGGGCCACGTCTGAGCGCGCAGCGCGAGTTCCGCGGCCGCCGTTGCGTTTTGAGCAGCGCAGGGTACCCACAAAACAGCCTTATCGTTTTGTGGGCGAGGAATACAGGGCATGTTGCACCAAGGTCATCCATGACCTTGGCCTTACGGCGCCTTCGGCGTGCAAATTTGCTCCCAGCAAATTTGTCTTTGGGAACTTTCTTTGCGCCAAAGAAAGTTCCTCGCCCGCCGGTGCGAGAACCGGCAAACCCTCCGGCCGCACAGCGGCAGAAATAGGCGAACCCTCGGAGCGGCAACTACCCCACCCCGTCCCTCCCCTTGACAGGGGAGGGTGATAAGAGCGCCAAGCCAGCACAGTGAAATAGTGATGACAAGCGAATACTTCCACCAAACCTACACCGACGATCGCTACGACCCCAGCTGGCGCATCATCGAAGGCGACACGCTGAATGCTTCGCTTGAGCTCGACGCCGATGTCGTGATCATCGGTAGCGGTGCTGGCGGCGGCGTCAGCGCAGAAATCCTGGCGCAGGCCGGGCTCAAAGTGATCCTGGTCGAGGAAGGCCCGCTGAAGACCGCAAAAGATTTCCGGATGCGCGAGGATGAAGCCTACAGCCAGCTCTATCAGGAAGCGGCGGCGCGCAAGACCAAGGACAAGGGCATCAACATCCTGCAGGGCCGCAGCGTCGGCGGCTCGACCACGATCAACTGGACCTCGAGCTTCCGGACCCCGCTGCCGACGCGCGAGTACTGGCAACACGAATTCGGTACCGCAGGCGTCGATGACGCGACGATGACGCCATGGTTCGAGCAGGCCGAAGCGCGTTTTGGCATTGCCCCGTGGCCGGTCGAACCGAATGCCAATAACCGCATCCTGCGCGATGGCGCGACGAAACTCGGCTGGCATAGCGCAGTGATTCCGCGCAATGTCCGCGGCTGCGCCAATCTCGGCTATTGCGGCACTGGCTGCCCGATGAATGCCAAGCAGTCGATGCTGATCACAAGCATCCCGAATGCGCTGCGTCTTGGCGCCACGCTGATCACGAGAGTCCGGATCGAGACGCTGCAGTGGCAGGACGATCGGGTCAGCGCCGCGGAAGGCGTGACGATGGACAACTGGGGCCAGAAGCGGGAGAACATTCGGGTCCGGCTCACGGCCAAACATTTTGTCCTGAGCGGTGGCGCCATCAACACGCCAGCGCTGTTGCTACGCTCAAAAATGCCCGATCCGAACCGGTTGATCGGCACCCGCACCTTCCTGCATCCGGTGGTGATCTCGATTGCCCTGATGCCATTTGAAGTTCGCGCCGATGCCGGTGCACCGCAGAGCATTTATTCCGACGAGTTTGTCTGGAAGCACGGTGTCGACGGCCGCTGTGGTTACAAGCTGGAAGTGCCGCCGGTGCATCCGCTGATCGGCTCGACCATCCTGCTGCGCCACGGCCAGATCCACGCCGAGTTCATGCGCGCCTTGCCGCGCGTGCAGGCGACGCTGGCGCTGCTGCGCGACGGTTTTCATGCCGAGTCGCCCGGCGGCACCGTCGCGCTCGATCAGTTTGGCGATGCCCTGCTCGATTACCCGGTCAACGATTATCTGCTGACCAGCATGCACGACGCGTTCGAGCGCATGGCCGAACTGCAGTTTGCCGCCGGCGCCGAACAAGTATTGCCGTTGCATATGGATGCGGCGCCGGTGACCACCTTGGTTGAAGCAAAAAAACTGATCGCGCGGCTACCGAAGCAGACGCCGCGCACGCAGGTGGTCAGCGCCCATGTCATGGGCGGCTGTGCGTTTGGTGAGGATAAGAAGAAGACCGTGTGCGATTCGGATGGCCGGCTGCGCGGCTTTGCCAATGTCAGCGTGCACGATGGCTCGCTGTTCCCAACCAGCCTTGGCGTCAATCCGCAGCTGTCGATTTATGGTTTGGTGATGAAACTGGCGAACGGATTGGCGGCGACGTTGAAATAAATCTGTTGCAGGAGCGGCCTTGGCCGCGGTTTCCTGATTATCGCGCAGGATCAAATGATCGCGGCCAAGGCCGCTCCTACAAAATCCGTCGCGACCCGGATCGCGTCTACGGAAGCAAAACCAGACGCGACACACCCCACCGCTTATGCATCCAGAAAGCGCAAGCCGATTCCGGCCGATTCCATCCGCACGACCTGCATATCGAGGGTCGGCGGTTCTTCGCCGCCACCGAGATTGCCCTGCAGGCGCACCTTGATCGTGCTGCCGATCGCCGGCCGCGGCCCTTGTTCGATGATCAGGAAAATGCCGGTATCGGAGATGTTGCGGGTCGAATAGACATGGGTGGCACCGTCCCAACTGGCTTCGACCTTGAAGCTGGCAGGTAGACGTTCGGCACGCGGGTTGAGCGGATTGGTCATTGTGGTTCGCTTTTTCGGGGCGCTGGCGCGGCCATGTCGCGGGCTTTGAGTCAGCCCATGGCCATCGGTTACCATGTGCCTTTCTAGATCGTTATCGGCCGGCGCGCAAGGCATGGGCAAGACTGTCATTTACCCGGGGACGTTTGACCCGCTGACCAACGGCCATGCCGATCTGGTCGAGCGCGCGGCGCGGCTGTTCGACAAGGTGGTGGTTGCGGTCGCGGCCCACACCAGCAAAAAGACGCTGTTTTCGCTTGATGAGCGGGTCGCGCTGGCCAATACCGTGCTCGGCGCCTTCCCGAATGTCGAGGTGGTCGGCTTCCAGGGCCTGCTGGCCGATTTCGCCCGCCAGCGTCACGCCAGCGCGCTGCTGCGCGGTCTGCGCGCGGTGTCCGATTTCGAATACGAATTCCAGCTTGCCAACATGAACCGCCGGCTGGCGCCGGAAATCGAAAGCCTGTTCCTGACCCCGTCCGAGCACCTGTCGTTCATCTCGTCGACGCTGGTGCGTGAAATCGCCCTGCTCGGTGGTGATGTCTCGGCCTTCGTGCATCCCGCCGTCGCCGCTGCATTGAAGCAACAGGCGGCGCTGCGGCAACAGGCCAGCGGCGGCTGATCCGGGTCAATCCGGCAGGCCGGGCCACGCGCCATGCTGCGCATCCCGGTGCCGGCAAAGGTGTTTACACATGTCACTGAAAATCACCGACGAGTGCATCAACTGCGACGTCTGCGAACCGGAATGCCCGAACGAGGCGATCTCGCAGGGCCCGGAGATTTACGTCATCGATCCGGACAAATGCACCGAGTGCGTCGGCCATTTCGACGAGCCGCAATGCCAGCAAGTCTGCCCGGTCGATTGCATTCCGCTCGGCATCGAAGAGTCGCGCGAGGTACTGCTGGCGCGCTACGAAAAGCTGACCGGCAAGAAAGCGTCCTGATCCTGACATCGTGACTTTCACCCTGCGCGACTGGCTCGCCGCCGAGCCCTATACCCTGACCCTCGGCTCCGGCTTCTTCGGCTTCTTTGCCCATTTCGGCGTCTTGAAAGCCTTGCTCGATGCCGACGTGGCGCCGGCGCGGCTGACCGGCGCCAGCTCCGGTGCACTTGTTGCCTCCTGCTACGCCAGCGGCATGCCGGTCGAGGCGATGCAGCAGCTGCTGTTCACGATGAAGCGCGAGGATTTCTGGGATCCGGGTTTCGGCCTCGGCCTGCTCAAGGGCGAGAAATTCCGCGCCCAGATGCGGGCGACGTTTCCGCGTCAACGCTTCGAAGCGTTGACGCGGCCGCTGAAACTCTCGGTCTACAACCGCAGCCGCCGCTGCACCGAAGTGATCGCCACGGGCGATCTGATCGACGCCGCGTACGCCAGCTGTGCGCTGCCCATCCTGTTCCAACCGCTGAACCGCAACGGCGAACAATTGCTCGATGGCGGCGTCAAGGACCGGCCGGCGCTGGCAGGCGTTGCCGACGGTGAACGGGTGTTGATCCATCATCTGTCAGCGAAATCGCCGTGGCGGCGCTCCGATGATCCGGCGCTGGTGCCACCGCAGCGCGGCAACGGCACCACCTTGGTGCTCGACGGCCTGACCCGGACCAGCCCGTTCAAACTGGAGCGCGGGCCGCGGGCTTTCGCCGAGGCCTACGCGGCGACGACCACCCGCCTGCAGGCCGCGTGGCAGCCGCTGCTGCGCGGTCCGGTCCGTCCGGCCTAACGCAGCCAGGTCTGACGTCGTCCGCGACGCGGTGGCCGCTGCATTTCGCTTCTATACTGACGCTATCCGGGTGAGCGCGCCGCCATGACGCGCTGATGTCCCCGCTTCGCAGCGCCGAAGGAGGACCCCGCCATGCCCGGCAAAACCATCCAACACATTCGCAATCTTGCGCTGGTCGGCGCTGCCGGCGCCGGCAAAACCACGCTGGCCGAGCAGCTGTTGCTGCAGATGAATGCCATTGCCAGCGCCGGCAGCATCGAACGCGGCAGCACCGTCTGTGACTTCGATCCGCTGGAAAAGGAATTCGGTCATTCCCTCGATGTCGCCGTCTGCCACGGCGAACTGGCGGGCCACGATATCAACCTGCTCGACACGCCCGGTTATCCCGATTTTCTCGGCCGCACGCTGGCGGTGTTGCCGGCGGTGGAAACGGCGCTGCTGGTGATCAACGCCAGCAATGGCGTCGAGCGGCTCAGCAGCCGCCTGTTCAGCGCGATTCGCGAACGCGGTCTCGACTGCTTCATTGTGGTCAACAAGATTGATGCGGCCGGCGTCGATTGCAGCGCGGTGCTGGCGCAGATTCAGCAGCAGCTCGGCAAGGAATGCCTGCCGATCAATCTGCCGGCGGCCGGCGCCAGCATCGTGCGCGATTGCTATTTCGAGCCCAAATCCGGTGCCTGCGATTTTGCCGACGTCGGCAGCGCCCATGATGCCTTGATCGATCAAATCGTCGAGCTCGACGAAGCGCTGATGGCCCGTTATCTGGAACAGGGCGAGTCGCTGAATCCGGAGCAGCTGCACGGGCCGTTCGAACAGGCGCTGCGCGAAGGCCATGTCGTGCCGGTCTGTTTTGTCTCGGCACGCACCGGCGTTGGCATCAAGGAATTGCTGCGCATCATCGCCGAGCTGGCGCCGGATCCGACCGAAGGCAATCCGCCGCCGTTCCTGAAAGGCGAAGGCAGCCAGGCCAAACCGATCGCGATGACCACCGATGCCGACAAGCATGTGGTCGGCCATGTTTTCAAGGTGGCGATCGACCCTTACGTCGGCCGGCTTGCCTATGTGCGCGTGCACCAGGGCACCTTGCAGGTCGGTCAGCAGTTGTTTGCCGGCGATGCCAGAAAGGCCTTCAAACTCGGCCACCTGTTATCGGTACAGGGCAAGCAGCAGAAAGAGATCAACAAGGCGGGCCCCGGCGACATTGTCGCGATCAGCAAGATTGACGAGCTGACCTACGACAGTGTCATCCACGATTCCCACGACGAAGATCATCACCACCTGAAGCCGATCAAACTGCCCGCTCCGCTGCATGGGCTGGCGCTGAAACCCAGCAAGCACGGCGACGAACAGAAACTTTCCGATGCCCTGCACAAACTCGCCGCCGAAGATCCCAGCCTGCATATCGAACACCGTGCCAGCCTCAACGAAACCGTGCTGATGGGCCTTGGCGAACTGCACCTGAAAGTGGCGCTGCGCAAAATGAAGGAGCGCGCCAATATCGAGGTCGAAACCCATATCCCGTCGGTCGCTTACCGCGAAACGATCACACTGGCAGCCGAGGGCCACGCCCGGCACAAGAAGCAGACCGGCGGCGCCGGTCAGTTCGGCGAAGTGTATCTGCGCATCAAACCGCTTGATCGCGGCGCCGGTTTCGAGTTTGTCGATGATGTCGTTGGCGGCGCGATACCGGGCCAGTTCATTCCGGCGGTGGAGAAGGGCGTACGGGAAGTGCTGCAGAGCGGTGCCATTGCCGGCCATCCGCTGCAGGATATCCAGGTCAGCGTTTACGACGGCAAATACCACACCGTCGATTCGAAAGAAGTGGCGTTCATTGCCGCCGGCAAAAAAGCCATGCTCGATGCCATCGACAAGGCGAAACCGGTGGTACTGGAGCCGATTGCCCGCCTGACCATCGACATCAGCGCGCCCTGCGTCGGCGACATCACCGGCGAACTGATCGGCCGGCGCGGCCTGATCACCGGCACCGACAGCAGCGCGGGCGGCCGTGCGCTGATCAGCTCATTGTTGCCGATTGCCGAATTGCCGGCGTTTCAGTTGCGCTTGAAGTCGATCAGCGGCGGCGATGGCACATTCAGCATGGAGCTGAGCCATTACGAAGCGGTGCCTCCCGCGGTACAGAAAGAACTGGCGAGCAAGTACAAGCGCAAGGAGGAGGAGGACTGATCATTGTCGTCGGGTTCAGCTCGCCTGGTACCGTGCTCCGTGGTTGGCTCAAGCACACCAAACTCATTCAATCAGAATGGTATGGTGTCACCACGTCGTCACTCACTGAATGACTCCTCTCAGTCAGCGCGACATCCCGAGTCAGCTGCAAAGCTCGATACTGTTAACAGACCAAACTCCTTACCAACACTGCCGAGGTACGAAGCGTCCTTGGCTCCGATATAGGTCCCGCTGACAGACAAGCAATCCGGTATCGTTTCCAGACTTGCCAAGTCGGCACTTAGCAGATTTATGCAAGTCGAATAATCCGGCGGAACCGCTTTGGCATGATCGCAAAGTAGCGCCCTCGGCGAACCGTAATTTGTCGCTACGAGAAGTAGCCGGCCATGGAACTGTACAACTTCAGCTGGTGGCTGACTCGGCTCCGGAAATCCTTCATGCGCAGTCACTTGTTGAGCAAGAAAAACCGCCAGCAGTGGCAGCTTTCTGATGCAATTCATGTGGAGTCAACACCCACCAACACTGTGATGGGTGCCATCGCAGAACGGCTGATCCTTGCTGTGCTTGCAGCCGCAGAAATGGACAATCTCGTTTTCTTCCGCCTCGAACTTCACCGGGCTGAAACCGGTACCTTTGTGCGAGCCATCGCAGTAAGGCTGGTTCTGGCTTCTGCCACAGGCGCACCAGAAATAGTTTTTGCCGGCCTCGACCCGGACCGGGTAGGGGCCGCGCTTGGCGATCACCGGTTCGTTGGCCGGGCGGTCGGGCTGCTGCTCGCTCATTTCTGCGCTCCTGTCATTGTGGCGGCGGGTTTCATGCCCAATCGGTCTAGCGCTGCCGGTCCCTGCGCTGCCGCACTGGCCTACCATCACAGCAGGTGGGCCAGGATACGGAGGATGCCGCCATGCCGCAGATCGTTGAAGATCACAATTTGTTCCGCGAGTTCCCGGAGTTCAGCGACCGCATCGAGTCGCTCTGGCAGGAAGACCGGGAGTTTGCTGCCGCCGCCGAAGAATACCACGCACTCGACAAGCAGATTCGCGGCCTGCAGATGAACCATATCCCGATGTCGGATTTCCAGTTTGAAGAGTTGAAGAAACGCCGTTGCCTGCTGAAGGATCGGCTCTACAGCATGATCGCCTCGCCTTACAGCAGCCCGTCTTCGTATTACCGTTATCGTTGAATTCTGTCGCTTTCCCGAGCGCGACTGACCCGCCACCCGGCGGGTCAGTTTTTTGGGCAAGGACGGAAATTTTTGACCAACCGTTCCGTATCGGCAATGAACTCAGCCGGCTTTCAGCGTCTGCACATCGCTGAGCGCGAGCCGCACTCCGAGCCCGATCAGCAGCACACCGACACCGCGATTGAGCCACTGACCAAGCCGCGGCGATTGCCGAACCCGCGCGGTCAACCGTGCTGCTGCCAGCACCAGCACGCTGCACCAGACGCCACCGGTGATGATGAACGTCAGCCCGAGCAGCAGAAACGGCAACACGCCATGCGGGCTATCGGCACTGACGAACTGCGGCAGCAAGGCCAAGAAAAACAGCGCCACTTTCGGGTTCAGCACATTGGTCAGCAAACCCTGGCGAAAGATCTGCACCGCGCTCGCCACGGGCAGCGTGCTGTCCAGCGCCAGACGCGGACTGCGCAGCGCCTGTATGCCAAGCCAGACCAGATAGATTGCACCGAGCCATTTGATCAGCAGAAAGGCGGTGGCAGACGTGGCCAACAATGCCGACAAACCGGTCGCGACCGCCAGCGTATGGACAAGACAACCGGCACTGATGCCGAGCACCGACCAGAACCCGGCCATGCGGCCTTGTTGCACCGTGCGCGCGAGGATGTACAGCGAGTCCGGCCCGGGGCTGATGTTCAGCGCCAGCGCGGTCAGGACAAACAAACCGTAGTGTTCAATGCCCAGCATAGTGAATCCTCAGCGTGATCGCGTCTGTCGTTAATGATCGCGGTGAAACTGCAACCGCCAATGCTCCTGACGCGCCTGCACGGCCAACGCGCCGAACCAGAACGTCATCAGCAATGCCAGTGACCATTCCAGCCGGTTTTCCCAGGCATCGTAATCGGCGAGGCTGGCTTTCAGGATCACATGCAGCATCGCCAGCAGCCATTGCGCCACCACCAGATACCACAACCAGCGCAGCGCCGAACTCGCCGGCAGCGCCAGTTTTTTCAACCGGTAGACGACCAGCAACTGCGCGAGCCCGGTGCCGGCAAAATGAAAGGTGATGCCGAACCGGCGCATGAATTGATAGAAATCACCGCTGCTGCCGAGAAAGCTGACGTAGAGGGCAAGCGCCAGCGCGCCGACCAACCCGGCCAGAAAAATGCTGCGCAAACCACGGCGCTGACCGTGATGGCCAAGCCAGGCGGTTACCGCCAACCACAGCACGACCAGCAGCACGGCTTCCGGCAACATCAGCACACGGAACAGGAAAATCGCCGGTTCGACCCGGGCGGCGCGGCTGATCGACGTGCAGCCCTCGAACATCGGCCAGCACCACGGCACCTGATCGGTGCTGGCGCTGATGAGGTAGCTGCCGATGGCGGCCACCAGCGGCAACACGGTCGCCAGCAGCAGCAGCGGCCACAGTGACCAGCGCGGCGATGACGGAGGCGTGACGGTCGGTCTGGAAACTGGCGGCGGTGCGTTCGATGCCATGATGCCCTCGCTCAGCGCCACGCCAGCAACGATTTCAAGATCCGGGTGCCGCGCTTCAGCTCGTGGGGGTCGGCCGCTGCGTAACCGAGAATGAAGCCGTAGCGTTTGTCATCACCCATATAGAACGGCGACAGCGGCCGCATCATGATGCCGCGGCCATCGGCTTCGTTGGCGAGCGCGACATCGTCGAATGGCGCATTCTTCTGCAACACGACATGCAGGCCGGCGTCGCCACCGAGCAGTTGCCAGTCGCCGCCCAGATGCGGTGCCAGCAACTGTTTCAGCAGGGCGTTGCGCTCGGCATATTGCAGCCGCATCTTGCGAATGTGCGAGGCCAGTTTGCCGCTGGCAATGAATTCGGCGAGCGCCGCCTGGGTCGGATAATTGCCAACGCCCTGCAGGCGTTCCTGCGAACGCTGGAACACTTTCACCAGGGCCGGTGGCACCACCACATAGGCAATGCGCAGCGCCGGATACATCACCTTGCTGAAGGTGCCGAGATACAGCACGCGCTCGTGCCCGTCGAGCCCCTGCAGCGATGCCAACGGGCGGCCGTTGAAGCGGATTTCCGAATCGTAATCGTCTTCAAGAATGTAGCTGCCGTGCGCGGCGGCATAAGCGAGCAAGGCCTGCCGGCGCGACAGGCTCATGACGCTGCCGAGCGGATACTGGTGCGACGGCGTGATGTAGATCAGTTTCGGCGCCGGGCGTCCCGGCTCCGATTGCGGCAGCGCGTCGGTGCGCAGCCCTTCGCCATCGACCGCAACCGGTTGCAGCTGCAGACCGGCCGCGATGGCGCTGGCGCGGGTGCCGAAATAGCCCGGTTCTTCGTGCACCAGCACATCGCCAACGTCGGCCAGAATGCGCAGACAGAGATCGAGCGAATGCTGGGTGCTGCTGGTAACGATCACCTGCTCCGGCGTGCAGCGCACCGCACGTGCCAGCTGCAGGTGATTGGCGATGGCGTCGCGCAGCGCCGGCAAACCACCACCGGCACCGTAATCAAACCAGTGCCAGGGCGCCGCGCGCTGGTGTTTGTGCAGCAGCCGCCAGAACTCGTCAAACGGAAAGCCGCGCAGATCCGGCATGGCCGGAACAAAGGCGCCGGCGTTGCGACGCGGCGGCAGCTCACAGGTGGTGAGCCAGGTGCGGCTGCGCGCGGACAGGTTTTCGTGCCGGGCCGAGGCCGCCGTCACCTGTGCGCCGGTCGGCGCTTCGACAAAGGTTTCCGGCAAATCGGCGGCGACAAAGCTGCCGGCGCCATGCCGGCCTTCAACATAGCCTTCGGCCTGCAACTGTTCATAGGCTGCCAGCACCGTGTTGCGCGCCAGCTGCAGCGCCGTCGCCAGCGCCCGGGTCGCCGGCAGGCGGGCGCCGGGGCCGAGCTGACCGGCCAGGATGGCCGCCCGCAGGCCGCGATAGAGCTGGTCCTGCAGCGGCAACTCGTCGTCGCGGCTGAGGCGGGTCGCCAACCACTCTTCCAACAGGGCTGCCGGCATGGTCGTCCTCGCAGAGCAGGCTCAGTGGTTCCAAGCATATTCCTGATTTGGCTCTACTGACAGAGCCACTCAATGCCTATCGTGAGAGCCACTTTGCCCCCGGGCGACCGCACCCACCAAGCGCCCCTGACGGAAACTGCGATGGAAACCGATCCGATGTTCTGGCTCGCTGTCGACCCCACGCGCGCCACCCCGGCGCCGCCAACGCGGCTGTACCTGAGCCGCGACCCGGCCACGATTCCGGCGCCACAGCTGCACGCGCTGCTGCAAGACAGCTACTGGGCACGCGGCATTCCGCTCGCCACCGTCGAGCGCGCGCTGGCCGGCTCGCTGTGCATGGCGGTGCTGCGCCGCAGTCGCCATGGCGGCGATCAGCTGCTCGCCTTTGCCCGTGCCGTGACCGATGGCGCCACGTTCGCGTGGCTGTGCGATGTGATTGTCCACCCCGACTGGCGCGGTCAGGGCCTCGGCAAGCAGGTGGTGTCGGAATTGTTGGCGCAACCGGAACTGCAAGGCCTGCGCCGCATCCTGCTTGCCACCGCCGATGCGCACGGCCTGTACCAGCGTTACGGTTTTCAGGAACTGAAGAACGCCCAACGCTGGCTGGAAAAGCACAACGCCGAGGTCTATCGCAGCAATGCGCCGGCGGCCGACGTGGCCACTGCGAATGTGACCACAGCGGACGCCACGCCATGATCCAGCTCGCTACCACTGATCAGGAAGCCCTGCGCTGCGCTGCCACGCTCAAGGAGTTGCGCCCGCAGCTCGACGAAGCCGGTTTTGCCGCGCTGTTTCAAACGCTGCGCCAGGACGGTTACCAGCTGGCGTTCTTGACCCGCGATGACGAGGTTTGCTGCGTCGCCGGTTTCCGCATTGCCAGCAATCTGTATCTGGGCAAATACCTGTACGTCGATGATCTGATCACCAAGGCAGCGCACCGTTCGCAGGGCTGCGGCGCCGCAATGCTCGACTGGCTGCGTCAGCATGCGCGTCAACAACAGTGTCAGGCGCTGCACCTGGATTCCGGTGTCCAGCGTTACGGCGCGCACCGTTTTTATCTGACCCAGGGTTTCAACATCACCAGCCATCACTTTGAGCAACGTCTGTGAAGCACGATTCGCCAGCGATTGATTTCATCACAGGGACAATCCCGCCATGAGCACACCCAGCCCTTACCGCAACGCGACACGCGTGCGCCGCCACCCGGAGCGCGCCAGCCATGATCGCGCCGCCATCGACGCCGTGCTCGATGCCCACTGGGTCTGCCAGATCGCTTTCGTCCACGACGGTCTGCCGCAGGTCATTCCAACCGCCTACTGGCGCGATGGCGATTACGTCTACATCCACGGCAGCAATGGTTCACGCATGCTGAACCTGCTGCGCGACGGCGACAGCTGCACCAATGTCACGCTGGTTGACGGTCTCGTGCTGGCGCGTTCGGCGTTTTCGCACTCGGCCAATTACCGTTCGGTGAATCTCTATGGTCGCTATGAAGCGGTCACCGATGCCGCGCACAAAGCGGAAGCCTTCAAACGCTTTTTTGAAGTGGTGCTACCCGGTCGCTGGCCAGCCGTGCGGCAACCGAATGCCAAGGAAAGCGCAGCCACCACCGTGCTGCGTTTGCCGATTGCCGACGCGGTGCTGAAAGCACGCAGCGGCGGCCCGAAGGATGATGACGACGATCTCGCCTGGCCGGTCTGGGCCGGCGTGCTGCCGTTCAGCTTGCAGCAGGGTGCGCCACAGGCGGAACCGGGTCCCGCGTTTTCCTTGCCGGCCAGCGTGCTGACGCGCTGGCGCTGAGATTCAACGCCCGAATTCACCCGCTGAATGCCCACCACAGGAGCCCACCATTGTGTATGTGCCGAGCAGTTTTGCCGAAACCCGCGTCGAGATCATGCATGCACTGATCCAGCAGTATCCGCTTGGCAATCTGGTGACGCTCGATCCGGACGGATTGACGGGCAATCATCTGCCGTTCGAACTGGCCGACAGTGGCGGCGAATTCGGTGTGCTGCGTGCCCATGCCGCACGCAACAATCCGTTTTGGCGCAGCGTATCGCGCGACGTCGATGCCCTGGTGATGTTTCAGGGCCCGCAAGCCTATATCAGTCCCGGCTGGTACCCGAGCAAGGCCATCGACGGCCGTGCGGTGCCGACCTGGAATTACATCAGCGTGCACGCGCACGGACCGCTGCAGGTGCGGGACGATGCGGAATGGTTGCGCGCGCATCTCGGTCGGCTGACCCAGAAGCACGAAGCCGGGCAACCGGTGCCGTGGCGACTGGATGAAGCGCCGCCTGCTTATCTCGAACAATTGCTGACGCTGATCGTCGGCATCGAAATTCCGATTCGCCGGCTGCAGGGCAAATGGAAAGTCAGTCAGAACCGCAGCGATGCCGATCGCGACGGTGTCATCGCCGGTTTGCAGCAGCAGTCAGACGCCGGCGCTGCCGCCATGGCGCTGGCGATCCACAGTCGGCGCTGACCTTGCGATCGGCAAGGTGAACCAGAACGTGCTGCCTTCACCGAGCGTCGACTGCACGCCGATCTGGCCGCCGTGCAGCAGTACCAACCGGCGACAAATGGCAAGGCCGAGGCCCAAGCCCTCGTAACGGCGCGAAGTCGTGGTATCGGCCTGTTCGAACGATTCGAAAATCCGTTGCTGATCCTGCAAGGCGACGCCAACGCCGGTGTCAGTGACCCGGATCTGCACCTCGTCTGCACGGATTTCGGCGTTGACCCGGACCAACCCGTGATGGGTGTACTTGATGGCA
This sequence comes from Pseudomonadota bacterium, assembly GCA_049324755.1. GTDB lineage: Bacteria > Pseudomonadota > Gammaproteobacteria > Enterobacterales > Permianibacteraceae > Permianibacter. Next base: position 38,751 of record JBMOMZ010000072.1, read on the forward strand.
TTGGTCAGCAAGTTACCCAGTATCTGCTGCAAGCGATCCGGATCGGCGAGCACAGGCGGCGTCTCGTCGCTGATGTCGTTGATCACATGCACTGCTTTTTCCGCCAGCATCGGCCGACACAACTGTATCGCCAGATCGACCTGGGCCGGCAGCGCTGTCGGCTGCAACTGCAGCACCAGCTTGTCTTCCTTCAGTTGCGAGAAGGTCAGCAGGTCATCGACCACCTTGGTCAGCCGCTTGCCACTGCCCAGGATCATCTGGGCATAGTCGCGCACATCGGCCGGTACGTCCGCCTCCACGATCAATTCGGACAGGCCAACGATGCCATTGAGCGGCGTGCGCAGTTCATGGGAAGTGTTAGCCAGCACGTTGTCTTTGGCCTTGTCGAGTTGCGCCAGCCGTTCGTTCAATTGCTGTTGCCGACGCAACTCATGGCGGTGGGTACGCAGCAGCATGATCAGGAACAACAGCAACGCGACGCCGACCACCGTCACCGTCCACGCCACGGTCTGGTACTTCTGCCGACTGAGTTCCGATAGCGTCAGCTCGTTGCTGAGCTTCAGCGAGGCAATTTCCTGTTCTTTTTCCTGCACCAGATAATTGATCCGCGAGCTCGCCAGCTTGACCGCTGCCAGCCGGGTATACAGTTTGTTGCTGAGCTCATGGTGGCGCCGGAACGCTTGCAGCGCCTCAGCGTGCAGTTGCTGTTGCTGATAGATGGTTGCCAGCAGTTCGTAACCGTCACTCAGCACGCGCGGATGTGACGTCTCCGACAGCTGTGGTAGCTGGTGTTCCAACAACTGCTGCGCGGCTTTGATGTTCTGCTGGGCCAGCAGCACCCTTGCCTGCATCAGAATCGCCCGATTGCTCAGCGGCGTCAGCTGCTGCTGGCGTGCTACCGCCAATGCCTGTTCGACTTCCTGCATGGCCGCCGGCAACTGGCGCAACCCGAGATAGGCCTCCGCCAGAAACAGCTTCACTTCGGCAATACTGTAGTGCTCCTGGTGGCGAACAAAAACCGGCAAGGTTTGCCGTTGCCGCTGGATACCAATCTCGTACCGGCCGGCCAGGATGTCGACGTAGCCGAGGTTGGACAGCGCCATCGCGGTTTTCAGCTCATTGCCGACCTGTTGCCATTTCTCCCAGGCCAGTTGGTAATACTGGCCCGCGAGCTGCGGTTGCCCGAGCGCAAGATAAATCAGGCCGATATTGTTCAACGAGCCGGCGATGCGCTCTTCCACACCGAGCTGCTGGCGAAGGGCCAAGCCCTGTTCGGTCCACTTCAGCGCATCTTCGTAGTCTTCCGCCATCAGGTAAATGGCTCCGACTGCGCCATAGGCGTGGGCCAGGCAGGGTTTGTGATCAAGCTCGGTGATCAGTGGCAGGTACCGTTCGATCAGGGCCATTGCTTCGTTGAAAGCGCCTTGATCACCGTAAGCGTAAGCCATGTCAAACGCGACGACCGCACGCGCCAACGGCGGCGCATCACTCTGCAAATACGGCGCGCCGAGGCGAACCGCCTCACCGGGATTTGACAGCCGAAACTTGCGCACCAGCTGACCGGTGTCGCCGTAGGGCTCACAGCTGCCGTTGTCGTCGGTCGTGGCCCGAACCGGCGCCACCGACACCAGCAGGGCCAGCAGCAAAACGCCAAGCCAGCGCTGCCGCCGAAGCAGCGGCGCTGTCATTGGCGATAGCGCGACCGTCATGACTTAGCGTTTGGGTTTGCCACGACCGGGTTTGTCGATCTGCGGCGAACGCTTGCGCTTCGGCGCGTCGATATGGGCCGGGGCGTCGATGTGCGGTGAACGCTTGCGCGTCGGCGCGTCGATATGGGCCGGGGCGTCGATGTGTGGCGAACGCTTGCGCTTCGGCGCGTCGATCTGGGCCGGGGCGTCGATGTGTGGCGAACGCTTGCGCTTCGGCGCGTCGATATGGGCCGGGGCGTCGATGTGTGGCGAGCGCTTGCGCTTCGGCGCGTCGATATGGGCCGGGGCGTCGATGTGTGGCGAACGCTTGCGCTTCGGCGCGTCGATCTGGGCCGGGGCGTCGATGTGCGGCGAGCGCTTGCGCTTCGGCGCGTCGATCTGGGCCGGGGCGTCGATGTGCGGCGAACGCTTGCGCTTTGGGCTGTCGATCTGGGCCGCGCTTTTCCGCGTCGATGCCGCCGCTTTCGTTTTGGCTCCTGCCTTCTTGCCGGCGCGGCGCGACTGGACGAGCAGCGCTTCCAGCTCGGCATCAATGGCATCGTCATCGGCGCTGAGCAGCCACTGTTGCAGTGGCTTTGCCAGGCCCGATGCCTGTACCGCCGCTTTGCGGTCTCGCAAGAACGCGCTGCGCAGCCGCGGATTGGCGGCAAGGTCATTGAGGAACTGCACTAAGGTCTTTGCCATGCTCTTGCTCCTGATGCATTACTGCCGTTGTGGTTCGTCTTGCCGGAATCATGTGGCCGGGATCATCTGATCAAGATCGGGGGACCAGGATCATGTGCCCGGGCCGCTTTGCCCGCCGTCTCGCCAATGCGCGCCAGTGCGGCACGCTTTTTCGTGTCGGCCGGTTTTATTCCAACTCTGCCAAATCTCTCCGACGCAAACCCAGCTGCTTCAACACCGGCAGATTGACCGGTGCCAGCTGGTGCGGCGGCACATACAACGTGCTGTATCCGTTCACCTCGGCCTGCGGCAGCTCGGCCAGCGCCAGCCAGTCGCGACGCGGCGCTTGCAGCGGACTGCGGGTCGCTTCGTAAATGCAAACCGGATGACGCTTGGGATAGTGCAGCAGCAACTGATCGCACAACACTTGCAGGCCGTTGCGCGACGGCCGCCGCAACGTCAGGGTGTGGTCGCCGACCACACCGATCTGCCACAGGATCAGCGCGGCATGGACAGTAATCTGATAGCGCCAGAACAGGAACGCCGAGGCTTCGTACATCTGGCAACCGGGATGCGACGGATCCACGCCAAGATCGGCAAAGAGACAATCGGCAGCCGAAATGCCTGGCAGCATCTGCGCCGGGTAGCCTTCCGCCTGCGCCTGCTCAATGGCCAGATGTGACGGCAGCACAAACACGCCGGGATGGCCGTAAAAGACCGCACAGACTTTCCGGCCCTGGCGCACAGCAGTCATGATGCGTTGCGTCATGGCGTGATAGGTAGCCAGCCGGTTCGGGCAGCTGTGATAGAGATCGTCGAGCAATTGCAGCGTGTCGGTTTGCTGCTGCAACCAGTTGAGACCCAGCGGATCTGGCACCGCAGCAAAGACCACATCGGCATCGCGGATCGCGTTGATCGCCTCCTGGCTGCAATGTGCTGCCGCCATGATGCCGGTACCCACCACGATAAGCTCACCTTTTGCTACACGCGAACGACGTCCTGATGCCATGGTTTTCCCTGTTTGATGGGTTGCAGTCCGCACAGGCATTGCCACCAAATAACCTGCGCGTCACCGGTTGCTCGCACAACCCTAGCGCATTCGTACCGAAACGGCCAGCCGAGTACGGTCTGATTGCAACCACCGGCTTTGGTGGCATACGACGCGGCATCGGCACGGGCCAGCCAGGCTCGCCAGGTTTCGTCACTGCGCAAACTGGCAGCACCGGCCGACGGGTCACCGCCGGCAAACGATTGCCGCTGGCGTCCTGCAGCAGTTGCTGGCGGATCGTTTCGGCAATGGCCCGACTCTCGCTGGCGCTGTTGCTCGTACCGGTAAGCGACGGTGAAACCGAGCAACGCCGGCGGCATGGCGACGCGACGTGGTCAGCAAGAAATTGGACGGGATCGCAGCGCATATCCGGAACACCCCGAGCACGCCGTGCAGTTTGGCGCTGATCACCGTCCCGAGGCCGGGGCGCTCGGTCTTGCCGCAACACCAGCCGTACAACACGACGGCGAAATCACGGCAGCAGAACAGAAGCCGAACAGGGTCACGATGCCGAGCGGAAAGTCGGCACGAATTCGGTTACGCCGCAACGGTCATCCTGTCCGTTTGGCAGGGTCCGACAACACAAACGGGAGCCGCAGCTCCCGTTTGCTCACAGCAACTTCTGCAACTGCTGGCGCAGGTGTTTGACATAGACCGTGTCGAGCACCAGCAGGAAAGGGATCACCCACAGCGTGATCCACAGCCACAGCGGCACTTCACGGAAATATTCCAGTGCCACCAGGCCCAGCAAGACCAGGGCGCCGAACACCGCCGTCACCTTGCGCCGGCGCCGCACTTGCAGCAACTGCTGTTGCAGTTTCTGCTTGCGGCTGTGTTCCAGATGCGTCTGTTTATGTGCCTTGTCTTTCTTTTTCATCGCCCGTCTGTCCCTGCCCGAAAGCGGCGCCGTCACGGCGCCAGCCGACTGATGCGCCAGCCATCGCCATCGCGCTCGTACAGCACCCGATCATGCAAACGGCTCGGCCGGCCCTGCCAGAACTCGATGCGCGCCGGCAGCACCGCATAACCGCCCCAATGCGGCGGCCGCGGAACATGGGCGACATACTTCAACCCGAACTCGGCGGCCCGCTTGATGAGCTCGGCTTTGCTGCTGATGACCTGACTCTGCGGGCTCGCCCACGCGCCCAACCGGCTCTGGTACGGACGCGACGCGAAGTAGGCGTCGGACACCTCCGGCGCCACCCGCTCGGCCACGCCCTCGACGCGCACCTGCCGCTCCAGCTCCGGCCAGAAAAACGTCAGCGCGACATGCGGGTTCTGTGCCAGCTGGCGGCCTTTGCGGCTGTCGTAATTGGTATAGAAGACAAAGCGGTTTTCTTCGACCGCTTTCAACAATACCAACCGCGCGCTGGGCCGGCCATCGGCGGCAACGGTGGCGACGTGCATGGCGGTCGGTTCCGGCAGTTCGGCGGTAATCGCCTCCTGCAGCCATTGCTGAAACTGCGCCAGCGGGTCGGGCAGACAGTCCTCGGGCGACAGCTCCTGCCGGCTGTAGTCCTTGCGGATGCTGGCAATGTCATGACTCATGGCGCACTCCTGTTCGGCTCAGTTTACCGCGTCGGCCCGGCTTTGCATCAAGCTGACCAGCGGTTGGGCACAGCGATTCCTTGATACGGGTCAAGACCGTTTTGGCTCAGCCCGTTAGGCTGAAAGACAAAGCACAGGAGGCTTGGAAATGATTGTTGAAAAACACCCGCTGATCACCGAGTTCCCGGAGCTGAAGCAGCAGATCCACAAGCTCAAGCTGGCGGACGCCCACTTTGCCCGGCTGTTTGACGAGTACCATGAGCTGGACCACCAAATCATCCGCGTCGAAGAAGGCATCGATCATCTCGGCGATCTGGCGCTCGAAACGCTGAAAGTGCGTCGCGTTCAATTGAAAGACGAACTCTACCGACAAGCCAGTGCGGCCAAGCAAGGCTGCTGCGGTGGTTGCGGCGGCCACTGAAGTCGCGCAGCAAGGCGCCAAACAAAAAGCCCGCATCCGCGGGCTTTTTGTTTGGTCACGCGAGAACGGGCTCGATGTGCTAGAGCGAATGGCTCCAGCCAAGCTCGACATGCTGATCCGCCGCGACATCGAATGGCAACTCGCCCGTTGCATAGGCAAGGTAGAACTCGTCCTTCAACCAGAACATGATTTTGGAGTAGCGGTAACGATCCAGGCCGGCGTCCCGGATCGCGGCGGGCGCATCGGTTTCGCGGAAGTAGCGATAACTGATTGTGATCTTTTCCAGCGGCTCGCCTTTCATCGGGTAGCTGTAATAGAGCTCGGCATCCCAGCGATCGTAATGATCGAGCGCTTCCGGCAGCACCGCTTCACGCGCGGTGTCGGTTTCCGGATCGATCTGGGCGAGGTTCACGGACAACGCAAAGGCATCGTTGTCGGCAAACAAGCCCATTTTGCCCAGCGTCACCCGGCCACCGTAAGCCTCTTGTCGGTCGTCCAGCGTTTGCTCGGCTTCGAGCCGATAGAAAAGACCGGCCTTGACCGTGAATGCCTCCGACCAGACGTAGGACGCCGCGGCCATCAGTTCCTGCAAGGTTTCCGGATTTTCATCGGCATCCCCGGTCAGCAAACCCCGTGCACGCAGCTCGCCTTCGAAAAAACGGATGCTGGCATCCGCGTCGATCTCGTCCGTGTCGCTGTCGGCATCACTTTGCGCCGACTTGCGGCTGCAGTGCAGGTCGTACCCCAATCCAATGACCGTGCCGGCAGCGTTCTCGGCGTCAAGCACGGCCGGCCGCAGCTGGGTGTCATCGCAGCCGGACCAGGCGGCGCCAGCCCAGCCGAGTGCGATCGCCAGCACCCAGCGTTTACTCATCCGCAAATGCGATCGCAGCATCGACCACCTCCGCCAGCTCAGTGAGAGTTGCATCCGGTTTCGCGAAGACCTCGGCAATGCTCGTGATGATCTGCTGCGAACTGATTTCCTTCTTCTGCTTCTTGACCGAGAAGCGCTTGACCAGCAGTTTGACAAAGCGGCGGGCCATCTCGATCGACAACACCTCGACGATGTCGGGATTGTTGGTACCGGATGGATAGAAGCGCAGCCGCTTCATCTTGACCTCTGCCGCCTTGCTGAACGGAATGTCGGCCTCTTCGAACTGATCGAGACCGTCGTCGGCCTCCAGGGTTTTGTATGTTGCGATGCAAGCCAGATTGGCTTGCCACTGATAGGCCATGGCCGTTCCTCCATGAAACGGGATGAGGGGACCGGGCAAGGGGTTATGCCGCCATGCTTGGCGGAGACCGCCCGGTGCATGCAACAAGGGATGGCAACGCGTCGACCGAATGGATCATCCCTGACAGCTTCGACGCACGACGCCCAGAGTATTTGCCGCCCTTGCACCGCCGTCAACTGGCCGCCCGTGAGAAGCAGGCCGGAACGACAAAGGGCCGCAATCGCGGCCCTTTGTCTGACAACATACTAACGACTGCGACTCAGTGCCGTTCAAACCTAGTTTCTTTCAAAAACCGTCGCAATGCCTTGGCCCAGACCGATGCACATGGTCGCCAGACCGAGCTTGGCGTTCCTGGCTTTCATCAGGTGCAGCAGCGTGCCGCTGATGCGGGCGCCCGAGCAGCCAAGCGGGTGGCCGAGGGCAATCGCGCCGCCGTTCAGGTTGACCTTGTCTTCCATCACGTCGAGCAGACCCAGATCTTTCAGTACCGGCAGAGCCTGTGCTGCGAACGCTTCGTTCAGTTCAACGAGGTCGATGTCCTTGATCGTCAAACCGGCGCGCTTCAGTGCTTTCTGCGTGGCCGGCACCGGGCCGTAACCCATGATGGCGGCATCGCAACCGGCCACGGCCATGCTGCGGATCGTCGCCATCGGCGTCAGACCCAGGGCCTTGGCGCGATCAGCGCTCATCACCAGCATCGCCGAGGCGCCGTCGGAAATCGCCGACGATGTAGCCGCGGTGACAGTGCCGGTGACCGGATCGAAAGCCGGTTTCAGTTTGCGCATGTCGTCGAGGCTGGCATCGCTGCGGATCACTTCGTCGTAATCGAACAACTTCAGCGCGCCATCGGCGTCGTGGCCTTCCATCGCGACGATTTCGTTCTTGAACCGGCCTTCAACAGTCGCGGCCCAAGCTTTCTGATGCGAACGCAGACCGAACTGATCCTGCTGTTCGCGGGTGATACCGTGCGAACGACCGAGCAGTTCGGCAGTGAAGCCCATCGAACCGGAGGCTTTCGCGGTGACGGTGGCGAGCTGCGGCGCGAAGTCGACACCGTGCATCATCGGCACATGGCCCATGTGCTCGACGCCGCCAATGACAAACACCTCGCCGTCGCCATTCTTGATCGCGCGGGCGGCGTCGTGCAGCGCCTGCATCGACGAACCGCACAGGCGGTTGACGGTCACGGCACCGACGCTGCGCGGCAGCCGGGTCAGCAAGGCGGCGTTGCGGGCGACGTTGAAGCCTTGTTCCAGCGTCTGCTGTACGCAGCCCCAGATCACGTCTTCGACTTCGGCCGGATCGACCTTCGGGTTGCGCTCGAACAGCGCTTCGATCAGCCGCGCGCTCAGCACTTCGGCGCGGGTGTTGCGGTGCATGCCACCTTTGCTGCGGCCCATCGGGCTGCGCACGGCATCAATAATCACGACTTCTTTCATGGCTATTCTCCCGATTATTGGCCGTAATACTTGGCGTTCTTGGCCGCCATCTCGCGCATCTGCGCGGTCGGCTCATAGAGCTTGCCAAGCGACTTGAACTGATCGCAGCGGGCGACGAAATTAGCGAGGCCAACGGTGTCGAGATACTTCAGCGCGCCGCCGCGGAACGGCGGGAAGCCGATGCCGTAAACAAGGCCCATGTCGGCTTCGGCCGGCGTGCCGACAATTTTCTCTTCGAGGCAGCGCACGGTTTCGATGATCATCGGGATCATCATCCGGTCGATGATTTCCTGCTTGTCGAAGTCGCGCTTGTCGGCAACCACACCCTTGATGAGTTCATAGGTGGCCGGATCGACATCTTTCTTCGGCTTGCCTTTCTTGTCTTCGCTGTAGGCGTAGAAGCCTTTGCCGTTCTTCTGACCGAGGCGCTTGGCTTCGAACAACACTTCGATGGAGTCCTTGAACTCCTTCTTCATGCGGTCCGGGAAGCCTTCGGCCATCACGTGCGCCGCGTGCACGGCGGTATCGATGCCGACCACGTCGAGCAAGTAAGCCGGGCCCATCGGCCAGCCGAATTTTTCCATCAGCTTGTCGACCGCGACAAAATCGGCACCGTCTTTCAGCAACAGGCTGAAGCCGTGGAAGTACGGGAACAGCACGCGGTTGACCAAGAAGCCCGGGCAGTTGTTGACGACGATCGGCGATTTGCCCATCGCGCTCGCCCAGGCAACAACCGTCGCGATGGTTTCATCGCTGGTCTTGCTGCCGCGAATCACTTCGACCAACGGCATTTTGTGCACCGGGTTGAAGAAGTGCATGCCGCAGAACTTGTCCGGACGCTTGAGGTTCTGCGCCAGCAGATCGATCGAAATGGTCGACGTGTTCGAGGTCAGGATCGCATCGTCGCGCAGCAGCGCTTCGGTTTCGCGCAGCACTGCATCTTTGACTTTCGGATTCTCGACCACGGCTTCGACCACAATGTCAGCATGCTTGACCGCGCTGTAATCCAGAGTCGGGGTGATGCTGGCAATGGTCTTCGCCATTTGCTCCGGCGTGCCTTTGCCGATCTCGATGCCCTTCAGCAGAATCTTGCTGGCTTCGCGCATGCCCAGATCCAGCGCTTCGGTGCGGATGTCTTTCATGACAATCGGCGTGCCGGTGCTGGCCGACTGGAAGGCGATACCACCGCCCATGATGCCGGCACCGAGTACCGCGGCCTGTTTGACCGGCTTGGCGGCTTTCGCAGCTTTCTTGGCGACTTTCTTGACCACCTGATCGTTCAGGAAAATGCTGATCAGCGCTTCGGCCTGCGTGGTCAGCGCAACATTGGCGAAACCTTCGTGCTCTACGAGCAGGGCCTCGTCACGGCTCATGCGCGCGGCTTTTTCCACGACGTTGACCGCTTCCATCGGCGCCGGATAGTTCGGGCCGGCTTTGCCGCCGATGAAAGCCTTGGCGGTCGAAAACGCCATCAGGCTTTCCATCTTGTTCAGTTTCAGCGGGCCGGTTTTCTGGGCGCGCTTGGCTTGCCATTTCAGTTTGCCGGCGGCAGCTTCTTTGGCCATCGCGATGGCGACATCGCGCAGTTTTTCCGGTTCGGCGACTGCATCAACCGCACCGACTTTCAGTGCGGCATCGGCTTTGTTTTGCGAACCGGCAGCAATCCATTCCAGTGCATTGTCGGAACCGATCACACGCGGCAAACGCGTCGTGCCGCCGAAGCCCGGAATCAAGCCGAGTTTCACTTCCGGCAGACCCACTTGCGCCTTGGTCGACATCACGCGGTAATCGCAGACCAGCGCCATTTCCATGCCGCCACCGAGGCAGATGCCGTTGATCGCAACAACGGTCGGCACCGGCAGATCTTCAAATGCGGTGAAGATCGCATTGGCTTCTTTGGTCCACTTCAGCAGCTGCTCGCGGCCTTGGGCAAACAGGCCGAGGAATTCGGTGATATCAGCGCCGACAATGAACACGTCTTTGCCGCTGGTGACGACCACCGCTTTCACTGCGCTGTTGTTCTTCAGCGCTTGCGTGGCCTCGCTCAGTTCGCTGAGCGTCTGGCGATTGAACTTGTTGACCGATTCGTCCTGCAGATTGAACTGGAGTTCGGCGATGCCGCCGTCCAGCAGGGTGCAGGTCAGGGATTTGCCTTGGAACAGCATGAGTGGTCTCCGTGCCGGGGCAGATAAAGGACTGACTGGAAAGTACGCGGGGTCCCGATAGTAGGCTCTGGCCCGACCAGCATGCAAGTCGAACGGTCAACCTAAGGCATCACGGCAAGGGTCCCTGCGGCGGGAAGCTGGATTATAGGCCTGCCGGTCGCCGCTTCGCTGGCGGGCTTTGATGGAGTTACGGAAAGCGACAGCCGAACTGGTTCCCCTCCTTGCCAAGGAGGGGTTAGGGGTGGTTGTGCTCCGGATTACACCCGAACTCGAGGCGAGAATCGGACCGTGGGGCGCGGGTTTTCCAAGCAGCTTTGTACTCGAATAGCCAACCGCCCAGCGGCCTGAGTTGAACCACCCCCAACCCCTCCTTGCCAAGGAGGGGAGCACCAAAGCGGCAACGGTCCGGCTGCGATCAGACGGCCAAGGCGACACAGTCGCCTGCCCTCTCCCGACGCTGCGCGCCACCCTCCCCCGAGCTGGGGGAGGGTCATCAGAGGGAGTCACTTCGCGCCTCCGTTGCTGATCGGGTACAGTCGCAGCCCACCCCGATTCCTGCGCCGCCGGCACCCGCCGGCTGGCCCTGTTGTGAGAGCGATTCATGAGCCCTTCGCTGTACGCCGACCACCTCCGCACCGTCCTGGCCCGCTACGAGGCCGCGCTGGCCCGTTCCGGCTTTGATCAGGCCGTGGTCCATTCCGGCATTCCCAAGGTCGCATTCCAGGACGACTACCACTACGCGTTCAAGCCGAACCCGAACTTCCTGCACCTGCTGCCGCTCGACCGTCACCCCGGCTGCTTCGTCTCCATCGCCGCCGGCAAGAAGCCGCAGCTCATTTTCCTGCAGCCGTTCGATTACTGGCATGTGGTGCCGGAAGATCCGAGCGGCGACTGGGTCGCGCATTTCGACATCACCATCATCCGCACGCCGGCCGAAGCCAAATCGGTCTTGAAGCTCACCGGCAAAGCCGCCTTCATCGGCGAAGACAGTTCGCACTTCGAAGACTGGGGCTTCGCCGCGTTCAATCCGCAAAGCCTGCTCGCACCGCTGCACTGGCAGCGCGGCATGAAAACCGCGTGGGAAGTGGCGAACATCGCCGCCGCCAACCGCATCGGCGCCCGCGCCCACAACGCCGCGCGCGATGCCTTCCTCGCCGGTGAAAGTGAACTCGGCATTCACTACGCCTATTTGCGCGCCAGCGGTTTGAAAGAATCGGAATTGCCGTACGGCAACATCATCGCGCTGAACGAGCACGGCGCCGTGCTGCATTACACCGAACTGCAAACGCAAAAACCGGCGCAGTCACGCTCGTTCCTGATCGATGCCGGCGCCACCGTCAACGGCTATGCCTCCGACATCACCCGCACCTACGCCCGCGACAAAAATGAATTCGCTGAACTCATCGCCGCACTCGATGTGCACCAGCTGAAACTGATCGATGCGGTCCGCCCGGGCCAGTCCTACGTCGACCTGCACATCGCCTTCCATCGCGCCATCGGCGGCCTGCTGAAGCAATTCGGTGTGATCACGATTGATGGCGACAGCGCCGTCGAGCAAGGCATCACCTCGACCTTCTTCCCGCATGGCATCGGCCACCTGCTCGGCATCCAGGTACACGACATCGCCGGTCGCGTCGCCGACGACACCGGCACGCCAAACCCGCCGCCGGCCGCGCACCCCTACTTGCGCCTGACCCGCAAGATCGAAAAAGACATGGTGTTCACCGTCGAGCCCGGCATTTATTTCATCGACATGTTGCTGAAAGAGCTGAAAGCGAAGCCGCAGGCCGCGCATGTCAATTGGGCAAAGGTGGAAGCCTTCAAACCGTTCGGCGGCGTCCGCATTGAAGACAACGTGCTGGTGACCGATGGCACGCCGCGTAATTTGACGCGGGAAGCGTTTGCAACCTTGTGATGGTTTTGATTTGGTAGATTGGGTAGAGCGAAATGAAACCCAACGAGGGGGCAGGTTCGGAAGCGACAAATTTCGGACCTGCCACTTCTACGGGCAAGACATATTAAAATCTTGAGCATGTTTTATATCGGCCTAGTATTTTCTCCTAGAAAAATGGTTACCGAAAAAATTCCGTAATTAGTGGCGGACTGTATGCGCCCATTACAGTCACATGATGTGATCAATTTATCCTCAATATCTAAGTTCCTAAACAACTCGTTTGAATAGTTAATTTTTATCTCACAACCAAATCCATCGCACAGAACTCTCTCAACCACCGCCTGAGATTCTGAAGTTTCAGCAAAGACCTGCCACAAAACCGATTCTTCCACGATACTTTCCGACGAGTCACTTGGAGCAATTTTCACTGTCATCCCTATCTGTGGATCGTCTTCATCTATTTTAACGTTCTCCTCAGGCAACTCTTGAATGATTGACTGATAACTTATATTGGACGACAGGATTCTAGCTTCTGCAGTTTTCTCATTGCCATGCTCAAAAACTACTCGACTCTCATCTTTGCTAAACATATTGACAATGAAGAATGGCGCTATTGCTAGCGCCATTAACAGGTTTATAAGATGTCGTTTCTTGTTGCGGAAGTTAAATTTGCTCATATATTACTCTGTACTGCAGTATCCCACTCTTCGAGAGTCCTTCAATGGGAGGCAAATTACAGTGTAAATGCATGTAGCCATTTGAGTAGAAGCCATCTCAAAAAACAGGTTTAGCTAAGCTATTGATTCAGGATCGCTTTTCGACGATCAAGTAATTGTGTGTTGCGTTGGTGGATCGACAACGCATCAAGTTCATGATCATATACTGTCC
>JBMOMZ010000073.1:0-5412 GCA_049324755.1 Pseudomonadota bacterium
GGACTTCTTCCCGGTCATGGGACACCTCTACGGTTGCGGGTACTATTTGCATGACGCGATGTCCGTCAACCGTGGGGAAGATCACTCCTGAGGACGCCACCATGACCAAAATCCAGATTGAAGTGCCGGACAACCTCGCGGCCGCCGCCAACCGTGCCGGCCTGCTCAAGCCGGAGGCCATCGAGCGGTTGCTGCGCGATGCTGTGCGCCGACAAGCCGCCAATGAACTCCTCGCCATCGCCGACGAACTGACCGCCACCGACATCCCGCCGATGACCCTGGAAGAGATTCAGGCCGAAGTGGACGCCGTACGCGCCGAACGCCGGGCGAACAAACGCTGATGCGGATCGTGCTCGACACCAACGCGGTGATTTCCGCGCTGTTCTGGGGTGGGCCGCCACGCAGGATCATGGACATCGCCCGCCACGGCGACACCCTCCGTCTCTACACCAGCACCACGCTGCTGGCCGAACTCGCCGACGTGCTCTCGCGCGACAAGTTCATCCCGTATCTCGCCGCACACAACCTCACACCGGCGGCCATCATGCAGCGCTACGGCGTGCTGACCATGACCCTCACGCCACCCGTCATCGCCCGCACCGTGCCACGGGATGCCGACGATGACGCCGTAATCGCCTGTGCCATCGCCGCTTGCGCCGACATGATCGTCACCGGCGACCGACACCTGCTCGAACTGCATCCGTTCCGCAACATCGCCATCCTCACGCCCGCCGACGCGTTGCAGCGGCTGACGGCGGGCGCCTAAAAGGAATCTCCGACATGCCCACGCCAAAACAGCAGGTCATCGCCTCGCTGGAACAGTTGCCCGATACCGCCACGTTCGACGATCTGCTGTACCGGGTCTACGTCATACACAGCATCAACGCCGGCATGGCCGACGCCCGCGCCGGTCACGTCGTCTCGCACGAGGACGTGAAACGGGAAATTTTCGGGCGCCTGCACGACGAGCAGGACCACCTGACGTGGCGAACCGCCGAGAAACTGCATCACCTTGCGCCAGGCGATCTGGCCAGGGTGGATGCCTTCATCGAAGCCCTGCCTCGGAACACAGCCCGCGACGACATGCCTACCAACATCGATTTCAGCAAGGCCGAGCGCGGCAAGTTCTACCGCGAAGGCGCAAAAATGCACCTGCCGGTCTACCTCGACGACGACGTGCAGGCGACGCTCACCACGCTCGCCAACGCCAAGGGCATCGACCTCTCCGTGTTCGTCAACGACCTGCTCAAGAAAGACATCGAACTGATGCAGATGGCGCGCTGAATGCAGCGGCCAAACAGAAAAAACAAACCCCGCGCAAGGCGGTGTGGGGCGGAGGTTTCTCAACTATTTATCAAATGGAGCCCGCTGAACGTTGCCTCTTCTGCTCATCGGCTTCAAACAGAATTTTCACGTTCTCTGGCTTTACCTTGCTGCACCGAACCATGTGATCGCAATAATCGCTGACGGTGCTAATAACGAGCCGCCCAGATTCGAACTCCTTGGTAACTGCCCGATCCGCCACATCGTGAATGTCGTCGCTGACCCTATCAAGTTCGTTGCGCCGAAAATCAGATACAAAGCTTGCTTTTAGATCAATCCCAAATCGAAGTTCTGGTTTTAGCGCTGATACTGGAACACGGAATATTCCTGCCAGTCGCAGAAGTGCTCGATCCCTGATTTCCGTCTCGGGCTCATCCATTGCCACCTCCACTACTTGCATCCGCAGTCATCCGATGACGTTGCGTGTATCGCAGCCTGCGTAATAACCGATAGGTCATAGAAACCCGCAAACACCGTCGCTGCCGTGGCAACTGTACTGACAGTAACCCCAGCCGCAGTTCGACCGAATTCCCTGAAGGCTCTGATTCCCGTTCTAGCTGTCAGCCGACTCAACTGACTCGTAGTGGGATTGAGATCACCTTTTGGTACGCCCAGCCCTCTGAGTTCCGCTGGAGTCTTGGGCATTGTTCCAATTCCCAACGTCGATCCCAAAGCCGCAGCGGTCTTGTCCAAATCGAACCGGTTATCTCTGATCTCGTCAGCGAAGTCATCGAAGTCGAAACAGATCAAGCCCGTTGGGTCAGAAAAGTTCACCGGATCATTTCCAACGTATGCGTAGAGATTCGAATCTCCGCCCGCAAATCCGATCGGATCCTTTGCCGTCCAGCGTCCAATTTCCGCATCGTAATCCCTTGCACCGAACCGCGTCAGTTTCGTGTCGTTGTCATACAAGCCACCCGCAAACCCGAACGGCTGGAAGCCGGGGTTCGTGTCGTTGGTGACGTTGCCGTAACTGTCGTAATCCATGCGCTGGGCGATGCTGACGTCGGTGGTGTTGACGACCAACCTTACGCTACCCAGATGATCGGTGATGATCCGGTAGGTGGTGCCGGATTTGATCATGTATTCGGGCACGTTGATCTTCGTGCCGTAGACGAATCTTGAAACAAGGTTGTTCGCACCGTCGAGTTCGGCGGCGATGCGCAGTTGATCCTGGTACAGGAACGCCTGCACGGTGGTGCCGTTGATTTGTTTGCCGATGCGGCGGTTGCGGCCGTCCGTCAGGTAGGTGATCGGCGTGCCGTCCGGCAGCGTGACGGCTTTCAGGTTGCCGTACACATCGTAGGTGTAGTTGGTGACGCCGGCGGCATTCGTTTTGGTTTGCAGCTCGCCGTTGGCGGTCCAGGTGTACGTGTTGCCGGCCCAGGCGAGCAGCCGATCCTGATCGTCGTAGGTGCCGGCCACGCCGTTGCTGCTCAGGCGATTGCCGTTGGCGTCATAACCGTAACTTTCCACCGTGACACCGTTTTTCGTCACGGTTTGCAGGCGGCCGGCAAGGTCGTAGTTGTAGGCCCAGGTGTCGGTGACGCCTTGCACGGTTTCCGTTTTGGTGGTGATGCGGCCCAGCGTATCGTAGGTGGCAGCCTTGCGCTGCTCGAACTGCTCACTTAACGCGGCTCAACATCCCGCAGATGGCGGCCCACCGCTACCCAGGCGCCACCAAGACCCAGCGCGGCGCCGGCCAACACCAGCACCAACGCGCCGGCGAAACCCAAGCCGGTGAGCGTGAAAGTCGATCCGTAGAGGTTGACCAGCGTCGCCACCGGGGCGGCGACCCACCACACCAGAGCCCCGACCAACGCCACCGCCACCAGCGCGCCGGCAAAACCGAACCACAGCCCGGTATAGAGGAAGGGGCGGCGAACGAAGGCATCGGTGGCACCCACCAACTTCACCACGAGGATTTCCTCACGGCGACCCTCGATCGCCAGCCGGATGGTGCTGACCACCACCAGCAGCACCACCAGTGCAAAGGCCACGGCGAGCGCCTGCGCCAGCCGCTCGCCGATGGCCAGCATGGCCGCGAGTTTCTGCAGCCAGGCGCTGTCGAGTTGCGCGATGTCCACCTGCGGCTCGCGCGCCAGCGCAGCGCGCAACGTCGCCGCCTCGGCAACCACTTTTGGCAGTACGACGACAACACCCGGCAACGGATTGCCGTCGATCATCTGCAGCACGTCGGCATACCCGGAATGCTCGCGAAATTCGGCAAGTGCCTCATCGCGTGTAATCACCTCGACCTGCGCCACATCGGCACGCCTGGCGATGCGGGCGGCCAACTGGCGCTGCGCGTTTTCGTCAACGTCCAATTTCATGAACAGCGAAATCTGCGCCTGCGCCTCGATATGACCGGAGAGAGTACGCAGGTTATCGAGTACGACATGAAGCATGGCCGGCAAGCTGAGCGCGACTGCAATCACCAACACCGTCATTCCTGTGGTGATCCAGTTGCCGAGCATGCGCTGCAGCGCGGCGCGCGCGCTGGCTCGATGATGCTCCAGCGCAGCGCCGAAGCGGTCGCGCCAGCCCAACTCGACCACCGATGCGCCACCCCGACGATCAAGGGCCATCGGCATCACCTTCACCGTCAAGCCACTGCGCCGCCTCGGCGCCAACATCCTGCACCAGCTCACCCGCGCGCAGCGTCAACAGGCGATGACGATAGCGCGCAATCAGTGCGAGGTCGTGCGTAGCGATCAATACCGAGGTGCCGACCTGGGCGAATTCCTCGAAGATGTCCATGATTTCCACGGCGAGCGTCGCATCGAGATTGCCAGTCGGTTCGTCGGCGAGCAGCACCGGCGGACGATTGACGACGGCGCGAGCGATACCAACCCGCTGCTGCTCACCGCCGGACAACATCAGGGGGGTGAGTTTTTCCTTGCCGAGCAGGCCCACCTTGTCGAGAGCGGCACGCACGCGCCGATCGATGTCGGGCTGACGAAAACCGGCTATCAGCAGCGGCAGCGCAACGTTGTCAAAAACACTGCGGTCGAACAGCAGATGATGGTTCTGATGCACCATGCCAATCGAGCGCCGCAGCACCGGAATTCGGCTGCGGCCAGCGCGCGCGAGGTTCATGCCATTGACGGTGACGGTGCCGGCAGAGGCCCGCTCCATCAGCAAAATGAGCTTGAGGATCGTCGATTTTCCCGCCCCGGAATGCCCGGTGAGAAAGGTCGTCTGCCCGGGCGGCAGCACGAAGCTGACGGCCTTCAGTGCTTCGTGGCCGTTGTCATATTTCTTGCCGACGCGGTCGAAAACGATCATCACACGCTCTGTGTTATTCGGCAGCGAACAGCGCGGCGACGAACTCCTTTGCATTGAACACGCGCAGGTCGTCGATTTTTTCGCCAACGCCGACATAGCGAATGGGAATGCCGAATTTTTCGGCAAGCGCAAAGACAATGCCGCCCTTGGCGGTACCGTCGAGTTTGGTGACCACCAGACCGGTAAGGCCGACAGCCTCGTGGAACTCGCGCACCTGACTGATTGCGTTCTGGCCGGTGCCGGCGTCGATCACCAACAGCACCTCGTGCGGCGCGTCGGCGTCCAGCTTGCCCATAACCCGCTTCACTTTGCGCAATTCTTCCATCAGGCCTGCCTTGTTTTGCAGACGACCCGCCGTATCGGCGATCAGCAGATCGGTGCGACGCGCCTGCGCCGCAGACAATGCATCGAAAATCACACTGGCCGAATCGGCTCCGGTATGTTGCGCGATCACCGGCACGTTGTTGCGCTCACCCCACACCTGCAACTGCTCGACCGCCGCCGCCCGAAAGGTATCGCCAGCCGCCAACACCACGCTGCGCCCTTCGCCGAGCTGACGCTTCGCCAGCTTGCCGATGGTCGTGGTTTTCCCCACGCCGTTGACGCCCACGACCAGCACCACGAACGGCTGTTTGTCGCGCGCAACGATCAGCGGCGCCTCGACACGCAGCAGCAACTTGGTCAATTCATCCTGCAGCGCCGCATAGAGCGCATCGGCGTCGATCAATTCCTTGCGGCCAACCCGTCCGGTCAGGTTGTCGATGATGCGCCGTGTAGCATCAATGCCGACATCGGCCACCA
>JBMOMZ010000074.1:0-45510 GCA_049324755.1 Pseudomonadota bacterium
TCTTTGAACTGCGGGGAATAGCTCTTACGGGTTGTTGGTTTTTTAGACATCTTGGATTTCATGGGCCACCTCAGGGTTAGAGATTACTCTCTTAGCCGGGTGTCCGGAAATCTGGGGCAAGATCACCCGCCGGTGCGTGAACCGGCAATCCTGAATTACGAGGTTTGGTCAGTTAATGTTTGCGATTATGATTCGTTAGTCGCCCATGCTATGGAGTGGTGGTCAGGTGATGACTCGATTTTTGCTTCTTCTTATTCTCTCGCTTTCTGTGGGGTCTGTGTCTTTCGCGGAGTCTGCAAATACGAAGCTTCCTCTACTCTTGCAGTTCACAGATGATCCGGCGCGAGCAATGCACTTGCCGCTTTTGCGAGAGGTAGGGTCTGATTTTGCTCAGAGAGAGCTGCGAATATGGATAGGCTTTGGAGTGGTCAAGCCGGAGTCACTAGCTAGATTTGTAATTGATCAGAATGGAAATTTGTCTACGGAGTCCTATCTCTATTATGGGGTAGACTGGAAAGATGATCCTGAAAAAGAATTTCGAGATTTATATGAAGATATGATCTCTGATTGCACTGTTATCGGCGTGTACGGAAAGGATGAGGCTTGCAGGCTGAAAAAACTTGACAAAAATCTCTATCGAAAAGTTTTCAAGAAAATAGAGGCGCTTGGGGTTTGGACTTTGCCTGATGGTAATGATGTTTCAACTTACGAAGATGAGTTGGTTGTGAGTGACGGGATTGCGATGGTTATTGAGGTTCGGGACGGCCCGTTTTATCGAGCCTATAGCTGGAGCAATCCTGGTTTTCGTAAAGCTCCCGAAGCAATTCGGGCTTCAAAAATCCTAGCTGAGGTCTCAAAGCTGTAGCAGCTTGTGGATGTGAGTCATTGTCGCGGTTGCTACGCTTACCTGACGGTAGTAAGGCAAAAAAGAAAAGGGCGCCTTGCGGCGCCCTTTTGAATTGGTGGTGATGGGCAGAGTTGAACTGCCGACCTGAGGGTTATGAATCCTCCGCTCTAACCAACTGAGCTACATCACCGTCCCCGTTTTGCCTCGCGGCGAAAACAGGCCTCGCCGGCGGGCCGGCGAGGGGCGCGTATTGTCAAAAATGGCTCCGCGACTGTCAAGGTCGAAAGTGCGGTCGGGCGGCGAAATCGGCCATTTCCCGCGCATCGGGTGGCCGGGCTCGGTTCTCGCCCTTCGACGGGCTCAGAGCTTGCCCCGTACTTGATACGGGGGCGAACCGCAGTGGGGGCTGGTTCGAAAACTGACCAATTTCAGACCGTGCGCAGGTACCAGTCGTAGTCCAGCGGGCTGACTTCGCCGAAAAACTCCCACATCTCGGCCCGTTTGGTCGCGACATAGGTCTCGATGAAGCCGGCCGGGAAGTAGCGGGCGATGAAGTCCGAGGCTTCGAACACGTCGATGGCGTCCATCCAGTGTGCCGGCAGGTTGCCAATCGCCTGTTCGCTGGCGTCACCCTCGACCGGGGCGCCGGGATCGAGCCGGGCGGTCAGGCCGGCGTGGACGGCGGCCAGAATGCCGGCCAGCACCAGATAGGGATTGGCGTCGGCGCCGGCGACCCGGTGTTCGAGCCGGCGGGCAGCCGGGCTGCTGGCCGGCACCCGCAGCGACACGGTGCGGTTGTTGATGCCCCAGGCGGTGTTGACCGGGGCGTAGAAGCCGGCGCGCAGGCGCCGGTAGCTGTTGGCGTGCGGGCCGAACAGCAACATGCTTTCGGCCATGTGCTGGGCGAGACCGCCGATGGCGTGGCGCAAGCTGGGTGAGCCGTGCAGCGCGTCATCGGCAAAGACGTTGTTGCCGGCCTCGTCAATGAGGCTCATGTGCACGTGCAGGCCGCTGCCGGCTTCACGCGCGTAGGGCTTGGCCATGAAGGTGGCGATGAAGCCATGTTTGAGTGCGACGCCTTTGACCACGCGCTTGAACAGCACTGCCTGATCCATGGCCCGCAGCGCGTCGTCCTGGTGGTGCAGCGTCACTTCGAACTGGCTCGGGCCGTATTCGGAAATGACCGTTTCGGCCGGAATGCCCATCGCCAGCGCGGTGTCGTGCACGTCGGTCAGGAATTGCTGGAAATCCTCCATTTCATTGGCTTCATAGCCACGAATGAATTGCGCCCGTTCGCCGGTGCGTGGGCTCTTTGGTGGTTGGATGCGGCCATCGGGCGTGCGCTCGCATTCGACCAGATAGAACTCCAGTTCGGCGGCGACCACCGGCCGCAAACCGAGCGCATGAAAATGCTGCAGCACATGGTTCAGCACCTGTCGTGGATCCTGTGGCGTCGGTGTGCCATCCGGTTCAAACATGGTCATCAAGACCTGACCGTAACGCTCGCCGAGCCACGGCGCCGGCGTCAGCGTGCCGGGCACCGGCTGGCACCAGCGATCGGAGTCACCGTCCTGCCAGACCAGATCGTAATGGGCGATGTCCTTGCCGGTGATGTCGAGCCAGAGCATCGAGCTCGCGACACCGCGGCCGTGGCGGAAAAATTCGTCGAGCTCGCTCAGCGTCAGTCGCTTGCCGCGCAACACACCGTTGTTGTCGCAGAGCAGCGCATAGATGTGATCGATGCCGGGGAAGCGGCGGTGAAAGTCTTGCAGTTCAGTGAGCAATTCGTGGTGGGTGTGCGCATTCATGTTGCGAGCTCCGTCGGTGCTGATGTTGTTTTTGTAGGAGCGGCCTTGGCCGCGATTGCCTGAATCAGATTTCAGTTGTGGGGGCGGCTTTAGCCGCGATGAGCACTGTCACTTTCCATCGCGGCTAAAGCCGCTCCCACAGAAAACAAGGGCGATCAGCCGGCAGGTTGCGACAGGTGTTTCAGCAAGAGCAGGCTCTCGTCGAGCGCATTGAGCAGCGCATCGATATCGGCGCGCTCGGTCAGTGGCGAGACGAGGCACATGTGATGGAAAGGCGTGACCAGTATGCCGCGATTGAGCAGCGCCAGATGCAGGGCGGCGCCGAGGCCGTGATCGTCTTCCCGGGCCAGCGCTTCGCCACCGCTGCGCGGCACGGTCGGGGCAAAAATCCATTCGCAGCGGGCGCCGACCTGTGCCACCGACCATGGCAGGTCGTGCCTGGCGAACAGTGCGCGCAGCGAGCTGGCGAGATATTCCGCCAGCGGCAGCATGTGCGCGTAGGCCTCGGGCGTCATGACTTCGGTGAGCATGGCGCGCATCGCGCGCAAGGTCAGCAGGTTGGCGGCAAGCGTGGTGCCCATGCCGCTGTGACCGGGTTCGCGCTGGGCGTTGACCTGTTGCATTTTTTCGAAAACTTCGGCGCTGAACCCATACACCGCCGCGCAGAGCCCGCCGGCGATCGGTTTGCCGATGACAAAAAAATCCGGCTGCAGTTGATGGGTGCCGGTGTAGCCGCCCCAGCCGCAGGAAATGCAGTGGGTTTCGTCGATGGCAAGGCGCACGTCGTGTTTTTTGCACTCCGCCTGCGCGAACGCCCAGTAGCCTTCATCCGGCAACACCATGCCGCAATTGGTCATCACCGGTTCGGCGAGCAACACGGCAATGTCGCCACGGGCGAGCGCGGCCGACAGCGCGGCGCGATCATTGAATTCAACGGCAACCGTGCTCTGTGACAAATCGAAAATCTGGCCCACCAAACCCGGCCGGTTGTAGGTGCGGGTGCCGTCGCTGTGCACCATCGTTTCTTCGACGGTGCCGTGGTAGCAGCCGTTGAATACCAGCACCTTGTTCTTGTTCGGGCTATCGAGGCT
The DNA here is from genome assembly GCA_049324755.1 of Pseudomonadota bacterium. Classification (GTDB taxonomy): domain Bacteria; phylum Pseudomonadota; class Gammaproteobacteria; order Enterobacterales; family Permianibacteraceae; genus Permianibacter. The sequence continues at coordinate 3,747 of JBMOMZ010000074.1, forward strand.
CGCAACTGCACGCGCCCAGCGCAGCATCGCGCGGTTGGCGTCGGTGGCGGTGGCGGTGACTTGCCAGTACGGCAGGCCGAAGCGCTCGGCGAGATGGGCGGCGATGGCCGCCGCATCGGCACCGGGCAGCATCGCCGTGAGGCCATCGCCGGCGTGCTCGCGCAGCACCCGTGCGACCGGTGCCGGTGAGTGGCCGAACATGGCGCCGGTGTCGCCGAGGCAGAAGTCGCGATAGGTATTGCCGTCGAGATCGGTCAGGGTGATGCCGCGGGCGTGGTCGATGAACAGCGGCACCGGCGTGCCCCAGTCCTTCATCCAGTGCATAGGCACGCCGCCCGGCAGGTGCGCCAGGGCTTGGCTGTAGCGCGCGCGGCTTTGCGGCCGCCGGGCGAGGAAACGGTCTGCCTCCTGCTGTTGCAGGGCGGCGATGGCCTTGGCCGTGATCGGGCCCAAGGCCGCTGTGGCATGTGTCATGGCGGTTCTCGTCAGGAATGTCCAGCCGGTGGTGGATGGCTGGCTGTCCAAAATAATGGGCTTTGTGTCCATGATGCTAAACGGCCGGCCGACTATCGGGGATGGCAGGGGAAGCTGTCAACACGGGACAACCGGTCGCTGCTGAGCCGGCGATGTCGAGCGGGAACAGGGCGGGGGTATGTCGCCGATGGGCAATGGCGAAGTCGGGGTTAACCCCGGGTTGATGCGGTCGGCGGTAAAAACAAATGTGGCGAAGGTCGCGTGGGTTTCGTCGGCGTGGTGTGCAGGTACGTTGGTCTGGCACTTGTGTTAGGAAAACGGCGTTTGCACTGACGCCGATTTGAAAGCTGCTGTGATGCAAGGCAAACGGATTCGCTGTTGGCGCAAGGCGCAAGCAAAATCCGACTATTCTTGAGAACCGGACAACAGAGCGGCATTCCTCACGGTTGCAATCAGACCAGTCATCCGGCATGGTGTCCGCCGACGCGAAATTCTCCCGTACCAAAGACAAATACTTCTCTACATTCAGATACATAGAGCAGGAGTTCAGCAGTGAAAAAAGGATGGTTGGGTCTGCTTCTGGTGAGCGCTGTTGTGGTCGCCGGTTGCCAACATGGCGCCCATGCACAACAGCGGATTCGCGTGTTGTCGGCAGACGGCGCGCTACGTCAGGAGATCGTGACCGTGGCGACAGTCGAAACCTTGCAGTCGTTGTGGCAAAACCGGAAGCAGGCGCTGGTCAAGATGCGGCCGGCATTCAATCACCGGGTCGAGTTCAGCACTGCCGCCGGTGAGCAGTGGTTGTACTCGGAGGCCGGTTACGCCGTGTTGGCGAGCGAACCGTACGGCACCATGTATTTGATGGCCGAACGTGCGCGCATCAATGCGTTGTTGGGTATCGAGTAGCACCAGCACATTGCAGTTGTCGTGGTGGGCGAGTAGCCCTCCCATGGTTGTCAATCAGGAGTCATGTCATGTTGAAGTGGAAGTCAGCGCAGGTGTCGGCTATCGCGTTTGCAGTAGCTTTGGGGCTTGGTTCAAGCGCGGTACTGGCCGAGCAGGTGCATTATCACGATGATCACCGGCACAGCGCCAAGCTGATCGTTTCGCCAACCGTAGTCAACAAGCAGAACCTGGAAGGCGAAGCGCTGGCAAAAGCCTACCTGAGCCAGAGCGCGAAGCGCTTTGGTATCGACAACGTCGCTGACATGAAGCTGTACCGTGTTCAGGAAAGCCTGACCGGCACGCACTACCACTATCAGCAGACCATCAATGGCATTCCGGTGCTGCGTGGCGAGGCGATTGTTTCAATCAGCAAGCGTGACGGCAGTGTCATGCGCGCGTTCAACAACACCTATCCGAGCTCGTCGGTTGTCAGCAAAACGGCAAAGGCGACGCTGACTGAAGAACAGGCGCTGAACAAGGCCTGGCATTATCTGCAAGGCAGCGGTCAGCTGCACTTCAAGCCGACCTCGCAGCTCTATTACGTCAACGTCGATGGCAAATTGCATCTGGCCTATCGCACTGAAATCTCGGCAACCGAACCGCATGGTGCCTGGGAGCATGTGATCGATGCCGTGGATGGCGAGATTCTGGTGGCCCGTCGCACTGATCTGCCGCGCAAAACCGCCGCCAATCCGGAACATGTTGGTAACAAGTGGCCGGCGGCAGCGCCCAATCCGGAACACCAGCCACTGGCCGTGCTGGAGAAAGCGTGGGCAGAGAAGCGGGCGGCACGCAGCAAAGCCATGCAGGCGGCGATGCGGGCTGATGGCCAGGGCGCGGTATTCGATCCGGATCCGCAAACGACGCTGAACCAGGTTTTTCAGGATGGCAGCAGCATTCCGTCAGGTGCCTACCTGAATCGGACCTTGCGTGATATCTCGTCGGACGGCGCCACGTTTTCGTTGACTGGCCCGTTTGTCGCTATTGTCAATATCGAAGCTCCGAACACCGCGCCCAGTACACGTGCAGACGGGATCTGGAACGACCTCCGCGAAAATAATGGCGGTAGCAATGCCTTTAACGATGCGATGACGTATTTCCATCTGGATCAGTCCCAGCGCTACATGCAGTCGTTAGGCTTTACCGGAGCCAAGGGCATCATTGAGCGTTCATTGGAGGTCGATACCGACGGTCTCGATGGCGCTGACAACTCGCACTACGTTTTCGGTGGCGGCAGTGATTACCTGGCTTTCGGCCACGGTTGTGTCGATGACAACGAAGATGCCGACGTCATCCTGCACGAATACGGCCATGCCATTCAGAACAACATTACGCCGAACTGGGATGGCGGTGACACCGGCGCCATGGGCGAAGGGTTCGGCGATTACTGGGCGGGTTCCTACAGTTACAGTACGCCGAATGGCGCGGTTTTTGACCCAGCAAAAGTTTACACGTGGGATGGCATCGCTGAATGTTGGGACGGTCGCCGGATGGACCGTACCAACTTCCGTTACAACGCCAGCCGCACCTATGGTGCCCATCAGCTTGTCGATGGCGTATTGAGTGATGAATTGTGGTCAACGCCGCTGTTTCAGGCGTTTCTGACCTTGCGCGGACTTGGTGTGCCGCGAGAACAGATTGACCGTATTGTATTGGAGTCGCATTTCGGCATCGGCGCTAATTTGAAGATGCATGATATGGCGACCATTACGGTCCAGACCGCGACCGCACTGTACCCCTCTGGTCAACATGCGGCGACGTTCCGCAGCAAGTTCGAGCAGGTTGGCATTCTTCAAGCCAGCGGCGGCGGCGGTGGCGGTGGTGGCGGTGGTGACGATGACAGCGGCGGTGGTGGTGGCAGCTTCGGCTGGCTCGGCGCGCTGGCGTTGATGCTGCTCGGCTGGCGCCGTTCGCGTCGTTGAGACCGGAGCCAAAAACAAAAAGGGGGAGCGTGGCTCCCCTTTTTGTTTGCGCCGAATTTGTCGGCCTGCTGTCAGACGTTGAAGCGGAAGTGCATGACATCGCCGTCCTGAACGATGTACTCCTTGCCTTCCAGACGCCATTTGCCCGCTTCCTTGGCACCGGCTTCGCCTTTGTACTTGATGAAATCGTCATAGGCGATGACTTCCGCGCGAATGAAGCCCTTCTCGAAATCGGTGTGAATGACGGCCGCGGCTTTCGGCGCCGTGGCACCAATCGCCACGGTCCAGGCCCGTACTTCTTTCACGCCGGCGGTGAAGTAGGTCTGCAGGTTCAGCAGTTTGTAACCGGCGCGAATGACCCGGTTCAAGCCCGGTTCTTCGAGACCGAGCGAGGACAGGAATTCCTGCTTTTCTTCATCGGACAGCGCGGCCAGTTCTGATTCGATGGCGGCACAGACCGGGACTACTTCCGAACCTTCTTTCGCCGCAATCGCGCGAACCGTGTCGAGGTGCGGGTTATTTTCGAAACCGTCTTCGAGCACGTTGGCGATGTACATGGTCGGCTTGGCGGTCATCAGGCCGAGCGTGCGCAGCATTTTCAGTTCGGCCTCGTCCAGCTCGAGCGTGCGCACCGGTTGCCCCTCTTCGAGCACGGTCTTGGCTTTGATCAGCACGTCGTATTCCGCTTTGGCTTCCTTGTCGCCGTGTTTGGCGATCTTTTCCACTCGCTTGAGCGCACGATCAACGGTGTCCAGATCGGCCAGCGCCAGTTCCATGTTGATGATTTCAATGTCGCGACCCGGATCAACGCTGCCGGACACGTGAATGATGTCCGGGTGATCGAAGCAGCGCACGACATGGGCGATGGCATCGGTTTCGCGGATATTGGCCAGGAACTTGTTGCCGAGGCCTTCGCCTTTCGAGGCGCCGGCAACCAGACCGGCGATATCGACGAACTCCATCGAGGTCGGCACCACTTTCTGCGGATTGACGATCTTGGCGAGCTCGTTCAGGCGCGGATCCGGCATCGGCACAATGCCGGTGTTCGGATCAATGGTGCAGAACGGAAAGTTCGCTGCCGCAATGCCGGCATTGGTCAGCGCATTGAACAGCGTGGACTTGCCGACGTTCGGCAGACCGACGATACCGCAGTTGAAACCCATTTCTCTTACTCCGCTATGGAGGCATCCTGCGCGTTCCCCCTCTCCCAACCCGCTCCCACAAGGGGCGAGGGCTTCAACACAGCGAACGAGCCAACGCGCATGAAGCTGAAGGCTTGTCTGGAGCGAAACACTCTCGTTCGAGATGTTCCCCTCTCCCTTGATGGGAGAGGGGCTGGGGAGAGGGTGAGCCAGCCGGCCGCCCCTCACTCAACTAAACCATGCCAGCTGAAGCAAGGCTCCAGCCAACGAAATCCTTACGCAGAAAAACTGTGCAGCTTCTGCTGGGCTTTCAAAAACTCGCCTTTGATCAGGTTCTCGCTTTCGCGCAGTGCTTCATCAATGGCGGCATCCATCTTTTGCTGTTCGCTGGCCGGTGCCTTGCCCAGCACCCAGCCGGTGACCAGTTCGCGCGAACCGGGGTGGCCAATGCCAATCCGCAGGCGGTAGAACTCGGCGCTGTTGCCGAGTGCCGGCACGATGTCTTTCAGGCCGTTGTGGCCACCGTGACCACCACCGATTTTCAGTTTCAGCGTGCCGGGCGGAATGTCCAGTTCATCGTGTGCGACCAGAATTTCCTGCGGCGCGATACGAAAAAAATTGGCCAGCGCGCCGACCGCCTGGCCGCTGCGGTTCATGTACGTGGTCGGCACCAGCAGCCGCACGGTTTCACCGGCAATGTTGACGCTGCCGGTTTCGCCAAAATATTTGCTGTCCGGACTCAGGCGCGCGCCCAGTTTGTCGGCCAGACGGCGCACATACCATTCACCGGCGTTGTGCCGGGTCTGGGCATATTGGGCGCCCGGATTGCCGAGCCCGACGATCAGTTTGAGGCCTGCCATGGTCCTGTCCGTTGCCCAGCGGTTACCGGTGAGCCGTTCACCTTGCTGTGACCGCCGCCAATGCGCGCGGCGAAAAACAAAAGGCCGTTCCAGTCGAACGGCCTTCTGCATTGCCTGAGCCGACTGGCCATTCGCGGTGCGACGCGAGCGGCCATTATCGCCGGTTCAATGCGGTTGTGGCGATTAGGCCTTCGGTGCTTCCGCAGCCGGAGCGGCTTCTTCGTCACCACCCTTGCGGGCGTGGCAGGAGACAACGCTCTTGTTGTCGCCGTGCTGCAGGGCAACCAGGGTCACACCGGCCGGCAGTTTGAGGTCGGACAGGTGAACGATTTGGTTGACGACCAGCGCGCCCAGATCCACTTCGATGAATTCCGGCAGATCTTTCGGCAGGCAGCTGATTTCGACTTCGGTCATGTCGTGGTGCACCAGGGCACCGGCCTTGCCAGCCGGCGACGTGGCTTCGTTGACGAAGTGCAGCGCAACCTTGGTGTGCAGCTTGGCGTTGGCATCCACGCGCAGGAAGTCGAGGTGCTGGACCTTCGGCTTGTACGGGTGGCGCTGAACGGCCTTCAGAATCGCCTGTTCGGCAACGCCGTCGATTTTGATGGTCAGGATGTGCGAGTAGAACGCTTCGTGTTCCAGCGCCAGAATCACCTTGTTGTGGTTCAGGGTGATCGACTGGGCCGGCTTGCCGGCGCCGTAAATGACGGCAGGCACGGAGTCCGCGCGACGCAGGCGGCGGCTCGCACCCTTGCCCTGATCGTCACGCTTTTGCGCGTCGAGTTCGAAAGTAACAGCCATTTTCATGCTCCCAATGTCCGGCGCACGGAATTGTGCAGCCGGTTGGCGAGGTATCCGCGACCAGATACCGCGCACTTTCGTGGACCCATTTTGTGGGTCCACAAAACCAACACAGGCGCGACCGCTCTCATGAGCAAGGCGTCGCGCCGGTAAAACTCCGTTAAACAAACATCTCCGACAGCGACTCTTCCTCGCTGACCCGGCGTATTGCCTCGGCCAGCAGTGGCGCCAGCGAAATCGCTTCAATCTGCTCGCAGGTTTTGGCTTCGGCGCGCAGCGGAATGGTGTCCGTGACCACCAGCTTGTCGAGCCCCGATTTGCGCACGTTCTCGACCGCGCGACCGGACAGCACGGCGTGCGTGCAGTAAGCATGCACCGAGGCGGCGCCAGCGGCTTTCAGCGCATTGGCGGCCAGGCTCAGCGTGCCGGCGGTATCGACGATGTCGTCGATGATCACGCAGTTGCGGCCTTCGACTTCACCGATGATGTGCATCACTTCGGCGACATTGGGCTGCGGCCGGCGTTTGTCGATAATCGCCAGATCGACGTCGCCAAGACGCTTGGCGACAGCACGGGCGCGAACCACACCGCCGACGTCCGGTGATACCACCATCAGATTGTCGAAGTGTTGCTTGGCGATGTGGTCGATCATCACCGGCGTTGCATAGACGTTGTCGACCGGGATGTCGAAGAACCCCTGGACCTGGTCGGCGTGCAGATCGACCGTCAGCAGGCGGTTGACGCCAACGATGGACATCATGTCGGCGACGACCTTGGCCGAGATCGGCACCCGGGCCGAACGGACCCGGCGGTCCTGACGGGCGTAGCCGAAGTACGGCACGACGGCGGTGATGCGACCGGCACTGGCGCGGCGCAGCGCGTCGGCCATGATGACCAGTTCCATCAGGTTGTCGTTGGTCGGGTTGCAGGTCGACTGGACGATGAACACGTCCTTGCCGCGGACGTGCTCGCGAATTTCAACGTTGATTTCGCCGTCGGAGAATTTGCCGACGGTGGCCTGCGACACTTGCGTGTTCAGGCGGGCGGCAATGGCGTGGGCGAGTTCAGGGCAGGCATTGCCGCTGAAAAGCATCATGTCCGACATAGGGAACTCCGACAGAGCTGTTGGCGCGGCACGCGCCTGATACCGGAAGATCAACGTAGCAAATCAATTGAGGTTTGCCACATTGTCGAAAATAAGTGGCAGGGGTAGAAGGATTCGAACCTCCGTCAATTTTGCGACGGGATCAAAACCTGCTGCGCTGCCTTGACCTGATTGGTGCTGAAACGATGTCACCATTCAAGTCAGAAATAAGTGGCAGGGGGAGAAGGATTCGAGCCTCCGCCAATCGTGTGGGGGGATCAAAACCCGCTTTGCTGCCTTGACCTGATTGGTGCTGAAACGATGTCACCACTCAAGTCAGAAATAAGTGGCAGGGGTAGAAGGATTCGAACCTCCGAATGGCGGGATCAAAACCCGCTGCCTTACCGCTTGGCGATACCCCTACCGAAACTGTTTCTCGCGGTCAAACAGCGCCGAGCGCCGTTCTCATTTCAAGTCATACAGCGCTGAGCGCGGTATGCCGCGGGCAACGAAACCGGGCGCCAGATCGGCGCAAGCGGCAAGCAGGTGCTGCGCATGGGTTTCATCGCGGGCCAACGCGAACACCGAACTTCCGGTGCCAGTCATGCGCGTTGGCGCCAAATTCTGCAGTCGCTCGATGAGCGTGTTCACCGCCGGATACAGCGTGCGAACCAAGGGTTCGCAGTCATTGCGGGTTTGTTCAAACCAGCCCCGGTCGGCGAGGGCGCGTATTGTGCAGGGGCGAGTGTCACGTGTCAACGCTGGGTGCCGGAAAATCTCGGCAGTTGGCACCGCCACTGGCGGTGTAAAAACGGCGAACCACTGCGACGGCATTTGCACGGCGGTCAAGGCTTCGCCGATGCCGGTCGCGTACGCCGTTTCTGCCCGGACAAACACCGGGACGTCGGCGCCCAGCCGAAGCCCGATGGTCGCCAGGGTGTCGACTGTCAAACCGAGCTGCCAGAGCTGGTTCAACGCACGCAACGTAGTCGCCGCGTTGGAGGAGCCGCCACCGAGACCGCCACCCATCGGAATGCGCTTTTCCAGCTGCATGTCGACGCCGAATCGGCAACCGGTTTCGGCCTGCAGGGCGCGGGCGGCGCGCACCACCAGATTGCTCTCAAACGGCACGCCGGCCAGCTCGGGGTGCACGGTAATAACGCCATCGTCACGGCGACGGAACTGCATGGTGTCGCCGTAATCCAGCAGCTGGAACACGGTTTCGAGCAGGTGATAGCCATCGTCCCGGCGGCCGGTGATGTGCAGGAACAGGTTCAGTTTGGCCGGCGCCGGCAGCGACAGGGAGGTGACGGTCATGATGGTTTCGGCGTGGAGGCTTACAACTGCCAATCGTACAGGGCGAGTTTCAAACTCAGGTTTTCATGCCGGGCTTCCAGGCGTTTGGGCAGCCACAGGCCGTTGACTTCCTGCCAGGCGAGATAGTCGACCTGCCAGCCGTCCGCGACGAGCTGCTTGACCCGGCCTTCTTCATCACGCGCCCGGACCACGGTATCGGGCCCGGCCAGACCGCGCACCCACCAGCGCAGCCGCTCGACCGGCAACTGCCAGCCGAAATGGTCGCGCAGCAGCGATTCGACGTCGCAGCCGGCGAGCGGCGGCTGGTCCGGCAGTTCCAGCAGGGCGTGAGCCGGGCTGCCGGTCAGCCGGGCCCGGGTTTCGCCGAGCGGCCCGGTCAGTTCGAACCGGAATTCAGTCGGCGACTGTTGCCAATCGAGGCCGGCGGAGAAGCCTTCATCACCGCGTCTCAGCGCAATGCGGCCATCCAGTTGCCATTGCGCCAGGGCGCTGATCGCCGCCTCCTGTTCCGACAGCGCCCGCAGCGGTTGACGCGGCCCGGCACAGCCGGCAAGGCCGAGTACGGCGAGCACCGGCAAGAGCCATGGCAGTGAGCGCATACTTCTCATTTCAGGCGCTCGATGACGGATTTCAGCGCCTTGCTACCGGGGCTCTGTTCCAGCGCATCGCGCCAGATCTGGCGGGCTTTTTTCTTTTCGCCAAGCTTGTACAGCACCTCCCCGTAATGGGCGGCGATCTCGGCCTCCGGTTCCAGCGCGTAAGCGCGTGCTAGCCAGTTACGGGCCTGATCCAGCTCACCGCGGCGATAAAGCACCCAGCCCATGCTGTCCATGACGGCCGCACTGGTCGGCCGGACCCGCAACGCGCGCTGGATCAGGTCGTAGGCTTCATCGAGCTGGCGGTTCAGATCGGCCAGGGTGTAGCCGAGCGCATTCTGGGCGTCGGCATGGTTGGGCGACAGCGCGAGGATGCGGCGCAGATCGGCTTCGGTGCGGTCGGCCTGACCCAGGGGTTCGGCGAGCAGGGCCCGGGTATAGAGCAGCTCCAGATCATCGGGCTGCTGGCGGAGCTCGTCATCGACCACGGCGAATGCTTCCGCTTGCAGGCCCTGGTCTTGCAGCAGGTTCGCCGCGGTAAGCGCCCACTTCTTTCTTTCCTCAGGGTTGGCGGGGAAGCGTTCGACGAGTGCGGCCCGCCGCGCGGCCGGATCAGCGTTGCCGAAGCTGGCGACAAGCAAGGCCGGTTCCGGCTGTTGCCGCAGGTTTTCCGGCTCGGTGGCGAACAGGGCCTTGGCCTCGTCGAGCCGGTTGGCTTTTTGCAGAACCTTCAGCTGCTCGACCAGCAGCCCGGTTTGCTGCTGGAGCAGGGTGTCTGCGTCGCCGGCCTCCATGCTGGCCAGCGCATCACGGGCGGCAGCCAGGTGCTGCAGCGCCTCGTCATGGCGGCCGCGCCGGCTCAGCAGTTCGGCGCGAGCGCGCTGCGCCGGCAGGTACTGGTTATCGGTCGGCCGGATCCGGTCGTAACAGGCCAGTGCCGTCGCTTCCTGCTTCAGGCGCTCGGCCGCCTGGGCACAGAGCCAGCCGGCGGGGCCGGTCTGTTCGCCGGCTTCGACCCGGGCCTGCAGCCGTGGCAGGGCTTCGGCCATGCGCCCGGCCATGAACAGGCTGACCGAATAGAGGTAATTGGCTTCACTGTCGGCCGCGTCCTTGGCGGGTTTTTCCAGTACCGCGACGGCTTCCGGAAAACGGCCCTGACTGTACAGGGTGCGACCATAGGCCAGTGCCAGATCGCGGTTGCCGGGGTGCTGGCGCAGGCTGTCCTGCAGCAGCAGCAGCGCCGCTTCCGGATCGCGGTTGTTGAGCAATTCGGCCTTCACCAGCACGGCCCGCAGGTAGTCCGGGGCTTCGTCGATGGCGCGGTCGAGCAGGGCCAGCGCATATGGCACATCGCCAAAATGCTGGGCCTGCACGGCTGCCGCCAACATCAGCCATTCCGGATTCGGGTGGCGATGGCTCAGCTCGGTCAGCAGGGGCAGGCTGGCGGGACCGGCGGCGCGGGTGAACTTGCCGAGCAGGCTGAGCTGGCTGTCTTCCTCGCTGCCGACCATGCCGAGTGCCTGCTCCAGGGTCAGCAGCGAGGCTTCGGTCTGTTCGTTCTGAAACTGTGCCAGGGCCAATGCCATCCGGGCTTCCGGATTGGTCGGCTCCAGCTCGGCCAACAGGCTGGCGGCGCGCAAGGTGGCGACCGCATCCCGTTGCTTCAGCGCCAGGCCGAAGGCCTGCCGGGCCAGACTGACGTCGCGGCTTGCTTCGGCGGCGGCCAGGACATTGCTCAGGGCGATCTGCTGCTCGCCACGCTGCTGCGCCAACTGGCCCAGCAGCACTTGGTAATAGGTCTGCGATTGCGCGAAGGCATTGCCCGCGGCCGCACTCTCCTGACCGGCCACACCGGTCTGCTCGTCGGACGCGCGCGGGCTGTCGGCGGCTGATGCGCGGTCGTCGCGCGCGGCAGTGGGGGCGGTGTGCTGACAGCCGGCCAGCAACAGCAGCACGCTGGCGGCAACGGCAGCGAGCGGGCGGTGTGGTGTCGATTTCGGAGCCAATGCCCGGCCCGAGAGGCCGGTGAAACGCAATGCGGGCATGTTCTACATCCTGAACCGGGCGTCAGCGCCGGGGTTGTCACTATACCGAAGACCGGCCGTTGCCCGACAACCGTCGTGTTTGTCGTCGTGCAATCAAACCTTGGCCGCGGGGCTCGGTGCTACCAGGCACGGTGCTACAATGCGCGCCGCGCTTGCCGGGGGTTAACGCAAACGAATGAGTGTCTTTGCGATCGGAATCAATCACGTCACTGCTCCGGTGGCGATCCGTGATCGGCTGGCGTTTCCGCCCGATGTCATGCCCGAGGCGCTGCGCGAGCTGGCCAGTCAGGCCAATCAGCCGGAAGCGGCCATCCTGTCGACCTGCAACCGGGTTGAACTGTATCTGTCCGGCGATATCGAGCCGGATACGATCGCCGCCTGGCTGCAACAGCACCGCCGCATCAGTGCCGACGATCTGCAGCGCAGCCTCTACATCAAGCGCGATGCCGAGGCCATTCGCCATGTCATGCGCGTGGCCAGCGGGCTCGATTCGATGGTGCTCGGCGAACCGCAGATCCTCGGTCAGCTGAAAGACGCCTTCGCGGCCGCGCAGGCAGCGGGCAGCTTGGGCCAGCAGCTGTCGCGTTTGTTCCAGCAAAGTTTTGCCGTTGCCAAACAGGTGCGTACCGACACCGCCATCGGCCAGTCGGCAGTCAGCGTCGCCTACGCCGCGGTCCAGCTCGCCAAACGCATTTTTACCGATTTGTCGAAAACCACCGTGCTGTTCATCGGCGCCGGCGAGACGGTACAGCTTGCTGCCCAGCATCTGGTGCAGCCGGGCGCGACCAAGGTGATTGTCGCCAACCGCACCGTAGCGCGCGCCGAAGAACTGGCGAACCTGTACGGCGGTGACGCGGTGCCGCTGGCGGAACTGCCGAACGTGCTGCCGCGTGCCGACATTGTCATCAGCTCGACTGCGAGCCCGCTGCCGATCCTGGGCAAAGGCTTGGTCGAAAGCGCGATCAAGAAGCGCAAGCACAAACCGATCTTCATGGTCGATCTGGCGGTACCGCGCGATATCGAACCGGAAGTGGCCGAACTCGATGACGTGTTCCTGTACACCGTCGACGATCTGACAAACGTGGTGCAGGAAAACCTGAAAGCGCGCCAGGAAGCGGCGGTGCAGGCCGAGCAGATCATTACCGAGCAGGTCGAACAGTTTCTGGCCTGGCAGCGCGAGCGCGATGCCGCCGGCACCATCCGCGATCTGCGCGACAACTGGCAGCAGATCCAGAACCAGGAGCTGGAGCGTGCCATGCAGCGGCTCAGCGCCGGCGACGACCCGGCGGAGGTACTGAAGCAGTTTGGCCACCGGCTCGGCAACAAATTTCTGCACGCACCCAGTGAGCGGCTGCGTGCCGATGCGGCCGCCGGCCGCAGCCACAGCCTCGATGCGGTCCGGCACCTGTTTGATCTGGATGCCACCGCCAACAAAGCAAACGAATGAACGCTCTACCTAAATGAAAGACTCCGTCGAACGCAAATTGCAGGCGCTGGTCGAGCGCCATCAGGAACTGGCGGCCTTGTTGGCCGACCCGGCGGTCGTCGGCGACAGCAACAAATTCCGTGAGCTGTCCAAGGAATATGCCCAGCTCGAACCGGTGGTGACCGAGTTCAATGGCTGGCAGCAGGCGGTGGCGGCGCTCGCCGACACCGAAAAAATGTTGACCGACAGCGACACCGAGATGCGCGAGCTGGCGCGGGAAGAGTTGCCGGGGGCGAAAGCGGCGGTCGAGCAGCTTGAGCTCAATCTGCAGAAACTGCTGCTGCCGAAAGATCCGAACGACGAGCGCAACGTCTATCTGGAAATCCGTGCCGGCACCGGTGGTGATGAGGCGGCGATTTTTGCCGGCGATCTGTTCCGGATGTACAGCAAGTACGCCGATCGCAAACGCTGGCAGGTCGAGATCGTGTCCGAATCGCCGGGCGAACACGGCGGTTACAAGGAAGTGATTGCCCGCATCATCGGTCAGGGCGTCTATTCGCGGCTCAAGTTCGAATCCGGTGCGCACCGGGTGCAGCGGGTGCCGGCGACCGAATCGCAGGGCCGCGTGCACACCTCGGCGGCGACGGTGGCGATTCTGCCGGAAGCCGATGAAGTCGGCGATGTCGACATCAATCCGGCCGATCTGAAAGTCGATACCTATCGCTCGTCCGGTGCCGGTGGCCAGCACGTCAACAAGACCGAATCGGCGATTCGCATCACCCATTTGCCGAGCGGCATCGTGGTCGAGTGTCAGGACGAACGCTCGCAGCACAAGAACCGCGCCAAGGCGATGTCGCTGCTGGCGTCGAAACTGCTTGCCGCCGAGCAGGAGAAAGCGCAGGCCGCGCAAGCGCAGGAGCGGAGATTGCAGGTCGGTACCGGCGATCGCTCCGAACGCATCCGCACCTACAATTTTCCGCAAGGCCGGCTGACCGATCACCGGGTCAACCTGACGCTGTATTCGCTGGCTGATATTGTCGAGGGCGATCTCGATCCGGTCATCGAACCGTTGGTCAACGAGTACCAGGCCGATCAACTGGCCGCGCTGGCACAAGGAAACTGACATGGACATTTCCGGTGCGTTGAAACAGGCTGAGCAGGTTTTGGCACCGGTCAGCGACAGCGCGCGGCGCGATGCCGAAGTGCTGCTGTGCCATGTCCTGAATCAGTCGCTCACGTACTTGCGCACCTGGCCGGAGCGCGAATTGTCCGGCGTGCAGCAAGCGGCATTTGACGCGCTTGTGCATAAACGCCAGCTTGGTGAACCGGTCGCCTATTTGACCGGCGAGCGCGAGTTCTGGTCGATGCCGTTCCTGGTCACCAGCGATACCCTGATCCCGCGGCCGGAAACCGAATTGCTGGTCGAGCAAACCCTGGCCCGTTTGTCAGCCGATCAGCCGCAAGCGGTGGTTGATCTCGGCACCGGCAGCGGTGCGATTGCGTTGGCGCTGGCAAAAGAGCGGTCGCAGTGGCAGCTGACCGCGACCGATGCCAGCTTTGCCGCGCTGCGCATCGCCGAGAAAAATGCCCGCCGGCTCAAGCTCGGCAATGTCCGTTTTGCATACGGCTCGTGGTATGCACCGCTAGCCGGGCAGCGTTTCGACGCCATTGTCAGCAATCCGCCCTATGTTGCCGACCGGGATCCGCATCTCGGCCAGGGCGATGTCCGGTTCGAGCCGAACTCGGCGCTGGTGTCGGGTGACGATGGTCTCGATGACATCCGTCAGATCGTGGCCGGTGCGCCGGCGCATTTGTTGCCGCAGGGTTGGCTGTTGCTGGAGCACGGTTACGATCAGGGCGAGTCGGTGGCAGCGCTGCTGCGCCAGCACGGCTTCGGCGCGGTCGAAACCCTGCGCGATCTGGCCGGTCAGCCACGCGTGACCCTGGGACAACTGCCGGCATGAACGCGATGGAATTTTCCGACGACGAACTGCTGCGCTACAGCCGGCATATCTTGCTGCCGCAGATCGATATTGCCGGCCAGCACCGCTTGCGTGCCAGTCACGTGCTGATCGTCGGCGCCGGCGGGCTCGGTTGCCCGGTCGCGTTGTATCTGGCGGCCGCCGGCGTCGGCACGATCACTGTCGCCGATGGCGACAAAGTCGAGCTGTCGAACCTGCAGCGGCAAATCGGTCACCAGACCGATGCCATTGGTAGTGATAAATGTGAGTCGCTGGCCGCGCGGATGCGGGCGCTTGACCCCGCCGTGCAGGTGCAGCCGTATAAGCATTGGCTGAATGAAGACAATGTCGATGCGCTGGTCAGCAGCGCCGATGTGGTGCTCGATTGCAGCGACAATTTCGCCACCCGCTTTCTGCTCAACGCCGCCTGCGTCCGGTTCGGCAAACCGCTGGTCTCGGGCGCGGCGATACGTGGCGAGGGGCAATTGGCCGTGTTCGTCAACAACGGCGACCGCGCGCATCCTTATCCGTGTTATGCCTGCCTGTTTCCGGACGGCATCGAGGAAGGGGAAACCTGCGCCCAGGCCGGCGTGTTGGCACCGCTGGTTGGCGTCATCGGTTCACTGCAAGCGGTGGAAGCGATCAAATTATTGACCGGCCAGCACGACGGCAAGCCGCGGCTGACGGTGTACGATGCCTGGCGCGGCCAGTGGCGGCAGTTGTATCTGGAGCGCGATCCGGCCTGTCGGGTTTGCGGGGCTCGCGCGCGCGACTGAGAAGATACCCAGCTTTCTTTTTCAACTTTGTGGAACGGCAACATGGCAACGGATCTGAATCAACTGAAAATTGATCGACATGCACTGGCCGCGGCCAAACCGCAGCCGTGGCGACGCCGGCTGATCGGGCTGGCTGTCGTGGCGGTGGCTGTGCTCGCGCTGTTCATGCTGTCCGGCCAGCGACCGGCCGAGGTCAAGACCGCCAGTATCGTCAGTGTCTGGCCGTCGCAACCGATTACGGTCTTGAACGCCACCGGTTATGTCGCGGCCCAGCGCAAGGCCGCGGTCGCATCGAAAGGCACCGGCCGGCTGGAATGGCTCGGCGTGCGCGAAGGCTCGGTGGTCAAGCAGGGCGAAGTCATCGCGCGGCTGGAGAATTCCGACATCAAGGCGCAGGTTGATCAGGCGCGCGCCAATGTCGCCGTTGCCCGTTCGCAATTGCAGGAGGCCGAAGCCGAGCTGCGCAACACGGAACTGGCGTTTACCCGCGCGCAGGAACTCATCGGTCAGAAACTGATTTCACGTTCGGACTTTGATCTGGCAAGTGCGCGCTACGAACAGGCGAAAGCCACCGTCGCGGCGCGCAAGTCGGCGATTCAGGCGGCGGAAGCACAAGTCAGGGTCACACAGGTGGCGTTCGAAAACACCATCATTCATGCGCCGTTTGACGGCGTGGTGCTGAGCAAGAACGCCAACGTCGGCGATGTGCTGAGCCCGTTCAACACCGGCCTCGATTCCAAAGGCGCGGTGGTCAACATGGCCGACATGAACACGCTGGAAGTCGAGGCCGATGTCTCGGAATCGTCGCTCGGCAAGGTCAAGATTGGCCAGCCTTGCGAAATCCAGCTCGATGCGCTGCCGGAGGTGCGGCTGCTCGGCGAAGTCGCCAGCATGGTGCCGTCGGTGGATCGCAGCAAGGCCACGGTGATGTTCAAGATCAAGTTCGTCGAAACCGATCCGCGCGTGCTGCCGGACATGAGTGCGAAAGTGGCCTTTCTGGAGCGGCCGCTCAATGCCGACGAGCGCCAGCCGCGGGTCGGCGTCAATCCGGAGGCGATTCGGACGGTTGACAACCGCAGCGAAGTGTTGCGAGTACGCGAGGGCAAGATTGAGCCGGTGGCGGTGACCGTTGCCGATCAGCTCGGTGATGTGAAAGTGATCAGCGGCGATGTCAGCGTCGGCGACAAAGTGGTGCTGAATCCGTCAGCCGAGCTGAAAGCCGGCGCAGCCGTGGTCGTGGCGGAGTGACCGCCATGACTGCATCGACGGCGGATAGCCGCAGCGACGCCGCGCCGGCGGTGTCGCTGCGCCAAGTCAGCAAGACCTATTACCGCGGCGGTCAACCGGTGCCGGTGTTGGCCGACATCACCTTCGATGTCGCGCGCGGCGATTTTCTGGCCTTGATGGGACCGTCCGGTTCCGGCAAATCAACGCTGCTGAATCTCATCGCCGGCATCGATCGACCAACCGCTGGTCAGATTTTGGTCGACGGCGTTGATATCGCGCTGCTCAGCGAAGGCGAGCTCGCGGCCTGGCGCGCCAGCCATGTCGGTTTCATCTTCCAGTTCTACAACCTGATGCCGGTGCTGACCGCGGTCGAGAATGTCGAGCTGCCCTTGATGCTGACCAATCTGAATCGCAAGCAGCGTCGGCAACACGCCGAGCTCGCGTTGTCGATGGTGGGCCTGTCAGCACGGATGACGCATTACCCGTCGGAATTGAGCGGCGGCCAGCAGCAGCGCGTCGCGATTGCCCGGGCATTGGTGACCGATCCGACGCTGATTGTTGCCGACGAGCCGACCGGTGATTTGGACAAGGTTTCGGCTACCGATGTGCTGGCCTTGCTCGATCAACTCAATCGCGAGCTCGGCAAGACCATCATCATGGTGACGCACGATGCCCGCGCCGCCGAAACGGCCCATGCCATGCTGCATCTCGACAAGGGCGAGCTGTTTGCCCTGGAGAGCAATGGCAAAACGCATGCGTTGAAATCATCACAGGCACCGGCGGGGTGATCCGGGCATGTTCGCCTTTCTGTTCAAAACAGCATTGCGCAACGCCTGGCGGCACCGCCTCCGGGCAGTGCTGACCGTCGTCGGATTGGTGATTGCCATACTGGCGTTCGGTTTGCTGCGTACCGTGGTTGATGCCTGGTATGCCGGCGCTGATGCGGCGTCGAATGCCCGCTTGATCACCCGCAACAGCGTCTCTCTGGTGTTTCCGTTGCCGATCAGTTATCGCGATCGCATCCGTCAGGTCGAGGGGGTCGACAAAGTCAGTTGGGCATTCTGGTTTGGCGGTATCTATATTGACGAACGCAACTTCTTTCCGCAGTTCGCCGTTGGTGGTCCGTATTTCGAGCAATACCCGGAGTTCCAGCTTGACGAAGCGGAGAAGAAAGCTTTCTTGGTCGATCGGCGCGGCGCTATCGCGGGTCGCAAGTTGGCGGAACGATTCGGCTGGCAGGTTGGCGACGTGATCCCGATCCGGGGCACCATTTTCTCCGGTAACTGGACTCTGGTGTTGCGCGGCATCTACGACGGCAAGGAGGCGGGTACCGACGAGTCGCAGTTCTTCCTGCACTGGGATTATGTCAATGAGGAAATGAAGCGGCGCCGGGCCGGCTGGGCTGATCGGGCCGGCATTTTTGTTGTCAGCATCGACGATGCCGGTCAGGCGGCGGAAGTGTCCGAAGCGGTCGACAAGCTCTTTCGCAACTCACTGGCCGAAACGCTGACCGAAACGGAAAAGGCGTTCCAGCTCGGTTTCGTTTCGATGACCGAGGCGATACTGGTCGCGATCGAAATCGTTTCCTATGTGGTCATCCTCATCATCATGGCGGTGATGGCCAATACCATGGCGATGGCGGCGCGCGAACGCACCGCCGAATACGCTACGCTGAAAGCGCTTGGTTTCGGTCCGGATGTGATCGCCTGGCTGATTGTGCTGGAGTCACTGGTACTGTGCGCGTTTGGCGCCGGCATAGGTCTGTTGCTCACTTTTCCGTTTGCCGACTGGTTTGGCAAGGCGGTCGAGAACGTGCTGCCCATTTTCCTCGTATCAACCCAGACGTTATGGATGCAGCTGGCCTCTGCACTGATTGTCGCACTGGTGGCTGCGGCGCTGCCGGCACTGCGGGCGCGCCGAATCAAGATTGTCGATGGCTTGCGTAGCATTGGCTGAGGAGCACTGAGCATGCTAGCCACCGTTCCGCTTTCCTATGTCTGGCGCAATATGCGCACCCGCAGGCTGACCACCGTGCTGACAGCCGGAGGCATGGCGCTGGTGGTGTTTGTCTATACCACGGTGCTGATGTTGGAAGCCGGGTTGCAGGAAACGCTGATCCAGACCGGCTCGCACGACAATGTTGCGGTGATCCGCAAGGGCTCGGAAACTGAAGTACAGAGCTCGATTGACCGCCAGCAGGCGGCGATCATCGAAGCGCAACCGGAGATCGCTTACGACCGGCACGGCCGCAAATTGATCAGCAAAGAATCAGTCATTCTGATCACGCTGCCGAAACGCGACTCGGCGAAACCGGCGAATGTTGTCGTGCGTGGAAGTGATGCTGTTGGCCTGGCCTTGCGACCTCAAGTCAAACTGGTACAGGGGCGGATGTTTCGGCCGGGCAGCAGCGAAGTCATTGCTGGTGCCGCGCTTGCCGAGCGCTTTCGTGGCGCCGGCCTCGGTGAGTCGATCCGGTTCGGTCAGCGTGACTGGACCGTGGTTGGTCTGTTCGATGCCGGCAAGACCGGCTTCAATTCCGAGATCTGGGGTGATCGTGAGCAGATGATGCAATCGTTCCGCCGGCTCAATTTCTCGCTGACGGTGTTCAAGTTGGCTGACAGCGGCCGGTTTGATCCGATCAAACAGCGGCTGGAATCGGATCAGCGGCTGACCGTAGAGGTGCAGCGCGAGACCGAGTTTTATGCCGAGCAATCACGGATGATGGCGGCGTTCATTTCGATTTTGGGGCTGAGCCTGAGTGTTATCTTCTCGCTCGGTGCCATCATCGGCGCGATGATCACGATGTACGCTGCGGTGGCCAATCGCATTGCCGAGATTGGCACTTTGCGCGCACTCGGCTTCCGGCGCCGGGCGGTGTTGCTGGCCTTTTTGTTCGAATCGCTGCTGCTGTCGCTGCTCGGTGGCGCTGCGGGTTTGTTGTTGGCGTCCGGTATGCAATTCCTGACCATTTCCACCATGAACTGGCAGACCTTTTCCGAGCTGGCATTCAGCTTCACATTGACACCGGCCATCGTGGTCAATGCGCTGGTGTTCTCTTTGATCATGGGGCTGCTGGGAGGTTTTTTGCCCGCGGCGAGGGCGGCGAGGTTGAACATCGTTGACGCTTTGCGCGCCGGCTGATTGCCGGCGCCAGCATTCGACACGGGCTTAACGCCTAAAAGCCGCCGCCGGTGCGAAAACCGCCACCGCCGAAGCCGCCGCCACTGCTGAAACCACCACCGCCGAATCCGCCACCGCCACCGAAACCGCCACCGCCGAACATGCCGCCATGGGAGCGATTCGAACGGCGCGCGGCTGCCGCCGCGATCGCCGCCGCTTCCAGTACTTTGGCGCGTTGCCAGGCGCTGTTCAGCTCCTCAATGTCGTTCTGCACCGCACGTGCCTGCGTTGCCAGCCGGGCATTGTCACTGCGCAGCGCCTGCAGCTGCTGCCGGTCCTGCTCGTAGTGCTGGAACAATTTGTCGTCTACCGTCGACAGCGTCGCGCCGACAAAGCGCCTCAGCTGCTGATTGTCCAGCGCCTGATCGACCAGCGTCGCCATGCGCTCGTGCAGGGTGTGCACGCCGCCTTGAATGCTGCCGACTTCAGCTTTGCCTGCCTGCATGCGTTGCAGCACATCGGCGACCGCCTGCTTGCATTCGGCCAGTTTGGCCGCGCTGGCATCGACTTTTGCCTGCAATTGTTCGCGCTGCATCTGGCTCGCCACCCGGGCGCGTTCGGCAGCGATCCGGCCCTCCAGCGCCGCCAGCTGCTCGACCGATTCGGCAATCGCGCTCTGCAGCCGTAGCGGAACGGCCAGCAGCAATTCGTACTGGCGCTGGTTGTCGTGGTAGTAGCACGCTTCAGCGAGCCAGCGGTCGAGGCGGGCGCTGATGCGGCCAGCCTGATAGCGCGGCGTGCCGTAACCCCGGCGCCACAGGTATTGGAAATAGCGATCGCTTTCGTAGGCGGTGCGCTTGCTGCCGGCTTCGGTTTCGGCATCGGCCTTCTGGCTTTTCAGCCGTTCGGTCAGCAGCTCGATGTCATCCTGCTGCTGGCGCAGATCCTGCACTGCCGTCAGGGCTTCGGTGGCGCTGTCGATGTGCTGATCCAGATGTGCCAGTGCCTGCACCGCGGCTTCGTGTTCGGCCAGTGCGCTGCGCACCGCTTCATTGGCTCGCGCCGCTTCGGCTTCGTCGCGCTGCAGCTGTTCGGTCAGATCGTCCTGACGCGCATACAGTTGCTTGAACAACGCCGAAACCTGCTCATCCGCTTCGGTCCAGTCAAACCGCTCGCCGTTATGAATGGCTTCAATGACCACGGTGCGGATCTGTTGCAGCGTATTCGTCATGCGGGCTTCGCAATGCTGCAAGGCGCGCTGCTGCTGGGCGATAGCGTCCTGCAGCTGGCCGTGCTCGCGTTGCGCGCTTTGCAAACGGCTGTAGAAACTGGCGCTGGAACTCATGCTCACCACTCCACAATGAATTTGGCGTCATAGCCGGCCGGCAATTGCCAGCGCAGACTGCGCGCCGGCTTTTCGCCGACTTCGGGCTGCTCGAGCAGACCATCATCCTGCTTGTCGCGTTTGATGCGTTCGAAGGTCGATTCATCGACGCGGACCCCGAAACGTCGGCGGGCATACTCCTTTTGGTCCTCGACGTTCTGAACCAACGCTTCGACTGGGCTGCCGCCGCTCAAGGCATCGACAATCAGGTAGTAAGTGCGGGCGCGCCGGTTATTGTCGTACTCGCGCCAGATGCCGGTTTTCACGCCGCGCTCGGACACCAGCTGCAGCGTGATCGCGGTATCGAAGAAGCGGCACAGCTGGCCGGCAGACGCTGCCCAATCCGTGACACCATCAATTTGTTCGGCTTGCTGATAGCCGAGGCCCTGCGTCAGCGTCGCTTGCAGGCGCTTGCGATCATCGGCATCGGACTGTGCGACCGCTTTCTGCAGACAGGCCACGGCTCTGCCATGTTCGGCCGCAACCGTGGCGATCTGGTCGACACGGCGATTGGCAATCGTTGTGGAGTCGATGAAGGCGCGGTAGTCACTGCCACTGACGGTGTTGGCCTGGGCTGCGGTCAGGGCGGCACTGACCGCCTGCCAGCTTTGCAATGCCGGCAACGCTGTCACGCGCTGCTGCATCAAGGCATACCGCTGCACGCTGGTCGCAAGCTGCTCATGATCGCGCTGCAAGGCACTCGCCTGTTGCAGGGCTTGCTGTAGCGCCGGTTGTTGGGCGCTGCAGGTATTGAGCGCGTTTTCACCGGGCCAGGGTTTAACGAGTTCGCTCGGCAACACAAGGGCTGTGCAGGCGTCGTTGCCACGCAAGGCGAGCCGCGCTTCGGCATAGCCGAGCCGAAGCTGGCTTGACCATTGCGGCAAGGCCGGAATCGTGGCGCCCGCGGCATCGCTTGGTTCGACAAGTGCGGCAAGTTCGGTGGGCAGCGCGGCAATTTGTTGCTGCACGGACTGCAGTGTATCGAGCTGCTGCTGCAAGTCGTCGCGATAGGCTGCAAGCTCGCGCGCCTGTTGCCAGTTGCTGATTTGGTGATCCAGATACCAGGCAAACAGCGTGACCGCGGCGAGTGCACCAAGCATGATGGCAATGCGTCGGCGGAACACGTAGGCGGTGGCCACCAGCTTGCCGAGCGCGGACAGTTTGCTCGGCTTGAACACATTGCGCTGGGCTTGTCGCTCGGCAATGGCCTGATCGATCAGTGCGTCGGACACCGCGATGCCGGCCTGTTGGTAATAAGCCTGAATTTGCGCGTGCAGGGCTTTCATCTGCTCGGCGTCATTGAGCGCCAGATCGAGGCGCTCCTGTTCGCGGCGCAGGCCATCGACGAGGTCGATGGTGAGCAGTTTTTCTTCAAACGCTTTGGCGTTTGTGTCGGTCATTCCGGGTACCTTGGCCTTTTTCCTGCCGTTTGCGCCCCTGGTGTGGAGCGAGTAGGTGGCATAGCCGGGTCTCGCCCCGGCGGGCGAGGTACTTTTCTTGACGCAAGAAAAGTACCCAAAAGAACATGCCCTGTATTCCTCGCCCAGAAAGCGATGAAGCCGCTTTCTGGGTTCCCTGTGCTGCTCAAAACAGAACGGCGGCTGCGGAACTCGTGCTACGCGCTCAGACAGTCCTCGCCGAAACCCCGTTCTGTTTTTCCGCTGCTCGGCTCGTCAGACGGGGTAAAGCCAAGTACAACAGGTCTGAGAGCGGGTTGTATTCGGCTTCCACTTCCACTTCCACTGAGCTCTACTGAACCGCTTGGTGTGTTACCAGATCGTTGAGCCGTTTCTTGCCGGCTTCGACGGTCTGGGCGATCTCTTCGGCGTTCTTGGTTGAGAGCGCGCGCATTTCCTTGATCGTTTCGAACGAGCGGGCCTGGAAATCGACCACGGCGTCGACCAGTTTGCGCACCGAATCGACGGCGAGGCCGGGGCCGTAGCCGGCTTTGAGGCCTTCGATCTGGATTTCGGTGCCGAGATCGGCGATCGATTCCAGGCCTTTGTTGACGCCGTCTTTCATCGCGTTCAGGGTCTGGGTGCCTTCGTGCAGGCCCTGCAGCGAGGTGAACGCGGCCGACAGCGCGGTGAATACCGTTTCGTTGGTTGAGAAGAACGTCACGGCCTGCTGGTACACGCGCTCTTTCACCGCGGTGGTCTGCAGCAGCCGCGCCATCACCACTTCGCCGGCGGCGTAGCTGGCCTTGATGTTGTCGGCGAGATCCTTGGCGACCTGATAACGGCGATCTTCGTCCTGCAACGCGCGCATGGCCTGGTCGCGGGCCAGTTCCAGTTTGGCAAATGCCTCGCCTTGCGTGCGGTCACCGGCATCGACGGCGGCTTGTGCGTTCTGCAGCGCGGCTTTCGCGGCGGCCAGTTTGTCGTCAGCGGTTTTCAACAGCCGCTGCGAGGCGACTTCGCTTTCTTTCATCGCAACGCGGAATTCCTGATAGGCGAACAGAATGTTCTTCTCGCGGTCGATCTGCTCCTTGCAGTCCTTCGCCACCGTCAGGTAAGTCTTGCGGATGTCTTCAAAGCGATCCGGAATGCTGCCGCGGGTGACCCGCATCCAGGCCATCGCCGCTTTTTCTTTCCAGTCGACCCGGCCATCATCGACATAGCCGACCATGCTCTTGGCATCGTCGCGAATCGAGTTGAAATCGGTGGCGATGCTTTCGTAACGGTTGGCGATGGTCATCTGGCCAATCTCGCTGCGCACCATGTCGTTGAAGGCGCTGGCCTGTTGCAAGGTGCGGGCGATGGCGGTGGCATCATCCTGACCGAGTTCGGCAATCTGGCTGATGACGGCAACAACCGGGGCATCCGGTTCGGCCTTCAGGGTCAGACCAATCTTGTTGAGGGCGGAAACGGCGGTATCCAAAGCCTTGGCGATGCTCATTGTCTCGGTGCTCCTGCAAAGGGGGCGGCCGTGCCGGCCGGCTGCTGAGGCCTGCATCTTAACGCCTGTCGGTGTAGCGACAAGTGGCGGGCTGTAACAACTGATGGCGCTGGTGCGGCATCCCGGCCGGCCTAAGCCGGCGCGAGTGCCGAATCCTTTTGCCGATGCCGGTCGCGCCCCGTATGATCCGCGGCTTGGCAGACAGGGATGGCCGCGGCACGGGTCGGTGCCGGCAAGGGAGTGTCATGAACCGGATTTGGCGCAGGGCGTGGTGGCGCGAGCGTTTTGAATTGGCGCGCGCCGGCAGCAGCAATAATCTGCAGTCGATGGAAGGGCTGCGCGGTTTCGCCGTGTTTCTGGTGTTTCTCGTTCACTTTGTCACGCTGAGCGCGCCCTGGCTCAGTGAAACCTCTACCCTGTTCCCGATTGCCAACGCCGTGCACAGCATCGGCAATGCCGGCGTCGATCTCTTTTTCGTGCTCAGTGGTTTCCTGATCTACGGCTCCCTGATCGAACGCAAGCAGGTCTTCCTGCCGTACCTGAAACGGCGGCTGCAGCGCATCTATCCGGCGTTTCTGGTGGTGCTGGCGGCGTATCTGGCGCTGTCTTTGCTGTTTCCGGCCGAGAGCAAATTGCCGGAGGACAGCGGCGAAGCGGCGCTCTACGTGGCGGAAAACGTGCTGCTGCTGCCGGGCTTGCTGCCGATCGTGCCGATCATCACGGTCGCCTGGTCGCTGAGTTACGAGTTCTTTTACTACCTCGTCACACCGGTGGTGATTGGCATGCTGGCGCTGCGTGATCGCAAAGTCGGCCAGCGCATTGGCCTGTTTGCTTTTCTCGGCGTAACGATGTTGCTGATCGGCGCGGTCTACGGCGGCCATGTCCGGCTGACCATGTTCATCGCCGGCATTCTGCTGTTTGAAATCTCCCGGCATCGGCTGGCTGACTTGCGCTCACCGTGGCTCGCTGCCGCTGCCCTGGTGCTGGGCTTGCTGGCGACGCTGCTGCCGATCACGGGGGCTGCGGGTCAGGCGCTGGAAACGGCGATTCTGTGCCTCAGCTTTTTTCTGCTCGGCCTGCATTGCTTCAATCGCCGCAGCGGCTGGTTGGTGCGGGCGTTTTGCTGGCTGCCGCTGCGCTGGCTCGGCAACATGAGTTATTCCTACTACCTCATCCACGGCCTGACGCTGAAAGCCGGTTTCATGGTATTTGCCAAGCTGGTCGCGCCAGCGGCGTATGGCGCCTGGTTGGTGTTGGAGCTACTGCCGGTGATGTTCGTGCTGACGCTGATACCGGCGGCGCTGCTGTTCTTGCTCATCGAGCGACCGTTCTCGCTGGTGCCAGCGACCGCCAAAATGCAAGCGACGGTCGCACCGTCGGTGGCCTGATCCCCGTTCTGCCATCGGTGTTTGCCGTGATCGCAGGTCTGATCGATCACGGCAACGGCGTGTTGCGGCGCGGGGCAATTGCAGCATTCACCGGCGAGCTGCTGTTTCCCACAATGCCGTTACCCGCAATGCCGTTACCCGCAATGCTGATACCAACAATGTTATTACCAACACGCCGCAATCGCTTTCTGCACCAGTGCCAGCTCCGGCGCGATACGCTGCGATAACAATGGCTTGTCGGCAACGGCAGCCAACGCCGCCGGCAACGCAATGGACCGCTGCAAAATGCTCTCCACCGCCTCCTTGAATTTGGCCGGATGCGCGGTCGCCAGCAATACGCCTTGTTCACCGGGCCGGCGCTGCGCCTGCAAACCGGCGTAGGCAACGGCGGCGTGCGGCTCGGCCAGATAGCCAAGCTGATCCAGTTCTTTGACCCGTGCCACCGTTTCGGCTTCGTTGACCGCGGCGTAGCGCAGCTGGGTGGCCGGGTTCTGCGCCCGCGCGGCAAACAACTGCGCAATGCGTGGCCAGTTGTTCGGCGCGCTGACATCCATCGCGTTGCTGAGCGTGGCGACGGTTGCATGCGGCTGCCACTCACCGGAGGCCAAATAGCGCGGCACCGTGTCATTGGCATTGGTGCTGGCAACAAAAGCCTGCACCGGCAAGCCCATTTCCTGGGCGATCAGGCCCGCGGTCAAGTTGCCAAAATTGCCGGACGGTACGCTGATGACCACCCGTTCGCGGTTCGACAATTGCGCCAGCGCTTCAAAGTAATAGGTGGTTTGGGCCAGCAGGCGGGCGATGTTGATCGAGTTGGCGGAGTTCAGGCCAAAGCGCTGCACGAAGGCGCTGTCGGTGAAGCATTGCTTGACCAACGCCTGACAGCGATCGAAATCGGCGTCGACGGCAAGTGTATGGATGTTGCCACCGAGCGTGCAGAACAGTTTCTCCTGCAACGCGGAAATGCGGCCGTGCGGGTACAGGATCACCACCTGGATGTTCGGCAGTCCGTAAAAGGCCTGGGCAACCGCGGCGCCGGTATCGCCGGAAGTGGCACTGACAATGGTCAGCGGCCCCTGATGATCGCCGCGGGCAATCAGATGCGACATCACTTGCGCCATGAACCGGGCGCCGACATCCTTGAACGCCAGCGTCGGGCCGTGAAATAGCTCCAGCACCGTGGTCTGGGCATCGATGCGCACCAGTGGCAGCGGAAAATTCAGCGCGTTGGCGACCAGCCCGGGCACCACGCCGGCATCAAATTCATCGCCGATCAGTTGCTGCAGCAGCATTTGACTGCGTTCGATCAACGGCGTCGCCAGCAAGGCATCGATGTCATGGCGTTTGGGCAGCGCCTGTGGGTAAAAAAGGCCGCTGTCGCGACCGATGCTGCGCAGCACCGCCGTACGAAAGCTGACGATTTCATCGGGGTGTTTCAGGTTGAAAAGTTTCATCAGGTGATTCCGTCAATCCATCCAGCTGTTCAGTTTGCGTTTACGCCGCAGTATCCGGCACCGCCACCGGCCACCGGCGCGCGCCGATGGCATCGAACCGGCACAGCCAGGATTTGCGCGCGGCGTTGACCGGAAAGCTCGCATCGAGTGCCAGCCGCACCTTCGCGGCGACATCGGCATCGGGGCAGACGGCGATACAGGTTGGTCCGGCACCGGACAGGCTGAATGCCAGCGCACCGTTGCCGAGCGCGGCCGCTTTCGCGGCAACAAAGCCCGGCACCAACGGCGCCCGGTGCGGTTCTATCAATTCATCGGCAAGCAGCGCCGCGGCGTGCGACCACTCCTGCGCCATCGCCGCTTGCACGAACGCGGCCAGGCGCTGGCCGAACGCTGTCACCGTGTGCAAATCATATTGCTTGGGCAGCACGGCGCGCGCCGTGCGCGTAGCCACCTCGATGCCCGGGTGATACAGCACCAGATGCCACGGCGGCAGCGGCAAGCCGACCGATAACCGGGCATCCGGCACCAGCAGTTGCAGGCCACCGAGCAGCGCCGGTGCGACGTTGTCGTAGTGCACGCTGCCACTGATGCGGCCTTCCATTTCACCGGACAGGATCAGCAATTCGCGCGCGCTCAAGGCCTGCTCGTAAAAAAGATTCAGCGCCTGCAACGCCGCGACCGCTGACGCCGCGCTGGAACCCAGCCCGGAACCCACCGGCAGCGCCTTGTGCAGGCTGAGCCGGTTCGGTCGCGCCGCCAAGCCTTTTTTGCCAAGCTCCTGTTCATAGCGCAGCCGGCAGCTGTGCACGATATTGTCGTGCGCCGGGCCGGGCAGGGCGTGGGCAAACGGGCCGCCGATCGTCAGCAGCGATTCGGCGGCATCTTCGACCGTCACCCAATCGCCGAGCGGCGCGCCATCGACCGGCTGCAACGCGGCGCCGAGCACATCGAAGCCGACAATGAAATTGCCGGCAGAAATCGGAGCAAACGCCGTGACACGCATCAGAAAGGCTTCCGGACAGGGTGAAACGACACCGTACGCAAAATGTCAGCGAAGACGCCGCCAGCGGTGACCTCGGCACCGGCGCCATAACCGCGGATCACCAGCGGCACCGGATCGTAGCGGCGCGTGTAAAAGGCGAGAGCATTTTCGCCGCCCTTGATCGGATACAGCGGGTGATCGGTGCTCACTTCCAGCAGGCCGACCCGGCACCGGCCATCGCGGATCTCGCCGGCAAAGCGCAGGGTTTTGCCCTGCGCCTGCAACGCGGCCATGCGCGCGGCAAACCAGGCATCCACTGTCGGCAACCGGGCCATGAAGGCTTCGACTTCGCCGCTGCTGTCAAAATCTGGCGGAAAAATATTGTCCACTTCGACATCGGCGAGCTCGGCCGCGTAACCCGCTTCGCGCAGCAGGATCAGCAGTTTGCGCGCGACATCCATGCCGGACAGATCATCGCGCGGATCCGGTTCGGTGAAACCGCGCTGACGCGCCTCGGCCACCGCCTGGGAAAACGGCACGCCGGCATCCAGCAAGCCGAACACATAGGACAGCGAGCCGGACAGGATGCCGGCGAAACCGCGCAGGGCATCGCCGCTCTTGATCAGGTTCTGCAAGGTGTCGATGACCGGCAGCGCCGCGCCGACATTGGTTTCGTACAGGTAACGGCAGTTCTGTTTGTCGGCCGTCTCGCGCAGCGCCAGATAGAACGGCATCTCCAGCGTATTGGCTTTCTTGTTGGCGGTGACGACATGGATGCCTTGTTCGAGCGCTTTCAGCTGCAGCCGGGCAATGGCCGGATCGCTGGTGCAATCGACCACAACCGGATTGAGGTAGCCGTTGCTGCGAATATGGCGCAGCCATTCGGTGCTGTCGAAGGCTTGCCCCTGGCCAAGCGCCGCCTTGACGTCGGCAGCGGCCAGACCCTGATCCGACAACCGCATCTGGCGCGAGTTGGCAACGCCACACAGCCGCAAATCGATGCCGTGCGCGCGCAGGAACTCCTGCTGCTGATCGAGTTGCTGCAACAAGGCGCTGCCGACCGTGCCAACGCCGAGCAGGAATACCTCGATGCGCTGGCGGCTTTCAAAGAACTGCTGGTGCACGCCGCGCAGACCACGTTCGCCATCGCGGCTGCTGATCACCGCTGAAATCGACCGCTCGTTGGCGCCCTGGGCAATCGCGATGACATTGGCGCGGGTCGCCGCCAGTGCCGCGAAGAAGCGGCCGGCAATGCCGCGCTGGTGATGCAGGCCATCGCCAACCAGCGTCAGGATGGCGACATCGTCCTGCACCGCAAACGGGTCGATCAGCGCGCTGCGCCGCTCCAGCGCAAACGCCTGCTCCAGCGCCTGCAGCGCCCGGTCGCGCTCTTTCGCTGGCACGGCAAAGCTGAGCGAACATTCGGAACTGGCCTGTGTGATCAGCATCACCGAGATCTGTTCGCGTGCGACCGCGGCAAAAATGCGCGCGGCGAGCCCTGGCACCCCTTGCATGCCCGGCCCCGACAAGGTGATCAGCGCGACCTGTTCGAGCAGGGTCAGACCGCGCGCCGGCGCCGGCACGATCCGTTCGCGTGGGCCAATGTAAGTGCCGGGCGCGGCCGGGTTCAGGGTGTTGCGGATGCGGATGTCGATGCGGCGCAAGGCCAGGGGGCCGATGGTTTTCGGGTGCAGCACCTTGGCGCCAAACCACGACAGCTCCATCGCCTCTTCGTAGCTCAGGGCGGCGAGCAGTTTGGCATCCGGCACCCGGCGCGGGTCGGCGCTGTAGACGCCGTCAACATCGGTCCAGATTTCGCATAACGTCGCTTGCAGGGCATAAGCGAGCAGGGCGCCGGAATAATCGGAACCGTTGCGACCGAGCAGGCTCAGCTTGCCGTGGCTGTCGGCGCCGATGAAGCCAGGCATCAGCAGCACATCGACCGGCAGCGCCCGCAGCTCGACCGCGAGCCGATCAATTTCCGGCAGCACCGGCGTGCCTTCGAGCAATGAACCTTCGGTACGGATGAGCGAGGCCGGATCGATGCGCTGCACGCGCAGCCCGCGGGCACGCAGCAGCGCCTCGACCAGCAGCACCGACAGTTGTTCGCCGCAGGCCAGCACGCGCGCCTGCACCTCGTCCGGACAGGCGCGCAGCAACTGCACGCCGTCCAGATCCTGCGCCAGTTGCTGTAGGCGCAGGTCCATGGCGGTTTGCGTCTGTTCACGCAGCGCGTCGGGCCAGGCGGCAGACAGTGTCGCCAGCATGTCATGATGACGCTGGCGCAGCGCGCGGCGCTCGTCGTTGGCGGCGTCACCACGCTGATTGGCAGCGAGCAGCCGGACCAGCTGATCGGTCACGCCGCCAAGCGCCGACACCACCACGCCGACCGCTTTGCCATCGGCCCGGTCGTGAGCGTCCTGGATCAGTGCGGCGACCTGTTGCAGCCGTTCCAGCTGCGCCAGCGAGCTGCCGCCAAATTTCATCACCAACATCGTGTCGGTCCTCCGGGTTGGCCGCCATGCCAAGCAACGTTATGCAGCATTCGCAGGCAACAAAAAACCCGCGACCGTTGCGGGTGGCGGGTTGGTTTGCGCTGCCGTCTTTTTGACTTACGCGCCGGCCCCCACCGCCCGCAAGCGGGTAGTGCTGGTACCGGTAGTGGTGACGACCAAAATAGCCGTCAGAACAAAAAGTCGCGTCGTCATGATGCTTGCACAGTGCCTTGCCGCTTCAATGGGTGTCAAGCCGATAGAACGGCCGGTGTATATGACGGCTCGGCATGTGCCAAGCCGTCGGTCGATCAATGCGCTTTGCGCGATGACCAGTGGACATGGCTGATCGACCAGCGTCCGTCGGTGCGGGTCAGCACCGTGGTTTCAACGCCGATCAGGTGCACATCCTTGTCCTTGTATCGGCCGCTGGTTTCGGTTTCTTGAGTGATCACGGCGAGATCGCCGGCAACACGGACATCCGACTTCAGTACCTTGCGGCTGACTGCCTGGCTGAATGCCATATCCGAGCCGAGATGGTGGCTGGCGTATTCATTGCGCGAACGCTCGACGTGGCCCGATTCGTAAATGAGCACCGACTCGCTGAGCTCGGCCAGGGCGGCGGCCTTGTCGCCTTTGCTGAGCGCGTCGTGAAATGCCGTGATGGTGGCAAGTGGATCAGTACCGGCAAAGGCGCTGCCGCTGGCAAGCAGAAGAGCGAAAAACCATTTCATGGTCTGGGGTCCTTAAAAAGACAGCAGAAAGCAACGGCACCTGCACGAAGTGGGCGCCGTTCCGGCATCAATGTTGATGTTTGTCGTCGTGGCTGTGCGCATGCTCCGGTTTTTCATGGCTGTGATCATGGCCGTGATCGTGGCCGGCTTTCGGGCCATGAGTGTGATCCGAGACCGCTTTCTTGCGCAGCGGCTGGAACCTGGCCTGCACCGGCTTCTGGCCCGGCGCGGTCAAGACGACGACAACCTGCATGTCTTCGCTGCGCTCATAGCTGCCGGTGCCAGTCAGTTTGTTGCCACCGGCCGGCGTCAGCTTCAGCTGACTGGTTTTCTTGTTGGCGAGCACGGTGACATTGGCGGTGATGCCATCCGATTTCTGATCAACAAAAGCGTGGTCGGTCAGGTACGCGTCCATGCCCTTGTCGGTCAGCACCAGTTCAATGTGGTATTGCGCGGCCATGCGCAGCTGGCCGCCGTGCGGCGCTTTTTGTTGATCCAGCCAGTTGTCGTCGTGCGCGACGGCGAACGTGCTGGTGAACAGCGCGCAGGCGCCGAGCAATAGGTGTTTCAGTTGCATGATTAAACTCCTGTTGGTGCGGGTAGATGAAGTGAAATGTCTGGCAGGTTTGGCGGCGGCAACTACCCCCTCCCAGCCTCCCCCTTCACAGCGGGAGGCGCTGAGTGTTCCCTCCCCTGTCAAGGGCAGGGCCAGGGTGGGGTAGTTGCCGCACGAGGCCGTACTCGCATAGCGCTGCCGCGAAAAAACGCCGATCTGAAATGAGCGCAGCGAAGTCCACATCAGAACGTCTCCTTGTTGCCTTCGGCCAGCAATTTGCGCAGCGGTTTCTCGCCGACCAGCAAAAAAGCGACCGGTGTCACCAGCGTGTCGAGCAGGGTCGAGCTGATCAGACCGCCGAAGATCACCACGGCGACCGGATGCAGAATTTCCTTGCCCGGTTCGCCGGCCGACAGCACCAGCGGGATCAGCGCGAATGCCGCGGTCAGCGCCGTCATCAGCACTGGCGTCAGCCGTTCCAGCGAGCCACGGATGACCATCTGCGGGCCGAACTGTTCGCCTTCGTGCGCGCACAGGTTCAGGTAGTGACTGATTTTCAGGATGCCGTTGCGGGCACTGATGCCAGCCAGCGTGATGAAACCGATCAGGCTGGCGACCGACAGCGGCTGGTCGGCCAGATACAGCGCAATGACGCTGCCCACCAACGCAAGCGGAATGTTGGCCATGATCAGCAAGGTCAGCGTGGTCGAGCGGTAACGGCTGTACAGCACCAGGAAAATCAGCGCCAGCGACACCAGCGACAGCAGTGCGATCAAACGCGTTGCCTGCTCCTGGGCCTGGAACTGGCCTTCCAGCGCCATGCTGTAACCGTTCGGCAACGGGTAGCGGTCCATCACCGCGCGGATGTCGGCGACCACCGCCGACAGCGCGCGGCCATCGGTGTTGGCCGAGATCACGATACGCCGGCGCGATTGCTCGCGACCGATCTGGTTCGGGCCATCGGTTTCGCGAATGCTGGCCACTTCGGTCAACGGTACATAACCTTTGGGCGTCGCAATCAGCAGCCGCGACAGACCATCGGCGTTGCGGTAGCTGTCGTCGACGCGGACCACCAGATCGTAGCGACGGTTGCCGTCGACCAGCTGGCTGATATGTTCGCCGCCAACCAATTGTTCCAGCGAGCGCAGCACCTGTGCCGGCGACACGCCGAGCGCGGCCGCACGGGCGTAATCGAGCTGCACTTGCAGCTGCGGTACCCGCACCTGCCGTTCGACACTCAAATCGACCACGCCGGGGATCTGGCCGAGCTGCTCGCGCAGGCCTTCCGCGAGACCGCGCAGGCTGTCCAGATCGTCACCGAAAATCTTGACCGCGATTTCGGCACGCACGCCTGACAACAGGTGATCGAGCCGGTGCGAAATCGGCTGACCGATGCTGACGCTGGCCGGCAACTGCACCAGCCGGCTGCGGATGTCGGCGATTACGGCTTCGCGGTCGCGTTCGCTGTCCTGCAGATCAACATCGACCTCGCTGTAATGGACGCCTTCGGCATGCTCGTCCATCTCGGCGCGGCCGGTGCGGCGGCCAACGGTGAGCACTTCCGGCACCTGCAGAATCAGTTTTTCCGCCAGCGTGCCGACCCGGTTCGATTCTTCCAGTGACACCCCGGGCTTCATCAGCAGGTTGATGGTCAGCGTGCCTTCGTTGAACGGCGGCAGAAAACTGCGCGACAGGAACGGCACCAGCGCGGTCGCCACCAGCACCAGCGCCGCGGCGCTCAACAACACCGGTTTCGGGTGGGCAAAGCTCCAGCGCAGCAGCGCTTCGTCGCGCGCTTTCAGCCAGCGCACCAGCCGGCTGTCATCGTGCTCCGGCTTGCCCTGACTGCGGGCGGCGACTTTCGGCAGCAGCCACGACGACAGCACCGGGGTCACCGTCATCGACACCAGCAAGCTCGCGAGCACCGACACGATGTAGGCAATACCAAGCGGCACGAACAAGCGCCCTTCGATACCGGGCAAGGCAAACAGCGGCACGAATACCAGCACGACGATTGCGGTGGCGTAAACAATGCCGGAACGCACCTCGACCGAGGCATCGCGGACCACCTTGAGGATGCTGTCGCTGCCGCGCTGACGCAGCCGGCGCAGAATGTTCTCGACATCGACCACGGCATCATCGACCAGCTCGCCGACCGCAATCGCGATGCCACCCAGCGTCATCGTGTTGATGGTGAGGCCAAGCCAGCTGAATACGACCAGCGTCACCGCAATCGACAACGGGATCGCGGTCAGTGAGATCAACGTCGTGCGCGCACTCATCAGGAACGCGACCAGTACCACCAGTACCATCAGCGCGCCGTCGCGCAGCGCTTCCTGCACGTTGCTGACCGAGGCTTCGATGAACGTTGCCTGCCGGAACAGCACCTCGGCCGGCTTGACGCCTTCGGCGCGGCTTTGATTGAACCGGGCAAGCTCGGCTTCGACGGCCGCGTTCAGTTTCAAGGTGTCGGCACCGGGCTGCTTCTGCACCGACAGGATCACGGCCGGCGCGCCATTGAAGCTGGCGTCACCGCGTTTCGGCTTGGCAGCAAGGCTGACATCCGCCACCTGCATCAGCAGCACCGGATGTTCGTCGCGGTGGGCGACCACCAGCCGGCGCAGATCGTCGAGCGAGGTGTTGCGGCCCTGGTGCCGAATCAGGTATTCGCGACCGCTTTGATCGAGAAAGCCACCGCTGGTGTTCTGACCGAAATCCTGCAGCGCTTCCGACAGTTCGGCCAGCGAAATGCCCAGTGCGCTGAGCCGCTGCGGATCCGGTGTGACCCGGTATTCCCGCACCTGACCGCCGATCGGAATCACCTGGGCGACGCCGTGAAGCGCCAGCAGCCGCGGCCGCAGATCGTATTCGGCCAGTTCGCGCAGCTGCATCGCGTCGACGCCATCGGCGCTGAGTGCAATCAGCAGGATCTCGCCCATGATCGACGAGATCGGGCCGAGCTGCGGGCTGACGTCGGCCGGCAGTTGTTCGCGCGCGCTCTGCAGTTTTTCTGCGACCAGTTGCCGGTTGCGGTAGATTTCGGTGCCCCAGTCGAACTCGACATAGATCACCGACAGACCGATACCGGAAACCGAGCGCACCCGGGTCACGCCCGGCATGCCGTTCAGCGCCGACTCGAGCGGGAAGCTGACGAATTGTTCGACTTCTTCCGGCGCCATGCCGGCGGCTTCGGTCATCACCGTGACAGTCGGCCGGTTCAGATCCGGAAACACATCGACCGGCAAGCGTTGCAGCGAGATAAAGCCACCGATCAACAGCAGCGCCGCCAGCACCAGCACAAACAGACGCTGGCGCAGGCTGATTTCAACAATCTGGTTGAACATGTCTGTATACCTCAGCAACGCCGCGACAGGGCTGACAGCTGCGCAAGCAAGCGCGGGGTCGGGGAGGTGTCAACAATCGGGTTGAACATGCATGCCTCCGTCAGCGGATCTGCTGCAGCAGCGAAGCGCCGCTGATGACAACCCGATCACCGTCGTGCAGACCGTCGCTGATCAGCGCCCGGTTGTCCGGCAGCGGTTCGCTGCTGACCGCAACCAGCTTGAACTGCTCGGGCGCAATCTTGATCAGCACGGTCGGCCGGCCATCGTCACCGCGCAGCAGCGCCGATTGCGGCACCGAGGCGCCGCGTTGCTGATCGCTGCTTTGCGCCAGCACGGTGCCAATGGCGCCGGTGGCGAGTTCACGGGCATTGCCGATCACCTGGAATTGCACCGGCACCGCCTGATCGCGCAGCTTGCGACCGACGCCGAGCAGTTTGAGCGGATACTCTTTGCCGTTGTGGACAAACACGGCCTGCTGCACCGAGCGCAGGTAACGGTCGTCGTAGGCAGCGGCTTCGACTGCGAGCGTGTCGTTGCTGATGATTTCGAACACGGTGTTGCCGGCTTCGATTTGCGCGCCGGCGATCACGGCTGCCTCGCTGATGACACCGCTGATCGGCGCCCGCAGTGGCAATCTGGCGTGCAGCGACGCCCGCAGGGCTTCGTGCTGGCCACGCAAACCGGCGACTTCGACTTCGGCTTGATCCAGCTCACGGCGCGGCACGCTGTCGCGAATGCCGCTGAGTCGCTGCAGGCGTTTTTCCGCGGCCGCCAGCGCCGCTTCGACGCGCGCCAGTTCGCCGGTCATGCTGGCGCGTTCGGCCTGACTCAGGATCGGTTCCAGCAGTGCCAGCGTGTCACCGGCTTTGACCGTGCTGCCGAGCGTCGGCAAGCGTTTGCCTGCCGGCACGACGCGGCCGGTCTGCGGCGCCTGCACCAGGCCGCTGCCGTTCGGGTCGGCGATCACCTGACCGTTCAGGCGCAGGCTGATCGCGTGCTCGCCGATGGCGATTTGCTCGGTGCGGACGTTGAGCAGCCGCTGCACTGATTTCGGCACAAACAGACTGCCGTCCGGCAACCGGCGCGGCGCATCACCGGAGGCGATGCTGACCGGTTGCGCTTCGTCACCGTGGGTGTGGCCGTCACTGGCATCGCCGCCGGCTTGCGCATCACGGCTGACGAGTGCAGACATCAGTACCCCCACCAGCAACAAACCCGGCAGGATCGCCCCGCGCTGGCGCCGGCGAGAAAGCCACAGCGCGATCGCAGCGGCCGGCAGCAGCAGCAGCAAGGACCACCACCAGCGCGAGGCGTGGCTGTGCGCGTCGTCAGCGTGTTCCGGCATCAGCAGTTCGCCACTGAGCAGATCGGCGCCGTTATCGGTGATGACGGTCAGCACGATCACATGACTGCCGTGCGCAAGCGGTGTTGCCAGCGCATGGCGGTAGGTGCCGGGCTCAACGGTTTCCAGCGCGAGGGTTTGCTCGCCGAGCTGCAGTTGCAGTTCGGCCTGCAGCGGCGCGTTGCTGGCACTGTCATCCAGCCAGAGCAGCAACTGCTCGTCACTGGCGGCCAGCACCGCCTCGGAAAATTCGCCCTGCAAGGTGGCACGGGCGGCATTGCTTACCGGCGCGACAGCCGCAGGCGCATCGTGACTGTGGTCTTCGCCGCCGTGGCTGTGCGCGCGGCCGGGCAGCACCGCGACGACAACGCTGAGCGCTGTGGCAAGCAAAAACGAGGACAACATCGGGAGTCGAGTCATGGTGGCTTGACCAAAAAAGAGGAAAGAATGGGCGAGCGAGAAACGGGCAATCATGGCAACACGCCTTCGGCGAGCAGCAGCCGTGCGAGCGCGCTGCGAAGTTGCTGCTTGGCTTGCGACAGGCTTTCGTGGCTGTCGAACAGGCGCTGCTGCTGACGCAGCAGTTCCGCCAGCGGCAATTCGCCGGCAGCGAAGGCGGCCTGTGCGTGTTGCCAGCTTTGTTGGTTCAGCTGCAACTGCTGTTCGGCGAGTGTGCGTTGCTGCGTGCTGCGCTCGTAATGCCGGCGCGCCTGCTATTGCGCCTGCGCCAGTTGTCGCTGCAGTTGCTGCGCTTCGGCTTCGGCGCTGAGCCGTGCGGCATCGGCGCTGGCCGCTGCTTGTTCGCGCTGGCTGCCGGCAAACAGCGGTACGCTGAGCCGGATGCCGGCGCTGTCGACGCGTTCATCCATCAGCGGATCGTCCTCGCGTTTCATCAGCAGGCTCAATTCGGCATCGCCGCTGTAGCGCCGCTCGAACCGCGCTTCGGCGGCGGCGGCCTGCGCCCGCGCCAGTGCTTGCTGCAACTGCGGATGTTGCTGCGGATCGCCGGGCAGTGGTGACAACGCGCTTTCCAGCGTTTCGTCAAAACCCGGCAGATTGCCGACCCGCAGTTGCCAGGCGTCGCGCGCTTCGTCCGCCAGTTGTTCGGCGCTAAGCAATGCGGCGTTGGCGGCCAGTGCTTCGCTGCTCGCCAGCAGGGCATCGGTGCGGGCGAGTTCGCCGGCGTCCACTTTGGCGTCGACGTTGCGCGCCAAGGCTTGGGCGACGGTCAGCCGCTGCTGACTGAGCTGCAGCGCTTCGTCGCGGTAGCGTCGTTCGCTGTCGACGGTCAGCAGTTCGGCGGCCAGCGTCAGCCGCAGCCAGCGCGCCTCGGCAGCAATGGCCGCGGCTTGCGCGTTGGCCTGTTGCTGGCGTTCGCCACGTTGCCGCGCCAGCGGCAGCGCGATTTCCAGTTCGGTTTCGCGGCCGGCACCGTCACGCTCATCGAGTCGCGACAGCGCGACGCTGGGCGCATCGGCGAGCCAGCCGTCGGCACGGGCCCGGCCGGCGCGGGCGGCGCCTTCGCGCGCGCTCAGCGCCTGCGCCTCCGGGTGGCGTTGCCAGTAGGCATCGAGCGCTGCCTGCAGCGTGCTGCCGGCAAATGCGGGCGAGCTGCCGAGCGCAAGCAGGAGCAAGGCGCTCGTGCGCTTCGCGTTCAGGCGAAGAAAATCAGGACAAAACATGACAGCCTCGTCAGTGAATCAGGACAGGGCGGGTGCCGGGCGGTGCCCGTTAAACAGGCAGCCGAGACAACGGCACACGCGGCACCGGATCAAAGCGAGGTGGTTCGGGGCGGGCGGTTCAGATCGTGGGAGAAGCCGGTGCGTTGACCGGCGTTGGTGCTGACAAGGTGTTCGGCGCCGGGGCTTGCCTGCTGCTGCGGCAGCGCGGTGAGCACGACGGCCGAGCAGTGTTCGTCACATTGGCCGCAATGCTGGCAGTCGCCGGATGCTTCGGCGGCATCCGCATCAACCGGTTCGGCGGTTGCCATGGCATTGTGATGCGAGGCGTGCTCGGCATGAGTACCGTGATGGTCGCTGTTCCGGTGCTTGGTGTGCTCGTCGCCGTCAGCCTCTTGCATTGCTACGGCGGCACCGCCCGGACCGGCGCAGGCAAGCGCATGCGGCAACGCCGCGCTCAGGCGCGGCGCCAGCATGGCGAGCAGCAACAGGATCAGGGCGAACATTCTCATAAGCGGCAAGGATACGCGCCGGTTTTGCCGGTGGGCAAGGCCTTCCCACGTGGCAAGCCTGGCAAAATTTACCCGATCCCTGTTTCAGCGACCGGTTCCAGAGCCCGGCTCCCGCTGCTTTGTTCCAGACTCCTTGTTCCAGACCACGGGGCCAGACCGGCTCAGTCGCCGCCGTTGAGCGGGTAGCGCTGGTAGAAGTCGGCGATCTGTTCGAATGCCTGCTCGGCGGTTTCGGCATAGCTGAACAGCTGCAGATCGCGCCGGCTGATCACGCCTTCCTCGGCCAGCGCCTCGAAATTGATGATGCGGTTCCAGTACTGGCTGCCGACCAGGATGATCGGCATCCGGGTGACCCGGCCAGTCTGGCGCAGCGTCAGCGTTTCAAACAGTTCATCGAGCGTGCCGAAGCCGCCGGGGAAAATCACGATGGCGCGGGCGCGCATCAGGAAATGCATTTTCCGGATCGCGAAATAATGAAACTGGAAGCTGAACCGCGGCGTGGTGAACGGGTTCGGGTGCTGCTCGGTCGGCAGCACGATATTGAGGCCGATGCTGTCGGCACCGGCGTCAAAGGCACCGCGGTTGCAGGCTTCCATCAGGCCGGGGCCGCCGCCGGTGATGATGTGACACGGAAAGCCAAAGCGCTTCTCACCGTCGCGCGCGACTTTGCCGGCGAGCGCGTGGGCCATGTCATAGAACACGCTTTTTTCCAGCAGCCGTTCGGCGATGGCGAGTTCATCGAGCAGATCGCGGTTGTCGTGATCCTGCTTCAGCGCCGCTTTCAGGGCACTGACCCGCACCTGCATCTGATCGCGGGTGCCGATGCGGGCGCTGCCGAACATCACAATGGTGTGTTCGACGCCGGCGTTGTCGAGCAGCGCATCGAACTTCATCCATTCGAGCATCAACCGGACCGCACGGGTGTCGTCCGACAGCAGGTAATCGTCATCGGCAAAAGCGAGCCGATAGGTCGGCGATTTCGTCTGTTCGGTGTTCTGACACTGCTTGGAGGCGCGCAGGGTTTCTTTGGCGGTGGGGTACACGCGTTTGCGGGCGCGCGATTTGGCCATGACGAATCATCTCTTGTCGACAAACACGGCCCGGCGCAAGCACGACAACGCGCCGCGGCGACGTGCCGTGGTGGGCGTCGCTCAGCTGGCGGGTCGGTCGTCTTCGTGCTCGGGCAGCAACGGTGGGTCAGTATGGCGGTTGTCGGGCGCGGCTGCAGCAGCGGTCTGGGCATCGTCCGCTCGCCGGCAATGCGAGCCCGGCGGCTGCGGTGCCGGCTGGATGCTCGGCCCGGCCGTTGGCCGGCGGATCCGCACCCAGTCGCCCGGCCGGACGCTGCCCGCCGCCAAGGTCAGCGGCCAGGCTTCACGGATGGCGCCGTCACCGGCAGCCAAGCGGATCTGGCCGATGGCCTGTTCGCGGTGATCCCGGTGGTACAGCGTCAGCTCCTGAT
Organism: Pseudomonadota bacterium; assembly: GCA_049324755.1. Lineage (GTDB taxonomy): Bacteria > Pseudomonadota > Gammaproteobacteria > Enterobacterales > Permianibacteraceae > Permianibacter. The sequence goes on from JBMOMZ010000074.1 coordinate 43,670, forward strand.
GACCGTGCAGCCAGCGTTCGGGGTCGGCCAGTTGCAGCCGGTTGCCGCGCACCGCGACCACGCTCAGCGACTGCTGCTCATGGCCGTGCATGGCGTCGAGCCAGGCGACGATGCGGTTGAAGGCGGCGAGGCTGGCCTGGCCGATGCTGCTGTGCCGGTATTCAGTGCTGAATGATGCCGGCGCCGGCGTCACCGCCGTCATCGGCGCCTGTTGCAGACGCAGGCAACTGTCGCCATCGACGTGCACGAGCAGCCGGCGCTGATGGCCGTGCGCCGGATCCTGCCAGATGGCTTCGACGGTCACCGCCAGCGGTTGCGGTTCTTCCGCCACCCAGCTGCGCCAATAGCTGCGAGTCTGCTGCCAGAAACCGCTGCGCTCGCCACGCCGGTACGGTGGCTGGTAACGCAGGATGCGGACGCTGAGCCGGGCGCTGTCGAAGTCGGCGTTGCTGCCGTTTTCGAAGCCGTTGCTGCTGTAGTGATTGCTGTAGGTGTTGATGTAGCCATTGCTGTAGCTGTCTCCGATGCTGTCGCTGGGCGCGTCCTGATTGGACTGGTCGTCCAGCACGGCAAACCGACCGCTGCCTTGCAGCTGTCCGGCCAGCAGCGCATCCAGCACGGCCACCGGCACGCCATCGCGCTCGGCATCGTCACGATCGGCCTTGGGGTCGATGTCCTCGCTGCTGGTGGCGCTGTCATTGCGCAGCAGCGCCAGCCGTAGCGGAATCGGTTCGCTGCGCCGTGGCTGCAGCCGGGCGTCGGCCCAGGCCTGCAGCTCATAGCCGCGCAGCTGCACGGTTTCGGCGTCGTTGTCGGCCTGTACCGCGGCGGCCGCGAGCAAGCCGGCCAGGACCGTCAGCGGCCAGCGCCGCCGTCGGGGAATGGCGTGACCTGGCATGATGAAACTCCCGCGCTATAGTGCATGTCGGGCATATCGGCCGCGGGAGGCAAAAATGAAGGGAAGCGATGACAGCGCCAGCATTGCGCTGGGCGGCATTTTTTTGCAGGCCGACCATCCCGCCGCGCTCGCGGATTGGTATCAGCAGCATTTCGGTCTCGGTTTTGCCGCCAATGGCGGCGTGCATTTCTGCTCGCCGCCGCCGATTGCCGCGGTGTCAGCGGCCGGCTATCCGGTGTTCAGCCTGTTTCCGCGCGACAACCCTTACTTCAACGGCAGTCCGCTGATCCTGAACTTTGTCGTCGCCGATCTGCTCGCCACCTTGCAGCGACTGACTGCCGAAGGCGTTGCCGTCGAAGCCGAAATCGAAGACGGCGAGTACGGCAAGTTCGGTTGGTTGACCGATCCGGCCGGCCATCGCATTGAACTGTGGCAACCGCCGGCGCGCCAGCCATGAACAGCGAAACCGCAGTCGCCATTTTCAGTGACTTGAAAGCGCTGCTGGCACCGTATCAATCGCGGCTGGTGCTGGTGCATGACAGCGCCGACCACTATTACCTCGATACCGCCTTTTTGATGCCAAACAAGAAGCCGCTGTTTTTTGCCGCGGTGAAAATCGGCAAAGCCCATGTCAGTTTCCACCTGATGCCGATCTATGTCTTTCCGGATTTGCTGGATAACGTGTCGCCGTCTCTGCGCACACGCCTGCAAGGCAAATCCTGCTTCAATTTCACCACGCTGACAGCGGAGCAGCGTGCGGCCCTGCAGCAACTGGTCGCACGCAGTGTCGAGCGCTACCGCGCGCAGGGTTACCTCAACTAGAAGCCATCTCAAAAAACAGGTTTAGCTAAGCTATTGATTCAGGATCGCTTTTCGACGATCAAGTAATTGTGTGTTGCGTTGGTGGATCGACAACGCATCAAGTTCATGATCATATACTGTC
>JBMOMZ010000075.1:0-4770 GCA_049324755.1 Pseudomonadota bacterium
TGCCGTGAAGCCGATGAGGTTCAGCGTGCCGAAGCTGGCAGCGCCGGATGCGCCAAGCACCACGCTCTCATCGCCGGCCGTACCAACGGCGGCATCGCTGCCGCCGTTGCCGTTGACGCCATCGATGTTGTTGAAATCAGTGCCCGCGAAAGTACCGGCCCGCGCGAGGGCGCCAAGCTGCAGCGTCTCATTGCCACTCGTGCCGACAATGTCGTTGTAGCCGGCACCGGTACCGCCGTCGATGATGCCGGCGAAGGTGACAGAGGCGGAGAAATTGAAGGTATCGGCGCCGGTGCCGCCGACGAGGTTATCGACACCGGTGAAGGTACCGCCGCCCTGGGTGACCGCGTTGCTGCCGACGATGCCCCAGACATTCGTTCCGTTGCCGCCGATCAACGTATCGTTGCCACCCGCCGGCATCGCGAGATCTTCGAGAAAGCTGAGCGTGCCGCTGACGCCGGTGAGCGTGTTGCTTGCCATGTCGAGCGTGATGTCGGTTGACCAGGCTGTCATGTCGATCAGGTCGATACCGGTCGCGCCACCCGTATCGGCATCACCTGAGATCGCACCGCTGACGTTGATGGCGTCGGCAAGCACGAAACGGTCACTGTCGGCATCGCCGTAGTAAGTCGCGCCTGAATTGACGTTGATATTGAAGACGTCGTCGCCGGCGCCGCCGGACAACAGCCCGGCAAACAAGTCGCTGTTGACCCAAAACGTATCGACGCCGGCGCCTCCGTAAAAGTCTTCCAGACCGGCAAAAGCCGATGCGGTGCCATTGTCGATCGTTCCGCTGTCAGAACCGCTGAGCGTCCACGTCGTTGCCAGGGCACCGCCGATGACAGAGTCGACGTCCAGGCCGCCCTCAATCTGAGTGACCGCAGCGCCGGCAGAAAGATCAAAGCTGTCATTGCCACCCGCACCGTCCAGGATACCGGTATGGGTTGCGCCAACGACGAAGGTGTCGGCGCTGCTGCCACCGGTAATATTTTCCATACCGGAGAAATTGCTCACCGCGGTTGACAGCAAGAGGCCATCGTAGATCGCACCCTGACCATCGGCCGTGATGTCGATTTTGAACGAATCCGCCGATGCGTTGCTCAATGTGTCAGTACCGGCACCGCCTTCGATGTTGGTCATCACGCCGTTCGCCTGCAGGCTCAGGCTGTCGGCACCTCCTGCCAAATCAATCGACTCGATGGCGGAGAACAGGATGCCGTTGATATCGCCCCCGTAGGTTGCCGTGATCGTGGCGACGTCGTCGCCGCCGGTTCCGAGCAGCACATCGGTGGCATAGGTGCTACCGACGATGGTTTCGATGTTGGTGATCAGCGCAAGATCGATCGTTGCACCGATCAGCAATACATCAGCGTAAGCACTGTAGTCGACAACATCAGCGCCAGTAGATCCGCCATCGAAACTTTCGATATTGCTGAAGGCAAAGGCGTCGACGGTGCCGTTACCCTTGCTGGTGATGAAGAAAGTATTGTCTCCCGTCGTGCCGGTGATACTGTCGCCTGCGCCAGTACTCTCCAGACCGCCGTCGAGCTCCTGGAAGTTTGTGAACGACACGCCATTGAGCGTGCCGCCAGTTGTGTCAGTCTCGCTGAGCTCAAAAACGTCGTCGCCGGCCCAGCCATTCAGCCGATCGGAATCAGTATCCGTGCCGCCATCGAGCGTGCCGGTCACCGTACCGCCGTTGAGATAAACCGTGTCGGCGCCAACGCCGGCATCCAGATTGCCCGTGAGCGCGCCAAGAATATTGATGGTGTCGGCGCCGTCTCCGGCGTACAGGTCGCCCGTGTAATCATTCAGGGTGATGCTGTCGTTGAAAGCGCCAGCCTGAACCACCTCGACGCCATTGAATGTCAAATTCTCGGCACTGACTGCGCTACCGCTGTCGGCAAGGTTCCAGCTCAGGCCGGTGCCGGTGGCGCCAATGATCGTGTCGACGCCACCGCCGGCATTGAAGGTGACCGCAGAATAATATGACGCAAGCGTGCTATTGAGGGACAGCGTATCGGCATCGCTGCTACCGGTAAGCTCCAGTTGCAATGACCCACTGAGGTTGAAATCGGCCACTGAACCATCGACTGAAATATCATTCAGAGACAGGGCGAACGTATGCTGCGTCGCACCAGAACCGTCAAGGAAGACGCGATCGATACTGGTGCCGGTAATGTTCACTCGGCTGCCGGCAGCGTTCGGATCGCTGAAGAGGAAATCGTCGGCACCGGTGCTGCCGCCGGACACATTGATGGCACCGGTCGTCTGCAGTGATCCAATCTGGTTGACGCTGCCGGCATTGGCCAGGCCGACCTGCAGGTCGACGGCCCCGGCACCCGCCGTCACCGACGGCAGAGACAGATTGGCACCAGCCTTCACCAGGATCGCACCACCTGCCGTGCTGCCGCCGGCGTCCAGGGCGTCAATATTCCCGTATACCGTCACGCTATCAGCGGCATCCAGCGTCACGTTGCCGTCACGCGTCGTGATGTAGTTGACCGCAATGCCACCGTCGCCGTTTGTAAGCACGACGTGACCGCCTGCCTGCCCGCCGGCGGTCGTATCGATCGTCCCGACACTGCTCACCTCGAACGTCACGCTGCCGCCACGCGTCAGCGCATTGAGGGCACCGCCGTAGGTAAAACCGCTGCCGCTGCTGACCGACATGCCGTTGGTCGTCAGCCCCAGGCCGACATTGCCACCCACCGCGATGTTGTTGAGCTGCACGTTGCCAACCGAACTCAGATTCAGATTGCCGCCGATATCTGTCAGGTCGGAAAACGACAGATCGCCAGAGGTATTGGCAAGGTCGACATTGCCACCTGTACCCGCAGTTTCGATCTGCAACATGCCCGGCGTGATGCCATCAAGGACAAAGGTGCCGCTGTTGAGCAACACATCGCCGCCCGCAAAGGTATTGCGCAAAATCAAGTTGCCACTACTGACCTGTTTGTTGTTGGTGGTTGAGACGAGATCGGCAGCGCCAACCTCGATCTCGATGTTCTGGTCGGCCGTCTGCAGCCAGTCGATCACATGGTTGGTCGCATCATCGAGCATCACCAGATTGCCATCGCCGACCGGAAGAGCAATGGTCCGGTTGTAGCCGATATCAATGTTGCCGATGGCGACCTGATCCTGCCGAACAGCGGTGCCGAGAAGATCATCGTAAAGCAGTCGCAACACAATATCGCCAACACCTGTGTCCTCGACGTTCAGCGTGCCCATCGTGCCGCCCACGCCGGCGGCGACGATGTCGAAAGAGTCGGTCGAGGCCAAGCCATGCACTGCAGCGACCTGCAGCGTCACGTCACCCGCTGCGGCAATTTCCTTGTTTACGAAGTCAGCATTGTTGGCGATCAACTGCGGTGTAGTGACGCTGACGTTGGTGCCTCTGATCACCGCCGGAAGGGCACCGCTCCCGTAACTTTCATCGACACTGTCGATATTGATGGAAACGACACCCGTGCCGGCAGTGAGCTGGACATTGCCACTGCCGGCATCGATGCGGCCATAGACGCCGTTGGCTACCGTGCCTTCGTCCTCAAATACGATGCCGCTGGTGTTACCCGTGCCTACGCCGGTACCGCTGTTATTGCCCGCAGTAAAACTGATGTTCCCGCCATTGCTCTCGATGACACCGCCAATCAGGATGTCGTCTTGGGCATTGAAGGTGACTGCGAGCGAATCGCCACCCAAGATGCTATCGCCGATCGTGCCACTGAATAAAATGTCGTCGAATGCATCAATCTGCAACGCATTGTCGCCCTTGCCGTTGTAATCGAGCACAGCGCCGGACTGCCAGATCACGTCACCCTCTGAACCACCTGAGCCGCTAATGGTTCGCAGTACTACGGTCGCCCCGCCGGTGAGGGCAGTATTGATGCTGCTCACGGCAATGCTCGCGTTGCCGCTGCCGTCTGATTGAAACGGCGAGGCAAGCGTCCCGGCACCTGACAGGTTCGTCGTCGTGCTGGCGGTCACGGTGAGATTGCGCGGGTCAATCAACCAGGTGCCACCCCTGCCGTTTGCCGCCGTGACGTCCGGCGTCGTGGTGATATCGAGAAAATTATGGCTCGATGTCTCGATGAAACCGCCATCACCGCCCTCGCTGCCACCGCGCGCGGACAGGGCTCCGTAGACACGCGTTGCTTCATCGGACCAGACGATCAGCTTGCCGCCGTTGCCATTCAGGGTTGCGTCGGCGCTGACGCGCGTGTTCTCGCCCAGATAGACCGCCGTGGCATTACGCACGTCGATGTTCGCCCCCTGATAGTCGCCGCCGAGCAGCACACTGCCGCCACCGGCGGTGCCATTCGCACTCAGCACGGCGTTATCGAACAAGCCGACGTTGTCGCCCGTCACCACGATACTGCCGCCCCTGCCATTGGCGTTGTCGGCAACCAAGGCTCCGTTGCCGCCGACCAGCACGTTGCCGGCACCCTCGGCGCCCGTCAGGAAAATACGGCCGCTGTGTTCTTTGGCAGCGTTTGCCTGGATCAGGCCGACGTTGTTCACCGCCGTATCGAACAACGCGCGCGCCGCAGCGGCACTCAGCACCACCATGCCGCCGTCGGCAATGATGTCGCCGCTGTTGCTCACCGCCGCCGAGGCACCGATATTGCGCAGCACGTCTTTGGTGACGCGCACACCAATCATGTTGTCTTCGTCGAAGGTGAGCACCGCCCCGGAACCGGCCGCCAGATCGACGCGACCGAGGCGCGCCGTGATCAGGCCCTCGTTGTTCACGGCACCGCCGATGAGCGC
>JBMOMZ010000076.1:0-43720 GCA_049324755.1 Pseudomonadota bacterium
CTGGTTACATAACTTTCGCCGGCTTGTGGTGCGATATGAGCGCCATGCCGATAATTTCCTCGGCTTTGTTCGCCTTGGCTGTTTGGTGATTTTGCTTAGGAATTATTTTTGAGATGGCTTCTAGTAATTATCTGCCTCTGCCGTTTAACACGGGCGCAAGGCAACCGGTGAGTGTCTGGATTCTTTCGGGATTTCCATGCGTTGGCAACTTAAATTCAATATCCACAGAGCTATGTTAAGTGGCAATGCCATTTAACATCGTATGAACTGCAGATAACGCTAGCGAGGGAGGTAGGGCTGAGCCCGCGAAGCCAAACAGACTCACCAGCACCGAAATCAATCGTTGGGCTTTTCAGCCCAACCTACCGCGCTACTGGTTTTATCCAGCATATTTCGAACTACTGTTCTGTCTTCTACAGATAGCTTTTGTAAATTCGTCTCAATCACGGACTCCATTAGCCTCTTGCATTCATCCTTAATCCACAAGTATGCCTTTGCTATAGTCGCGACATCGCTGTCTGATATCAGTACGTGACTATATCTTGAAGGATGGGTTAGGTTATTTCTGATCCGTTTTGCTATGCGGAGGCAGGAAAAGCCAGATGACTCCGTATCAAGTATGAAGTTCGAATTATGAAGCTTGTTGTAGGCTGAGAATGATTTCTTTATTCGCTGAACCAACTCTGCTTCTTTATTTTCTATTACTTTTATTTCCTTCAGTGACAGTCTTATCGCACCGCGCAGATACTTTAGCAAAACCTCGTTGGAAAGAACGGCACATATGCCTTCTATACACCCAAATGCGGCCCTTACTGAGTTTCTTCTCAAATACTGTGACTCGGTATTGGCCCACAAATCCCTAAATGCCTGACCTGCATCATCTAACAAAACCTCTAGGAGCTTGGGCGACCCAAAGTATCCGTGCTCTTCAGCGCTACTAGCCATAATAAGGCCCCTGATATTTGAAATTTTCTTCGTCGCCAAAAACCTGTAGAACTCGTAGGGCGGAGCCGCGTAGCGTTTCCGCCGCATGTTCTATTGACCACGAGCGTTTCATCGTTGCAAGTTCGTCCCCAAGCAGATCAATTTTCTGCTCGCTCCAACTTGCGCAGCTGGTAGCTCCGTTCGGCTTCATCACTGACCAATAGATAAATTGCACCATCCGGCCCGGTCTGGACATCGCGCAGGCGGCCGATGTTTTTCAGCAGCAGGTCGTCCTTGATCACCTTGTCGCCATCGAGGGTCAGCAGGCGCAGTTCTTGTGCCGATAAACTGGCGACGAGCAGCTTGCCGTCCCAGTTGGCGAACGGCTTGCCGCGGTAGACGTCGATGTTGCTGACGGCGATGGATGGCGTCCAGTAATGCTTGGGTTGTTCCATGCCGTCTTGATGGGTTCTGTCGCTGATCGGCGTGCCGTTGTAGTTCATGCCGTAGGTGATGACCGGCCAGCCGTAGTTCTTGCCTTTTTCAATCAAGTTGATCTCATCACCGCCGCGCGGGCCGTGCTCGGCGGCCCACAAGCGTTTGCCGATCGCGTCGTAAACCAAACCTTGCGGGTTGCGGTTGCCCCAGGTCCAGATGCTGGGCCACGCGTCTTTATTGGTGATGAAAGGATTGTCGGCAGGAATGCTGCCGTCGTCGCGGATGCGGTGCACTTTGCCGGTTGGCACGCTCAGGTCCTGGGCGTTGTCCTGTTTGCCGGCGTCGCCGATGGTGAAGTACAGGTCAGTGCCGATGAATGCAAAACGGCTGCCGAAGTGATGGCCGCTGTGCTGGCGTTTGGCGGTCGGCACGCTGAACACGATTTTTTGATCTTTCAGTTCACCATCTCGCAAGGTTGCGCGTAGCACCGAGGTTGAGGCGTACGGATCGCGGCCGGTTTTGTCGGCGTAGGAGAGATACACCCAGCCGTTGCTGGCGTAGTCCGGATGCGCAATCACGTCGAGCAGACCACCCTGGCCATGGTTGTGCACGCTCGGCACCGCTTTGACTTCACTGCGTTTGCCGTTGTGCCAATGCCAGAGCACGCCGTTTTTCTGGGTGATGAGGGCGCTGCCATCGGGCAGGAAGGTCATGCCCCACAGTTCGGCATCGCCAGCCATCACCGGCGTTACGCGGAAAAGATAGCCGGCGGCGCTGAACACGCTATCGCCATCGCGCTTGGGGCTGGACGCTTGTTTGGCCGCGAGATGCTTTTGCTCGCGGATCAGAATCACCAATGAACGGATCTGATCGGCACTGAGCGTCTGGCCCCAGGCGATCATGTCGGTGCCGGCGATGCCGTTGCGGATGCTGTTGGTGATCGCGTCGTCGCTGCCGCCATGCTTCCAGATTTCATCGGTCAGCGCGCCACCGCTGCCGCCTTCCATCTGCTTGCCGTGACAGCCGGCGCAGAACTGCTCGTACAGCGACTGTGCGGCACCAGTGCCGATGCGCAGCTCGGCGTGGGCGCTGAGACTGGTCAGCAGGCTGGTGGTAATGACGAGAGTCGACAAGCTGTGCAGCTGAGGTCTCATGGTGTGTCTCCTTGCTGATGTTCGTGTTTGCTGTAGTTCTTCTTTACTGCCTATATGGGTATCTCTGCGGGCATCACCCTCATCCAACCTCGCTCCGCGCCCCTGCCATTCGCCTCCGGCTCCTGGCGCTGCGGTGGAACGAAGCGATGCTTCGTTATTTCCCAGCTCGCCCCCTCAAGGGAGAAGGCTTTCAAGTCCTCTCCCTTGAGGGGAGAGGATTTAGGTGAGGGTGAAGCTCGTCGACCGACTGTCACGTTCTGACTGATCGAAACTGCTACCCAATCTGATTTTTCTTTGCGATGGTTTTAATCGCATGGTTGGACCGTTAGAGCGGCATTTCGAAACTGAGTTGCAACTGGCGCGGCGTACCCGGCATGTAGCGATCGCCACTGGCGCCGGTGTAATCCGCGCGCTCGGCATAAGGCCGGTCGGTCAGATTCTGCAGCGCCAGTGTCCAGGCCCAGCCGGTTTCGGTTTGCTGACGCCAGCGCAGATCCAGCAGGCTGTGGCCGGGATAGTAGCGGCTGTTTTCAGCATCGGTGTAGTAGCCATCGGTGTGGGTCGCGGCGAGCTCCAGTTGCGCGTTCGGCAGTGGTTGCCAGCGCAGCGCGGCAAAGCCGAACCGATCCGGCGCGGTGTCGATGCGATTGCCGACAATGTTTTGCGCGCTGATGCCGGGGTTGTTGGCGTAACGGTGGCGCTGCCAGGTTGCGGTCAGCAGCAACTGCCAATCGGTGGCAAATGCCCAGTCGAGCTGCGCCTCAATGCCGCGATGCGTGGTGCGGGCATCGCTGATGTTGAAACTGTCGGTGTTGCGGACAATGACGTTGGCCTTGTCGTAACCGTACCACGCCAGTTCGGTGCGCAAATCCGCTGTCCACGCGGCGCGCCAATTGAGTTCGAGGCCGCGCAATTTTTCCGGATCCAGATCGGTGACTGACTGCTGGCGTTGCAGCCGGTACAGTTCAGTGGTCTGCGGCGGCCGGAAGCCGTGTTGCAGCAGCAGTTTGATGCGCTGGCCGGCCAGCGGTTGCCAACTCAGGCCCGCTTTTGGTGACAGCAGCGTGAACTGATCGCTGCGGTCCGCCGGCCGGTTGAACCGGCAACCATCGAAACCGCACAGGCTGCCATCGTCGCGGCTGCGGCCGTTCAGCATGCGGTTGTCATAGTCATACCACCAGCGCTCGGCGCGGGCGCCGACAAACAGCTGCCACGGTTCGGCAAACTGCCAACGCCAGTGCAGGAACGGCGCCACCCCCTGCAGTGCGACGGTGTAGTCGTAGTGAAAGCCAACCGGAATGGTTTCCTGCAGAAACGCCGAGCCTTCGGTGATTTGCGTTTGCCATTCTTCCAGAAAGGTTTCGGCATATTCGATGTCGGTGCCGAGCAAGAGCTGCTGACTGTCGCTCTGCCACAGCGGTTGCTGCCATTGCAGGCCGGCGCTCCAGTGGCCATTGCGTTCCAACGGCTGGCCGGGCAGGAAGTGCTGCAGAAAGGTCATCTCGGTGCGGCGCAGATACGGCGTGAGCGTGGTGCCGTCCTGCCAACGCCAATGTTGCACGAGACGCAGGCTGTCGCTGTCGCGAAACGCTTCCGGGTTGTCGTTCTGGCGTGCGCGATGAAGATCGCGATAGGCATTGGTGCCGGTCACGAAACCGGCGGTTTCCTGCATCAGCTTGCTTGCGGTGAAAAGCGTCTCGATTTGCACCGGTTCACTGGCGCGGCTTGCCCGCTCGCCACGATGACGCCAACCAATCTTGTATTGCTCGACGCCGGCATCATCGCGCCAGCTGGTTTCGTTGCGCGCGGACAGCGCGAACGATTGATGGTCATCCGCCAGTTGCAGCAACAGATCGGCACCGTCTGTGTCAGCGCTTTCTGTTTCCGCAAGCCGCAGTCGCACGCGGTTTTCGCCCGCAGCGGGCGTCAGCACATTGACCGCACCGTGCATGGCATTGGCGCCATAGAACGGCAACGCCGGGCCGCGGATGACTTCCAGTTGTTCGGCGGCTTCGCTGAAGGCTTCCGACAGCTCGTTGACATTGCAGAACGGTGCCGGCCGGATCGGCACATTGTTTTCCAGACTTAAAAAAGCACCGCAGGAGCCGGCGCCGGTCAGCACCGGCGAGCGGATGGCGGCGAGGTATTCCTGGCCATCGTTGCGCTGGAATTGCACACCCGGCAGCCGGTTCAGCCAGTACAGCACGTGCTCGGCCGGCTGCAGCGCGAGCGTGTCGGCGTCGATGATGCCCAGCGACAACGGCGCGGTATCAGTGGCCTGCTGCGTGCGTTCGGCGGTGACGACCACGCGGGTCACCTCGTCGGCAGCGCTGGCAGCGGTTGCGCTGAGCAAAACCAGAAATGGGCCCAGTAGCTGATGCAAGGCAGGCTCCGGCAATACGTATGGGTTGTCGCTATTACGCCAGTTGGCCGTGATCCGGTCAGCGGCGATCCGATCAATGAAAGACTACGGCAGCACCGGCGGGCTGTAACTCAGGGTGCCGGCCAGCAACCACAGCAGGCCAAGCACCAGCGGAATATGGATGATGAGCTGCAAAGCCGTGAAGCCGACCACGTCGCGCGCTTTCAGGCCCACCACGCCGAGCAGCGGCAGCATCCAGAACGGATTGATGAGATTCGGCAGCGCCTCGGCGGCGTTATAGATCTGCACCGCCCAGCCGAGATGCACCTTGAGTTCGATCGCCGCCTGCATCACATACGGCGCTTCGATCAGCCACTTGCCGCCGCCGGACGGAATGAAGAGACCGAGCACCGCCGAATACACGCCCATCAGCAAGGGATAGGTTTCGGTAGTCGCCACCGTGACGAACCAGGTTGCGATCCGATCCGACAGCGTGATGCCATCGCTGCCGGCCGCGACTGTCAGCACCGTCGCCAGGCCGGCAAAAAACGGATACTGGATCAGCACACCGCCGGTGGTTGGCACCGCCCGCGTCACCGCCGCGACAAACGCGCGCGGCCGGCCGTGCAGCGCAATGCCGAGCATCAGGAACAGGAAGTTGTAGGTATTGAGACCCGAGATCGCGAGCAGCGGATCTTTGGCCTGGAATTCCTGCACCAGCCAGCCAAGCCCGAGCAACACGACAAACCCGCTCAGGATGGGCGAGTATTCCAGCCATTCGCCGGGACGCGTCGGTGCGGTTTGCAGCGAAACCGAATCGCTGACATCGATACCGAGTTTGTGCGCGGTTTGCGCGGCCTCGCCGCTCGGCGCCGAATACCAGGCCACAGCGATCGACACCAGAATCAGGATCAGCGTCAGCAGCAGTGACTGCCAGAGAAAAATCGTCTGCGAAAACGGTATGACGCCGGTGATGGCCAGCAGCTGTGGCGGCAAGCTGGCGGCGTTGGCCTGCAACTGCGCCGCGGACGATGACAGCCCCATTGCCCAGGTCGCGCCGAGGCCGAGATAACCGGCAGCGGTTGCGGCGCGGTAATCCATGTCCAGCTGCGCGCGGCGCGCCAGCGCCCGCACCAGCAAGCCGCTGAAGATCAGACTTAATGCCCAGTTCAGCAGCGAACTGGTCATGCTGAGCGTTGCCACCAGCGCCACCGCACCGCGGCCGGTTTGCGGCAGCAGCGCGACCCGGTTGATGAAGCGCGTCACCGGTGGCGACACCGCGACGACATAACCGCTGATCGCGACCATCGCCATTTGCATCGTGAACGGAATCAGTGACCAGAAACCATCACCGAAGGCCTTGCTGATCGCCAGCGGCGCCGCGCCATTGCCGAGCGCGGCGAGCACGACAACGGCCAGTGCGATCAGCGCAAAGACAAACGCATCCGGAAACCAATGCTCGGCCCAACGGGTGAAGGAGAGCGCGGTGCGTTGCAGCGGTGAGTGGGTTGGCATGATTGCGGGTTCCGTGCGTTGTTTTTGTCAGTTTTTTTGGCTTCGTCGCGGTGAATGGAAATGGACGTGTTCATCGAGCTAGGAGCGACAATTACCCCCTCCCGGCCTCCCCCTTCACAGGGGGAGGAGCAAGGATGTTCCCTCCCCTGTGAAGGGGAGGGTTAGGGTGGGGTAGTTGTCGCTCCGCGTCTGCAAGACAAACGGCTATAGCTGTCACGCCACACCGCAGCTGTGTGTTTGTCGCACGTCGACCTGACTACTCCGCCAGCTTCGGCCGCACCGGATCATTCCACACCGGCTGCAAACCAAAGCGGACAAAATAAGTCGAGACAAATTGCGGCTTGCCGAGCGCATCGGCGAACAGCGTTGGCTCGTAATGTTCCGCCAGCCAATCCGTTGGGTAGCCCATCAGCTGCAGCACGGTGCTCGGCACATTCCAGTGGCTGGCCTGATGCTGCCAGCGCTGCGCGCTCTGTTGCAAGGCTTGCAGGGTTGCCGGGTGATCGGTGAGCCAGACCAGCGGCACGGTGCCTTCCGCTGCCGGCGCCGGGCCGACGGTGCAATGGGTCAGGAAGCCGACATCCTGGGTCTTGGTGAAGTTCTGGCCGTGATCGGAGGTGAACACGATCAGGGTGCGCTGCAGATCGAGACCGGGCAGCAGGCGATTGAAGAACTCGCCGGTGTTCCAGGCCACCGCGTTCTTGTAACTGTTGCGGAACTCTTCATTACCAAAGCCATCGCCGTACTGGTTGCCTTCATTGAGGCCCTGAATCGTGCCGCTGGTCATATGTGGTTTGAACACGGCCGCTTCCGGCGGATATTTGCCTTCGTAAGGGAAATGCACACCGTTCTTGTTGACGTAGATGAACAATCGCTCCGGCCTCGCCAGCAGTTGCCGCAAATGCTCGACCAACACCATGTCCTTGTCGCGGGCGACGACGTTGTCATCGTGCTGGATCAGGCCATCGAGTTCGGCCAGCTCCTGTGCGGTCATGAAATTCTGCAGCTCGCGATTGGTCCGCTGGCCATCAAGATACACCGCGCGATAGCCGGCCGCTTTTGCGTACGACCACAGCGATGGCCGGATCCTGGCATCGAGCTGAAAACTGTCGCGGCGGGTGGCGTAGCGGAAGCTCAGGTTCGAGGCGGCGCTGCAGTTGGCGTGCGACGCCGTCAGCCCGAAATTGGCGGCGCGATGGCTGTGTGCAAGCAAGCCGGTCGGGATGCCGTTGGCGCTGTTGATGTCGAGCCAGTCGCCACGCACGCTCTCGTCCATGATCACGACGATCTTGTCGAGCTCGCTGCGCATCGGTTTCACCGTCACGGTTTGGCGTGGACCCGGATCCGGTTTCAGCCATTCGTCACCGAGCAGCACGGCGACAAAACCGATGGGATTCAGATGCTGCGGAAAACCGTCGCTGTCACCACCGCCATCGAAATAGACCACGCCAGCAATCGCGCTGATCGGCAGCAGCGGCAGCCAGGCACCACGCCGTGCCCAGCGCGACCAGCGCCGCGGCAGTACCGGCGACGGCAGCAGGATGGCGATGGTCAGCGGCAGCATCACCAGAATGGCCTTGCCGATCAGCGGGCCGTAGAACTCGATGGTTTCGTCGAGGAAGGCGATGTCCTGAAACAGGCGCTCGACCTCGATGGCATTGAGCGGCGCACCGGTGATGTAGAGATAGGACAGCGCATTGCCGGCGGCATAACTCATCAGCACCGCCCAGAACACCCGCACCGCGGTTTGCCGTGACAACGCCACGGCCACCGTCGCGGCAAGGCCGGTCAACCAGATGAACGCAAACCAGAACGGCCCGCCGCTGAGCCGCTCCTGCTGCAGCAACAGCGATGGGGTCGAGGCATGTGCCAGCAACAGAAACAGCGCGAGTAACAGGAATTTCGACCAGAGCCAGTACATGAGTTGCTTGATGACCGCTTTGTGACAGCAGGATGACCGGGCGCTACGTTAGCACGAGCGCGCGGTCATGCGGTCGGACCGGTACCGGCAGCACCGTAGCGAGGCGTTTACTGCGGCCGCGCCGGCGTTTTCAGCCGCAGCTCCAGGTCCCGGTAGCTCCAGCCGCCATCGGTTTTCGGACACAGCGCAAACTGCTTGCCGCGCGCAAACGTCCACTGCTGGACGTCATCGAGCACGGCCAGCTCGCCGGCGTCGGTCAGCTGCAGATGCAGCGCCGCTTCGTTGACGCCATTGCCGGTGGTCAGCCGCTTCGTATCGAGCGCGGCCAGTTTGTATTGGCGACGCGGCGCACACTGGCCGGGTTCCACCTGCAGGCGTTGCTGGCGCAGCACGGCGCGATCGCCGGTGCGCAGATAGTGCACGCGCGCGGACAGCTCGACGCCTTGGCGCTGCACCTGCTCGGCCAGCCAGACACCGGCACGACCGACCACGTCGAAATCGGTGCGACCGTCATGCTGGCGCACCACCAGCGCCGTCATCTCGTCGACACCAAAACCGCGGAGCTGGCCGGTGTCGCCGAGCAGCAGCAGCAGGCGGCCCTGCCGTGCCCGTTCGGAAAAATGGGTGTCGAGAATGCCGTGCGCAAACAGCCGCAAACCGCCTTGCGGCCGATAGGTCAGCTGCTCCGGATCCCATGCCGGCGGGCAGTCCTGACGCTGTTCGCAGAACGGCAGTCGCGGCGTTTGTGCCAGCGCGCGCTTGGTCAGGGCGTTGGCCGTGGCGCCGTTGCTGATCATCGGCAGGCTTGCGCCGGCAGTGCCGGTCTGCACCGCGGTGCCGGCGCTGGTGCCCATGATCACCAGTTCACCGCGCTGGTGGCGGGCGCGGAGTGCGGCCAGCTCCGGTGAATCACTGCCATCGGCGCGCAGCAGGCTCTTCAGATGCAAACTCTGATCGCCGCCGTTGAAGAACACGCCATCGAGCGTGGCGATCACGCTGACCAGATCCGTGCGCGTGCAATACTGCTGCTGCAAGCCGGCATCGATTTGATGGCGCGGCGGCAGGCCGCTCTGCCGTTGCCGTTCCTGCAGCAGCGCGGCGCAGGCTTGCACCGCTGAATCGAAACTGCGGCCGTCATCGCGCAGCGTGCGACTGGCCGGATCCAGTGGCAACCAGATCGGCTCTGCACCCAGTTGCCGGAACAGCGGCAAGTAAAACGCCGCCGCCTCCTGCGCATCGCGCGCAGCGGAGGTCAGAATGCCGATGCGTGGTGCACGCTTGTGGCCCGCTTTTGCTTCCTGCAGAAACCGATCGAACACGGCACGCACGGCCGGCGCACTCGCCTGCACCGCCAATTGCTCCTGCCGCGCCGTCACACCATCCGCACGCCATGATGGCGCTGCCAGCGCATCAATCAGCAACAGCTGCTCGTCTTCGGTCAGGGTCAATCCGGCGTTCTGCAACGCCTGGTCAATTTCCTGGCGGCGGTGCGCCCGCTCCGGCAAGCTCGCCATCAGCGCTTGCAGACGCGGCAACTGCGCCGCCGCGAAACCCTGCAGCTCGTCGCGGCTGAGCCGGGCGAAGCGATTTGGCCGGTAATCACGGTCGAAAAGTGCTTCCGCGTGTCGCCACTGACGTTCCAGCTCATCGCGCTGGTCCGGTTGGCATGCATCGAGATTCATGCTGCTGCATACCGGCAGATGGCCGCCGGCCAGCACCAGGACTCGCGGTTTTTCTGCGGCCGTTGCTGTACATACAAGTGCGACCGCGGCCACCAACAAAAAGGATTTGCGCATAGATATGCAAGACGCCCGAAGCAAGGGTCGGGCACTGTAAGAAAATTTTCATCGGCAACGCAAATGCGCATTGACAGATAAAAATTCAGCGGGCAAATTCGCTCGCATGTCACCACGCGCCAGCGGCGCACACAGGATAAGGAGGACGGGAGATGCTGAAGAAAGCCTTCAATCTCGGCAGCTATCGCTATACCCCGTACTACCTGTCCGAGTGGTTCAACAATTAGCCAGCCCCCCGCGCAACGCGGGGGGAGCCTGGCAGAAAATACACGCCGCACTGACCGCTGATTCCTGTTCCGGCTTGCGTGCGTGATGCGAGCCGCAACTGTGCGCTCGCCTCTCGCCTACTCCCCAAGATCACCCTTTTGCTCCGGGCGTCCGCTCGTCATTGGCTGTTGCCCGCATGGCATGGGTGCCGTCGTAGCTTGCATTGGTATTGGCTCGCCGGTTTTCCGCGTTTGCGCTCCCCCGCCGGTTCAGACCCGCCGCGAGATGCGGTAGATAAAACCCTAAGGAGTGCGTTATGCAAACCACCGACAAGAAGTACAAAAACCAGAAACAGAACAACATGAAACACAAGCTGTACCAGGCCATCATGCTGTCGCTGCTCGGTACCGGCGCGGCTTACGCAGCGGACCAGGCGGCCCCGGCTGACGACAGCGCCGAGCGCGTCGAAATCACCGGCTCGCGGCTCAAGGGCGTCGATCTCGAAGGTGCCAGCCCGGTGATTGTGATTGACCGGGAAAATCTCGAGAAAAAGGGCTACGACAGCGTCGGCGAATTTCTGAAAGATTTGCCGCAGACCTCCAGCGCGGGCACCTTCTCGGAAGCCGGCGGTATCGCCTCCGGCACCCGCGGCCAGCCGGCCGGTTCGGCGGGCGTCAGCTTGCGCGGCCTTGGCAGCAGTTCGACGCTGGTACTGATCAACGGTCGCCGGGTCGCGGTCGATTCGTTCACCAACGGTTTTGATTCCTTTGTCGATATCAACAGCATTCCGATGTCGGCGATCGATCGCATTGAAGTACTGACCGACGGCGCCTCGTCGATCTATGGTTCCGATGCCATTGCCGGCGTGATCAACTTCATCCTGCGCAAGGATTACACCGGTCACGAAATCTCGGCAATGTATGGTGATGACACCGAGAAAGGTGATTTCGGCCGCTATAACCTGACCTACGTTGGCGGCTTTGCCACCGACCATTCGAACACTACGGTGGTGCTTGATTATTACGATCGCAATGCGCTGATGAACAGCGATCGCCCGATCGATGTCACGCTCTACTCGTCCACCCGCGTCACGATTGATGGCAGCGACTACGCGGAGCCGTGGTGCGGTTCGGATACCAGCAACGGCGGCAGTCGCTGCCGCTATGACTACGTCAGCCAGCGCGCGATTCAGCCGGATACCGAGAATCTCGGTCTGACCGTGAGCCACACCTATAACCTCGGCGACAGCAGCGAGTTCTTCGCCGAAGTGATGTACCAGCGCAACGAAGGCCATGCCTATGAAGCGCCGTCGAGCTTCTCGACCTGGGTACCGGCTGGCAGCAGCACGATCCCGCAGTGGGTGCTCGACATCGATGACAACGACGGCGTGCTTGAGGACATCCGCGTCCGCTCGCGCTTCCCGGATCGCCGTACCCAGGAATTCGAAGACACCACTTACCGCGTGCTCGCCGGTCTGCGCGGCACCGCTGGCAACTGGGATTGGGAATCGGCACTCGCGGTCGGCAAGGCCGACAGCACCATCCGCCACGTTGCCGGTTTCTACGAGATTGATGCCGTCGACGCTGCCGCCGACAACGGCAGCTTCAATCCGTTCAACCTCGGCCGTGACAACGGCGAAGCCGCGCTCGCCGCACTGCGTAACGAAGCCCCGCGCACCGGTGAATCCGAAGTTCAGAACTGGGATTTCCGTTTGAACGGCGATCTGTTCGATTTGCCGTCCGGCCCGGTCAAAGCCGCTTTCGGCGGTGAATACCGCAAGGAAGAAATGTTCGACCAACCGTCGGCGCTTGCACAGGCCGATGGCATCTACGGCCTCGGCGCCACCGACGCATCGGCGGATCGCAGCCAGTACGCGCTGTACGGCGAGTTCCTGCTGCCGATCACCGACAGCCTCGATCTGATCACCGCACTGCGTTACGACGACTACAGCGACTTTGGCAGCGACAGCAATCCGAAGCTCGCGCTGCGCTGGCGCGCCACCGACGATCTGATCTTCCGCGCCTCGTGGAGCACCGGCTTCCGGGCACCGTCGTTGTCGCAGCTTGGTTCGGGCACCACCCTCGGCGCCAACTTCATCGATTGCGGTCCGGGTACCGCGTTTGGTGACTTGTGCGGCACGGTCGGCAATGGTGCCGGCGAGCTCGAATTCGATCAGGAAACACTCGGCAACCGTGACTTGAAGGCCGAAACCTCGGAGGCGCGCAACATCGGCCTGTCGTGGAATATCACCGATGCGCTGCAGGTCACGCTCGATTACTGGCATTACCAGCATGAAGACATCGTCGATGTCGATGCCAATACGACCTTGCGCGCCTGCGTCAATGGCACAGCGCCGGTCGTCACCGATCCGGACGATTTGAATGGTGCGTTTGGCTGCGGCGTCGACGGCAACGGCGACATCTTCTTCCTGCGCACCGGCTTCTTTAACGTAGGCGAGCAGGAAACCGACGGCTTCGATCTGAACGTCAAGTACCGGCTGGACAACTATCGCTTCTACTTTGCCGCCACCAAGACCGAATCGTATGAACGCCAGATCGCGCCGGACCAGCCTCGCGAGGACCTGCTCGGCCGGTTGTCTGGCGAGAACGAAATCGGCCGGCCGGAACTGGTCGCAGATTTCGGTGTTGACTGGAGCGGTGACAGCTGGAACTGGTCGCTGTCCGGCAATTACACCGACGAACTCGGTGACGGCGATTTCCGCTTCGATGACCATCCGACGGTTGATTCGTGGTTGGTCTGGAATGGCAGCGTCGGCTATGACTTCAGTGAAAACAGCCGCGTGCTGTTCGCCGTCCGTAACCTGACCGACAAGGAACCGCCGTTCGCCTCATCGCCGACCTCCGGTTATGCGGCATCGGTGCATGACTTCTTCGGTCGCGTTGCCTCGGTGCGCTACACCCATTCGTTCTGAGTGCGTGCAGTAAAGCAGTAGGCCGGGCCGTCGTTTAGGCGACGGTCCGGTGGTCTCTCCTGGCTTCGCCCGCTGCTACTGTTAGCGCAGTCGCGTGGGCGCTTTGCTCCCTGTGGTGGGCATGAGAGGTGTTGGGACCGGGAGGCATTGGCTGCGAGCGGCAGCCGGTGCCGCTGTTCCCGGTCCATTTTTTTTACCGTTGGCCAGCTGGCAAACGTGGAGTGAATGATGCAAAACCCGAACGCGGACGCCCCGAGCTCGGCGATCCCGAGCCCGGAGATCCCGAGCCAAAAAAGCCCGAGCCCGGATTCCGCCTGGCGCATGCCCGACACGTTGTTGATCGTGTTCGGCGTGTTGCTGATGGCGGCATTGCTGACCGTGTTGGTCCCGCGCGGCCAGTTTCAGGTGGCACCCAGTGCGACCTCGAGCAAACCGGTGGTGGTGCCGGGCTCGTTTTCTTATGCCGACGCCGGCGCAGCACAAGGCGTGGCCATTTTTTCCGGCACGGAATCGCCCGGCATTCTGAATGCACTGTTCGACGGCCTGACCTCGGGCAGCAAACACGGCGCGGCCATCGGCGTCGTGATGTTCATCCTGATCGTCGGCGGTGCGTTCGGCATCATTCTGAAAACCGGTGCCATTGATGAAGGCATCAAATGGCTGACCGACAAGCTGCGCGAACGCGCCGTGCTGTTGCTGCCGACGCTGGCTTTGCTGTTTTCCGCCGGTGGCGCGGTGTTCGGCATGGGCGAAGAAGCGATGGCCTTTGCCGTGTTCATCGTGCCATTGGTGCGCGCGCTCGGTTACGACGGCGTGACCGGCGTGCTGATCACCTATGGCGCGACGCAGGTCGGCTTTGCGACCTCGTGGATGAATCCGTTTTCGGTGGCGATTGCGCAGGGTATTGCCGGTTTGCCGGTGTTGTCCGGCGCGCCATTCCGGATCGCGATGTGGGCGGTGTTCACGCTGGTGTTCCTGATCTGGGTGCTGTGGTATGCACGCCGCCATCGCGACCGCAGTGAGCAGCGCAACGTCACCATCGAGCACAATTTCAACAAACGGCATGCGCTGATTCTGCTGTGCTTCGGTGCCGGCATGGTCTGGGTGGTCTGGGGCGTGGTCGTGCACGCGTATTACCTGCGCGAGATCGCCAGCCAGTTTCTGGCCATCGGCCTCGCCTGCGGCCTGATTGCCTGGGCCGGCAAGCTGCCCGGTTGCAGCGCCAATGATTTGTCGGAATCGTTCAAGACCGGTGCGGCGCAGCTGTTGCCGGCGGCGATTGTCGTCGGCATCGCTCAGGGCATCATGATCCTGCTCGGCGGTGTCGATCCGACCAAGCCGAGCGTCGTCAACACCATGTTGCAGTCGGCCGCCGATTTCATTGGCGATGCCCCGGCCTGGATGGCGGCACAAGGCATGCTGGTGTTCCAGTCGGTGTTCAATTTCTTTGTCACGTCGGGCTCGGCGCAGGCGGCGTTGACCATGCCGCTGATGGCACCGCTTGCCGACCTGGTTGGCGTGACCCGGCAGACCGCCGTGCTCGCGTTCCAGCTCGGCGATGGCCTTGCTCACTTGATCTACCCGACTTCAGCGGCGCTGATGGGCACGCTGGCGGTGGCGAAAGTACCGTTCGTGCAATGGCTGCGCGCGGTCTGGTCGATGCAGCTGCTGATGGCGGTGCTGAGCCTGATCGCGGTGGCGGTGGCCGTCGCGATGGGGTTCTGAGCATCCTCACGATTGCTGCAGGAGCTATAGCGAAAAAAATTCGCGAGCAGGCTCGCTCCTACCAGACCCTTTTCCAGCCCGATTTTTTGCCGGCCGAACGTAGGAAGCGCTGATTCAGTCTGCACTCAAAATGAACTTGTCACCCCGGCGAAAGCCGGGGTCCGTCTTAACCGGTGAAAATGGATACCGGCTTTCGCCGGCATGACAAGCGCTTGACTTGATCAGACCGTCCCTTACAGCGGCCATAATTGAATGGATACCCTGTGATTACCTTGATCAAAAACGCCGACGTCTACGCGCCGGCTGCACTGGGCCGGCAGGACATCCTGCTCGCCGGTGAACACATTGTCCGGATTGCGCCGGATATCCAGTTGACCGGTCCGGACGTCACCGTCGTTGACGGCAGCGGTCTGGTCGCCGCGCCCGGTTTTGTCGATTCGCTGGTGCACATCATCGGCGGCGGTGGCGAAGGCGGCTTTCGCACCCGCACGCCGGAACTCGGCTTTGCCGAAACCGCGCTCGCCGGTGTCACCACCCTGGTTGGCGTGCTCGGCACCGACGCCGTCACCCGTACACTGACCAACTTGCTGGCGAAAGCCAGCGCGCTGACCGAAGAGGGCTTGAGCTGTTATTGCCACACCGGTTCGTATCAGATCCCGGTCAAGACCTTGTTTGGGTCGGTACAGGAAGATCTGATCCTGATCGACAAGTTCATCGGTGTCGGCGAAGTCGCGATCGCCGATCACCGCTCGTCACAGCCGACCCTGAACGAGTTGAAGAAACTCGCTGCGGAAGCACGCGTCGGCGGCATGCTGGCCGGCAAAGGCGGCATCGTCAGCGTGCATGTCGGCGATGCCCCGGAGGGCCTGAGCCTGATCGAGAAACTGGTCGAGGAAAGCGACATCCCGATCACGCAGTTCCTGCCGACCCATATCAACCGCAATCGGCGTCTGTTTGTCACCGCGCTCGATTATGCCCGCCACGGCGGCTACATCGATTTCACTACCAGCACGACACCGGAGTTGTTGGCGCAAGGCGAAGTGAAATGTTCGCGCGGACTGAAAGAGGCGCTCGCGGCCGGCGTGCCGGTGACGCAGATCACCTTCTCGTCGGATGCCAACGCCTCGTTGCCACGCTTTGACAGTGACGGCAATTTCGCCGGTCTCGGCGTCGGCCGCATCAGCAGCTTGCTGGATGAAGCGCGTGACGCCGTGCTGGCTGAAGGTGTAGCGCTGGCCGATGCGCTGCAGGTGATCACGGCCAATCCGGCGCGGGCGCTGAAGCTGAGCCAGAAGGGCGAACTCGCGCCCGGCAGGGACGCCGACATCGTGCTGCTTGATGCCGGTCTGCGGGTGCGGTCGGTCTGGGCGCGCGGCCGTCGGCTGGTGGCCGACGGGGCATTGGCGGTGACGCCGCTGCTGGCAAGCTGAAAAAAGTCGGCGGTCATTGTCAACGCCTTCGGCCCCGCCTCGTTGTAGGGAGCAAGCGCCACTTGCGCTCATGGCAACGAAGGAGCTGAACGATGAAAACCCATCTCGCAGGAAAAACCTCACTGACCTTGACCGCTGCCGCGGTCGCCCTGCTGTGCAGTCTGTCTGTCAGCGACGTGCAGGCCGCCGACCGCGGCCTGCGCGTGAACAACCAAGTCAACAAGCAAGTGCAGCTGCAGCGCCAGCCGCGCGCGCTGCGCGCCGGCGGTAATCTGCAGCAGAGCACCACGGTGACGTTCCCGGATGGCCGCCAGGCAACGCGTGAGCTCAACCGTACCGTCGACCGCGACAACCACAGCTTCAGCAGCGAAATTTCCGGCACGACCCGCAATGGCGTCGACTACAGCCGGTCGGCGACCGGCAGCCGTGATCCGGAAACCGGCAGCTTCGAGCGCCAGATCAGCAGCAGCAACAGCCTCGGTCAGAGCGCCAGCACCACCATTACCGGCCAGCGCAGCGAGAACGGCGTGATCCGCGATCGCACCACCACACTCGGCGATGGCCGCACGGCAAGCGCGCATACCGAAGTCATCCGTCAGGATGGCGTCCGCACCGTCAGCACCACCGGCAGCAATTTTGACGGCGAGGCGTTCAGCCGCACGGCGACGACCACCCGCACCGAAAATGGCCTGGTCCGCGACGTGGCGGCGAGCGGCCCGAACGGTGAGCGCAGTCGGCACGATGAAGTGGTCCGCGACGCTGCCACGGGCACCGTCAGCCGCACCAGCAATGGCGTCAATGCAAATGGTGAATGGAGCGCCAGTGCCGTGATCACCCGTACCGACAACGGTTATGTGCGGGAAGCGAGCCGCACCAATGCCAACGGCCAGACCATCACACAAAGCGGCGAGCTCGTCCGCAATGACGATGGCAGCTGGATGCGCACGCAAACGACAACCGGTCCGAACGGCGGCAGCCGCACCATCACCGTCAACGGCTCGGTCGATGCCGAAACCGGCGCCCGCCAGCGCGACGTGACGGTCGAACGGACACCGCCGGCCGATGGCGAACCGACCCCGTAACGGCGAAACCTCACCGGCGTGATTTCACGCCGGTGAGGTTTTTGTGCACGTGCGGGGAGCAAAGGCGTTCGCCTTCCCGTTGTGCCCAGCGGGCATCCTGTACCGTTGAACGGGATAGCGGCGGTCTTTGACAGTTCGCCGGTTTCCTCTGCCGGTAATCAACCCAGACATTGATCTGACACCGGGCAATTTCGTCGAACTGCGCCACACTGGGTGACAGTCGTCGGAGATTGTCTATGTCTGGTATTGGCCATTCCCTGCCCCCGATCATCCAGAACCTCGATGCCTTGCATGATTACCTCGCGCGCTATCGCAGCAGCAGCCGCTGGCGGCTGGGCGATTACCTGGTCGCCAGCGGCCAGCTGGTGCGTGAGGAAGTGGAGCTCGCTGCTTCCGAGCAACAGCGTCACCCGGGCGATAAACTCGGTGAGATCCTGGTCCGGCGCAAACTGCTCGACAGCGAAAACCTGAAGCTGGCGCTGTACACCCTGATGGGGGTACCAACCATCGATCTGGAACACATTCCACTGCAGCAGGAAGCCCTGCAGCGGCTGCCCGCCAATCTGACCCGGCGACTGGAACTGTTGCCGATCTGCGCCGACAACGGCGTACTCGTTGTCGCCTGCCATCACCTGCCGTCACCGGAAGAAATTGCCGAAGTGGAATTCGCGGCTCGCAGCAGTGTCCACTTTGTGCTGGCCGCCGCCGGGCCCTTGCGCGAAGCCTTGTTCCGGCACTACGAAGCGACGCTGGAGCCCGACGCGCACAGCCTGTTCACGGCCGGTTCGTCGCCGACGCCAACCCTGTCGCTGGAAGAAGAACGGCTCGCCAACCGGCCGCCAATCATCCGGCTGGTCAATTCGATTCTGCAGGACGCGATTGATCAACGCGCGTCCGATATTCATCTGCGGCCGGAGCGCGAGATTGTCGACTTGACCTATCGCATCGACGGCTCACTGGTACCGGTGCAGCAGCTGAAGCGCAGCTTGCTGTCGGCCATTGTCAGCCGGCTCAAGGTGCTCGCCAAACTGAACATTGCCGAACACCGCGTGCCACAGGACGGCCATATCCAGGTGCAGTACCAGCAGCAATCGATCGACTTCCGGTTGTCGATCATCCCCACCGTCTGGGGTGAAAGTGTCGTGTTGCGGGTGCTGAACAAGCAGCGTGGGCTGCGCGCCCTGCATGCAATTGGCCTCGATGCCGATGACTTCGACACGCTGCAGACGCTGCTGGCGCGCGGCAGCGGCATTCTGCTGGTCACCGGCCCGACCGGCTCCGGCAAAACCACGACGCTGTATGCGGCGCTGCAGGAGATCAGCAAGCGTTCGCTGAACATCATCACCGTGGAAGATCCGGTCGAATACGAACTGCCGGGCATGCGCCAGATCCAGCTGCTCGACGCCATCGGCTTTGGCTTTCCGCGCACACTGCGCCACATCCTGCGCCACGATCCCGATGTGATCATGATCGGCGAAATGCGCGACGAGGAAACCTGCCGCATTGCGCTGGAAGCGGCATTGACCGGCCATCTGGTGCTGTCGACGCTGCACACCAACGATGCACCCGGCGCCATTGTCCGACTGAAAGAAATGGGCATGTCGCCCTACCTCATCCGATCTTCGGTGATCGGTGTGCTGGCACAGCGGCTGGTTCGCACCAACTGCCCGCATTGCCGGCAGCCGGAGCTGGTAAGCCCCGCCCTGCGCGAGACGCTCGGGTTGCGTAGCGATGACGTCTTTTACGCCGGCGTTGGCTGCAGCCATTGCCGACACACCGGTTTTGCCGGTCGCAAAGCGATTTACGAACTGTTTGAACTCACTGAAGCGGTACAGACGCGGCTGAACAAAGTACTGTCAGCGACCGAGCTGCGGGCGATGGCGCTGGAAGCCGGCATGCGCCCGATGTTCCAGCACGGCATGCAGTTCTGCCGCAGCGGCGAGTTGTCCTTGCTGGAACTGTATGGCGCTTGCTACTAGGCCGCGTTGCGGAAAAGGGAACTAAATGGCCGTAATTGTGGCAAAAAATGCCTGTCCGTTAGGGACTCGTGTTGTCACTCCCCTCCTTATCAAGGAGGGGGATCGAGTAGGCATTTCTCCACATCTTTAGATGCTGAACTGATTTAGCACCGTTGCCACGGCAACGCTTACTTATCCTGAAACACATCTCAGAACTGGAAGTAGATGAATGCCGGTGCGTCCAGCGTGAAGCCGATCACCAGCAACAGCAGCATGGCGTAAGTGGCCGCCTGCACCAACCGTGGTGCCCGCTGCGGCCATTGCTGCAGCACCAGCGACACCTGCCGCGCTTTCGGGAATACGTGCATGGCAAAGGCCAGCGTCAGCAACAGGTAGACGTAGTGATGCAACACGCTGCCGCCTGTGAACTGCAGCAGACCGCTGACGTAGGCAACAAACTGTTCCCAGCTCGAGACCCGGAACAGCAGCCAACCGAAGCAGACCAACTGGAAACAGACAAACCGGTTCCACCAGGTTTTCCAACCACGTTGTGCCGTCGCGTGCCGGTCCGACTGCCGTGAAAACGCCAACAAGAGGCCGTGCCAGGCGCCCCACAGAATGAAATTGATTGCCGCACCGTGCCACAGGCCACCGAGCAGCATCGTGATCATCAGATTGCGCATGGTTTTGCGCGCACCGCCGCGGTTACCGCCGAGGCTGATATACAGATAGTCCTTGAGCCAGGTCGACAGCGAGATATGCCATCGAGTCCAGAAGTCTCGGATGTTCTGCGCCAGATAGGGGCGGTTGAAGTTGGCCGGCAGCCAGAAACCCATCATCGCGGCGCAGCCGATGGCCATATCGGAGTAGCCGGAAAAATCGCAGTAGATCTGGAACGCATAGGCGTACAACGCGATCAGCAGATCGACACTGGAGTAGGCCGACGGGTCAGCAAACACGGCATCGACCGCCAGGATTGCCAGCATGTCGGCGATGATCACTTTCTTGAACAAGCCGACGAACAGCAGCGCCAGACCGCGATCGAACATTTCACGGCTGACGCTGACCGGTTTGCGCAGCTGCGGCAGAAAATCGGCGGCACGGACGATCGGCCCGGCAACCAGCTGCGGGAAGAACGACACGAACAACGCAAACTTGGTGAAGTTTGCTTCGGCCGGGATCTGCTTGCGATAAACGTCAATGGTGTAAGACAGGCTCTGGAAGGTGTAGAACGAAATGCCGACCGGCAGCAGCCATTCACTGCGCGGCAGCTGAATGTCCCAACCGAACAGCGTGACCACGCTGGTCGACATCTCCATGAAGAAATTGAAGTACTTGAACAGTGCCAGCACACCGAGATTCAGCACCAGCGATGTGATCAGTAGCTGCTTGCGCCGACGCGGGTCCTCCGTGCGCGACATCGCGAGGCCGAGAAAATAGTCCACCAGCGTCGACAGCGCGAGCAGGCCGGCATATTCCCAATACCAGGCCATGTAGAACAGGTAGCTGATCACCAGCAGCAGCAGATCGCGCCAGCGCTCCTTCTGCATGACGGCGCTGAGCAGCACCAGCGTCAGCGGAAAGAACAGGGCAAATTCGAGGGTGTTAAAATTCATGGCACAGTCCCTGTGCGAGTGCTGGCAAGCGGCATGGTCACCGGCGCCCACAGCGGTTGCAGGCCTTGCGCCAAGGTGTCGGCCACCCGTTGATGGCCGAGTGGCGTGAAATGCGAGAAATCGCGGAACGCACTGGCATCGCCGGCAATCACGGCAGCCAGATCAACCAGCGGCACGTGCTCGGCTTGCGCCACCGCGCGGATCTCCTGATTCAGGCGGTCGATGCTGTCGAGCCAGCCACGTCGCGACAGGAATGGGTTGTAGCGCAGCTGCGAGTAAAACAGCTCGTCGGCAAAGGCGTCGTAGTCGCCGCTGTCATAGCGCGCGGCAAAGGTGGTCAGCACCGGCTGGGCGCCGAGCGCGCGGGCACGAGCAATGAATTGCAGCACACGCTGGCGAAACGTCAGCAGCGCACTGTCTGGTAGCGCATCCTTGAGTTGCTTGGCCGCCATCAGCCGGGTGCGAACGCCCTGGGTCAGATGCGCAAACAGCGTGGTCGCTTCCAGCGTTTGCTGGATCGGGTCCAGCGCGCCTTTGTGCCAGCTGCCCGGCGATTCGATGCCGGCACCGGTCGGCGCCGGCGCGAAACTCTGTTTGCTGAGATCCTGGATTTCGATGCTGCCCTGATACAGCACGATGATGTCCGGCTGATAGGTCGCGCCATATTGTTCCAGCACCGCCAGATTGCCTTCGATGCCGGTACCGGCATGGCTGCCGTTGATGACTTCGCAGGCGCGGCCTTGTTGCTGCAGGGCTTTGCAGGTCAGCGTCGGAAAGAGTTGCTCGATCGGCAGGTAACTGTCCTGCGCGTGCGAGGCGCCGGCGATCCAGAGCCGGGTCACACCGCTGGCTTTGGCGGGCGTGACCGGTGGACTGCGAAATGGAGTCGCGGATGATGCGCTGGTACCAGCGCCGCCCAGCAGCAGGGTGTCATAGCCGCGCTGACGGGCGCGCCACTCCAGTGCAAACTCCAGCGCCAACAGCATCAGCAGCATCGCCAGCAAAATGCCGCAATGGGCCAATGGCCGGCGAGACCAAGGAATTCCTTCCATCGTCGATGACCTGCAGTTCCGTGCAAGTCGGGCGAGTATAGCGCCGGCCATACCGCAGTGGTGTGACGCGGTCACAGCACTGCGGGCTTTTGCCGCGGCTTAACCGGCCAGCGCCCAGTCGGCGGCCGCCTTGGCATGCAACGCGGTCGAATCAAATTGCGGGATGCCGGTGTCAGCCGGTTTGACCAGCATGGTGATTTCGGTACAGCCCAGAATGACGCCGTCGACCCCCGCCTGCTGATGGCGGGCAATGATGTCCAGGTAGCGCTGGCGCGATGCCGGCAGCACCTGGCCGAGGCAGAGCTCCTGATAGATGACGCGATGGATGTCGTCACGCTCGGCGGCGTCGGGGATCACGAGCTCGATACCGAACCGCTGCTGCATCCGGTCGCGATAGAACGCCTGCTCCATCGTGAACCGGGTTGCCAGCAGCAGGACCCGCCGGCACTGCGCGGCCTGAATCGCGTCGGCGGTGGCATCGACAATGTGCAGCAAGGGGATCGACACCGCACCGGTGATGTGGTCGGCCACCTTGTGCATGGTGTTGGTGCACAGGATCAGCGCGTCGGCGCCGCCGCGTACCAAGGCCTGCGCGGCCCTGGCAAGGATCTGGCCGGCACCGTCCCAGTCGCCATCGCGCTGGCGCTGTTCGATGTCGGCAAAATCGACGCTGTACAACAGGCATTGCGCCGAATGCAGGCCCCCCAGCCGGGTTTTGATTTCCTCATTCAGCAGCCGGTAGTAGATCGCGCTGGATTCCCAGCTCATGCCGCCGATAAGACCGATGGTGCGCATATTGACTCCGGTAGGGTGGCCGCTTACGAAAGCTTGCTGTGGGAGCGGCTTTGGCCGCGATTACTATCAGAAAATCCAAGCCTCGCTCACGTTGCAAACCGATTCTGCAGCCAGAATGGCGTTTCGTAGGAGCGGCCTTGGCCGCGAAATCAATCAAGCGGCTACCAAATGCAATCGCGGCCAAGGCCGCTCCTACAGAAATCCTTGGGGAAAGTCTGATTGAGTCAAGAGGCCGTCATACCGGCGAAAGCCGGTATCCATGTTCACCGGCTAAAGTGGACCCCGGCTTTCGCCGGGGTGACAAGCACATTTTTAATTCAGATTTCATCAGGACAACTCAGCTTTGTTCCGCAAAGGTCGGCAGATCTTTTACGCGCACGACATCCGCCGGCAGTTTGGCATCGCTACGCGGACCTTTGCCGGTCAAGACCAGTACGAAATCACAGCCAAACGCTTGTGCGCAGTCGTAATCGGATTTGCTGTCGCCGAGGAACAGCATCTCGCTGGGCAGCAGTTTGTGATCACGGGCAATCTGTTCGAGCAGACCGGTGTTCGGTTTACGGCAGTTGCAGCCATCGTCCGGATGGTGCGGGCAAAGATAAATGCCGTCGAGCGCGGCGCCATGTTCGGCCAGCAGCGCATTCAGTTTGGCATGCATCGCGTGCAGCTCGGTCAGCGTGTAGTAACCGCGGCCGACCCCGGATTGATTGGTCGCAACACAGACCAGGTGGCCATGCTGCTTGATCGTGGCGATTGCGGCGATGGCCTTCGGCACCGGAATCCATTCATCAACCGACTTGATGTACTCATCCGAGTCTTCGTTGATGACGCCATCGCGGTCAAGCACGATGCATTTGTAGGCGGTGAAGGGTTTCATGTTCGTTGCCTGGTTCAGAGCGGTATCGCCCCCCTCCCAACCTCCCCCCTGACAGGGGGAGGAGCAGAAACACACTCAATCACCGCGTAGTGACACCCTCCCCTGCCAGGGGGAGGGCTGGGGTGGGGGCTGAATTACGCGATAGCGACAGCTACTGGCACCACTCAACCCGGCAACTGCGAAATATCCGCCACCGCGCCGAACAGCTTCTGCAATTCCCGCAGCAGGGCATGGCGGTTGCGGCGCACTTGCTCATGCGGGCTGTTGACCATGACCTTGTCGAAGAAGGTATCGACCGGCACCCGCAGCGCCGCCAGCCGCACCAGCGTCGCGGTGTAGTCGCCGGAAAGCAGCAACGGTGCAGCTTCTTTCTTGGCAGCAACAATCGCCTTGAACAGATCGATCTCGGCCTGCTCGATCAGCGCGCCCTCTTCCACCGCCGCGTCGTCGACGGCGACATCCGACTTGGCCAGAATATTTCGCACCCGCTTGTTGGCCGCGGCCAGTGCGCTGGCTTCCGGCAGCGTGTTGAAATGCTTGACCGCATTGATGCGGCGATCGAAATCGAGCGGGTGGCTGATCTTCAACTCCATCACGGCGTTGAAGATCTCGACCATGACGCCCTGCTCGCTGTAATCGGCACGCAGCCGGTTGAACACGAAGTCGTAGACCTCGGTTTCGACATTGGCATTGGTCAAGCGCGAGCCGAGCAGTGTCTTCGCCTTGGCAAACACCGGCGCCAGATCGAGCTGCAGCTTCTTCTCGATACAAATCCGCAGCAAACCAATCGCGGCGCGGCGCAGCGCGAACGGATCCTTGGCACCGGTCGGCGCCTGACCGATACCGAAGATACCAACCAGCGTATCGACGCGGTCGGCAATCGCGACGCAGACGCCAGTCAGCGTTTCCGGCAGCGCATCGCCGCTGAAGCGCGGCAGGTAATGCTCGCGGATAGCCTGCGCCACTTCGGCCTCTTCGCCATCGTGCTTGGCGTAGTACTCGCCCATGATGCCCTGCAGTTCCGGGAACTCATTGACCATTGCGGTCAGCAAGTCGGCCTTGCACAGTTCAGCCGCGCGCATCGCCTTGACGCCATCGGCACCGAGCAGGCTGGCAACGGATGCCGCCAGTTCAGCGACGCGCGCTGCCTTGTTGGCAACGGTACCGAGCTCCTTCTGGAACACGACATTGCCGAGACCGGCGCGGCGATCACACAGCCGGGTTTTCTTGTCCTGATTGAAGAAGAACTCGGCATCGGCAAAGCGCGGCCGAATGACTTTGGCGTTGCCTTCGGCAATGGACGCCGGCCGCTTGCTCTCGATGTTCGAAATGACGATGAACTTGTTCTGCAGCTTGCCGTTGCCATCGACGATATGGAAATAGCGCTGGTTGTCGCGCATGGTCGAGATGAGGCACTCCTGCGGCACCGCCAGGAAGCGTGATTCGAACTCGCCGAGCACCGCCACCGGCCACTCGACCAGGCCCGCCACTTCATCGAGCAGCCGATCCCAGCTTTCGCCGTCGAACGTCGCTTTGCCGAACACCGACACGCCACCATTGGCATGCGTCAGCGTATTGACCTGTTCGACAATCGCACGCTGCCGCTCGGCAATCGACGGCATCACCTTGCCGCGCTCGCGCAGCAGGATCTCGTAGTGATTGGCTGCTTCAATCTCGATGGCATCCGGGGCATGGAAACGGTGACCGTGCGTCACCCGGCCGGCTTTGACGCCGAACAATTCAACATCAACCACTTCATGACCGAACAGCGCAACGACCCAATGCACCGGCCGGATGAATAGATGCTTTTCGGCGCCCCAGCGCATCGGCTTGGCCAATTGAATATTTGCCACCGCACTCACAATCATTTCCGGTAGCAGTTCGATAGTGGGCCGACCCTTGACCACCTTCTCGCAGAACGCTTTCTCGACGTTGCCATCAGCCTTGATGACAAAGTCACTGGCTTCCAGACCGTTCTTCTTGGCAAAACCTTCCAGCGCCTTGGTCGGCTTGCCGTCGGCATCAAAGGCGACTGCTTTCGGCGGGCCGAACAGCGACACCGTGCGGTCCTGCTGGGTCACCGGAATGCGGAACTTGACGGCCAGCCGACGCGGCGTCACCAGTTGCAAACTGTCATCGCACTCGATGGTACCGAGTTCCTGCAGGCGTGCCTTCAGCGCATCGTGCAGGTCTTGCCACATTTGCTTTTGAAACCGTGCCGGCAATTCTTCAACGCCGAGCTCAAACAGAAAATCCTGATGTTTATGTAAATCGGGCGTTTGCATTCTGTGGTTTTCCATTTCTGTTTTTTGCTCACCGCTTTCGGTGAGCAATCAATTCCGTACTGTTCACTGCCATTGGACTTTGGCTCCCCTCCTTGTCATGGAGGGGGTGGGGGTGGTTGAGCGAACTTCGAAGTGCAGCATTCGAAGCAGGTACCGCAGGAGCCAGCTCGGCCGGCGCCCCCTCTCCCCGACCCTCTCCCACAAGGGGAGAGGGAGTAAAGCAGCTCAACCGGCTTTCTTCACCGTCTCGCACATCGGGAAGCCGAGTGCTTCACGCGCCTTGTAATACGCCTCGGCAACGCTGCGCGCCAAGGTGCGTACGCGCAGGATGTAGCGCTGGCGCTCGGTCACCGAAATCGCTTTGCGCGCATCAAGCAGGTTGAAGGTATGCGAGGCTTTCATCGTCTGTTCGTAAGCCGGCAACGGCAGATTGAGTTCGATCAGGCGCAGCGCTTCTTTCTCGCAGTTGTCGAACCATTTGAACAGGCTGTCGGTGTCGGCATGCTCAAAGT
Source organism: Pseudomonadota bacterium (assembly GCA_049324755.1). Classification (GTDB taxonomy): domain Bacteria; phylum Pseudomonadota; class Gammaproteobacteria; order Enterobacterales; family Permianibacteraceae; genus Permianibacter. The sequence continues at coordinate 26,582 of JBMOMZ010000076.1, forward strand.
TGTAGGTCGACTGCTCGACTTCGTTCTGGTGGAACACGTCGCCATAGGTGATCTTACCGAGCGGACCGTCAGTCCAGGTGAGGTCGTAGACGTTGTCGACACCCTGCAGGTACATCGCAAGTCGTTCCAAACCGTACGTGATTTCAGCGGTGACCGGCGCGCACTCGATGCCGCCGACTTGCTGGAAGTAGGTGAACTGGGTCACTTCCATGCCGTTCAGCCAGACTTCCCAGCCGAGGCCCCAGGCGCCGAGCGTCGGCGATTCCCAGTTGTCTTCGACGAAGCGGATGTCGTGCTCGAGCGGATCGATGCCCATCACGCGCAGCGAACCTAGATACAGATCGAGCACGTTCTTCGGCGACGGTTTGATCACGACCTGGTATTGGTAGTAGTGCTGCAGCCGGTTCGGGTTTTCGCCATAGCGACCATCCGCCGGCCGGCGCGACGGTTGCACATAGGCGGCGCTCCACGGCTCGGGTCCAAGCGAGCGCAGGAAGGTGGCCGGGTGGAAGGTGCCGGCGCCAACTTCCATGTCCAGCGGCTGCAGGATCACGCAGCCCTGTTCGGCCCAGTATTGTTGCAGGGTCAGGATCAGGCCCTGAAAGGTGCGGGTGTTGTCGTTGCCTATGGCCACAGCGCTCATCCGGGAGTCGTTCAACAAAAGAGCGGCATTATAGCCGGCAGTCCGGCCGGATCAGCCGGCCGCCGACATGGCTTTTTCGCTGCCCGGCGCTCGGACACCGGGCAGACTCCTGACAGCTAGCTGTCAGCGGCCACGGCCTAGACTCGGCTGACCCCTTTAGTGCGCATGGAGCGCCGCCATGAACTCTCCCCTCACCACGCCTGTCACCACGCCCAACAGCACGCCCGGCTACAAAGCCCTGATGACCGCGATCTACAAGGTTGCCCCGGCCCGGATGCAGGAAGCCCGCGACTGGTATGCCGAAGCCCTCGGAAAGCCACCGTACTGGGAATCGCTCGAGCATTACGTCGGCTTCAATGTCGGTGGCTATGAACTCGGGCTGCACTCGAAGAACCCGGGCGAGGCCGAGCAGCAGCAGACCGGCTGCTGCGCTTACTGGGGCGTCGATGACATTCAGTCGGTCTATGCCCGTTTGCTGGCGCTCGGCGCCACGGTGCTGTCAGCGCCGGAGGATGTCGGCGGTGGTATCTGGGTCGGCCAGGTTATCGACCCGTTCGGCAACCATTTTGGTCTGATTCAGAACCCGCAGTTTCCGAATACCGGTGACAAAAAAGTTTCCACTTACTGAACAGGCCGGATACCGGCCACAACAAGGAGCGTGACCATGATCGATCATACCGGCGTAGTCGTTTCGGATTTTGATCGCAGCAAACGGTTCTATCAGGCCGCACTCGGCGCAATCGGTTACCAACTGCTGCTGGAGTTCCCGGCAGCTGTGACCGGCAGCACCGATGTTGCCGGTTTCGGTGAGCCGCCAAAAGCCGATTTTTGGCTCAGCCGCGGCACGCCAAATCAGCCACCGGTGCATGTGGCGTTCCGGGTCAAGGACCGCACCACCGTCGATGCGTTTTATCAGGCCGCACTCGCAGCCGGTGGCCGCGACAACGGCGAGCCCGGGTTGCGACCGCATTATCACCCGCATTATTACGGCGCATTTGTACTTGATCCGGATGGTCACAATATTGAGGCGGTCTGCCATGAGCCAGTCTGAAACCGAGCGCACCGGCGGTTGCCAATGCGGCGCCGTGCGCTACGCCGTTACCGGCGAACCGATGCTCGTTGCTGTTTGCCATTGCACGATGTGCCGGCGTGCCAATGCCGCACCGTCCGTCGCGTGGGCGATGTTTGCCCAAGAACAGGTGCAACTGACTGGCGAAGCCAAACGCTATGCGTCGTCGGCGGAGGCCCAGCGGCATTTCTGCGGTCATTGTGGCAGCCAGATTGCGTTCACCGCGTCGTTCTTGCCCGGTCTGATCGACATCACTGTTGGCAGCCTCGACGACCCGGAGGCCCTGTCACCCAGTCTGCATTACTGGGGTGAGAAGCAATTGTCGTGGTGCCGGTACGCCGATAAGCTGCCGGTCTTCCCACAGTTTCCGCCGATGGAAGATTGAGGTATGGCCGAGAAAGTCCGTTGCAGCTGGTGCACCAGCGATCCGATCTACATCACCTATCACGATGAAGAATGGGGCGTGCCACTGCGCGATGATCGGGCGCTGTTCGAATTGCTCTGTCTGGAAGGCCAGCAAGCCGGGCTGTCCTGGCTCACTGTGCTGAAAAAGCGTGAACACTACCGACAGGTGTTTGCCGGATTTGTGCCGGAAAAGATTGCCCGTTTTTCTGACGACAAACTGGAAAAGATCCTGCTCGACCCGGGCGTGGTGCGCAACCGACTGAAGGTGTACGGCATTCGCAAGAACGCGTTGGCGATGCTGGCGCTGCAGCAAGAGCTCGGTTCGTTCAGCGAGTTTCTCTGGCAGTTTGTCGGCGGCAAGACCGTACGCGGCCATGATGCCGACCGCGCCCCGGTAACCTCGACGCCGGCGTCAGACGCGATGTCGAAGGCGCTGAAAAAGCGCGGCTTCACCTTTGTTGGCACCACTATCTGCTACGCCTTCATGCAGGCGAGCGGCATGGTCGATGATCACATGCCGGGCTGCTGGAAGCGAAAGCGACGCTGACTCGAATGCGACCGATGGGTTTTGGTCACATGGCCATTGGAAGTTGCCTACCTCGCGGCGTCGCCCTGACGTTTTACCATCGACCGGATCACGCAGATCCGGTCGCTTTCACATCGGGATAAATTCACCTCATGACATCAACAGCAATGACGCCGACCGATTTCGACTTCTTGATCGGTAACTGGCGGGTGACTCATCACCGACTCAATCAGCGCTTGACCGGCTGCACGGAATGGACAACGTTCGACGGCGAATCCTGCACACAGAAGATACTCGGCGGCTACGGCAATCTGGAGGACAATCTGATTCGACTGCCGGAAGGAACATACCGTGCGGTAGCAATGCGTTCATTTGATCCCATGTCACAGCAATGGTCGATCTGGTGGCTGGATGGCCGCCAGCCACAGCAACTGGATACGCCTGTGGTCGGCCGATTTCAGAACGGCATCGGTGTGTTTCACGCTGATGACAAACTGAACGGCCAAGCCATCAAAGTCCGATTTATTTGGCAGCCCAATGCCGCCGGCGGGCCGCGATGGGAGCAGGCATTTTCCGCCGACGCCGGCACCAGCTGGGAAACGAACTGGCTCATGCAGTTCCACCGCAAGGCAGGTTAGCCGGTGAAAAAAAGGGTGCCATCGGCACCCTTTTTTTTACAGATTTTCCCGCAGGAATCGCCACATCGCCTTGCGCTGTGACCAGATTGGCCAGTCACCGCGAACACCGTGGCCATGGCCCGGATACAGTTGCAACTCGTAATCCTTGCCGGCTTTGATCAGGGCGTCGATCAGCATGATGCTGTTCTGCGGGTGGACATTGTCGTCGGCGGTGCCGTGCATGATCAGGATCTTGCCCGTCAAATCCTTGACCGCGTTCAAGACGCTGCCTTTGGCATAGCCATCGGCATTGGCTTTCGGCAGGCCCATGTAGCGTTCGGTGTAGATGCTGTCGTACAGCGACCAGTCGGTCACCGGCGCACCGACCAAGCCGATTTTCCAGGCCTTGCTGCGGGTCATCGCGTACGCGGTGAAGTAACCGCCAAAACTCCAGCCATTGAGCGCGATCCGATCCATGTCGGCCCAGCCCTGGCTGCGCAGCCACTCGATACCGTCGAGCTGGTCCTGCAGTTCGAGCTGGCCGAATTTGCGGTGGATCGGCCAGGCGCTTTTGACGCCCTTGTTGCTGGCACTGCGGTTGTCGAGTACCCACACCACGTAACCATGCTGCGCGAGCAGCTGGAACCACAAGCGTGAATTCCAGCGGTCGGTGACCTGCGGCGCCATCGGGCCGGCATAGAGGTGCTGGAACACCGGATATTTTTTGCCAGCGTCAAGCCTGTTTGCATCAAAACCGGGCGGCAACACCAGCATCGCATCAAGCAGATGACCATCACGCGCCTTGATGGTCTGGAATTTGACTTCACCCAGTTTCAGCGCCCGCATCGTTTCCGGCAGGCCGCTGTCATCGACCAGCTTGACGAGTTTGCCGCTGGCATCGAACAGCGCCTGCTTCGGCGGTTCGTTCAGGCTGCTCCAGCTGTCGAGATAGTGCGTCCACGCCTTGTTCCAGCGGATGCTGTGGCTGCCGCGCGCCTCACTGAGCCGCTGCGCTTTGCCGCCGTTCAGCGAAGCGACATAGGCATCATTGCCGAGCGCATTGCGCTCGTTGGCAGTGAAATGGACTTTGCCGGTTTTTTCGTCGACACCGAGCACTTCACGCACATCCCAATTGCCTTTGGTGATGGCATTGCGCAGCTTGTAGCGCTTGTCGTACCGATACAGATGGCGATGACCGCTGCGATCCGACTCCCAGACAAAACCGCCGTCTTTCAGAAAGGTCGGCAGCGGCAGCCGCTCGACCCAGGCCGGGCTGGTTTCGCGTACCATCACCGCGCTGTTGCCATTGCCATCGTAGCGGCGCAGATCGAGCCAGGTTTGTTCGCGGTTCTGCCACGATGCCAGCAGTTCGCCATCGGGTGTCCAGCCGACCTGCACAATCAGCGTTTCCTGGTCGCCATACGGCGATGGCAACCAGCGGGTTTCGCCCTGCAGGTTGACGACACCCAGCGTGACGATCGGATTCGGATCGCCGGCTTTGGGATAGCGGGTTTGATTCAGCTGTTGTGGCTGGCTGTGATCGCCGGGCAAGGTGAACACCGGCACCTTGCTTTCATCAAAACTCAAGTAAGCGATCTGAGCGGAATCGGGCGCCCACCAGAACGCCCGGAAATTGCCGCGACCGTATAACTCTTCCTGATAGACCCAGTCGAGTCGACCATTCAGCCGGGTATCGCTACCGCCACGGGTCAGCGCCTGCTCGCGATTATCGGCAAGCGTGATGAGGTACAGATCATTGCCGCGCAGAAACGCGACTTTCTGGTTGTCCGGCGCCAACAAGGCTTCGTCTTCACTGACGCTCGGACTGTCGGTCAGTTTGCGGACAGTTTTCTGCTCGCGATCGAGCAACCACAGATCCTGGTTGTGGCTGAACACATAGATGGCTTGTTCCGGTGTCATTTGGCCGCCGAGCGTTTCGGCGAGTGACTCGGCAGCCTTGCTGTCGATGCCAGCCGCCTGCAGCCACGCCAGCAGATCGGCATCGACGGCAAACGGCCTCTTTTGCCAGCTGGCGATATCAACCGCAAACAGCTGCACCTTGCCATCCTTGACCACCGCTTCGACCAGCCGGTCCTGCTGGTCCCAGCTGAGCCGCGTCAACGGGCTCGGCTCGAAATTCTGTTTCTGTTCCGGGTGGTAAATCTGCTCGAGTGTCAGCAGTTTGTCGGCAGCAACGCCGGTGCCGGCGAGCAGCAGTGTGCACAGCGCCACGCCGCTACGATGCAATGCAGTCATGCACTTTCCCCCACATCCGGGTCACGGCCCGGCTTGCATTTTTTGTTGGCGACCGGGAGAGTACGGCGTCGCGACCCGGCTGTCTTGGAAAATTCGCTTGCCACAGCCGTTGCCTGCCACCGCTTGGCGGTACAAGGGCAGTTTGGGCGCACGCGCTGCGCGGAGCCAGCGCGATACTGGATGGCCCGCCACGACAAGGAGCACCCCATGCGGCAGCCGATGAAACCCCGGCTCTGGAGCCATCTCACCGAGAATCCGCGCGACCGGCTGACCGTGCCGGAGATTCGCGCCAGCGCCGCGGCGCCGGTGCGTGATTACGCCGAGCTGGTGCAGGCAGTCGCCAAGCTCGCGTTCCACAATCCGGAATACGCGCTGTTCTTTCGTGGTCAGGGCCACGACCACTTGAATTCGCAGCAGCAAACCAGTTGTTACCCGACCCTCTACCGTGGCGCCAGCAATGGCAAATTGACTGATCGGGCGCTGCAGCAGCGGCGCGAACAATTGGAGCAGTTTCAGCATGCCTTGGCGCGGGCATTCAAGCAGGCGAAATTGCCGGGCTATGACAAGCTGGAAAAATTTCCCGAACTCGCCTGGTCGGTCTTGCAGCACTACGAGGTCTGCCCGACGCCGTTGCTTGACGTGACCCATTCGCTGCGCGTCGCCGCTTCGTTCGCCACCCGCAGTGACAAAGACGGCTATGTCTACGTTTACGCGCTGCCCCATCCGAGCGGCACCTTGACGTACTCCGCGGAAGAGGAGTTGCTGATGGTTCGCTTGCTCGGCATCTGCCCGCCCGATGCCAAGCGGCCCTATTTTCAGGAAGGCTATCTGGTCGGCTCGTTTCCGGTGGTACGCGAGCGGCGCGGCCCGCATCTGGATGTAGCGCGTCGCTTGATTGGAAAATTTCGCGTGCAGGCCAGCAGCTTCTGGAGCGAGGACTTTCCGCGCATTCCGGATGCGGCGCTGTATCCGGCCAATGACAGCATCTTGCAGCTGTGCGCTGGCTTGGCAGGCAGTTGAATGTTGCTGTGGGAGCGGCCTTGGCCGCGATAGCAAAAAACTTCGCGGCCAAGGCCGCTCCTACGAAAGCACAATGCTTTGCCAGATGATTGCGTGCTTGTTGGTGTCGCTCCACAATCGCAGACACGCTACTTGATATTTACTCACAAACAGGCCGCCATGTACCCCGTTCTCACCACTGCCCGGTTGCAATTGCGCCCGGTACGCGAAAGTGATATCGATGATCTGTTCACGCTGTTCTCCGACCCACGCGTCACCGAGGTCTGGAGCCACGAGCCGTGGACCTCGCGCCAGCAAGCCGAAGCGCTTTATCAGGCCATTATCAGCGGCGCCGAAAGCCACGGCTTGTACCAGTGGGCGATCACCACCAAGGAAATTGATCGCTTGATCGGTAGCTGCTCGCTGCGCGCGATTGATCCGGTTCATCGCAGCACCATGATCGGCTATGCCCTGATGCCGGCCCACCAGGGCAAGGGCTATGCCCGCGAGGCCGCAGGCGCCTTGATCGAGCACGCCTTTACCAAATTGAACGTGCATCGCATTGGTGCCGATCTGGAGCCAGACAACGCCGGCTCGCGCAAGGTGCTCGATGCTTATGGATTTCAGGTCGAAGGCCGCTTGCGCGACACCTACTGGCTCAACGGTCGCTGGTACGACTCGCTGATCATGAGCTTGCTTGAGCCGGAATGGCGGGCGCGGCAAATGCAGGTGTAATCTGCTTTCCTGGCAGGAGCGGCCTTGGCCGCGATGCTCACATACGGGCTATCGCGGCCAAGGCCGCTCCTACAAAGAGCCCCACACCTGGCCAACATCGTGTTCAGTTTTCGGTGGAGTCTGATGCCCGCTGGCGCAACCATGGCGCCGTTGCCAGCGGATACCGAAACGGGAGGTCAACATGGCCACAGCCCAACTGAAGCCACGGGAAATGGCGAAAGCCTTTTACGATCAGAATGCCGAGTACGACGGCCTGTTCTTCGTCGGCGTCAAAACCACCGGCATCTTCTGCCGACCGTCCTGCTCCGCCCGCCGGCCGAAGCCGGAAAACGTCGAATATTTTCCCGACGCCGGCAGCGCCCAGCACGCCGGTTTTCGCGCCTGCAAACGCTGCCATCCGCTGCAGGCCAACGGCAGCCACCCGGCCTGGGTCAATACGCTGCTGAAAGCCCTCGATGCCTCCGCCGATGGTCGCCTGCCTGATGAACAGATGCGCGCACTCGGCGTCGATCCGGCGCGTGCCCGCCGCTACTTCCGCCAGCACCATGGCATGACCTTCCAAAGCTGGGCCCGGGCACGGCGACTCAATGCCGCCCGCGACGCCATTCGCAGTGGCGAACAAGCCAGCAAAGCCATCCGCGGCTACAGCTCGGAAAGCGGCTTCCGGGAAGCGTTTGATCGCGCCTTCGGCCACACACCGGGTGCCAGTGCCAAGCAAGCGACGCTGATCACCGCGCAGATCGAATCGCCGATCGGCCCGATGCTCGCCGGCGTCACCGATGATGGCATCTGCCTGCTCGAATTCATCGGCCAGCGCCGGCATATCCGCCAACAGGAAGCGATCTGCAAATGGCTGCAATGCAAAGCGGTGCCGGGCGAACACAAATGGCTGAACGTGCTGCGCAAGCAATTGAGCGAATATTTTTCTGGCAAGCGGCGCGAATTTGATTTGCCGCTGGTTTACCCCGGCACCTCATTCCAGCAGAAAGTCTGGCAACAGCTGCGGAAAATCCCGTATGGCGAAACCATTTCCTATCAGGAACTGGCCCGCCGCGTCGGCGATGAAAACGCCAGCCGCGCGGTCGGCACCGCGAACGGTTGCAATCGGCTGGCCGTGATCATTCCCTGCCATCGCGTGGTGAACAAATCCGGCAATCTGGGCGGCTATGGTGGTGGTTTGCACAGAAAGAGTTGGTTGTTGAAGTTGGAGCGCGGGGAGATTTGAAGTTACTGGCTGACACAAAAAGGTTCGGCAAATTGGATGCAGTAGGGGATTTGGAATCAGGTGCGACAACTACCCCCTCCCGGCCTCCCCCTTCACAGGGGGAGGAACGATTTTGCCCCCTCCCCTGTCAAGGGGGTGGAGGTGGGAATTCAAGTTCGTCATAGTTGACGAGCTTGCCACCGAAACGACGCCAGCTCTGCTGGCGGCTGGGCGGGCTTGGGTGGGGTAATTGCCGCTCCACATTATGGGAAATTGATCAAGCGAAGGAATCGCTCCGATGGGCCATATCTTCAACCGCAAAGCCAGCGCCGAATTTCGGCGCGCACTGCGCAACAATCCCACCATACCCGAACATAAGCTGTGGCAAGCACTGCGCGGAGAACAGCTCGGCGTCAAATTTCGCCGCCAGCACAATATCGGTAACTATGTGGTCGACTTCTACGCCGCAGATGCCAGGCTCGTGATTGAAGTGGATGGTGATAGTCATTATGCCGATAGCACCGCTCGTCAATATGATGGCGACCGAGATGCGCATCTGACGAAGCTTGGCTTGCAGGTTGTGCGGGTTACCAATCGGGATGTGATGGAGAATCTGGAAGGGGTGTTGCAGTGCATAGCGGCAAAGTTGCATCGTACGGAATTCTGAATGCGGAGCGGCAGCTACCCCCTCCTGGCCTCCCCCTTGACAGGGGGAGGAACTGGATAGCTCCCTCCCCTGTCAAGGGGAGGGCTGGGGTGGGGTAGTTGCCGCTCCACTATGGAATACATCGAGCCAACAGCTACGCCAACGTCACCAAACCTCGCACACCACGTTCACCACTCCCATAGTCCCCGCCCCCGATCTGCGCTACTGTACTGCCCGATTCCAGCCGGCAACTCAGACGCGGCTGCGCAATAACAGTCAGGTAAAGACAATCGGGGGAAGTAACGTGAATCTCGCATGGCCGCGCATCGCGCTTTGGATCGTGCTGGGCCTGGTGGCGACCGGTGGTTTGGCCACGATGGCGCTGCATCAGGGTGAAACCATCAACGCGCTCTGGCTCGTTGTCACCGCCATCAGCGTGTACCTGATCGGTTATCGCTTTTACGCGCTGTTCATCGCCAACAAGGTGCTCGGCGTCAGCGATGGCCGGATGACGCCGGCGCACGCCTTTAATGACGGCAAGGATTATGTGCCGACCCACAAGGCAGTGCTGTTCGGCCACCACTTTGCTGCGATTGCCGGCGCCGGTCCGCTGATCGGCCCGGTGCTCGCCGCCCAGATGGGTTACCTGCCCGGCACGATCTGGCTGGTGGTCGGCGTGGTCTTTGCCGGTGCGGTGCAGGACATGGTGATCCTGTTCGCCTCGACCCGGCGCAACGGTAAATCGCTCGGCGACATGATCAACGAGGAAGTCGGTTCGTTCGCCGGCAAGCTCGCCGGCTTCGGCATTCTGGCGATCATGATCATCTTGCTGGCGGTGCTGGCGCTGGTCGTGGTCAAAGCGCTGATCGGCAGCCCGTGGGGCGTCAGCACGCTGGTGCTGACCGTGCCGATCGCCTTGTTCATGGGCGTTTATCTGCGGTACTTGCGGCCGGGCCGGGTCGGTGAAGTCTCTGCCATTGGCATTGTCTTGCTGATTCTGTCGATTTACGCCGGGCAGTGGATTGCCAACACGCCTGCACTCGCGCAGTGGTTCGATCTGCAAGGCACGACGCTCGCGTGGGGCTTGATCATTTACGGCTTTGTCGCCTCGGTGTTGCCGGTGTGGTTGTTGCTGGCACCGCGCGATTACCTCAGTACCTTTCTGAAAATCGGCACCATCGTCGGCCTCGCCATCGGCATTGCGGTGACACTGCCGGAACTGCACATGCCGGCGCTGACCCAGTTCACCGACGGCAGCGGCCCGGTGTTCGGCGGCAGCCTGTTCCCGTTTTTGTTCATCACCATTGCCTGCGGCACCGTCTCCGGGTTTCATGCGCTGGTGTCCTCCGGCACCACGCCGAAACTGATCGAACGCGAATCGCATATCCGGCCGATTGGCTACGGCGCGATGCTGATGGAATCGTTTGTCGCGGTGATGGCGATGGTCGCGGCCTGCGTACTGACACCGGGCGTGTATTTTGCGATGAACAGCCCGGCGGCCTTGATCGGCACCACACCGGAACAGGCCGCTGCCGTCATCAACAGCTGGGGCTTTGTGATCACGCCGGAAGTGCTGACGCAAACCGCGCAGGACATCGGCGAAGGCACCATCCTGTCGCGCGCCGGTGGCGCGCCGACGCTGGCGGTCGGCATGGCGCAGATTTTCAGCGACGTGTTCGGCGGCCCCGGCATGATGGCGTTCTGGTATCACTTCGCGATCCTGTTTGAAGCGCTGTTCATCCTGACCACGCTCGACGCCGGCACCCGCGTCGGCCGCTTCATGATCCAGGATCTGCTCGGTCAATACGCGCCCAAACTCGGTCACACCCATTCGCTCGGCGCCAACCTGCTCGCGACGTCACTCTGCGTTGCCGGTTGGGGTTACTTCCTCTATCAGGGCGTGGTCGATCCACTCGGCGGCATCAACACGCTGTGGCCGCTGTTCGGCATTGCCAACCAGATGCTGGCGGCGATGGCGCTGATGTTCGGCACCGTCATGCTGGTGAAAATGCAGCGCGGCAAACTGGCGCTGGTCACCGCCGTGCCGACGGTCTGGCTGCTGATTGTCACGCTGACCGCGAGCTGGCAGAAACTGTTCCATGAAGACGTGCGCATCGGCTTCCTGTCGCATGCCGACAAGTTCCGTGCGGCGCTGGAGCGCGGCGAGATCCTCGCGCCGGCGAAATCGCTCGACGATATGTCGCGCATCATCGGCAACGATTACATCAACGCCGGTTTGTGCGCATTGTTTGCGTTCATCGTGATCGCGATGGCGGTGGTCGTACTGCGCGCCTGCATCCGGATCTGGCGCGGTGAACAACCGCAGCTGAAAGAAGCGCCGTTCCGGGAAGCGGTGTTGGAGGGGTGAGGGCGGCGTGCGTGGCGACACTACAGCCGCTGAGATAATTTGACGCGTGGAGCGGCAACTACCCCCTCCCGGCCTCCCCCTTCACAGGGGCGGAGCTTTAGTTCCCTCCCCTGTGAAGGGGAGGGTTAGGGTGGGGTAGTTGCCGCCCCCAACGTCCAGATAAAACCAGGAGCCGATTCATGCCCCACATCCGCAAAATCGGAAACCAGATAAACCACTGGCGCGAAGCCCTCGATCGCCTGCTCGGTTTGCCGAATTACGAGCGCTACCTCGCGCACATGCAGCACACGCATCCGGAGCAGACGCCGCTGTCGCGGCAGGCGTTCTACGACGAGGCGCAGCGCGCCCGTTATGAAAGCGGCGCGGAGCGGCCGCGCTGCTGCTGAGCATCACGGTTCAGCGCGCCGTTGATTGAGTCTTGCCCCGTCATGCCGGCGAAAGCCGGCATCCATTTTCCTTGATGACACGGGATCCCGGCTTTCGTCAGTGTGGCGACTTTCGTTCGATGAGGTATTCACCCTCAACATACCGTTCACGCTTCGACAAGTTCAGGGCGAACGGTATGTTGCAGACGACGTTGAATGGGAATGTGAAACCCGAACCCGACTTCGACGCAGCCCACCCGGCAAGGGTTGGTAGCCACAAGCACCATTCCCACCCTCGTTTGATCCACGACAACACTCTTATCTGGCATGCGCTCATCTTAAGGTGTGGCTAAGCTTGGTCGCCGATGCTGCCAAGCAACACTTCTGGCAGGAGCGCGGTCATGTCTGAGCGCATCAAAGTCTGGGATCCTTTGGTCCGGTTGTTTCACTGGTCACTGGTGCTGGCGTTTTTCACCGCTTACCTCAGCGGCGAGGAAGACACGCCGGTGCACGTCTATTCCGGTTACGTCGTCACCGGCTTGATTCTGTTCCGGCTGGTGTGGGGCTTTGTCAGCGGCGGCTTCGCAGGGGCGCCGTTTGCGCGCTTCCGCAGTTTTCTGTTTTCGCCGGCCGAAACGCTGACGTATGTGCGTGACAGCAAACTCGGCAAGGCCAAGCATTACCTCGGCCACAATCCGATTGGCGCCTTGATGGTGTTTAGCTTGCTGTTCAGTTTGAGCGGCACCGTGTTCACCGGTCTGGCGATGAACGGCGATCTGCCATTTCTGAGTGCAGGCGCCGAGGCCGATGCCGAACGCGCCGCCGTCGACACGGTCAGCGTTCGTGCCCACGATGGAGGCGATGATGACGACCGGGAGACGGAATCAGGCGGGGTCGAAGCCGACAGCGCCGCGCACGCGCTGCACGAGCAGTGGGAAGATGTCCACGAGTTATTCGCCAACCTGACTTTGCTGCTGGTCGGCCTGCACATTGTTGGCATCGCACTCGCCAGCCGCCTGCACAAGGAAAAGCTGGTGCCAGCCATGATCACCGGGTGGAAGGATCAACCTGACCGGAACGGCTGACGCCTCCGGCGAAAGCCGTTAGCATGGCGGCACGCTCGCACGCTGCCGCCATTGCCATGCTCGATGAGCCCCAAGCCAATGAAGCCGCTTTTCGCGATACGGTCAGCACCGTCGGTACGCTGACCGTTGTCTGTATTGTCCTGTTGCTGGCGCTGTATCAGTTGCAGGATGTCCGCGGTCCGCTGTCGACCGTCGATAACCTGATCGCCACCCTCGCCTATGTCGCTGCATTTGTGTTGCCGCTGTTGCTGGCCGCCTGGCTCGCCAATTTGATCGTGCTGATCTGGTGCTGGCCAAAACAGCTGGTCAACGGTGGGCGCCGCTATGTCGCTGCCGGCGCGGTCCGGCGTCGGCGCCTGCTGACTTATCTCGCGCTGATCGCGCTGGCATTACTGGCCGCTGCCTATGCCTATTGGCGATACGGGCAGCACGTGCAGGGTGTCATCGCCGCAGCCAGCGGCGGCTGATAGCGGCCGGGCCGGGCAGCGGTAGAACCGAACATCCGCCGAACCGAACACCTGTAGCACCGGCATCTGCTGAACCGGGCACGCATCAAACGGGGCCGCGCCTGTCCGACCTGCTGCTGCGCACGATTGCCGGCCGCGCCATCTGCCCGCAGAATGCAGCCACGTTGGCGCGACCGTCGCAGGCGGCCGCCACTCACACGCCGGACAACCATAACAAGGCCCACCGCCAATGGACTTCAGTAACCCGACTACCGTCACCTTCGTCGTCTACATCGTCGCCATGATCGCCATCGGCTTTGCCGCCTGGCGGTACACCAACAACCTGTCCGATTACATTCTCGGCGGCCGCAGCCTCGGTTCATTTGTCACCGCGATGAGCGCCGGCGCCTCGGACATGAGCGGCTGGTTGCTGATGGGTCTGCCCGGCGCCATTTTTGCCGCCGGTCTGTCGGAAAGCTGGATCGCCATTGGTCTCATCATCGGCGCCTGGTTCAACTGGTATATGGTCGCCGGCCGGCTGCGCGTGTACACCGAGATCACCCACAACGCGCTGACGCTGCCCGATTACTTCACCCACCGCTTTGAAGATCACAGCAAGATCCTGCGCGTGCTTGCGGCGATTGTGATTCTGGTGTTCTTCACCATTTACTGCGCCTCCGGCATGGTCGCCGGCGCCCGCCTGTTTCAGGAAACCTTTGGTCTGTCCTACGGCGTCTCGCTGTGGGCCGGTGCCGCCGCCACCATCATTTACGTGTTCATCGGCGGTTTTCTGGCCGTGAGCTGGACCGACACCGTGCAAGCCACGCTGATGATCTTCGCGCTGCTGCTGGCGCCGATCATGGTGCTGGTCAGTCTCGGCGGTTTTGATCAAGCGATCAGCACCATTCAAGCGGTCGATGTGAACTACACCGACTGGTTCCGCGGCACCACCTTCATCGGCATTGTCTCGCTGATGGCCTGGGGCCTCGGCTACATGGGCCAACCGCATATCCTTGCCCGCTTCATGGCCGCGGAAAATTACGCCACCATGAAAAACGCCCGCCGCATCGGCATGACCTGGATGATCGCCTGCCTGTTCGGCGCCATGGCGGTCGGCTTCTTCGGCATCGCCTACTTTGCTGCGCACCCCGAGCAAGCCGCACCGGTCACCGCGAACCGCGAAACCGTGTTCATCACGCTCGCACAGGTGCTGTTCAATCCGTGGATCGCCGGCATTCTCTTGAGCGCGATTCTCGCCGCGGTGATGAGCACCCTCTCCTGCCAGCTGCTGGTTTGCTCCTCAGCCCTGACCGAAGATTTCTACAAAGCCTTCCTGCGCCCGAACGCCTCGCAAAAAGAACTGGTCTGGTTCGGCCGCCTGATGGTGCTCGCCGTTGCGGTACTGGCAATCGGCATTGCCTCGAATCCGGAAAGCCGCGTGCTCGGCCTGGTCGGCTACGCCTGGGCCGGCTTCGGTGCTGCTTTCGGCCCGGTCGTACTGTTCTCGCTGCTCTGGCCACGCATGACCCGCAACGGCGCGCTCGCCGGCATGTTGGTTGGCGCCGTCACTGTGATCATCTGGCGCAACGGCGGCTGGTTCGGTCTCTACGAAATGGTGCCGGGCTTTGCCTTGGCCTGTATCGCGATTGTGATTGGCAGCAAGCTGGACAAGGAGCCGTCGGACGCGATGAAGGCGGCGTTTGGGAAGATGCAGGCGATGGTGAAGTGAATTATTGGTCGGGTTGGGCTTGCGAAGCCAAACCTTCCATGATTGTGATGTTTGGTAGGCACTTAAACTGAGTTTTCATGACGTATAGATAGGGATTTTACTTATGTCCACATTGTTGCTGCATTTTGATGGGCAGCTTGCCAAGGATAATCGCGTCTCGATGCGAACTCTTGGGAAGTCAATTATTCATTTGCAGAACGCATACGATAGGGCATTTATAGAACAGCACTACGGCGAGCTTTGGAAGCACGCCAGGATGAAATCAGCAGACTATCAAAAAGTAGAACTCCTATACGATCAGATTGAAATTGGTAGTTTTCGCATTACTTTTAAGAATCTAGACGAGTTGATAGAGCTTCTAACCCGAAGAATTAGAGGGGCCGTTCAGGAAGCATTCGAAGCTGATTTTGAAGAAGGTGATTACAATTTGTCCCAACTGAAAGATCAGGCAATAAGAAGAAAGGAGCAAATTCAAAATGGTGCTGTTTTTCCGGTTGCTTACGACGAAAGCACGATTTTAGGTGACAACGCGGTAGTTAGACGATATGGGGATCGCGCCATTGTCAGAGAGATAAACCAGGCTTTAGCTACCGTAAGGTCAAAATCGTCCGGAGACAGCACCATTGGATTTGAGTTCGGCGTGCCGAACTCTACGATGGAATTTCATTTTGATAGAGAGGCCGCCGTCAAGTTCAACAAAGTGGTATCCCGACGAACGCTAGGTGAGCCGATTATCTACACTGGCCGAATTGAAGGTCTTAGCAAGCGAAACTTAAAAGGCGAAGTAACGCTGAATGTGACAGGAAAGACTTGTAACTTGTGGTTTGCGGACGAAACTGCATTAAACAAAGTGATTCCAGGATTCGAAGGAAATTTGGACATTATTTTTTACGGCAGTCCAATCCTTGAATATGGGGCATTCGACCCTGAGGCTGGTGATGTGTTTTTTGTTGACATACTCGTATGAGTTCATTTGTCGAAGATTTGAAAGACAATTACATTGAAAGTGCCAGCCAAAAGCTGCCCTTTCATAGAGTAGCGATATTTGTATTGTTCGTTATCTGCTTTAAATTCATCGCGTCAACGGGCACTAATGGGCTCTACTTGTACTTACTAAAATCCAAACCGGTTCGTATTTTTGATTGGGATAGTGGGTTCATTGCAGACATAGCGCTTTGGCAACTTATGTGCTGCGCGTTATTTCTCTATTTGCTGATTTATTTTCAAAAGACGACCTTTCACCTCTCAACGAAATTTTTAGGCCAGTTTATAGATTTGGAGAGAAAAACAGTCACCTTAACAAGGACAGCCCTTGATGTTTTGAAGCACGGATCGATAGCGGATGTTGACCGTGCAATTGTTGCCGGCACCAGCAAAATCAAAATTCTTTGCGTCTTGACCGAAATTTTACTAGGACTGATTTTCGCTTTTATTATTTGTTCATATCGCTCCAGTCTTGTTGACGTTGTTGTCACTGTTTTAGCTTTCGTGCTCTTTTTGGTACTTCACCTGATTGCCGTTAGGATGTATATAACATCGCTTTTCCCGTTCATTCTGACAAAAAAGATCAGCAAAGGTGAAATGCCGTCCTTTCTATATGGTGAAAATTTAGCTTGATGACAGCAAGCGTAGCCTGGGTCGTGCGCAGCATGACCCGGGATCTTTTCCCCGGAACCCGCTGCGCTTGTTCCGGGCTACTCAGGCGATGGATTCCTCTTGCTCTCACCGTCCAGAAATATTTGGCTCCGGTGATACTTCAGCAAGCGAAGGGTGCGTCATGACGCACCGTTTTGTCGGGTGCAAAAAATGGCGGATCATGATCCGTCCTACGGGCTCTTCGGTGTTGTCAAACAAAATGAGACTTCGTAAATGACGGCGGATTCAAGTTCGAAGTGCAACGTTGATTAAAAAACGATCAGGGGGTGAGATGCGGTAGCATCGCCGCCTCTTGACCGGCAAGTCAAAGTTGCAACGAATGAGCTACACGCATCTCACTGAAGACGAACGATATCAGATTAAAGAGTATTTGGACGATGGTTTGAAACA